>NZ_ML136871.1:0-162686 GCF_004009905.1 Lactobacillus xujianguonis
ATTATAAAACTAAGCTTACAAAAATTATAGATTTGCAGGCTTATTTGTCATACTTTCGTTTAAAAATAAATCGACACAATTTTAATTAAGTCGTTAAATTATACAAAATAATAAAGCAAAACATACGATGATGCTTGACTTTACGTAGAAAATAAGCTGCAAGTTTGCAGCTTATCTAAGGTAATTAGTTAATTATGATCTTCATAGCCCAAGTGATCCATAATCAAAGCAGCAGTTTCTTCGATTGAACGGTGGGCAACGTTAATGACAAAGCAGCCTAATTTCTTGTACAGTTTTTGAGCTGCTTCAAGTTCTTTATTGATTGAATCCATATTAGAGTAGATAGTGTCAGGATTCAAACCGTAGGAAATCATTCTTTGACGACGAATTTCATTCAAAACAGATGGATCGTTAGTCAAACCGATAATCTTCTTCGGATCAATTTCATAAATTTCCTTAGGAATATGAGTTTCTGGAACCAATGGTAAGTTGGCAACTTTCAAGTTCTTATTAGCTAAGAAGAGTGAAAGTGGCGTCTTTGAGGTTCTTGATACTCCGAGTAAAACTACATCAGCTTCTAAGAAGCCTTTAGGATCCTTACCATCATCATACATAACTGCGAATTCCATGGCTGAAATTCGGTCAAAGTATTGGGTGTTTAATTTATGTTGGGCACCAATCTTTTCAATTGGTCGCATCCCCGTAATTTTAGCAACAGCTTCAACAGAAGGAGAAAGCACATCCACATATTGCGCATTATGTTCACGAGCAAACTTGATGATTGGCAATTGCAATTCATCTTTAACTAAACTATAAATGATGACTAAATCTTGGTAGTCTTCAATTTCTTTTAGTGCTTCTTCCAGCTTCTTCTTATCGGTGATAAAAGGATAGCGCTGATATTTTACTTTGGCATCTGGAAACTGTGCTGCTGCAGCAGTCGCATTGTTAAAAGCAGTATCGCCGGCTGAGTCAGAAATAACGATCACATTAACTTCTTTTTTGTCTTTTGTATCTGGCATTCTATGCACCTCTTTCTGCCTTAAATTATACCTAAATTTCATGTAAATTGAAATCGCTTTAACCAGTTTAATCACTCTTTCTAGTCCTTTTTAAAAATTAGTTCAAAAAAATTCCAAAAGCTATTGACCGAGTTCTAAGGTTTGCTATAATTTAATTAAACGTATGGCGTAACGCCAAGAAATGGAAGGAGGGATCACACATGGCTAAGACAATCGTTCACGAAAACGAGTCTATTGATGATGCTCTTCGTCGTTTCAAGCGTTCCGTTTCTAGAAGTGGTACCTTACAAGAATACCGTAAGCGCGAATTCTATGAAAAGCCTAGTGTTCGTAGAAAGCTTAAATCAGAAGCTGCACGCAAGCGTAGACATTATTAATAATAAAGAGCTCACGTCTTATCAACGTGAGTTTTTTTATTACATTAAAAGATGTTATCGAGGAGCTAAGTCTGCTATAATTTCTGTGTAGGCTTATTTTGAGAAAGAAGGAAGAAAATTGAGTCTATCAGAACAAATCATGGCTGATATGAAACAAGCCATGAAGGAAAAAAACAAGATTAAATTAAACACGGTGCGGATGATCAAATCAGCACTGATGAATGAAAAAATCCAACTCGGTCATGACCTGAATCCTGATGAAGAATTAACCGTCCTTAACCGTGAAAAGAAACAAAGAGAAGAATCAATCGAAGAATACGAAAAGGCTAAGCGTGAAGACTTAGTTGATGAAACTAAGAAGGAATTAGCTGTTGTTGAAAGCTACATGCCTAAGCCTTTGTCTAAGGAAGAATTAGACGCAAAAGTTACTGAAGCAATAAAAGAAGTTGATGCTAAAGGTAAGTCTGACTTTGGTAAAGTAATGAAAGCTTTAATGCCGAAGATTAAAGGACGTGCTGATGGTAAAGAAGCTTCTGCATTAGTTCGCGAACACTTGAATTAAGCAAGAGAAGGAGCGGGAGTTAGTTGGCTCAAACCAGTTTTATTCCTAAAAACCCAGAGAATATTCAAAAGTTGGTTGGCGTGAATGACGGCAACTTAAGATTATTATCAGAAGGCTATGACGTCTCTGTTACTGACACGGGCAATGAAATTGTTGTTGCTGGTGCTAATGATGACGGCATAAAGAAGGTTATTGAAGTTCTGAAGGCTTTAGACAATGTTGTGAATACCGGCGTTAACGTTGGTGCGC
This sequence comes from Lactobacillus xujianguonis, assembly GCF_004009905.1. GTDB lineage: Bacteria > Bacillota > Bacilli > Lactobacillales > Lactobacillaceae > Lactobacillus > Lactobacillus xujianguonis. The sequence continues at coordinate 2,211 of NZ_ML136871.1, forward strand.
CCGATGTTGTTAGTGCCATGAAGATGGCTGACAAAGGTACGACTGAGTACTTTGCTGACCTGTATAAGAAGATTTTAATTCGGGATGCTAAAGGTAGACCGATTAGAGTTAAGAATATGGGACAAAAGCGTTATGTTGAAGCTATCCAAAAAAATGACGTGGTCTTTGGAATTGGACCTGCCGGTACTGGTAAGACATTTTTAGCAGTTGTTTGTGCAATTGCCGCCTTTAAGAAAGGTGAAGTTTCGCGGATCGTTCTCACTAGACCAGCGGTTGAAGCAGGGGAATCATTAGGATTCTTACCTGGGGATTTAAAGGAAAAAGTTGATCCATATTTGCGGCCAATTTACGACTCTTTATATGCCATTTTAGGCACTAATACTACTGACCGGTTAATGGAACGTGGGACAATTGAAGTCGCTCCTTTAGCTTACATGCGAGGAAGAACCTTAGATGACGCTTTTGTTATCTTGGATGAAGCTCAAAATACTACCGACGCGCAAATGAAAATGTTTCTTACGCGGTTGGGTTTCAATTCAAGAATGATCGTTAATGGGGACATGACCCAAGTCGATTTACCAGGGAGACAACGTAGCGGATTAATTGATGCACAACATATTTTAAAGAATATTGACCAAATTAAGTTCATCAACTTTTCTGCAAATGACGTTGTTCGTCACCCAGTAGTTGCAAAAATTATCAATGCTTATGAACAAAAGGATGTAAATAAGAAAAATGGATCCAATTGAGGTTACCTACAACGATGAAGTCGGTTTTTTGAGAGATGAAAAACGTGATTGGCAAGACTGGATTATGCGTTTGTTGCTACTTGCTAAAAAAGAAATCGGCAAAGAAAACAACTTAGAAATGAGTATTAACTTTGTTGATGAAGATCGCAGTCATGAAATCAATTTGAAGTATCGCGACAAAGATCGACCAACTGATGTAATTTCTTTTGCCATTGAAGATGGGGAAGATTCATTAGATATGGCCGCTTTTGCGGCTGATCCTGAATTTCAGGAAGACATTGGTGACTTGTTCATGTGTCCCAAGGTGATTCAAAGACATAGCGTGGAATATGGCACCGGCTTTGACCGTGAATTTGGCTATACGATTGTACATGGCTTTTTGCATTTGAATGGTTACGACCACATTAAACCAGACGAAGCAAAAGAAATGTTTGGTATCCAAGGCAAGGTCTTAGAAGATTACGGTTTGCCACTTTATCCAGATCAATTAGATGTAGGCAGAGGTAAATAATGGAGCAAGAAAAAGATTTTAAGTCAGGTTTTGTGGCCTTAGTAGGTCGTCCTAATGTTGGAAAATCCACTTTGATGAACCGCTTAGTCGGTGAAAAAGTTGCGATTACTTCTAACAAACCCCAAACTACTCGTAATCGGATTTCTGGTATTTATACTGGAGACGATATGCAAGTAGTCTTTGTTGATACTCCAGGGATTTTTAAACCACATTCAAAATTAGATGACTATATGGACAAGGCTAGCTTATCTAGCTTGAAAGATGTTGATTTAGTCATGTTTATGGTTGAACCTGAAGAAATGGGCAAAGGCGACCAATTTATTCTTGAACAACTCAAGCAACTTGAGGTTCCAGTCTTTTTGGTTATTAATAAAGTTGACCAAATTCACCCTGACAAATTATTACCTTTAATTGATTCATACCGTAAATTAAACAATTTCAGTGATTATCTACCTGTTTCTGCTACCGAAGGAATCGGTATTCCTGATTTGTTAGCTGCCTTACATAAGTATTTACCTGCTGGACCACAATATTATGCTTCTAATCAAATTACCGATCGACCAGAATATTTTGTTGTGGCTGAACTGATTCGTGAACAAATCTTGCAACTGACTTCGCAAGAAGTACCACATGCTACCGCTGTTGCAGTCGATCGGATGAATCAGCGCATTAAAGGTAAATTACAGATTGAAGCAACCATTTATGTTGAACGTGATGGCCAAAAGGGCATTATCATCGGTAAAGGTGGTAAAATGTTGAAACAAATTGGCATTAACTCTCGTCGGGCAATTGAAGATTTACTCGGAGAAAAGGTTAATTTGCGTCTTTGGGTCAAAGTCCAACATAATTGGCGCTCAGATCCAAGCTTTTTGAAGTTGATCGGATACGACAAGAGGGATCTTAGCTAGATGGCAGGCGAACTAAAAGAAGTTCAAGGCATCATTTTTAAAAGACAAAAATATAAAGAAGCAGATTTATTAGCCAAGATCATGACCAAAGAAGATGGCATTATCACTTTGGTTGTTCGTGGTGCTCTACGTCCTAAATCAAAACTAGGCGCTGCAGCCATGAACTTTTCTTATGGTACTTATGTCATTTATACTAGCGGTCATGGCTTAAGTAATCTGCGCACTTACAAAGAAGTAAAGCAATTCGATAGTTTATATAATGACCTAACTAAGAATGCTTATGCTTCTTTTATTTTGGATTTAATTGATCATGCCTTTATCGAATATCAACCATTGGGTAAATATTATGATTTGGCACTCTTTGCCTTAAATAAGATTAATCAGGGTGTTGATAGTGAAGTTATTACGCAAATCGTACAGATGCAAATGCTCGCCGCGTTTGGGGTAGAGCCTAATTTGCGCAGCTGCGTTTTATGCGGAAAAACGCAAGGCATTTTCGATTATTCGATTAAACTAGGGGGCATTGTTTGCAGCGATCATTTTCGTGTGGTCAATAGCCGCTTACATTTAACGCCTAAAGCCGTAGCGGTTTTAAGAACAATTGGTTTAATTCCCCTTAATCGGTTAGGCAAAATTAAACTAGATCCAGCTTTAAAAAAAGAAACGCGACAAGCGATTGATCGAATTTATCGAGAAACTTTAGACCTTAATCTCAAGACTAAAAAATTTTTAGATGAGTTAAAATTTTTTAAATAGTTAAAACGCTAGTTTTACTTGCCATCGTGTGGTAAAATCAATGGTGATTTGACAAAGATGAGGAATTAAGAAAAGTACTAGTTTAGCGAATGTCGGCTGGTGAAAGGACATCTAGGAAAAGGCACCTCTAGTCAAGCTAATTAAGAGCAGGAAGGACACTTCCTGAATTAGGGTGGAACCGCGATAATAATTCGTCCCTATGCAAAATTTTGCATAGGCTTTTTTTATGGCCTAGCGCAGGAAGGAAATTAGAAAATGGCAGACAAGAAATTAAACATTCAAAATATGATCTTCAAGCTCGAACAATTCTGGTCTTCCAAAGGTTGTATGATTATGCCTTCATATGACGTGGAAAAGGGTGCAGGTACGATGAGTCCTTACACTTTTCTTCGTGCCGTTGGACCAGAACCATGGGCAGCTTGTTATGTAGAACCTTCAAGAAGACCTGCAGATGGTCGTTATGGTGAAAACCCTAACCGGTTATTCCAACACCACCAGTTCCAGGTTGTAATTAAACCAGCTCCTAAGGATATTCAACAATATTACTTAGACAGTTTAAAGGTTCTTGGAATCGATCCATTAGAACACGATATTCGGTTCGTCGAAGATAACTGGGCTAACCCATCAATGGGTTGTGCCGGTGTTGGTTGGGAAGTTTGGCTTGACGGCATGGAAGTTAGTCAATTTACTTACTTCCAAGTTGTTGGTGAACTTGATGTTAAACCAACTATGAGTGAAATTACCTATGGGGTTGAACGTCTTGCTTCATATATTCAAGATGTTAACTCAGTCTTTGACCTTGAATGGGGTAATGGTGTGCTTTACCGTGATATCTTTAAGCAACCTGAATATGAACATTCTAAGTATGCTTTTGAAGAATCAAACCAAGAACAATTGCTTAAGTTCTTTGATATTTATGAAGACACGGCTAAGCGTTTGCTCAGTCAAAACTTGGTTCACCCAGCATATGACTATATCTTGAAGTGTTCACACACTTTCAACTTACTTGATGCTCGTGGTGCGGTTTCAGTTACTGAAAGAGCTGGTTACTTATCAAGAATCAGAAACTTAGCTCACGAAGTAGCAGTTAAGTTCGTTGAAGAACGTGAAAAGCGTGGCTTCCCATTACTTAAGAATGCTGAAGATAAGAAGGCGGGGGTTGAAAATGGCTAAGGATTATTTATTCGAAATTGGAACTGAAGAAATGCCAGCTCACGTTGTCACTCGCAGTGTTAACCAATTAGCTGACAGAACTCGTAAGTTTTTAAAGGAAAATGGTTTAAGCTTCAAAGATATTAAGACTTATTCAACCCCACGTCGGTTGACCATTTTAGTTGAAGATTTAGCTGAAAAACAAGACGACATTGACGAAGTTAAAAAAGGTCCAGCAAAGAAGATTGCTCAAGATGCCGATGGTAATTGGACTAAGGCTGCTCAAGGTTTTGCTCGCGGTCAAGGAATGACCACTGACGACATTTACTTTGAAGAACTTAAGGGCACTGAATATGCTTATGTTCATGTGCAAAAAGAAGGTAAGAAGGCCAACGATATTTTACTCGGCATGAGCGAAATCATTAAGGCCATGACTTTCCCAACCAAGATGCGCTGGGATTCAAACGACTTTGAATTCGTTCGTCCAATTCACTGGTTGGTTTCATTATTCGGTAATGATGTCATTCCAGTTAAGATTTTAGACATTACTGCAGGTCGTAAGACCCAAGGTCATCGTTTCTTAGGTGATTCAGTTGTTTTAGCTAGTGCTGATGACTATGTTGATGCTTTGAAGGATCAATTTGTCATTGTTGATGCTAAAGAACGTAAAGATATGATTGTTAACCAAATGAAAGAATTGGTTGACAAGAACAACTGGCAAATTAAGGAAGATAAGAACTTACTTGAAGAAGTTACAAACTTGGTTGAATATTCAACTGTTTTTGCTGGTTCATTTGATGAAAAGTACTTGCAAATCCCTGATGAAGTTTTGATTACTTCAATGAAGGACAACCAACGTTACTTTGAAGTTTATGACCAAGATGGTAAGTTAATTAACCACTTCATCGCTGTCCGCAACGGTAACAAGAACTTCTTAGATAATGTCATTTCAGGTAACGAAAAAGTTTTAGTTGCTCGTCTTGATGATGCTCAATTCTTCTACGATGAAGACCGTAAGTACCCATTGAGTCACTTCGTTGACAAGATGAAGAACGTTTCCTTCCACGACAAGATTGGTTCAATGGCAGAAAAGATGAAGCGGGTTCAAATTATTGGGGACTACTTAGCTAAACGCTGGAATTTGCCAGAGAACGTCGTTGCTGACTTTGATCGTGCTAGTGAACTTTACAAGTTTGACTTAGTAACGCAAATGGTTGGTGAATTTGCGGAACTTCAAGGGGGAATGGGGATGCACTATGCTCGCCTTGCCGGTGAAAATGAAGAAGTTGCTGTCGCTATCAAGGAACACTACATGCCTGTTACTGCTGAAGGGGCTTTGCCAGAAACAACTGTTGGTTCACTTTTGTCCGTTGCTGACAAGCTTGATACCATCATCACTTTCTTTGGTGCTGGCATGATTCCAAGTTCTTCAAACGACCCATACGCTCTTCGTCGTTACGCTTACGGTATTGTTAGAATTTTGCTTAATGAAAAGTGGTCTTTGCCATTTAACGCTGTTTTACCAGAAATCGTTTCATTGATTGACGGTAAGACTCCTGCTAAATTGCCTAAGCAAGGCGAAGAAGATGAACAAATCGCTTTATTCATCCGTGACCGGATTAAGCAATACCTACAAAAGAACAACTTCAAATACGATATTATTGATGCTGTTCTTGCTTCAAGTCAACAAGATCCAAGTCAAATCTTAGCTGTGGCTAACGTTTTGCAAGAACACCACGATGATGCAGAATTTAAGCCAGTAGTTGAAAGTTTGACTAGAATTGACAACATTTTGAAGAAGGCTAAGTTCAAGGGTCAAGTTGAAGTTGATGAAAGCTTATTTGATGACAACAGTGAAAATGAACTTTATGCTGGTGTCCAAAACTTACAAGCTGTTGAAGATTTAGCTGACTTGTACCAAGGCTTTGTTCAATTACAACCAGTGATCGACCAATACTTCGACACTAACATGATTATGGCTAAGGATGAAAAGGTTAAGAATAACCGTTTAGCTCAATTGAGTAGTGTCAGTCAATTAGCTGATCGCTTAGGAGACTTAAGCCAATTAGTTATTAAGTAATAAAAAGAATAGGTGATTCAAATGGCTGGGAGAATTTCCGAAGACTTTATCAACGAAGTTCGCAGTAGTGTGAATATTGTTGATGTGATTAGCCAATATGTGTCACTAGAAAAAAAAGGCAAAGACTATCTCGGTCTTTGCCCTTTTCATCAAGAAAAGACACCCTCATTTACAGTTAATGAAGAAAAGCAGTTTTTTAAATGTTTTGGTTGCGGCAAAGGTGGCAATGTTTTCAAATTCTTGATGTATAAGGATAACTTAACTTTTCCTGAAAGCGTCCAAGAAGTGGCGGAATTTGCTCATATTCCAATGCCCAATAATTACAGTAAAACTGCGGTCAAAGCTAATCCGTTAATTGAGCTTCATCGTGAAGCCGTAAACTTTTATCATCGAGTTTTACTGTCAACTAAAGCCGGTGAAAGAGGGATGCAATACGCGGAGAAGAGAAAGTTAGATCAGGATACTTTAGAACATTTTCAAATTGGTTATGCGCCAAAACAGGATAATTTGCTGTTAACTTACTTACGCGGCAAAAAGTTTGATGATGACTTGCTAGCTAAGTCTGGTTTATTTGTGCAAAGTAAAGATGGTAGATTGTTTGATCGTTTTCGGGATCGGCTCATGTTTCCGTTAGCGAATGAAAATGGTCAAGTAATTGGTTTTTCTGGACGGCGAATTTCTGATGATAAAACCGAAGCTAAGTACATGAATAGTCCAGAAACAGAAATTTTTACGAAATCGAAAGTCCTGTTTCACTTTGCGGAAGCCAAAAAGGCAGCTCGTGAAGAAGGGCATCTAGTTCTTTATGAAGGTTATATGGATGTAATTTCTGCTTATAAGGCAGGAGTTAAATCAGGTATTGCTTCCATGGGAACTAGTTTAACCGATCAACAAGTCTACATGTTGCGCCGAGTAACATCAGAAATCATCATTAATTATGATGGGGACGATCCAGGAGTTCACGCTGAAGAACGGGCAGCCAGAATGTTTGAAAAAGCTGGCGGTTTTAAGTTAGGAATTGTCGTTTTACCAGAAAAGCTGGATCCTGATGAATACGTTAAAAAGTTTGGTGCCGAGAAGTATCAAAAGGAAATTCAAGGTGCCTTATCGCCGATAGATTTCTTTTTACAAAGAATTGCTAAGAAGTTTAACTTAAACAATGATCGGGAGAAGGTTACTTTTCTTGATGAAGCAGTTAAAGAGATTGCGCGGGTAAGTAATCCAGTTGAACAAGATCTTTACTTAGAAAAATTAGCCCGCGAGCAGAATGTTTCAAAAGATTCTTTAAAAGCAAATCTATTACGAGAACGTCGTCGACAAAATCGTGCTCGCCGCCATCAAGGTAAGGCGATCACTGAAAAAACTGATCTCCCAGAAAGTACAGCAATTCCGACTATTACTACTGAAGATCCAGCGCAAATTAGATTATTGTATCTCTTTATGCATTCAGAAGAAGCTAGAAATTATATGTTAGAAAACAAATTTCTGTTTCCTGGTGATAAATATGCTGAAATTGCTAATTTATGGTTAAAATTTATTGAAACTCATGAAAAAACTGATACAAATAGTTTTTCTGATTTTATTCCTGACCAACTTCAAGGTATAATAGTAAATGCTGAAATGACAAAGATGCCCCCGGATTCTTCTCCCCGGGAAATCATCGAGATCGTTGAATCATTGCGCCGGCGTAGTATCGATTCTCAACTGAAACAGCTGCAAAGTCAAATTATGGATGCGCAACGTAGGCAAGACAATGATACAATAATTAAGTTGACACAACGGATTTTGGAGTTAAAGAGAACCCGAGATAAGAAGGAGGCTTTTTAGTGGCAGAAAAGAAAGCAGTAAAGACTGAAAAACCATCTTTGGATAAAATGGTTAAGCAAGTCGTTAAGGATGTCAAAAAAGACAAGTCAATTACTGAACAAGAATTCACTGATCGTTTGATTAAGCCATATAATTTGCAAGGTAAGGCAGTTGACCAACTCGTTCAAGAATTTGAAGACAACGGCATCAGTATTGTTGATAAGAATGGTGATCCTTCACAATTAGCCTTAAAGAAACAAAAAGATGTTGAAAAGGCTGAGTTGAAGAACATGTCAGCTCCTTCTAGTGTAAGAATGAATGATCCAGTCAGAATGTATTTAAAGGAAATCGGTCGAGTTCCTTTACTTAATGCTGACCAAGAAATTGCCTTAGCTAAACGAATCGAAGCAGGCGATGAAGAAGCTAAACAAGAATTAGCTGAAGCTAACCTGCGTTTGGTTGTTTCCATTGCTAAGCGCTATGTTGGACGTGGAATGTCATTTCTTGATTTAATTCAAGAAGGTAATATGGGGCTGATGAAAGCCGTTGACAAATTTGATTACCGTTTAGGTTTCAAATTCTCAACTTACGCTACTTGGTGGATTAGACAGGCAATTACGCGTGCAATTGCCGACCAAGCTCGGACAATCAGAATTCCCGTTCACATGGTTGAAACGATTAACAAGTTGATTAGAATTCAACGTCAATTGTTACAAGACTTAGGACGTGAACCAACTCCTGAAGAAATTGGTGCCGAAATGGATATGCCAACTAACAAAGTGCGTGATATCTTGAAAATCGCTCAAGAACCGGTTTCTTTGGAAACACCAATTGGTGAAGAAGACGATTCTCACTTAGGTGACTTTATCGAAGATAAAGATGCTACTAGTCCTGAACAACATGCTTCATATGAAATGTTAAAGGAACAATTGGAAGAAACTCTTGATACTTTAACTGATCGTGAAGAAAATGTATTGCGGTTACGTTTCGGCCTTGATGATGGTCGGACTCGCACCTTGGAAGAAGTAGGTCGTGTCTTTGGCGTTACTCGTGAAAGAATTCGTCAGATTGAAGCTAAGGCTTTACGTAAATTGCGTCATCCAAGTCGGTCTAACCAATTGCGTGATTTCTTAGATTAACTAAAAAAGCTGCCAAACGGCAGCTTTTTTGTTTGCATTAATTTATTGCACTTCTTGCGGTGTTCCTTTCAGGTTGTCATTAATAATTTTCATTGGATTTAACCAAGTACCATTATCTTTCCACCAATTACCGCATGGATCACCATGTTTATCGATATAATCCTTATCAGTTTTGGTAATCCCGAGGTGAATATGTGATCCAGTTAAACGACCAATTTTCTGGCCCAATTTAACCTTTTGGCCTTTTTTAACATAGATATCAGTAATGCTAAGGAAACCTTCTTGATAGATTTCAACGTAGCCGTCAGGACTGATTACCCAGACATAGAGGCCCATTCCTGTCCGGTAGTGCACGCGGTGAACAGTTCCAGTATGAACTGCTAACACAGGGGAGTGACCAACTTCGGAAAAACCAAAGTCATAACCATCATGGAAGTAACTTTTTGGCTTTGTCCGTCGTAAAATATCGGTTTGACCATATTTTTGACCACTCTTAAACTTGATTTTCTTTTCGTATAAACGCTTAAAAGGGTATCCCCAAGTTACTGGATGAGTCTTCTTTTTCTTATGATGGTGATGATGGACTCGGCTGACGGTGCCTTGTTCATAGTCAAAATTTTGATGACCATGCCATAATAGGTAAGAAGCAATACCGCAAATAATCAACAAGGTAATCAGAAGGAGAAACGAACTCTGCTTATTTTTCATTTAAAAAAGTTCATCTCGCTTTCCATCAAGAATACGTTCGCTTAAATTTTGATCAAAATAAATCGGTAAATCGCGATCAAAGTTATAAGCTAATTTGTGTTGAAGTAGTTGCTTTTTAGTCATCCAGGTTAATTTCCCTTCCTCAGAAGGAGTTACTTTACCTGAAAACTTAGTAGCTACATAGAAAAAGACCAAGTAGCGTTCGTGATTATGATCATAGAATTGCTTAACGCCTACTAGCTTTGGATCGGCAATGGTTAAGCCTGTTTCTTCTTTAATCTCACGAATCACTGAATCGTGAAAAGACTCGTGAGCTTCGACATGTCCGCCTGGAAAAGTTAAACCGGGCCAGACCGGATCATTACGATCAAGGACAAGGATTTTGTTCTGAGCTTGAATCATACACATATTTGTAAGAGTTACGGGTTCAGTACGTTTACTCATAATTTACCAGCTTTCTATTTTTCCATTGTAACAAAGTTTGCTTGTAATAATTCAATTTTTTCTTTAATATGTTAGAATTTGATTAATCTAAAAAATAGTGAGGGTAAAATGAATTTACGTTTAAATACTTTGGCCAAGATGGTGGATCCAGGCAGTCGGGTCGCTGATATTGGCACCGATCATGCTTATTTACCAATTGAATTAGTTGAAAAGGGACAAATTGATTTTGCTGTGGCTAGTGATGTAGCAGAAGGACCCTTAGAGAATGCCAGAGAGGATATCCAAGCGGCCGGTTTTGCAGAAAAAATTGCAACCCGTTTAGGCCCAGGCCTCAGCACAATTACCGCCGCCGACAACATCGATACGGTCGTGATTGCCGGAATGGGTGGCAAATTAATCAGTCAAATTTTAAATGATGCCTGGCTAAAAGGACAACATTTTCCAACGCTGGTTTTAGAACCTAACGTTGGTGAGGAAGAAGTCCGCAGCTGGCTGATGATTCATGGTTATGAAATTATTGCCGAAGATATAATGGCTGAAGCAGGTCACAGCTATGAATTGATCAAGGCTAAATTCGTAGGCAAAATTCTTCCTTTGACTGAGACGGAGTTGATGTTTGGACCGCTAATTTTGCAAAACAAGAATGAGGTCTTTTATCAAAAATGGTCCAGTCAAGCAAAATATTTCGAAAAATTGATCACTAATTTGAATAAGGCCAAAAATAAAGATCTTGAGCGGATTAATCGTATTCAAGCTAAGATAAAGATGATTAAGGTGAAAATATAATGACCCAAGTTAAAGATATTGTAGGTCGATTAAGACAAGATTTTCCTGAAGAAATTGCCAGTCAGGGCGATCCGGTAGGGATGCAAATTGGCTCAATGGAAAATAAAGTTACTAAAGTCATGACTACTCTAGATGTGCGTCCGCAAGTTGTTGATGAAGCTATCGCTAAAGGTGTGGACTTCATTGTGAGTCACCACCCAGTAATGTTTCGTCCAGCGCGAAATTTAGACTTCGCTGATCCGCAAAATGCAATGTACGGCAAATTAATTGCTAATGGTATTACGGTTTACTCAATCCATACCAACTCCGATAAGGCACAAGATGGTTCCGCTGATTGGCAGGCTGAAGAATTAGGCTTAACTGATGTTGAACCATTCGCTCCTGACGATGACGAGATTGCAATTGGGCGTAAAGGTAAATTGCCAAAAACAATGAGTGCCTATGATTTTGCTTATTATGTTAAGGATAGGATGAAAATCAAGATGGCGCGCTTAATTACAGCAGATAATGATCAACCAATTTCTACGGTTGCCTTTATTTGCGGTGACGGAGGTAAGTACTGGCATCGCGCTGTTGATGAAGGTTTAGATGCCTTTATTACAGGGGATGTCTACTACCATGTTGGTCATGATATGATTTCTTCAGGTTTAACCGTAGTTGATCCAGGTCACTACACCGAGAAGTTGTTTAAGTACAAAGTTTTTGATCGGTTAAAGAAGTGGAATCAAAAGAATAATTGGCAAGTTGGCGTGGAATTATCAGAAGTTTCAACCAACCCATTTCAAGATTTGTTTTAATTAGCAAAGGAGAGAAAAATGGAATACCCAACCTTATTACCAAGATTTTTAAAATATGTTAAAGTCAACTCTCGTTCAGATGAACACGCAGATCGTTTTCCTTCAACTGAAAGAGAAGAAAACTTCCAAAAACAAGTAGTTATGAAGGATTTGGAAGATTTGGGTTTAAGTGATGTTCACTATAACCAAAAGTCTGGTTGTGTAATCGCTGAAATTCCTGCCAATATCGATTACGACGCACCTGTCATGGGCTTTTTGGCACACTGTGATACAGCAGACTTTAACTCAGAAAATGTTAAGCCACAAGTTCATGAAAACTACGATGGTGAAAGTAAGATTCAATTGGGTGACTCAGAATTTTACCTCGATCCAGAAGTCTTTCCTAACTTGAAGAATTACAAGGGTCAAACCATTATTACCGCTTCAGGTGATACTTTACTTGGAGGAGACGACAAGTGTGGTATTTCTGAATTAATGACTTTTTCTGAATATTTAATGAATCATCAAGAAGTTAAGCACGGTAAGATTCGTTTAGCTTTTACGCCTGATGAAGAAATCGGTACCGGTGCTAGTCACTTTGATGTGCCAGAATTTGGTGCTGATTTTGCCTTTACAGTTGATGGGGAAGCTCCTGGTAAGCTTGACTGGGGAACTTTCTCAGCTGCTCAATTTAGTCTTGATATTCAAGGTGTCAACGTTCACCCAGCTGTAGCCAAGGGCCAAATGATCAATGCGGTTCAAGTCGGAATCGATTTTCATAATCAATTGCCAGCCCATGATCGTCCTGAAGAAACTGAAGGCCGCGAAGGATTCTTCCATTTGATGAATTTCGATGGAACTGTTGACCATGCTCATCTTGATTACATTATTCGTGATTTCGAACGTGATGGTCTCGAAGAACGGAAGAACTTAGTTAAAGACATTGTTAAGAAAATGAACGATAACTTTGGCACTGAACGAATTAAGCTGAAGATGAATGATCAATATTACAACATGGCTGATGAATTAAAGAAACACATGGAGATTGTTGATTTGGCTAGAGATGCTTATAAGACTGAGGGGCTGGAAGTCAATGAAGATCCAGTTCGTGGTGGTACTGATGGTTCACAGTTGACTTATATGGGCTTACCTTGTCCAAACATCTTTGCTGGAGAAGAAAACATGCATGGCCGCTATGAATATGCGGTTCTTGAATCTATGTGGAAGACTGTCGATGTCATGCTTAAGATGGCTGAATTAAATGCTGAAAGAGCTAAGTAGTGAAACAAAATTGCTGAAAAGTCTGCTCTTTGAGCATTTTTTAGCGCTGCAATAAATCCCAGTGTAATAGGTTAGATAACAAGTTTATCGAATCTTTAAAAGTTATGCACTGCTAATACAAATTCTAATAAAAAGGCTATATTTCCTGATGCAACAAGGAATATAGTCTTTTTTTATTTTTCTTTGTCAAAAAAGTAAATCGTGAAACATCTAGCAAGAAATAATACTTGTCAAAGCAAATAAAATTTAGTACCATAATGGTGTCATAGATAAATAATACAGTAAATAGAGGGTGAGCACGTGGAATTTAAAGATAATATTCCAATTTATCTTCAGATTGAACAGTATCTTTACCGGCAAATAGCTCTAGGCGAGTTAAAAGCAGGGGAGAAGATACCGTCAGTGCGTAAGTTAGCATTGGAATTAACAGTTAATGTCAACACGGTACAGCGGGCTTTACAGCAAATGAATGACAAAGGAATTCTTTATACCAAACGCGGTGAAGGGAATTTTGTTACCGAAAATACTGAGCTGCTGGAAGAAACCAAACAAGCTTTAATCAACAATGAACTGGAAACTTTTGTCCAAAATATGAATCGACTTGGAGTTGAAAAAGATCAGTTGATTCCAGAATTGGAGCAATATTTGAATTCAGAGGATGAAAAATAATGACAGAATTATTGACGATTAGCAATTTAAGCTACAAGAAAAATCAAAAACAAATTTTACATGATGTAAACTTGCAACTTGATAGTGGTAAAATTGTTGCCCTTTTAGGTGAAAATGGTGCTGGTAAGACGACGCTAATGCGAATTATTGCCGGCGTGGCTAAAAATTATAAAGGTCAGGTTAGCTTGGAAGGGGAAGAAAAAGAAGTGCAGAGAAAGGCTAAATTGTCCTTTACGGATAATCTAACTGGTTTTAGTGATTCGACGAAGATTAAAGATGTTGTTGAATTTTACATCAATATTTTCACTGACTTTGATGAAAATCAATTTGAAGAATTAAGAAAGTTTATGAAGCTTGATCCGGAGATGAAGCTGAGTCAATTGTCACGGGGAATGAAAGAGAAGTTGATCATTGCCTTAACCTTTTCACGCAAAGCTGATCTTTACCTCTTAGACGAACCATTTAGTGGAATTGACGCGATGGCTCGTAAGAGGATTATTAACTCCATTATTTTATGGAAAGAAGATCAAGCTACGATCCTAATTTCTGACCACTTCGTAAATGAAATTTCAGCTCTTCTTGATGAAGTAGTAGTCGTAAAAGATCACACCATCTTAGAGCACAAAACAGCTGACGAAATTAGAGAAGGCCATGAAAGTATTGAAGAGTACTACGAAGGGTTATATGCAGATGAGGAAGATGAATAATTATGACTTCATTTGGAACACTTTTTAGAGAACTTTTTAAACAGAAAAGTAAAACCACTTATTTAGTATTTTTAATTCAACTAATCGCGGCGATTATCTTTGTGATTTTTGGCTTGATCAGTGCTGGTCCTGGTTCTTATGATCATGCCATGATTGCTGGAGTAAAAGTTAATGCGCTTGTAGCTTGGATTTTAAGCATTGCTGGCGTTTTCTTAGGCCTTAGCAGTATTGCTCAGCCAGTCTACTTATTAATGACCAGCTGGAGAAACGAAAAGATCAACCGTAGTCAGACTTGGCGCTTAGTTCCTATGAGCAATGGTAAGATCTATCTTTGCAATACTTTGAGTTCATTTGCCAGTTTTATTTATTTGGCTATTTTACAATTCTTAGTTGCCCTGGTGGTTAGTGGCATTGTTTATCTTAGCTCTAGTGATGTGAGAGCAGGGCTGGCAAAAGGCTTTAGTGAGATTGCTAAATACCATCCTGGTGACAATTTTGCATGGTTAGGACTTGTGGCTGTTTTTATAGCTGCAATATTAATTGGACTCTTTTGGTACGTAATTGTTAGTTTCTACCACTTTGTATCCAGAGCTGTAATTGACTTTTTACCTTCAGCTAATGGCTTCTTTATCTTTGTAATTAGAGTTGTTACCTTAATCGTTGTCATTTACTTACTAGGTTTATTTTTCAATAGTTTAGGTAATTTTGCCTTTGACTTTGTTAGTGCTGGTAGTGGTAACGAAATTTGGTATACTGACTTACTCTTCCTAGTTGCTGATGTCCTTTTTGGTGGTTTGAACTATCTTTTAATCGAAAAATTTGTTGAAGCTAAGGCTAACTAAGGGGAAGGTGACAAAATGGGAGTTTTTAAATCTTTAACCCGCCAATTATTTGTCCAAAAGCGTCATTATGCCAATTTAGTGCTGCTCATTGAAGCTTTTGCAATTATTTTTGTATTTTTCACTTCAGTCATTACTGATCCTAAAGGGACACAGCAGTCAATTTCTAATTTCTTTATGGGCATTGGACAAGACTGGCCAGAATTATTAGTAGGCTCTGTCATCTTATTTTCAATCTTCGCAGATATGATCTTTTGCGGTTTGCTATGTTGGCAAAATGAACGGGTAAATAGTAGTCAATCTTGGCAACTAGTACCAGCTTCAACCAATCAGGTTTGGCTGATCAACCTATTTTCTAGTTTACTTGCTTGCGCCTATATTTTTATTATTCAATTAGTTGTTGGTTTCTTTTCGGCAATTCCCTTTGAAATTGATCGACATCGCAATCTTTGGCTAGATCTCAAAAAGGTAATTGGTATTGGCAACAATGATTTTTGGACAACTTTACAGACTTTAGAATTTCTAGTGGCTATGGTTTTGTTGATTTTCACAATGGTCACTTTTGTAAATTATTCTTCCAAGACTATTAGTGAAGTGTTGCCAAATGGCAATACCAATTGGATTAAACTATTGGTTTTTGCAATTGTAGCAGTGATTTGCGTTTACCTGTGCTTATCAATTAATCACCATTTAACTAACTACTATATTCAAAACACTTATCTCGTACGTAAAAACGGTGGCGAATTTATTTATGAAAATCCAATGTGGCTAGAAAATCTTGAATTTATCGCTGGCATTATTGTTTTCGGCGGTCTAGATCTCTGGTTAGGTCACAAATATTGGGAACCAAGAAAGGATAGGTGAGAGTAGTGGCAGCCATTATTAAGCAACAATTTTTGCAAAAACGAAAAGATGCTAATCTAATCTTGGTTTTACAAGTAATTGCTTTAATTTTCATTGCAATTCTAACTTTGTTCAGTCGAGATGAACATCAAATCTATTCGTCATATTTTATGTCTTCAGAATATTATTGGGAAGTTATTTTCCAAACAGCGGTTGGCATAACTTTATTAATGGACATTGTTTATGCAGTTTTATCATCCTATCGTAATGAAAAAATCAATTTAAGCCAAACTTGGAACTTGATTCCAGTTTCAAATGCTAAGTTATGGTTGAGCAACATTATTTAGTACGATTTTAACTTGCATCTACTTATTCTTATTGCAAAACGTGCTAATTTTTCTAGTAGCTTTAACAAGGTTAAAGATCAAAAATCCTTTAATTGAAACACTTAATGCTTGGGGCTTTTGGCCAGGTGATGTGCACGATAGTGGAGCGGTACTATTTAAAGTTTTATTTTTATTACTTTTAGCAGTCTTTGTTTACGTCATGGTCAGCTTCGTTGATTTTTTAAGTAAAGCACTAGTTGATGCCTTGTCAGTCAAAAATACCGTCTGGATTAGATTATTAGTCATGGCAATCATTGCCATTGTCATTGTGTACTTCGGGAGTATGATCGCAGGGCATATGACCAACTTCTTAAATGCACATATGGCTCACCAAATGAAAGGGCAGGTTTACAATGATCCAATTTGGATGATTGATCTTGAATTACTGATTGCCGATCTAATAATTGGGGTTGTCAATTTATGGTTATTCAATAAATTTGTTGAAGCGCAGATTAATAACAAGTGGAAAAAAGACTTCTTAACTAAATGAGGTTAGGAAGCCTTTTTGTTATATACAATTGTATAGTGAAAACCTGTTGTTACTAAATCATTCTCAAAAAAGACAAAAAAAATAGCCCGGACTTTGTCCGGGCTAGTAAATAACTAAGCATTAGCTGACATGTAATCATAAATCTGATTAACTTCTTCGTCAGTAAACATACCATCGCCAGTTTTCATTGCATGTACTTTTTCAACTGAAAGGTGACTAGCAAAAGCTAAATCAGTATCATTAATATGATGTTTTACTTGGTAATCAATGATTGCATCTGATAAATCTTCTTGATTCATTGTTATCTCTCCTTACACTTTAATTTTAACATTTTAATTTGATTAAAGCTTAGAAAACTCTCCATTGATTTAATGGCCAGTACCTTAATTTGACTTCACCAATAATCGCTGAACGCTTAACAAAACCAAAGTAACGGGAATCTTTGGAAACATCACGGTGATCACCCATTACAAAATAAGAATTCTTCGGTACTCGTCGACGCAAGGTAAAGTTGTTAGTATATAGCTGTCCGCCCTTAGTCGCTTTTTTAGCTAAACTATTGTTTAAATAGGGCTCAGAAACGTGCTTACCATTGATATATAGTTTATCATTCTTAGAGGTGACCATATCACCCGGCAGACCAATTACTCGCTTAATATATAAGGCATTCTTTTCATCAGGGGCCTTTAAAATGACAATATCATTTCTTTTTAGATCAAAGTGCCGTACTGCAATTAAGCGATCATTATTTTCAAAAGTCGGCTGCATTGATGGCCCTGAAACAGTTTCATTTGAAAAGACAAAGGTGAAGAGGCAGTAATAAATCCCACTTAGAACTGCCAGCATAATCACAAATTCTAAGATAAAACTGCCTATGCCTTCATCATCATTTTTCTTTTTTCTATTTTTTGCCATAAAATTTCTCCTTATTTATGCTGTCTTTTATTATAACTGATTTTCAGCTTACTGAATGGTAAAATCATTATTAAGGTAGATGAACGATGACAAAGTATTTAACAAAATTAAACACATTAATGCAAGAACTGCAGGTGCCAGAAATCAGCCACCAAGTCAAAGAGATTAATCAAATAGTGACGGCAGTTGCTGAGAAAAAGGTAATTGCAAATCAACCTGCAAGGTTAGGATTATTACCAGATGAAGCTGCAGAATTGGAAAAGCAATTAACCCCCGCTAAACAAAAACAGTTGAAAGTAGTAGATCATTTATTGAACAGTGTCCGGCAATATCTTTCACTTAAATACGGTATCTGGTCGCTGCCTAATATGCAGACTGCTAATTTAATTCAAAAAGAATTAAATGTCGAATCAGCCTTGGAAATTATGGCGGGGAATGCTTACTGGTCTATGGCCCTTCATGAAACTGGAATTAAAGCGGTCGCAACCGATTCACTTGAATGGGCTAAGACGTCTGCTACAGGTCGAGAGACCTTTTTTCCGGTGGAGGATTTAGAAGCGGCTGCAGCAATCAAAAAATATGCTGGCGCTGACTTAATTCTTTGCTCATGGTCTCCGAATTTTGGGCATAGTGATTTAGACGTGGTCGATTGTTGGCGCAAATATTCACCCCAAAGCTATTTGCTTTTTATTGGTGAACGAGACGGAGCAACAAATACGCCGGAATTTTGGCAAGAGATGCAATTTAAACATTCACCTGCTATCAGAAAGATCAATCAGTCTTTTGTTAGCTATGATTTTATAGAGGAAAAGATATACGAGATCGATTAGATATGAATTGGAAAAAGATTTTTTTAATATTCGTAGTTTTTCTGACTTTTCTTGGAACTGGTAGTATTCTATCGAATGTCCAATCAAGAGAAGCTGATCAGCTACTTGAAGCTCATGGCTTAAGTAATAACACCAGACAATTGCAGGTTAATAGTAATAAAAGTGTTAGTTCGTTCTTACAATATTTAAATCAGTATTTTAAAAAGAATAAGATTCAGTTGCACTTAGATAATAAAAATGAGCAAGAACAAATCCTGGTATGGGCAAATCGGAATATCATTCCTTTGCCTACTGAATCTGGTAAATATTTTTCAATTGATGACTTTTCTGGTCGAGTTTCTTTTGCGGTTCTAGGTGCAAATTCTAAATACAAGACGCTAAAAGTTCAAGGAAATCAATACTTATTGAATCATGGCCACTACTATACCGTAATCGGCGAACTGAAGAATTTTAAACAAATTGAGCGTAATAAGTATTATTTGTCAACAGGTATTGATCAACCAACTGCCAAGAGTCAATTAAAGAACTACCGGATTGTGATTGATTCTTCACCAAAAGTGATTAAAAAATTAGCGCGGCATTATCATACTAAGGTAAGTACACCAGAATTTGTTAAACAACACCAAATTAAGCCATTTTCAGTTGTCAATGAGATTATCTTAATTTTGCTCTACTGGATTGTTGCCGTGATTGCTAATTTATTAATTATGATGATGCAGAAGCGGCAAATAACCCACCTCAAGGGCAAATTACTACGTAACTGGGTAATTAATCGCAGCTTGCGTTTAATCTTGATAGAGGGCTTATTATGCGTAATTGCATTCCTAATTTTATGGTGGAAAGCCTTCTTTAAGGCACCAGACCATTTGATCTTACTTTTATTCTTGAATTGGCTAATAGCTGTCATTGCTTACTTATTTGCTTGGTATATTTTCAAAAGAAAGGGACAAAAAGTTGTTAAACCTACCAACTAGTTTTAAAGAAAAATTTGAAAAACTTTTAGGCAAAGATGAAGCTGCTAAAATGTTTGCAGCAATAAATCAGAACACTAAAAAGGCTTATCGGGTTAACCCGTTAAAGGCGATTCAACAAGTTAGTTATGATCAAGATGAAGCAGTTCCTGATCTTGATAATGCCTATTATGGCGAAGTTAACGGTCAGGATCCAGAATGGGTAAGCGGCACGGTCTACTCGCAGGATCCTGCAGCCATGTTTCCAGCAAAGATTGCCAAAGTTAAACCAGGAGAAAAGGTCTTAGATCTTTGCGCTGCTCCAGGAGGTAAGAGTACTGCATTAGGACAAGCGTTAAAAGGCGAGGGCGTATTAGTCGCTAATGAAATCTCCGGCACTCGCGTGAAGGCTTTACGTGAAAATATCGAGCGATGGGGGATTAGCAATGCTTTAATTACTAATAACGATTCAGAAACTTTGGCTAAGAATTTTCCTGATTTTTTTGACAAAATCGTCGTTGATGCCCCATGTAGTGGGGAAGGGATGTTTCGTAAGAACCCCGATGCAATTAACTATTGGTCACCAGAATATATTTTAACCTGTCAAAGTCGGCAAAAAGAAATCTTGCAGCAAGCGGTCAAAATGTTAAAGCCGGGTGGAAAGTTGATTTATTCAACTTGTACTTTTTCTCCTGAAGAAGATGAAGAAATTGTCGCTTGGTTAGTTGAACAGGAAGGCTTTAAGGTTTTGCCAATTCCTGAAATAACTTCAACTAAAATTAGTCACGGTCATCCAGAATGGACTAACAGTAATTTAGTTGAATTAAAAGAGACTTTACGTTTTTGGCCTCAAGATAATGTTGGCGAAGGACAGTTTGCGGCTATCTTACAAAAGAGTGGCGAACCAGCTATGGTGAATGAGAAAAAAGTTAAGAAAAATATGAAAAATAAGAAAAAGCAACATAACAAACTAGCCTTAACAGTAGATGAACGCAAATTGGTTGGGGAAGTTCTGGATCAATTTGATTTACCAATTGCTTTAAAACAGTGGTCAAAACAGGCTTTAGTACGCCAGGATCATGTTTTCATTCCTGCATTAACTGATGAAAGTAAGTTACGCGGCTTAAAGATTGTTAATAATGGGCTAGAATTGGGCTTACTTAAGAAAAAGCGTTTGGAACCTAGTCATCAACTAGCCGAAGTTTTAGGTCAAGTATCACAGACTCGGGTTGTTGATTTAGCACAACGGGAAGACTATTTAAGTTATTTACATGGAGAAACCGTTAAGGTTGATACTAACTTAAAGGGATTTGTGCTAGTGAGTTATCAAGATTTAATTTTTAGTTTTGGTAAAGTCACAGGTCAAAAAATCTTAAAGAACTTTTATCCTAAAGGATTGCGTATTCTAAAGAAAAACTAACGTAAAAAGATCTGGGAATTTTCCCAGATCTTTTTAAATTAATTGTTCAATCTCAGTTTTTAATGGTAAATCAAAATAAGATTTAATTTTTGTGACTTGCTTTATTTCAGAAACACCGTAAACCGCAAACAAAGCCGCTAATTGTTGTTGCCAATTTTTGATCATTTGTAATAAATAATCCTGATCATGTTCAGTTAAAGCTTGTAAAAAAGTATTAGCTACTCCAACAGCTTTTCCGCCTAAGACCAATCCCTTTAAGACATCAAGGGGATTTCTAACACCACCAGAAACTATAAAGTTGACAGCTTCTTTTTGCGCCATGAGAGCAGAAATAACGGTCGAAAGCCCCAGTTCTTCTAAGTAGGACAAATCAAGCTGATTACGAGAATTTTCGATTTCAGCAAAATTTGTACCACCTTTGCCTGCTACATCAAACCAAGTGAAGCCTTCATTTTTTAGGTGATGAATCGTAGCTTGATCTAAGCCAAAACCCACTTCTTTAATGATCACTGGAACAGTGACTGTTTGGCGAATTTCTTGTAAATTTTCTAACCAAGTAAAATTCCGATCGCCTTCAGGCATTGCAATTTCTTGCACGGTATTTAAATGAATTTGCAAGGCGTCAGCTTGTAACTGCTCAACTATTTCTTTAGATGAAGAGGCTGGAGTGGCCGGATTAACATTAGCAATAACGATCCCATCTGGATTAGCCTCACGAGCAACATCAAAGCTTTCTAGTTGGTCTTTTTCTTTAACCAAAATACTTGCTGAACCTAAGGCTAAAGCAATCTTCGTTTTACGTGCTACTTCTCCTAAAGCGCGATTAATTCCTAAAGACTTAGTTGAACCGCCAGTCATGGCATTAATAAAAAATGGGGCAGCAACTTGTTTACCAAACAGACTTGTCTGAATACTATTCAAATCAACCTTAGTTTCAGGAAGAGCAGGGCGCAACAGTTGCATCTGATCAAAACTATTGCTTTTCTTTTTATTAAAAAACATCTGAGCTAATGCCAGATGTTCTTCTTTTCTTTCAGATCTTTTAGACATAAAAACCTCTGTTTTAATGGGCGAAGTTAATTTGATGAACATGGAAGTTCAATGGTAGAATACCATTCTTTTGCCATTCTTGCTCTAAAGCAGCAACATTCGTCTTCTCGTCAGTAATGACAATTCCACAATCACCGTTACCAGCGCCAGATGTTTTTGCAGCACCACTAAATTTTTCGGCAATGTTAATTAACTTAGTTAGGCGAGGGATTTCGATAGCGATATGATTAATCTTCGCAAAATGTTGTAACAATTTACGGTTAATCTTAATTTGTTCTTGAATTAGGGCAATGTTACTCTTTTCAAACCCTTCAACCATCTTCAAAACGCAACGACGAGAATTTTGTAAGAAAGTTTGATATTCAGTCTCTAAAGCATCCTTATTTGCATTAGTTTCATCTACCAGGCGAGAAGTAGAAGCGGGCTTTTGACTCCAACCGATCATTAACTTCATCTTTTTTGGTGGAGTTAAAAGTTCAATCTTTAAATCCGGCCAAGCTTCATTAATCACACTTGAAAGTGATTTAGTAGCTAATTCATGTTCAAGCCACTTTTTATCAAAGGTTTGGTAGGCTAGCCAGCCACCATAAACACTAGCAGCAATATCACCAGCTGAACCATTACCTTGGACAGAATAGTGTGAGATAGCAGAAAGTTTATAAACTAATTCATTGCTAAATTTAACACCATAGAACCGTAAAATGGCTTTAACAGTGGCAACAGTGACAGCGGCGCTTGAGCCTAAACCATATTTCTTACCATCAGCAGAGTCTAAATCTGAATTAACATGTAAATCATAAACATTCATCTTGATGTGTTGTTCAAGACAGTATCTTTCAGTATAAGAAATAGCCGATAAAATATACTCAAATGGGTTATCACGATTATCAATTACCATTCTTGAGCCTTTACGAACCCAATGAATTGAATCTTGTGAATACTGTTTGGAGTGAATTAAACCTGTACCGGTCTTATTTTCTGAAATTGATACACGAACGAATTGATTTACGGCAACCAAAATAGCAGGGCAATTTGGTTCTAAAACTGCATATTCACCGGCAATATATAACTTACCGGGAGCTTTTTCTACTATCAAAGAATTTAATCCTCTAATCTATTAAGCTTTCAATCTACGATTAGTCCAAATAAGAAATACCTGGACCAAAACTTGCATTCACTATCTTAACATTATTAAATTGCGACTCAAAGTTTTTTTCGATATCTTTTACATTTTTTAAGGGTGTTAGTATTTTAACATTTGGTCCAGCATCAATTGTGTAATAACATTCAATTCCTTGTTTTCTTAATTCATGCACTAATTTAATTGCCTTAATTGTATTAGGTTCAAAATACGTAAAGCCAGGTTGTGCCGTTAAATTAATAGCATGCATTTCGTTAGCGTTTAATTCAGCTAATTCTCCTAAACTAGTAAAATTATTAGCTTCAATTGCTTTAACCATTTCTTTTAATTCAGCATCATTGCGCTTAATCCACGGAGTAAAGAAAGGTGAGGATTGTGCATCCTTCATCCCTTGCGTAGAAGACAACTTCTTGGGCTGTTGATTCAATTCAACTGCTAACAAATGCAAATCCATTTTTGGCGTTTCATCAATCGCATAAGCATATGAACTCTCATCGTCTGTCCCTTTTTGCCAAATTGCAAAACCGCCAAAAACCGAGCGACTAGCAGAGCCGGATCCTAATCGAGCTAAGCGTGATAATTCTTTCGGCGTAACTTCTAATTGATAAAATTTGCAAAAAGCAGCTGCTAAGGCCGCAAAAGCCGAACTTGAAGAAGCAAGACCAGCAGCAGTGGGCACATGATTAATTGAATGGACTGAAAGTGGATCATGAAGGTCAAACTTTTCTTGTAAAAGCGTAAGATAGTTAAAAACTCGTTGAGCAGCTTGACCACTTTGTTTTTGCCCATTTAGATAAAATTCTGAATTCTCTTCAGCTCTTTCAATAGTTGTGTCAGAATAAAAAGCATCTAAAGTCATTGAAAGACTAGACATTAAAGGTAAGCGTAACTTAGCATCAGCTTTACCCCAGTATTTAATTAGCGCAATATTTGTATGCGCCCGTGCGGTTGCTTTCATTGACTATATCTCCTCAATCCAATAATTACTAATTAATTCTTTGCTTGCCGCAGCAATCTTTTCAGCTTGCTCAGGACTAGTGCAAAGGGCAATAACGATACCACCTAAGCCGCCACCAGATAATTTGAAACCTAGAGCATGATTTGCCAAAGCAATTTCTCTTAATTGATCAATCTTACTCGTTGATAAGCCAAAACTGGCCAAGATCTCTTGCGCTTGGTTAAAACAACTTCCAACTGCGGCTTGGTCTTGTTTAAGCCAAGCTGCTTGAGTTTGATCAGCTAACTGGCCTAATTGAGCTAATTTTTCTTTAGCAGCTTGAGTTTGATCATATTGCTGACGAACTTTAGTAACAGCTTCTTTAGTATTGCCCAACTGCCCAGTATCCATAATGAGTAAAGTCCCATTTAATTTTGCAGACAACTTTTTAGGACCATCTTGTTTATTAAAGAAGACTAGGTAATCAGAATTAACCGTCGCCGCATCTAAGCCAGAAGCCTTGCCGTGATTGATCATTTCTGCATGATTAGTAATTGCCATGATCTCTGCTTCTGACAAATTTAACTTAAAATAATCATTCATGGCATTAGTTGTACCTAGAGCAACGGTAGCACTAGAGCCAAAGCCTCGTTCCATCGGAATTTCACCGGTATAAGTAATCTTTAAATTAGCATCACTATTAGTTTTTTGGAGCATAGTTTTGACCACATATTTAAGACCATCATATTCAGCTGGTGCTTCAAAAAAAGGACCATGATATTTTTGGGTATCCATCCACATTTTTTCACTGGCTTCAACCGTGGTCTTAATATGTAGTGACTTAATTGGCAAGCAAAGGGCATTGTAGCCATAAACAACAGAGTGTTCACCAATCAAGATCACCTTACCATGAGCTAAATAACTAGACTTCATTTTTATTCCATCCTTAATCACTAATATTTCATCCTTAATCACTAATATTTCATGAATAATACTCCTATGCTAAAATATAGAAATAAGGAGTTACGAACAAATGATCAAAATTATTACAGGAAGACAAACCGACCCATTACAAGAAAAAATTCTGGAACAGGCAGTAGCAAACTACAAGCAACATCCAGAATATGAAACTTTTATCATTGTCCCAAATCACATTAAGTTTACCACAGAAATTAAGGCAATAAACAAACTTGCTATCAGTGAACAAAAAACAGTTACTTCTGTTAAGAATCTGCAAGTGCTCTCATTTTCGCGGTTAGCTTGGTATTTCTTAAAAGATGCTGAAGAGGGATTACCAACCCAGCTTGATGATGCGGCGGGAGCAATGCTCTTAGCTAAAATCATTAGTCAGAAGAAAGATGAATTACTACTATTCAGAAATGTTACAGTCAATTCTGGTTTAGTTAAGCAGCTTTATAACACAATTCTTCAATTTCACAGTGAAAATGTCGATTTTGATGACTTCAACCAAACTAATCTAACCGTTGAAGCTAAGAATAAAATTCACGATTTAAGAATTATTTATTATGAATTCATGGAACAGATTTCGGGGAAATTTTCAACTAAAAATGAAGTTGAATTGCAATTAAACACAATTTTAAATAAACGAGATCTGTCTAAAATGAGTTTTTACTTTACTGACTTTTCTCACTTTACGCCGCAAGAGAATTTAACCTTGCAACTATTAATGCGTCACGCTAAGGACGTTACTTTTGCCTTTAAAACAAAAGTTGGCAGTATCAATCCTAATACTCAAGCAGGAGAGTATGACTATGTCATTCAGCAAACGATTAAAAAGATCACTGACTTCTTAGATGCCCAAAAATCAGAATATACAGCCACAGCTTTCCCTGTTGCCCCTAAGCAGAGCAGTAGAGAAGTATTAAACACGGTCTGGATTAACGGTAACATTGCCCCTAATCGTGACTTAAAACAAATCCAATTAATTAAAGCTGACTCTCGTTATGCAGAAGCTTATTTTGTAGCGCGGACGATTTATCAACAAGTGGCCCTGAGCAACTACCGCTACAAAGATTTTTTGATTTTAGCACCTAATCTTCATGAATATGAAACTTATTTAATTCCAATTTTACGACAAAACAAAATTCCATTCTTTAACGACCTACAACAAGAGATGAAATACCATCCCTTAGTTGTTTTGATTGAAAATATTGCGCAGTTAATCAAAAGGCCATTGCAAACGCAAAATATCATCACTATCTTAAAAACTCGTCTACTAATTCCGTCTTGGTATCAAGATGAGGCCGCATATTTACACGATGTCGATGAATTAGAGAACTTTGTGCTTGCTCATGGGATTAACCACCAATATTGGCATAAAAACTTTGACGACTATTTGACTGCAGAGGTTATTCGTTTAGATAAAATGCCCGAAGAAGTGGCTAAAATTGATAAATTACGCAATTTCATTATTACTAAGCTAACTAAACTGCTTAAGGAATTAAAAAATGAATCTGACAGTCGACGGGCATTAACAATTTTCTTTAACTTTCTAACTGATAACGGTGTGCCTAAACGACTAGAACAATGGCGCGATGTCGCTAACGACTATGGTGATTTACAACAAGCACAACAACCTGAACAGTTGTGGAACTTATTAATTCAGCTGCTAAGAGATTATCTCTTGATTAATCCTAAAGAATTTGAAATTAACGGCTTTTTTGAGATGCTCAATACTAGCTTTAGGGAAGCCAATTTCTCGCAAATTCCGTCAACACTCGATGCAGTCAACCTTTCAGAAATAGGGATGGTCCAAAACAGTGGCTACAAGCAAGTTTTCATTATTGGCGCCAACAGTGGTAATTTACCTAATATTCAGAAGACACCTAGCTTTTTAAGTTCAGAAAACTTGGAAAAGCTGTCTCAAGCCCTTAACAATCATGCTTCTCTTGAAGATGCGCAAAAGTTAAACAACTTAGATCAAAACTATCAATTTGGTTTGGCGCTGGCGTTAGCTGAAAAGCGAGTTTATCTTTCTTATCCAGTTTTAAATGCTGCTAACGAACAACTAGAGCCTTCACTATACTATGAACGGTTAAAAGCTTTAGGAGCAAACGAATTAACGCAACATGATTTACCTGAAAGAACTCAAGATATTTTATCGTTTATTACTAATTCAGACGCTAGTCTTGGTTATTTAGCATATTTAAATACAATTGAGCCATCTAAAGCGGTGACTGAATTACTTGCCATCACTAAAAAACACATCCCAGAAAAGACTGAAAAAGTGCTAGCAGCTAGTGATTTTGACAATACGCCTAAAGATCTCGGCCCAGACTTGGCGCAAAACTTGTATGGTCAAAACTTAAATTCATCGGTCTCCCAGCTAGAAACTTTTTACCAAAATTCTTATGAGTACTTCTTAACTTATGGTTTACGCCTGCATCGCCGCTTCGAAAACGAATTAGATGTGATTCAAGCTGGAAATTATTTTCACGAAACCTTTGATCGTTTAGTTAAAGAGTTAAACCAGCAACATTTAGATTTAGCCCAAATCAATCAACAAGAATTAGGACAACTATTGATAACTGCGCGGCAAAAGATGCAAGAAGAAGGGAAATATGCGCAATTAATGACTGATCCTTTCAATCAATTCTTATTCAAATGTCTTGATCAAACTACATCTAAAGTTGCTTATAATTGGCACCGCAGTTTAAAGCAGACACCATTAAGAGCTAAATATTCAGAACTTAGTTTTGGTTTAGGTGAAAAGGTCCAAGGCTTAAGTCTTGAGGTGCCAGATCTAGCTGGTAAACACGTGGTAGACTTGCGTGGAAAGATGGACAGAGTAGACTTAGCACCGATGACAGAGCATAATCAAGTTTTAGCCCAAGTTATCGACTACAAATCTTCTGCTAAGAACTTTGATTTAGGCCTGTTTTATCATGGAATAGCCTTACAGATGGTTTCTTATCTTGATGTTTTAAGCCGTAATGGAAAGTTCTTTGCAGGGCAGCAGGAATTATCCTTACTAGGGGCCTTTTATCAAACAGTAACTAGACAACTTGAACGATTAAACAGTAGCAGTTTATTTGACGCTCATCTTAATCTGAAAGAAAGTGCGATTGATAGTAAGCCACAACTAATGTATACCGGTCTAATTGCAAATGATCCTGAATTGCTAGATGAAGCTGAACCTTTATTAAATGGTTCTCACTCAACTTCATCGCAATTATATAAACAAGTTAAAACTAAGAAAGATGGGGATTTTAGCTTGCCTAAAGATCGCAACTTTAGTGAAGACGAAATTAAGCTTTTACTTGATTACGATGAATATCTCATCAAAGAAGCATCCCATCAAATTTTGTCAGGTAAGATTGAATTAAACCCATACCGATACGGCAAGAGCAAGAATGCTTTAACCTATTCAGATTATCGTGATATTTTCTTCTTTGATGCCATGCTGAGACAAAATCAATATCATGAGATTGATAAATTATCGAAGAAAGAATTACTAACCCAAATCAAAGCTAAACTACAGAAAGAGGATTAACAAGCAATGCCTTTTACCAAGGAACAAGAACAAGCAATTAATGATCGCGGACATGATATTTTGGTGTCAGCTTCTGCTGGTTCAGGAAAGACTACAGTTTTAGTTCAACGCGTGTTAAAACAAATTTTATCAGGAACAAGTGTTGATCAACTATTAGTGGTCACCTTTACCAAAGCTGCCGCTGAAGAAATGAAAACCCGGATCAAAAATGAATTATCACAGGCTTTAAAGCAGGCTGACCAAAATCAGGATTATTTACGCGAACAATTAAATCAAGTTGATACTGCCAATATTTCTACTATTGATGCTTTCTGTTTAGATGTGATTCATCGTTTTTATTACGTAGTCGATCTTGATCCCAGTTTTAGCATTTTGACTGATGAAACACAAGCTGCCTTATTAAAAGAGCGAGCTCTAAAGGAAATTGAAGCGGAAAAACTAACTGCCAAGGATCAGAATTTTATTGATTTTTACCAGAATTTTGCTGGTGATCGGGATGCTGACGCTGCCCGCAACCTATTATTAGATTTGTACGACTTTGCCATGGCTCGTCCCAATTATCAACGTTGGTTAACCAAGTTGGCCCAAAGTTATGAAATAGGGGATAAAGAATTAGTTCAAACCAGGCTTTGGCAAGAGAAAATTAAGCCATATTTAGTCACCACCTTTAGTGACTTGCAAAGTAAAGTACAAAAACTACTTGATATCCCCATCATTGAAACCAAAGAATTAGCTAAGGTAAAGGATAATTTTGCCAGCTTTTCGCAAAAACTTGATTCTTTTGTGACTGCTTTAAAAACTGATCAAAACTACGATCAGTTGCAGTCTTTATTGCGCAATTGCCTTTTTCTTGGTCGCTACAGCAAATCAAAAAAGTGGGATGAAGATCTCATTGAATTCTATGATGAAAGTCAAGCCTTGAAAAAAGAAGCTAAAGATCAAGTATTTGAGACTTTTACTTCTTTCTTTGCTACTAGTGAAAAAGAACAAGTTGAATTAATGAAAAAAGGACAGCGACTGATGATGACCATCAGCCGAGCAGAACAGGATCTAATTGATCGCTTTAATTCATTCAAACGTGCTGAGAACCTGCTTGATTATAGTGATATGGAACAGTTAGCTTTCAAGATTCTTAGTCAAGATACCTCGACTTCTCAAGTAGCACGCGATTTTTATCAAAACAAATTCAAAGAAATCCTAGTCGATGAATATCAAGATATTAATGCCTTGCAAGAAAATATTATTCAATTACTGAAAAAAGAGCACCAAAACACTCTCTTTATGGTGGGGGATGTTAAGCAGTCAATTTATGGTTTCCGTCAAGCTGAGCCAAGTTTATTCCTGAAAAAATATCATAATTACGGTAATGATGATCTTGCTACTAAACGCATCCTTTTATCAGATAATTTCCGTTCCACAGAAACTGTCGTTGACTTTGTGAACGATTCATTTAATCCAGTTCTTAGTCGTGATTTTGGAGGAATTGATTATCAAAAAGAGGGTCGACTTATCTATGGCGCCTCCTATTATCCAAAGCATCTGGATAAAGCTAGTGAAATCATTTTTCACGAAAAACAAAGAACTAGTAGTGATAATGATGATGACGAAAAAGACGATTTAGATTTTGCCGAAATTCAGATGGTTATTGCCCGCATCAAGCAATTTAAAGAAGAAAAATTGCAAGTTTATGATGCACACTCCCACGCTTTACGTGACTTTAGATACAGTGATATCGCAATCTTAACGCGAAGCCGGAGTGACAACTTGCAGATCATGCAAGAATTTGCTAAAAGCAAGATTCCGTTATTTGTTACTGATGCAGCCAATTATTTTCAGACTTTTGAACTAACGGTCATGATGGATTATCTGAAAATTATTGATAACCCAGATCAAGATATTCCTCTAGTTGCAGTTTTGCGCTCGCCATTATTTAGCTTTGATGAAGTAAAATTAGCCCAAATACGAGTTAATAGCAAATATACCAGCTTCTATAATGCCTTACTTGCGTATGTTGGCAAAAGGGATGCTTTAAGTAAAAAAGTCGGTGATTTTTTAAATCAACTAGAAGATTTGCGTAATTTTGCTAGTAACCACCGGATTTCAGAATTAATCTGGAGCATTTATGAACGCACTAGTTTATTAGAAATTATGACAGCTTTACCGAATGGGGAACAAAGAAGAGTAAACCTGGAAGCTTTATATGAACGAGCTACTTCATACGAAAGTGCCGGCTTCAAAGGATTGTATCAATTTATCAATTTTATTAATCGCATGCGTCAAAGTAAAAAAGATTTGGCCCAGCCATTATTAACTAAAGAAGCGGGAAACAGTGTCCGCTTAATGACCATTCACGGTTCTAAGGGACTTGAATTTCCAATTGTCTTTTATGTTGGGCTCGAGCATAAGTATCAAATGCGTGATTTAAGGCAGAATTACATCATTAACGACAACAATGTTGGCTTAACAATCAAACAACCAGAATATCGCGTTGATTCCTTAGTTAAAGCGATTGGAAATGTCGAAAAGAAGGGACAAATTCTTAAAGAAGAAGCCAGAATTCTCTATGTTGCTTTAACTAGAGCAAAGCAAAAGCTTATCTTAGTTAGTGATATCAGTAATTTGGCTAAAAAGATCCAAACTTGGTCCGCTGCCTTAAATAATCAAGGCAATTTACCTTTGGCTACAAAATTATCAGCCACTAGTCCTTTAAGTTTTATTGGACCTAGTCTTGATTTAGGCCACCATTTAACACAGAAGATTTCAGAAATTGATAGTGAAATTGATCAAAACGAAAAAGTTCTATATATTAAATATGATGAAGCATTAACCATCACGACAGACGAAGACAAAACTGATGATGTGAATGAGCAGCAATTTGATTTATTAACTAAAACAGTCAACCAACTTTATGACTTCAGATATCCATTTAAAGATGCTAGTCAAACTACGGCTTATCAGGCGGTTTCAGAGATTAAGCGTGCTTTCAACGATCCAATTGTTAAGGAATTAGAAAATGCGCGCTTAGATGCTTCTACCAATCGTTACTTACAGCCAATTGATACAAAACCTAACTTTTTATTTGAGACTAAGTTTACTGGGGCTGAAATGGGGACGGCTACTCACCTTCTTTTGCAGTATTACGATTATACTGGAGCAGGGGATGAAGCAAGTTTAAAGCAAGAGATTCAAACTTTAATTGATCATAAGAAACTTAATCCAGAAATAGTTGACAGCATTTCGTTAGATGAAATTGAATGGTTCGTTCATAGCGACTTTGCTAAAGGCTTTTGGGAACATCCCGACCGACTTAAACGAGAAGTTGATTTTTCAAGCTTACTTGCAGCTAAGACTTTATTTCATAATTTTAGTGATCCCAATGCTAAGATCCTGGTTCACGGGACAATCGATGGGTATTTCATCACAAATGATGGTATTATTTTGTTTGACTACAAAACTGATCACGTTGATCAAGCTCATTTGGAACTGGCAATTAATAAGATAAAGGCTAAATACACTGGTCAGTTGCGGCTATATGAACAAGCCTTAAATGAATTTAGCTCACAAAAAGTAATTGGAAAATACTTAATTTTACTTGATGCTAAGAAAATTGTCGCCGTCGATTAGATATAATTAGATGATGAAGGGAGAGATGCACATGGCCCAGATTTTTGCTCAAGATACTTTTGCTGTAGTAGATCTAGAAACTACTGGCACCCAACGCGAAAATGATAACCATATCATTCAATTTGGCTGTGCAATTATCAAAAATAGGAAAGTTGTTAAAACTTACTCCTTTATGATTAATCCTCACCGTGAAATACCATTATCAGTGCAAAATCTTACCGGAATCCATGATGAAGACGTTAAAAACGCTAAGGATTTTGACTATTTTGCGCCTAAACTTACCGCTATTTTAAAAGATGCAGTTTTTGTGGCCCATAACGTTGACTTTGATTTTCCATTTTTAAATTATGAATTAGTCCAACACGGTTATGAAGCACTAACTAATCGCGCAATTGATACTGTGGAATTAGCTAAGATTGCTTTTCCCACTTTACCTTCCTACAAGTTAAGTGATCTTACATCCCAATTAGCAATTAAGCATTTAAATCCGCACAAAGCGGATTCTGATGCTTATGGAACTGCTATTTTATTATTAAAGATCTTTGAGCGTTTAGAACAGCTGCCACAAGCAACTTTGAATACATTAAGTTCACTTGCTCAAGGATTGGTACGAGATACGTCCTGGGTGATTACCACAATTGCAAATAATTTACGACAAAAAAAGCGGCCGCTAGCTAAGAATTATATGCAAGTCAGAAATATCGTGCTTCAAAAGCAAAATAATCAAGTCGATTCTAGCAGCGATAATAATCATCATTTTCCTGAAGAAGATGAAGCCAAAAAACAGCTTTTCAAACGGCACTTAAATTATCGTAAGGCACAGGTTGCTTTAATTAATCATCTTCATCAATTCATTACTGACCCTAATCAACGGGCCATGTTAGTTGAAGCGCCTAATGGGACGGGGAAGACTCTCTCATATCTTTTTAGCTATGCTTATCAACTTTATTCAAGTCGCAAATTAGTCATCGCCACTCCCACAAAAGTCCTTCAAGAACAGATTCTTCAACATGAAATCCCACAGGTGCTGAAGATTACTCAGCTCGATTTAAAAGCTGAAGTGGTTAAATCAAGTAGTCACTACATTGACCTAGATGGTTTTGTTCAGAGTTTGTTTAACGGGACGCCAAATAAGCCAACTTTAGTTTTACAAATGCAGATTTTAGTATGGTTGACTGAAACTAAAACTGGGGATTTAGACGAATTGCAGCTGACTAGTTACAAAGCACCGTTGTTCGTGCAGATCTCTCATCCAGGGGATGCTCGAGTAGGTAGTAAATTCGCTGAAGCAGACTTCTGGAACTTGGCACGTGCTCGGCAAGAAGCAGCGGATATTTTAGTAACCAATCATGCCTATTTAGCTAACCATTACATGGACACAATTTGGGGACAAAATCCTTACTTAGTAATTGATGAAGCCCACCGTTTTACTGATAACGTCATTACTTCTAGAAATGACTCATTACAATTTGAAGCACTGTGGGGTACATTAAGCCACTTACGTAATTTGCTATATTATGCCGATGATGGTGTACAAGTACAATTTTCAGAAAACGTTGATTTGAACTTCTTGTTAAAGAAATTAAATCCTGAAATTCTCGAACTGATTAATCAAATTAATAATTTACAGAAAATACTTTACAACCAACGGCAAAACTCGATTAATCAAACAATCTTAGCCAATGGTAATTTGGAATTGAGTTTTCAAGGAAAAGGACTATTCCCTAAAAATAGTTCCTTCCTTGAAGGATTAAATAAATTTGTAAAGCAATTGGAACAAGTCAGAGATGAAACTAATCAAATTCTATTTTATTTGTATCAAAATGAAGATATTTCTGGCTTTCAAGAATTATTAAATGAGATTACCGACCAGATTGATCGACTTGATTATTATTCAGAAAAAAGTTACCAATTAACTGACTTGATTAGTAGTGATAGCTTAGATCAAGAAGGTTTCATCCTAATGATTACTAGCCCTGAGGATCCTTTAAGTACAAACCTGCATTGGCTGATGCTTGATGTTTCTGATGAATTAACTCAAATTTATTCTCGCTTTGATCACTTGCTCTTTGTCAGTGCCACGATGACAACTAATGGCAATTTTAAGTACATTATTAATCGTTTGGCTTTAACTGATCTTCATCCCGAAACTTACATTGGTAAGAGTACCTTTAATTTCAAGAAGCACTTGGAAGTTTTAGCTGTTAAAGATTTACCAGGACCAAATAGCGAAGAATATGACCAGGTTCTACAAAAAATTATTAGCCAAAATTTGGAACACAAAGATCATGTTTTAGTACTGATGACTAATTTAGAGAAAATTAGGGAACTATTTACCGCGATTATCAATGAGCCGGCACTAAAAGATTTTGAAATTTTAGCTCAAGGACTTTCTGGTTCAAATAACCGAATTGCTAAACGCTTTAGTATTGCCAAAAGAGCAATTATTTTAGGTGCAGACAGTTTCTGGGAAGGAATTGATTTTCATAATTGTAAAATCAACGTTGTAATTGCAACTAAGCTTCCCTTCGAGTCTCCAGATCAACCAGAAGTAAGGCTAAGACAGAAGAGCTTAGAAGATCAAAAGCTTAATGTTTTTCAAAATGATAGCTTACCTCGGGCCTTGATTCGGTTTAGACAGGGAATGGGACGGCTGATTCGCGGAGAAAAAGATCATGGTCAATTTGTGATCTTAGATTCACGTCTATGGACCAAAGATTATGGTAAAGTATTTCTGGATGTTATTCCGGTAAAAGTTGAACAAGTAAAGCAAAAGGAATTAAAACGTAAGTTAGATAATTATGATCAGAGACGACACAAGACAAACCATTAAATTCGTAATTGGAGTAATTATAGCTGCGATAGTTTTTTATCTTGCTAGCATTTTTGTTTTTTATCGTGCGGGTACGCCTAGCCGCGTGAATGATCAAAAAATTACCCAATTAGCCCAGCAAAAGACTCCAATCAAAGTTGTACAAAAATATTATCACTTAGACCGCGGCGTAAATAGTTATTCTCTCAAAGGAACCAATAGTCGCGGGGAAGTTTATTACTTTATTTATTTGCCACACTCTCAACATGCTTATTTGTATTCCGGAAAAAGAGGAGTTAGTGCAAGTAAGGTGAGAGATAGCTTTTCTCAAAGACATGCTGGTCAAAAAATTACCGCGGTAAATTTGGGCTGGTATGAAGGAAAGCCTGTGTGGGAAGTTAGCGCCAAGAACGCAGAAGGTAATTTAGCTTTTGCCTTATATGACTTTAAAAATGGAAATGAGTTAAACTCAGTCGATAATTTATAAAAACTTTGGTATGATAGTGACAGTATAAAGTTAAAAAGGTGGATAGGATTTTATGACAGAATTGATTTCAATTAAAGATTCTTCCAAACATGTTGATGAAGAAGTAAGAATGCACGTTTGGTTGACAGATAAACGTTCAAGCGGAAAGATCATTTTCTTACAATTACGTGATGGTACCGCATTTTTCCAAGGTGTTATTCGTAAAAATGATGTTTCTGAAGAAGTATTCGAAACAGCTAAGACTTTACGTCAAGAAGCAAGTTTTTACATTACAGGGACTGTTCACAAAGATGAACGTTCTCACTTTGGCTACGAAATTCAAATTACCGACCTTGAAGTAGTTTCAAACAATGAAGGCTACCCAATTGGTAATAAGGAACACGGGGTTGACTTCTTACTTGATCACCGTCATTTATGGTTAAGATCTAAGAAGCCATTTGCAATCATGCAAATCAGAAACACCATGTTCAAGGCAACTGTTGATTTCTTTGAAAAAGAAGGCTTCATTAAGTTTGATGCCCCAATTTTCATGCACTCAGCTCCAGAAGGTACTACTCAATTATTCCACGTAGACTACTTTGACCATGATGCTTACTTATCACAATCTGGTCAATTATATGGTGAAGCTGGTGCCATGGCTTTTGGTAAGATCTTTACCTTTGGTCCAACTTTTAGAGCTGAAGAATCAAAGGGCCGTCGTCATATGACTGAATTCTGGATGATGGAACCTGAAATGGCTTGGATGCACCAAGATGAATCATTAGACTTACAAGAAAGATACTTGGCTTACATGGTAAAACAAGTATTAGACAAGAATGAATATGAATTGAAGATCTTAGGCAGAGATCCAGAAAAGCTTCGTCCAACTACTGAAGGTAACTTCGTTCGTTTACCTTATGACGATGCTGTTAAGATGCTTCAAGAAGCTGGTCGTGACTTTAAGTGGGGCGATGACTTTGGTGCTCCAGATGAAGGTTACATTTCTGAACAATATGACCGTCCAGTCTTTATCGTCAACTATCCAACCTCAATCAAGCCATTCTACATGAAGAAGAATCCAGATAATCCTAAGGAATACTTATGTGCTGATGTAATCGCTCCTGAAGGTTACGGTGAAATCTTTGGTGGTTCAGAACGTGAAGGTAACTACGAAGTTTTGAAGCAACAAATTCTAGATGCTGGTCTTAACCTTGAAGATTACCAATGGTACTTAGACTTACGTAAATTTGGTGGTGTTCCTCACTCAGGCTTTGGTATGGGCTTTGAAAGAACAATTGCTTGGGTATGTCACCTTGATCACATTCGTGAAGCTATTCCATTCCCAAGATTGATCAACAGAATGCAACCTTAATAAAAATAGTTATAACTATATAAAAAGAGTCTGGAAAATAACTTTCCCAGACTCTTTTTTGAGAGGGTGACTTTATGAAGTATAAGGATTATCGTAATATTGGTTTTACTACTTTACCCAATGGACTGATTGCTTATTATTCGCAAATCGGAATTACTGATGCACAAATGTTGTTAATTTTGCAACTGGAAGCTTTTGCTCAAAGAGATGAACTTTTTCCCGCAAACGATAAAATCGCAGCCAATACAAATTTCTCGGCTAACGAAGTTGCTGCTTTAATTCAGCAACTAATTGATCAAAAAGATTTAATTATTGAACAAACAACCGATAGTCAGGGAAAAATTGGCAATCGCTATAATTTAGATAATTTATACGATAAATTAGAGCAATACTTAGATTCGCATATTCTGGTCAAGAGCAAGAAAAATAATGAACCAGCTAAAGTAGCCGATGACTTAGAAAACAATCCGTTAAATCGTCTTTCACGACAATTTGAAGTGGAATTTGGTCGCTACTTAAGTCCGATTGAACGAGAAGAGATCGCTTCTTGGCTAAGTGCAGATCATTATAAACCTGAAATTATCGAGTTAGCTTTACGAGAAGCGGTTCTTTCACAAGCATATAGTTTAAAATATGTGGACCGGATTTTACTAAACTGGCAAAGACATAATTTAAAAACAAGTACAGAGATTAAGAATTTCTTACAGAGGAATCGTTAAATGGTAGCAGAAAAATTATTAAGTGATCAACAGGCGCGTGAAGTCCTAGAGCGCATCGATGCCATGTATCCGGAAGCAAAAAGTGAATTACATTGGGATAATAACTTTCATTTGTTATGCGCCGTTTTAATGAGTGCACAAACAACTGATAAAATGGTTAACCGGGTAATGCCTAAATTTATGGCAGATTATCCTACACCGGCAGCCTTAGCCCAAGCACCAATTGCTGAAATTGAAGATCATATCAAACAAATTGGTTTATACAAATCAAAAGCTAAGCATTTGAAAGAAACCGCTCAAATCTTAACTAACAAGTATCATGGTAAAATTCCTCAAGATAAAAAGACACTAATGACTTTACCTGGAGTAGGAGAGAAGACTGCAAATGTTGTTTTAGCTGAAGGCTTTGGCGTACCTGCAATAGCTGTTGATACTCATGTCTCACGGATTTCTAAGAAATTTCATATTGTGAATGCTAAAGCAACACCACATGAAGTCGAAAAAAGGTTAGAGGAACTTTTACCCAAAGACAAGTGGATTCATACTCACCATGCTATGATTTTCTTTGGCCGTTATACCATGCCAGCAAGAGCTAAAGATGAAGACCCATATTCTTATTTACCACCGAAGAAATAGTCAAAAAAACGCTTGGAAATTAAATTTCCAAGCGTTTTTTATCAATATTATTCTTTATCTTTTTGTCCTTTATTATCCGAGTTTTCGGTTCGACTAGAATTAGTGTTAGCTGATGACTGCTGCGAACTTGAAGATTGAACTCGACTAGATGATTGCCGATTATCTGCTCGTTCATTACTACTTGATTGAGTCGTTGAACCGCTGTTATTTACTGCTGAAGAATAATTGGTATTATTAGTTGCACTACTTTGATGATTAGTGTCACTTTCTTCATCATCTTCGTCGTAACTAGCAGAATCATCGCTAATACCGGCTGGCGCATGTCCTCTTACAAATAATTGCCAAACACCATTATTACCAGTCGCAACTTCTGGTGGATTAGAATTCTTAACAATCCGAGCACGGATAACTGAAGATGGCTTTTGCCAATTTAGATTTGGCTTATTACGCATTAAGTAAGTCATCATACTCTTATACATCAATTGGGCAGATTGTTGACCGATACCTGCAATTGTCCCATCTTTCAGATTGTCATATCCTGTCCAAATTCCTAGTACATAACTTCTTGTGTAACCAACAAACCATGAATCTTTAGGTGTGGAATTGTAAGCAGGGTACTTAGCCAAATCCTGTTCTGAATATTTAACCGTCCCAGTTTTACCAGCTTGGTAAAGATCAGGAATTTTTGCATGAGTCCCAGAACCTGATTTAATTACACCTTTAAGCATATCAGTAATCATGTATGCGGTAGATTTCTTCATTACTCTTACACCGCCAGAATCATAATTACGAGTTAAACCATCAGGAGTTTCGATCTTAGAAACAAATTGTGGCTTGTGGTAAATCCCATCGTTAGCAAAAGCACTGTAAGCACCAGCCATTTGTAAACTTGAAGCATTAGCCCCAATCGCTACGGACAAGCCTGAATCAGCTGGAACATTGACACCCATTCGTCTAGCAAAAGCAGAGGCACGTTTAACACCTACTTTAGCTAAAGTTTTAACTGCTGGCACATTTCTTGATTGCTCCAATGCATACCGCATTGTCATATCGCCTTCGTACTTATTATCCCAATCATACAATTGAATATTAGTACCAGGGTAAACATACTTACTATCGTCTAAAATCTTCGCAGTTGACCAGTTTAAGTATTGAATCGCTGGACCATAATCAAGAACAGGTTTAATTGATGAACCAGTCGAGCGACCTGTTTGAACGGCCCGGTCAAGTCCTAACTGAACTGATGGCAAGTGCCGACCACCTAAAATAGCAACCACATGACCATTAGTAGGATCTACAACGGTAGCACCAATTTGCATCTTATCATTTGTAAAGGGAACAGAACCGTCATTAGCCAGTTGGTAAAGCTTATTTTGTGCTTTTTGATTGATATTGATCGTAACTTTCAAATTATCGTTGTAAGGATCAAAGCCCTTAGCTTTGACCTCGTTGATTACTTCTTTGATATATGGATCGTCAATCTTTCTAACTTTTGATTCACTATCAGCTCTACGTTTCCGCAAACCATGTTTAATACTTTCTTTGACAGCCTGATCATATTGCGCATGTGTAATCTTATGATTGTTAAGCATTGCCTTTAATACGATATCCCGGCGATATTTTGCCTTGGCAGGATATAAGTATGGATCATAGATTACTGGAGCGTTTGGCATTCCTGCTATCAAAGCTGTTTGTGCCAAGTCTAATTTTTTCAATGGTTTATTATAGTAATAATTAGCAGCGGTTCCCATGCCATAATTACCATAATTCATAAAGACCTTGTTAATGTAAAACTCCAGAATTTGGTCTTTACTGTATTCACGTTGAACCTTCATTGCAATCCAGGCTTCTTGGGCCTTACGCTTTAAAGTCCGTTGCGAAGCAGCGGTGGAGAAAGCCGTTAACTTAACCAATTGCTGAGTAATAGTCGAGCCACCAGCTGCGATACTATTACTTTTAGCGTTAGTTAACAAGGAAGCGATAATTCTAACTGGATCAACACCAAGTTTATCTTGATAAAAACGCTTATCTTCAACAGAAACAATGGCATTCTTTAACTGAGTTGGGATTTGATCATTTTTAACATAAATTCTTTTTTCAGAACCTAAAGATAATAAAAATTTGCCATCAAGTGTGTATAAACTTGATGTTTTACCACTTTGAAGTTGATCTTGACTGACATTTGGAGCATCTTTGGCATAGTAAGCAAACAGCCCAATTCCTGAAACAACAACCAATAAGATGATTAAGAAGAACCATTTAATAATTCTTGACCAAATATGCCGCGATGGTTTTCTCTTATGATAATTACTACGAGATTCTCTTTGCATATTTCTATTTGCCATTTAATCTTTTCCTATCTTTAATAAAATGATCAACAGCCTCTATATAAGGTAAAGTAGGGTGAAATCCACTTTTAATTTCAACTGAATGATCTTCTATTTCTTTTAAAGTCAACGAACTTTTATTCTTTGTTTTCCAAGCTTGGATGACAAAACTAGCAGGAGTAACAAAATAACGATCTAAACTAGTAAAACCGATGATTGTAAAACAAATTCCTTGTTGTTTTAAGCACTCATCAAGGTGATAGATTTGGTGTTCATGAAAGTTTTTCAATGGAAAATTAGTTTTATTTTTTGTTTCCTTAGCTTCAAAATCCAAATAATAACCTTGATAAACACCATTATAGTCAGTTGTCGAAGCTTGCCTAAAGTAAGCTTCTCTGATTACAGCCTTAGACCTTTTTGGATAATCAACCTTGACAATTTGAATTGGCGTAGGCTTCTTATGAACAACGGCAATTTCTTCACTAAGATAATACTTATTAGACTCATTAATTTGTTGCTCAAGCGTCATCCCACGATCAGAAAAGTTAACACCTTTCTTATGGTGATAAGAACGTTTTAGAGTTGGCTTCTTTTGCACTGGTTTTCTAAATGCGGCCAGGCTACCGCTAGGATATTTGACCATCAACTTCACTCCTGTTAGCATTATAACAATAAAGACACGGTTTTTGAACAAAAGGGGGGGACGTTTTGCGATATGCAACGCTTATGGATTACTGGCTACCGTAGTTATGAATTGAATGCCTTTAGCGATAAAGATCCAAAAATTACGGTTATTAAGTACGCACTAAAAAATTATTTAACTAATCTTCTGGAAGATGGGGAACTAGACTGGATTATTACCGGTGCCAATTTAGGCGTTGAGCAGTGGGCAGCAGAAGTCGGGTTAGAGTTGCGCGAAGAATATGGTGTTCGTGTCTCCGTCATGATTCCATATGAAAATTTTGCTGATCGCTGGAACGAAAACAATCAAGCTAAATTCCTTAATTTAAAAGAAAAGGTTGATTTTTTCGCTTCTACCTCCAACTTACCTTATAAAAATCCAGGTCAATTACGTAATTATCAAAACTTTATGGTCCTTCATACTGACCGTGCCTTAATGATCTATGATGAAGAACATCCTGGTAAACCAAAGTTTGATTACAATTTAATAAGAAAATATCAAGAAGAAAAGGACTATACCTTAGATTTAATCGATTTTTATGATTTACAAGATGCAGCAGAAGAATATGCCGAAAATCATCCCCAGAAAAAGTTTTAAACTTTTCCTTAAACCCTAATATCTAATTCCATGTTGCGAGCGTTTTTGCTAAAATAAAAATGAATGTAAAGGAGTTGTCAGTAAATGGCAAATTTAAATGATATTAAATTATCTTCACAAGATATATTAAAAAAACAATTTAGAAGTAAAGTTAAAGGATATGATCCGGATGAAGTCGATACTTATCTAGATCAAATCATTTCTGATTATGAAACTTTCCATCAAATTATCGAAGATCTATATGGTCAAATAGGTAATTTGCAAAGAGAATTAATGGACGCCCAACAAGAACAAAAGAAGGCTGCTCCAGTTGAAAAAGAAGCTGATGAAGTAAGAACATATACTCCAACCAAGAGACGGATGCCTGTTCATCAATTTAACGATGAAGAGGAGAATGAACAAGGTGAAATCTCAACTAATATGGCAATCATTCAACGAATTTCAACTCTTGAACGAAAAGTTTATAATCTTGAACAACGAGTTTATGGATTAAAATAGTAAGTTTTGCTATAATGGCTAATAGTGTAAATTTTGAGCAGTCGCGGTTAGCTTTTGCTAGCTGAGGAAAGTCCACGCACGCACAAGCTGCGATGCTTGTAGTGATCGTATTCAGCTCAACAAGCTGGAGAATATTTTTTTAATATGACGGCGGAAAAAGTGCTAAGTCTTCGTGATATGCATGACTATCCTGAAAAGTGCCACAGTGACGTAGCAAAATTGGAAACAATTTTGGTGGAACGAGGTAAACCCTGCGAGTGTGCAACCCAAATTTGGTGGGGGCGTCTCGACCTAAGAAAATGAACTAAAGGTCGGATTATTGCTCTAAGCAATAAAGATAGATGGCTGCTAAAGATAATTTTTGCCGAAGATTATTGGAACAGAACGTGGCTTATAGAAATTTACACTGGCAGAGAGTTGAGCTTCTTTTGGAGTTCAACTCTTTTTTTAGAGGAAATTATAAGAGAGAGTTTAAATGAAAAAATATCAACTTTATGCAACGATGGGCGCTGGCTTTGAAAGTGTAGTTGCTAAAGAACTACAGAGTTTAGGCTATCAAACCCAAACTGAAAATGGTCGTGTCTTCTTTGAAGGAAGCCAAGCTGACATTGTTAAAACCAATTTATGGTTACGTACGGCTGATCGCATCAAAATTTTATTAAAAGAGTTCAAGGCGATGGACTTTGATACTTTATATAATGAAGTCTACAGCTATGATTGGGCTGAATTATTGCCAGTGGATGCTAAATTTCCAGTTCAAGGACGGGCAGTCAAATCAAAGTTGCACTCAGAGCCTGACGTTCAATCAATTGTTAAAAAAGCAATTGTTGACAAAATGGTTGACCAGTATCATCGTCGCGGCTTTTTGCCAGAAACAGGCAGTGAATATCCACTTGATGTCCATATCTACAA
The DNA here is from genome assembly GCF_004009905.1 of Lactobacillus xujianguonis. Taxonomy (GTDB): domain Bacteria; phylum Bacillota; class Bacilli; order Lactobacillales; family Lactobacillaceae; genus Lactobacillus; species Lactobacillus xujianguonis. Next base: position 45,642 of record NZ_ML136871.1, read on the forward strand.
GAATCGAGCTCGTCTATCTTTAGATACAACGGGAGCCAGTTTATTTAAACGTGGTTACCGGGTTGAACATGGTGGCGCACCTTTAAAGGAAAATTTTGCTGCTGGTTTGTTAAGACTAACACCATATAACGGAACACATCCGTTAATTGATCCGATGACTGGTTCTGGGACTTTAGCAATTGAAGCTGCTTTGATTGCTAAAAATATCGCTCCAGGAACTTGGCGCAAGTTTGCTTTTGATAATTTTGATTGGTTTGATCCACAACTTCATCCAGCCGCAGTCGAAGAAGCTAAAAGTTTAGTTAAACCACTTGAAGCACCTATTTGGGCTAGTGATATTGATCAATCTATTTTGGAAGTAGCTAAACTGAATGCCCATAATGCTGGTGTCTTGCAGGATATTCGCTTCAAACAAGTAGCAGTGAAAGACTTTGCCACTGATCTTAAAAATGGAATTATTATTGCTAACCCTCCTTACGGTAAGCGACTAAAGGACCGCGAATCTGCGGAAGTTCTATACCGGCAAATGGGAGATGTCTTAAGTCCAATGATCAGCTTTAGTCAGTATTATTTGACAGCTGATCCTAATTTTGAAAAATGTTTTGGCGCAAAGGCAACTAAGAAGCGCAAATTATTTAATGGTAATTTACGAGTAGATTTCTATCAATATTGGGCAAATAAAAATGATTACAGATGATCTCAATCCTGAAATTTGGGTAATTTCAGATACACATTTAATAGCGGACAGTATGCACGATAATGGGCAAGCTTTTTCTCGAATGCAGAAAACTAGCCAAGGTAAGGATCTTTATTATCAAGAAAGTGTCCTCAGGGCTTTTTGCAAGATGGCACAAGAAAAAAAGCCGGCTGCCATTGTCGTCACTGGGGATGTAACTTTTAATGGTGAAAGAGTTTCTGCAGAAAAATTTGCGGAAATTTTTAAGCCCTTAAAAGAGACCAAATTATTAGTCGTGCCAGGAAATCATGATATTTTTGACGGCTGGGCACGCGACTTCCGTGGTAAAAAGCAGTTCTTTGCTGGAGAAATCAGTCCGATGTTTTGGAAATCAATTTTTTCTAAGACTTATCGTTTAGCTGAAAGCAAAGATCCTAGTTCATTGGCCTACAGCGTTCAGCTAAATCCACAATATTACTTGATCATGGCTGATTCTAATTACTATGGCAAAGAAGAAACAACAGAAGCCCCACATACTAGAGGTGGAATTAGTAAAGACGAATTGAAATGGATCGAAGGGCAGCTTAAATATGCTAGTCAACATCAATTGCGGCCAATCTTGTTCATGCATCATAACCTTTATGCTCATAATCCAGCCGTTGACAAGGGTTATGTACTTGATGATGCGGTGGAAGTGCGTCGTTTGTGTGCCCGTTTCAATGTTAAGTTGGCCTTCTCAGGTCATATTCATGCCCAAAACATTATGGGACCACAAGGTACGACACCAACTACGGAAGTTGTAACGTCTAGTTTTTGTTCAAACGATCAAGGCTATGGAGTGGTTAGATTACACAGCCGGCATATTACTTACGTCAGAAAGAACTTCGATATGCGGCCGTATCTGACCGATGAAGAAAAGCAAAACTACACTTTGATGCATTTCCATAATTATCTAGAAAACTTACAATTAGGGTCAATTGCAGCTGATTTAATGCAAAGTGACATTAGAAAGTATCATAATGATATGGACTTAGTACGGGAAATGGGGCACTTATTCGCTCAAATGAACTATAACTATTACACCGGTCATAATCATATGAAGCCGGCAAAATTAGCCAAGATTCACAGTACTGAAGCTTATAAGACTTTAATCAAACAACATCCCGAATATCGTCTTTATTTAAAGACACTTTATGACACAAGTGATCACTCTAATTTACAAGTAAAAATTCGCTATTAAGGTGAGACAATGAAAAAACATTTTCTATTGTTAGGTAAAGCTGGACTCATTTATTTTTCTTGGTTGTTTATCTTGCTCTTTATAGGGCTCATCTTAGCCTATGAAGGAACAGCAAAAATAAATTGGTCTGCAATTATCATCATTGTAATTTTTCTAGGGCTACTAATTTATACTTGGTTTGCATCTTACTGCACTACGCAAGTTCTCAAATTGCCTTATCGTGGAAAGCTTAAGCTCAAACAAAAGGCAAAGATCATCTGGCAATGGAAATTTTGCCAAATTAATCAGTTAAAAGTTGATGATTTCCATACTTTTTATTACTTAACACGGCTAACAAAAAAGCAAGTACAGTAATGTACTTGCTTTTTTCTAATCTTCAACAGGCTTAGAAGTAATCCCTTTGATGAGTTCATCATTTTCATCAAAGTAAGAATCAAGATCACGACACCAAATCATAGCGATGGTGTGTTGCCCAACGTGAACGCCAACTACGGGTCCAATAATACTTTGATAGAACTTAACTTGTGGGAACTGCTTCCGATAATCTTCCTGCCATTCTTTTTGTCGTTCTTCATCTAACGCATCAAAAATTGTGGCTTGAATTGGATAAGACATATCTGCTGTCAAACGAGCAAAATCTTTTTGGATATGCTTATAAGCGCGCCGATATTGCCGTTCCTTAGCAATAGCAGAAATTTTGCCTTGATCTTGCACATCCATTGACAAAATTGGCTTAATTTTAAGTAGGCCACCGACAAAACTAGCTGCATTTGATAAGCGCCCGGTCCGTTTCAAATGATTTAAGTTATCAACCATAAATCTGACATCGGTTGTATTACGTAAATCCTCAAGATCATGCATGATTAAATCAAGATCTGCACCTTTAGCTACGAGTCTTGCTGCTAAAATTGCAGCATCAGCTTCTCCCGCACAAGTAATCTTGCAATCAAATGGATGAATCTTAATTCTTTTTTCTTCTTGAGCTACACTAGTAACCGTACTATAAAAACTAGATAATCCACTAGATATTGTAACGATAATTAAATCAGTGTAACCAGCTGCAACGTATTTATCGACATACTTTTGAACTTCACCAATTGAGGGTTGCGAAGTGGTTGGTAATTCTTTAGCACTAGCTAGTTTTTCATAAAATTCTTCATATCCGATATCTATTAGATCGCGATAAGTTTTATCACCCCAAATAATTGGAATCGGAATTACATCAATGTGATATTTTTCTTGTTGCTCTTTAGTTAAATATGCAGAACTGTCCGTTAAAACGGCTATTTTCATATCTTTACCTCCGTTTATTCCTTATATTATATTTTATGTTAAAGCAACTGGAATAGTAAATCTTTGTTATAATTAATTAGGAAATTTTTACAAAAGAGGGACCTAAATTCTAAAATATTAACATTCAATTCAACCATTTTGGCCTATTACCAGATTATTAGAGAGCTGAGGTAAATAAAAATGAAAACAGATATTCAAATTGCACAAGAAACTAAAGAATTACCAATTAATGAAATTGCAGCTAAGGTTGATTTAAATGCTGATGATTTAGAACCATACGGTTACGATAAAGCGAAGATTAATTGGCAAGCCATTAAACGAATTAATCAAAATAAGCACTTAGGTAAATTGATCTTAGTGACGTCAATTTCTCCAACACCAGCCGGCGAAGGAAAGTCAACTATTACCATTGGGTTAGGGGACGCAATTAATAATCAACTGCACTACAAGACGATGATTGCCTTACGCGAACCTTCAATGGGACCAGTTTTTGGTCTTAAAGGCGGAGCAACTGGAGGCGGAATGGCTCAAATTATCCCAATGGAAGATATTAACTTACACTTCACGGGTGATATGCATGCCTTAGCTTCCGCAATTGATACTTTAGCTGCTTTGGTTGATAACTATCTTTATCAAGATAATAGCTTAAACTTAGATCCTAATCGGATTCTTCTTAAGCGGGGATTAGATGTTAATGATCGTGCTTTAAGAAAAATCACTGTTGGTCAAGGCTCTAAGTTTAACGGTATTGAACACCCAGCTAGTTTTACCATTACCGTTGCTAACGAATTAATGGCTATCTTATGCCTAGCAACAGATATTAATGATTTAAAGAATCGAATTGGGAATATGCTTGTTGGCTATACTAAGGATGACCAACCAGTTTTGGTAAAACAATTAGGCTTTCAAGGTGCAATTGCCGCATTGTTAGCTAATGCGTTAAAACCTAATTTAGTTCAAACTCTTGAACATACCCCGGCATTAGTTCATGGTGGTCCATTTGCTAATATCGCCCATGGAGCAAATTCAATTATGGCAACTAATTTAGCCTTGCACTTAAGTGACTATACCTTAACAGAAGCTGGTTTTGGTAGTGATTTAGGTGGACAAAAGTTTATGGACTTTGTTGCTACTAAATTAGCTAAAAAGCCAGATGCCAGTGTAGTAGTTGCTACAGTTAGAGCACTTAAGTATCAAGCAGAAGGCAACACAGGCCATCTTGATCAAGAAAACCTACCTGCCTTACGTAAAGGCTTTGCTAACCTTAAGCAACATATGAACAATATGCGCAATTATAATGTTCCCGTAATTGTTCTAATTAATCGCTTCGCTACTGATACTGAAAACGAATTAGCTTTGCTTAAAGAATTAGTTGAAAAAGAGGGCATCCCTGCTCGAGTTGTTAACTATCACGATGTCGGCTCAAAAGGCGGTATCGAAGCAGCACAAGCCGTAGTTGATTTAGCTAATTCAAATCAAGCTGCATTAAAGCCTAGTTACAATGAAGATGATGATGTCAAAACCAAAATTGAAAAAGTCGCTAAGAAGATCTATCACGCTGCCAACGTAGAATATTCCGCAAAAGCAGAACAACAAATTGCTGAATTACAAAAACTAGGTAAAGACAAGTTACCTGTTATTATTGCTAAAACGCAATATTCATTTACTGATGATAAGAAAGTCTTAGGCGCACCTGAAGGCTTCACACTTCATGTTAAAGGCATCACCCTTAAAAATGGAGCAGGATTTATCGTGGTAACAACTGGACATGTTTTAGATATGCCAGGTTTGCCAAAACATCCGGCAGCATTAGATATTGACGTTGATAATAACGGTAAAATTAGTGGTTTATTTTAGAAAATTATGCAAGCATTATATTTAATTATTTCCTTAATCGTTGTGATAGCTGATCAAGGTTTAAAATACTTTATCCTCAGCAATTACCAAGTAGGAGAAGTTCATCAAGTTATTCCAGGGATTTTATCCTTCAATTATTTGCAAAATAATGGCGCTGCTTGGAACATCCTTTCTGGACAAATGTGGTTCTTTTATGCAATTAGCGTTGTTGCTATAGGTGTTTGTCTATACTTTTTATTTAATAAAAAGTATAGTGAGCCATTGTTTGATGTCGGCATTGCCTTAGTATTAGGCGGAATTAGTGGTAATTTCATTGATCGAATTCATTTGAAGTATGTAGTTGATATGTTTCAATTGGATTTTATTAATTTCAATATTTTTAATATTGCTGACGCAGCAATTACAGTTGGAATAATTATTATTTTTATTTACTTACTATTTTTTGAAGAAAAAGAAAAGCACAATAATGACCAATAAATATGTTTTAACTGTCAAAGACTCATCAATACGTCTTGATAAATATTTGGCTAGTGAATTGTCAGACCTATCTCGTACTCGAATTAAAGAGCTAGTTAAAGAGAATAATGTTCTCGTAAATGACAAATCGGAAAAGGTTTCTTATAAAGTTCAAGTGGGGGACGAAATTAAGGTAACTGTTCCAGCTTTAGAACCCTTGGCCGTTGAGCCAGAAGATATTCCTTTAGACATTATCTATGAAGATGATGATGTCATTGTGGTTAATAAGCCGCAAGGGATGGTAGTTCATCCGGCTGCGGGACATCCCAACCATACTTTAGTCAATGCGCTACTTTATCATACGCGTGATCTGGCTCAAAGTCCGGAAGGTTTTCGTCCTGGAATTGTTCACCGGATTGATAAAGATACTTCTGGTTTATTGATGATTGCTAAAAATGCACCAGCTCGTGAATCTTTAGAGGATCAATTAGCTCACAAGACTAACAAGCGTCTATATTTAGCAATAGTTCATGGTAACTTTTCAGAAGAAGCCGGAACAATCGACGCTCCCATCGGACGTAATCCTTTTGATCGCAAAAAGATGGCAGTGGTAGAGAAGGGCAAATCAGCTGTAACTCATTTTAAAGTATTGGAACAATTTAAAGATTACAGCTTAATTCAATGTCAATTAGAAACTGGCCGCACTCATCAAATTAGGGTTCATATGGCTTATATTGGGCACCCTGTAGCAGGAGATCCGTTATATGGTCCGCGTAAAACGCTGAAAGGTAACGGACAATTTTTGCATGCTGCCGTGCTTGGGTTTAAACATCCTAAAACAGGAGAGTGGCTTGAATTCAAAGTTGATCCACCGAAGATTTTTGAAGAAAGACTAGCTGAATTAAGAAAAAGCAAGTGATTTTATGAAACGTTATTTGATTCTAGAAGATGGAAGCTCATTTCCAGGAGAGGGCTTAGGAGCCACAATTATCTCTACTGGTGAGTTAGCAATTCAAACGGCGAATTTTGGTTATCAAGAAGCGTTAACTGATCCTACCAACGCCGGCAAAATTCTCTTTTTTACTACACCGATGATTGGTAACACCGGTATTAACGCTATCGATTATGAAAGCGTCAATCCAACAGTTAAAGGAATTATTGCTAATGACGTAGCTACGAATATTTCTCAAAGCAGTGACTTTCAAGATTTAGATTCTTTTTTAAAAGAAAAAAATATTCCTGCGATTTTTAATGTTGATACGCGTGCACTCGTTCATCGCTTAATGAATGAAGGAACTGTCAAGGCTTCAATCATGGATACCAATGATGAACATGCTTTTGATCAAATCAAAGCTTTGGTTTTACCTAAGAACAAATCAGCAACTGTTTCTACCAAGAATGCCTATGCTGCTCCTAATGTTGGTAAAACCGTAGCGGTAATTGATTTAGGATTGAAACATTCAATGTTAAGAGAATTATCGCTTCACCAAGTTAATGTCACGGTATTACCATATGATGCCACTCCAGTCGATATTGAAAACTTGCGACCAGATGGAATCGTAATTTCGAATGGTCCTGGTAAACCTGAAGAAGTAATGCACTCACTTAAGCCAATTTTAGATACTTATTATGGTAAGTATCCTATCTTAGGAATTGGTTTAGGCTTCTTAGTTCTCGGTGACTACCTAAAACTAGAATTAGTCGATTTACCTCAAGAATTTAACGGAATAAATTATCCCGTAATTGAACAAAATTCTAATCAAATTTGGCAAACAGCGATGGATATCGATCAGTTAGTACTACCAGAGAGTGTTCAAATTAACATGAATCAAGAATATTTTGATCTACATACTGAATTATTGGCAGGCTATACACTTGAAAAAAAGAAGTTAATCGCGACTGCCTTTAATCCGGAAGGGGCACCGGGAAGTTTAGATGCTGTTAAAATCTTTAATCAATTTTTGGATATGATGGAGTAACGAAATGCCTTTAGAAAACGATTTAGACAAGATTTTAATTATCGGTTCAGGTCCAACTTTAATTGGTAGCGTTGCCGAAATGGATTTATTAACTACAGATGCGATTAGTGCTTTAGTTGAAGAAGGGATTCAAGTTGTTTTAGTTAATCCTAATCCAGCAATGATTTCAACTGATCGTCGTTCAGGAGTAACTGTGTATCTAGAACCAATGACGTTAGATTTCTTAAAAAGAATCCTGCGTATGGAAGAACCAGATGCAATTATGACTGCCTATGGTTCAACTACCGGCTTAAAAGTTGCTCATAAACTGATTCAAGATGGTATCTTACAACAAATGGGCATTAAGTTACTTACTTTGAATCCCCGAACTCTAGCAATGGGCAACCAGCAAAAACGAATTGATTTCTTTACCAAATTAAAGATCGATGTCAATAAATCTTGGCAATTAGCTAAAAATGCGCAAATTGATTTAAAGGCAAGTCTAGCGCATTTACAAGAAGACGTTAGTTTTCCAATCTTAGTTACCAAGTATCATCGGTATGTCCACAATGACCATCAAGTCATGCGCAACATTGAAGCTTTAACCACTTACTTCCAACAAGAAAGTAAGAATGATTCCTTTTCATGGAAAAATTATCGCTTAACTGAAGATTTATCAGCATGGGAAGAAGTAGTGGTTAACCTAATTCGCGATCGGGACGGTAATATTGTCTTTCTAAATTTTGCAGATTCAATTGAGCCGGTAGGGATCAATTCTGGTGATTCTGCCATTGTGATGCCTGCTTTCACTTTAAATAATGATCAAATTCAGGAACTGCGAGCAATTGGTAAAAAAATAGCAGATAGCTTAAATGTTCTTGGAATTCTGAATCTACACTTTGCTGTTAAACATCACGGCACCCATCTGCGGATCAAAGTTTTATCAATTAAGCCACGACTAACTAGAAGTGCTGTTTGGATTCAAAAAATTGGTTTATACAGTATTGGTTACATTGTGGCCAAAATTGCGATTGGCTATACCTTAAACGAAATTACTGACCCTGAATCAGGCCTAAAAGCTGCAGTTGAGCCGACTTTAGATACAGTTTCAATTAAAATGCCTTATTGGTCTTTAGCCGAATCAGGTTACAATCATTATCAATTAGGTAATCGCATGCAAGCCAGTGGCGAAGCAATGGGAGTGGGCCGGAATTTTGAATCTGCCTTTTTAAAAGGCCTTCAATCGACCTCTGATATTGATTTTGCCTGGAAAGTTTTTAATAAAGAATTGGCTAAAGATGTTGATGAAATTTTAAACGATTTAACTCACCCTGATGAAATGCATCTCATTAAACTTTTAGCTGCTATAGCTAAGGGCATTAGTTATCCAGAATTATTTGCGGCTATTTCATTGCATCCCATTTACTATCAAAAATTGCAAAACATCATTCAAATTGGTCAGCAAGTTATTGATAGTGAAGAACTTACAGCAGAATGTCTACTTAATGCCAAAAAGTATGGCTTTTCAAATGAACTGATTGCTAAATTACGAGAAATTAGTTTAAACGAAGTCACACAAAAATTAGCTGAAAATCAGCTTCAGCCCTCATACTTGCAACTGGATGGTAGTGCGGGTGTTTATAAGCCAAACGTTCAAACATTTTACAGTGCTTATGGTGTCCAAAATGAAGTCACACCATTGCAGGCCAACAAGAAAGTTTTAATCATTGGTATGTTGCCTTTGCAAGTTTCTGTAACCAGCGAATTTGATTACATGATTGCTCATGCAGCAGAAACTTTACATAATGAAGGTTATGCCACTATTCTTTTATCAAACAACGATGAATCAGTTGCCGCAAACTATAAAATGATTGACCGTGTCTATTTTGACGCAATTACAGTAGAAAATATTGTCGCAGTTGCTAAAAAAGAACATGTCAAAGATATTCTATTGCAATTTTCTGGTAAAAAAGTTAGTGCGCTCAGTGAGAAATTGATTGAAAACGGCTTGCATATTTTAGGTCGTGAAGATGTCGACCTTAGAGAGCGAATTAATGTACTATTAGCTACTTCCACAGATGAAATAAAACGTGTTCCTTCATTGATTACGACAAAGCGAGAAAAAGTTAAGCAATTTGTTGACAAATTTGGCTTTCCAATTTTGATTGGCGGTTTTAGCAAAGATGTTAAACAAAAATCAGCGGTTGTTTATGATATTCCAGCGATCAAGAAATATCTTGAAGAAAATCAATTAGAACAAATCAATATTTCGCGCTTTATTGAAGGAAATAAATATGAAGTCACCGCGATTTCTGATGGTCAACACGTTACTATTCCAGGAATTATTGAACACTTAGAACAAACAGGTTCACATGCTTCAGACTCCATTGCTGTCTTTAAGCCGCAAAATCTGAATCCAGAAAAACAAAAAGAACTTGCTCAAGAGTCCATCAAGCTTATTAAGCAATTAAATATTCGTGGTATTTATAACCTTCACTTTTTGAAAGTAAGAGACACGCTATATTTATTGCAAATCAAGCCATATGCTGGTCATAATGTCGCTTTTCTCTCAAAATCAGTTGGCAAAGATATTACTGCTTGCGCTACTGAAGTTATTGCCGGACGAAATTTAGCTGATCTAGGTTATAAAGAAGAACTTTGGCCAAGCAACAATTTCATTCACGTTAAAATGCCAGTCTTTTCTTACATTAATTATTCAAGTGACAACACTTTCGACTCTAAGATGAAGTCTTCTGGCTCCGTAATGGGGAGAGATACACAATTGGCTAAAGCTTTATATAAAGGATACGAAGCTAGTGATCTTCATATTCCGAGTTACGGGACCATCTTTATTTCTGTTCGTGATGAAGATAAAGCTCGAGTTACTCAATTAGCACGTCGCTTTGATCGCTTAGGCTTTAAGCTAGTGGCTACTGAAGGAACAGCTAATATGTTTGCGGAATCAGGGATAACTACTGGAGTAGTAGATAAAGTACATGATAATCCCAAGAATTTATTAGATAAAATTCGACAACACAAAATTGTCATGGTTGTAAACGTCATCAACTTATCTGATGCAGCTAGTTCAGATGCTATTCGCATTCGGGATCAAGCGCTCTACACACATATTCCAGTGTTCTCAAGCATTGAGACAGCTGAGTTAATTTTAGATGTCCTAGAGTCATTAGCTTTAACAACTCAACCAATTTAATTAAAAAGCATGAATCATGTTGGATGATTCATGCTTTTTCTTATTCAACTTTCTTTTGCATAACTTCTTTTTCTTCAGGAGTAACTTCAATAGAATTTTGACCTGTATAAATGACAAACCCAGGTTTAGCACCGTTAGGTTTCTTTACTCGCTTATCCTGAACATAGTCTACTGGAACATGCGCTGAAAGCTTTCCTTTTGAGAAAAATGCGGCAATTTCAGCTGCTTCTTTGATATCTTGTTCAGAAGGGTGGTCATCACGTAAAACTACGTGTGAACCAGGCATATTCTTAACATGGAACCAATAATCTGTCTTATTAGCTTTTTTCAAAGTTAACCAGTCATTTTGATAATTATTTTTACCTACTAAAACTTCTTTGCCCGAAGAGAGTTTAAACTTATTTAAATTCTTTTCGGTAATTTTTTTGCGTCGAACATTCTTTTTAGGCTTTTTAATATAGCCTTGATTTTCTAGTTCATCATTAATTTGATCAATATCTTGCGGATCCGCATTGTCTATTGCCGTTTGAATTGAATCAAAGTAAGCTAAATTTTCTTCAGCAATCTTAATTTGTTCATTAACGTGTTTGATTGAGTCACGTAATTTTTTGTACTTAGTAAAATACTTCTGGGCATTGCGGGCAGGCGAAAGAGCTGGATCCAACTTAACTTTGAGTAAATTATTATTGTCGTAATAATTTGGAACTTCAACTTCAGTCATTCCTGGTTTTACTAGATACAAATTAGCATTTAAAATTTCCCCACGAATACGGTATCCCTCGGAATTTTCAGCCAAATCAAGTTGCTTTTTGAGTTTAACAATCTTTTTAGATAATTTCTTTTGCTCGTTTTTGACTACTTTTTCGACTCGTGCGGCTTTTTGCTTAACCCAGTCACGATTGGCCTGATACTCATAAAATTCGTCTAAGCCTTTGTTTAAATCCGAATTAGAGTCTTCTTTAATCATATTTAGATGATAGGGAAGGTAAGGGAAAATCTTATGCTTATTCTTATTAGTTAATAATTCAAAAGCTTTGGGATTTTCGAACTGATCAAAAAAAGTCTTAAAAGAATCAAATGAATATTCATCTTCTAAATATCCAAGTAATTCCATTCGATCATCGCGATCAAGACCTGAAATTTTATTTACTAACGTTGCCGGATCAGAATTTTCTTTCTTTAACTGCTCAAATTCATTTTTAGACAAAGTTAGACCATTGATTCCTGGCTTTAGCGGTGGTAACTCATACTTTGCTTTAGGAAGTAAAATACGAGCTCGATTCTCATCAGGATTAATCCGTTTTAACAAATCGATAATGTGATTAGTATGTTGATCATAAAGAATAACATTACTATGCCGACCCATTAATTCCACTGACAGTACTAATTCAACTTCATCACCAAGTTCGTTGCGATTACTGAAATGAAAGTTAATTATTCGATCTACTCCAACTTGCTCAATAGATTGTAAAACGGATCCTTCTAAATATTTTCTAAGCACCATCACAAAGGTAGGTGCTTTATCTGGATTAGCAATAGTTTGCTCAGTTAAATACACTCTTGGATATTGTGCATTTACGGAAATTAAAAGCTGATAATTTTTACGATTCTTTCTAAAAACTAAAACCAAATCTTGACTGAATGGTTGATAGATTTTAGATAAACGGCCCTCAACAAGAGTAGGGGCTAAGTCAACTAATAAGCTATGGATAAATAAGCCATCAAAAGCCATCAAATCACCTCAAAAATATACTTATATTATTATACCAATTAATTTACGGAGATTGAAGTGCTTTGAATGCAATGATACCGACATGTATTAGCTATATCTTATCTATAAGTATTAACTAAATATACTGTTTCACACTAAAATTAAAGGCGACATTGTTTCACGAAAAGCCGTCGCACGTATTATCAAAATAAGCTTAAAGTGCTATAATACATTTGTATTTTTACTTTGGAGAAAAGGTGATAGCATATGGATGTATTACTATTCAGCGCCGTGGCTGACAATATTAAAAAAGAAATAAATCACAAATGCGGTTTAAATCTTTCACAAACTCGATTATTACTATATTTTGCTGAGAATGATAATAGTCCGCTTACAATGGGACGCCTGGCAGAGGGACTGAATATTTCATTATCTACTTTGAGTCGCCAATTACAACAAGCAAGAACCAAAAGTTACATTGAAATTGTTAGATCTGAAAAAGATTCTAGTAAAAATGTTAAATTGAATGAGGCTGGAATCAATAAAGTCAAAGAACTGCAGGGCTTTTTAATTCAAATAGAATCTAATTTGTTCTCTTCCTTAACTAAGCACGAATTATCTTCATTTACTAAGGAATTAGAAAAAGTAGTTGAATATTCTAATGCAATGGAACTCGCTTAATCGTTACAATTCGAACTAGGCGAGTTTTTATGCTATAATTGCCTAGACAAATTCAAAAATAAAGGGGTTATATAATGAAGATTGCATTAGTAACTGATAGTACTAGTGTCTTAACAGCTCAAGAAGTTAAAGAAAACAATGTAATCGTGATGCCGATTCCAGTTATTATTGGGAATAAAGAATATTTAGAAGGTGTCAATATTACTTCTGAGCAATTATTCGAGACTCAAAGAAATGGTGCTGAATTCCCTAAAACTTCTCAACCAAGTATGGGAAAGATGATTGAGCTTTACAATAAATTACATGAAGACGGATATGAAGCAATTATTGATATTACTTTATCCAGTGGTATCTCTGGTTATTACCAAACTCTACAGAATATTGCAAAAAACAATCCACAATATCATTTATATCCATATGATTCAAAGATGACAGTTCGTTTGCAAGGTTATTTAGTTTTAGCAGCCGCAAGAATGATCAAAAACGGCTTAGCACCAGAGCAAATTATCAATCATCTTGACAAAATCAGTAAAACTATTAATGAATTTTTTGTAGTTGATGACTTAAAAAACTTAAGTCGCGGTGGTCGTCTAAGTAATGCAAGTGCTTTTATTGGTACTATGCTTCATATAAAACCCTTATTAACCTTTGAAGATGGTAAAATTATCGCATTTGATAAGATTCGCTCTATGAAACGCGCGGTTACTAAGATCGAGAATCTAACCTTACAAAAAACAGCTGGATTAGATTATAAAGATAAATTAAGATTATTTGTTTTTCATTCAAATGATTCAGTTCAAGCGCAGCAAATCAAGGAATTCTTAACTACTAATTTTCCAAATATGCCAATAGATGTAGCTGAATTCAGTCCTGTAATTGCGACACACTTAGGTGAAAAATCAATTGCGATTGCGTGGATGATTGATATTGATAAGATTGATTTAACTAAATAGGAAATAAAAGGTGAGTCTTAAATGATTTGCCTTTTATTTTTTGCTGTTTTAGCTATAACAAATTTATTATAGAGTTTGAACTGCTGCTTTGCAATATAACTAAATAGTTATTAGCAATGAGTAGCATTTCTACAATAGGTGATTAATACTTCAAATATGCAATAACAAAAGTGTTATATAGCTTTTCCAAGAAGACTTTAGCGATCCAGCTATGCATCCTGATATTTTATTTGCTAAATTAGGCATTGTTTTGGTATGATAAATTCTTATTTAGTCACTTAAAGAAAATCAAACTGTTGATTCTCAAATATTCAAATTTGCTCAAATTATTTCTAGTAAGTTTTATATTTTGAAATTCAACAAATCAAATATTCGAATTATTATTGTAAGTTTAAAAAATAGTTGTATAGTCTGATTTTAATATGTTTCTCATTAAAAGAGGCACTTTAATCAAACCTGTGTTCTAAATACTTTAGTAAGTAATTTTAGCTTATTGCTGATTGTTTGTATCATTTAAATAATCAATACTTGCTTTTTAAGTTAAAATATTAATCTTTTAGAGCTAAATATTTTTCAAATTGATTCTCTTACGTGTATATTCGTTTAAATCTTTTTTTAATAGCCTGAATGATTATCAATATCAATGTGCGGCAGAAAGTATTCAATTAAAATTATCAACTATCAATCATTTATAAATTTAAAGGCGCTAGAATCGTCGTCTCAGCATCAGCAAAACGTTTTTAACTAACTAGACGTCTAAAAGTTTTTAATTGCTGACAGTTTCTTAAAATGACTTCAACAACAAATTGATTACAAGTCATAGATCTTACTACGCATACTTTAAGCTTCTTTGCTGAAATCGGTTATTACTTTACATAATATATATTATACGAAGATATAGCGAACACCAAATTCCTATTTCCTACTTCACTTTCGCTGCATAAGATTTGCTATTTTTAAACACTTTTATAAAATCTAAGAATATCTATGAGTTTTAAGTCTAAAAGTTTAACAATGATAGTTTATAGTACTATAATATCTAGGTAAATAATCTATATGAAGACGAATTCTCTGATATTTCTCATATAAATTAGTATATCGCTATATAATTTCTTATACATATTTATATACTAGTAGTCAATTTCATTAAAATAATCTATTCAGTTTTGCTTCGTTTTTATATAGTCTATATTTATAATATTATAACTTTTTTGTGAAAGGGATTTATCGCTTCATGAATATTAATCTAGGAGAAGAAATTTCACGTCGTCGTCGTGAACAAAAATTAACCCAGGAGGATTTAGCGGAATTAAGTGATCTTTCAGTAAATTTCATTTCTAGACTGGAAAGAACAAAAGATCAAAATATCAGTATTCAAAAGCTAGATGCTATTGCTCGCGCACTTAATACTACTACTCCTGAGCTAATTAATAGTGCATATCGTTTTAAGAAGGTAAAATCAGATGGTCCAAAGGACAATACACCTATCTTTATTCAAAAAGTAGTAAACGAATTACGAAAACTACCTAAAGGTCAGGCAGAACGTGTCTGCAAATCTTTGATTGTCATTCTTAAAGAAATTGATTAAAAAATAAGATGTAACTCTTCAAAAGTTACATCTTATTTTTTAATTGCTGATTTCAATCTTCTCGATGATTACATCTTCAAGCGGTTTATCTAATTTATCTTTTTTAACTTTGGCAATTTCATCAACAACATCCATACCTTCAATTACTTGACCAAAAACAGTATGCCGGCCATCAAGCCATGGGGTTCCTCCCTGCTTGTACGCCTTGATTATTTCTTTAGGATAGCCAGCTGGCTCCATTTGTTTAATGTATCTTTTAGGCATATTTTTGTTTTGGACAATAAAGAATTGACTGCGGTTTGTATTAGGACCCGCATTGGCCATTGATAAAGCACCACGTAAATTAAATAATTGACGTGAGAACTCATCCTCAAATGGATGACCCCAGATACTTTCGCCACCTGTGCCATCACCTTTAGGATCCCCGCCTTGAATCATAAAGTCACTAATTACTCGATGAAAAGTCGTCTTATCATAATAATGCTTTTCGGCTAATCTTACAAAGTTTTCGACTGTCATTGGTGCAAGCTTTTCAAACAATTGAATCTTAATATCACCATGATTAGTTTTTAAAACAGCTTTAGGACCTTCAGCCTTTTCCAATTCTAATTGTGGATATACTACTTTTTCTATCATACTTTCTCCTATAAATAAAAAATGACTAGGATGATACTTCCTAGTCATCTCTTCTTCTGAAAAATAGTTTAATTAATTTTCAAAAGCTTCTGTCAAAGGTGGAACTACTTGCTTCTTTCTTGAAACAACGCCTGGTAACTTAACTTCTGAATCAGTCAACTTCTTACCAAATGCTTTTTCAAAGGTTGCTTTGTTATCATCGCTACCAACAACCAAAGCTTCAGAATCTGAATCCAAAATATTGGTAATCAAAAGCATAAACATGTCATAGCCATCATCCTTAGAAGAATTTTCCATTGCCTTTAAGAAAGCATCCTTACGTTCTAAGGCTTCTGGTAAATCAACAACGTTGATTTGAGCAACACGAACATTGTTGCCATTCAAGCTAAAGCTCTTAGCATCTAAATCAATCAATTCTTCTTCTGACTTAGAAGCAATATTAGTACCCGCCTTAAGCATTGCAAGACCATATTCTTGATAATCAACGCCAGCGATTTTAGCTAAAGCTTCAACAGCCTTCTTATCCTTATCAGTAGTAGTTGGTGACTTCAACAATAAGGTATCTGAAATAATTGCAGAAAGCATTAAACCAGCTAATTTTTCTGGAATTTCAACGTTTAATTCGTTAAACATTTCCCACATTACAGTTGAAGTACAGCCAACTGGTTCTGCACGATAGTAAAGTGGATCTGCAGTATTAAAGTTCATAATTCTGTGGTGGTCCACAACGTGAGTAACTTTAACTTGATCAATGTCTGAAACACTTTGTTGAGGTTCATTATGATCAACCAACATAACAGCCTTTACTTCATTTGCTGCTGTCTTAATAACTCTTGGAGCTTCAAAACCGAACTTCTTTAAAGCATATGCAGTTTCATCATTAGGTTCACCCAAAGCTACAGCTTCAGTATTATAACCTAACTTATTTTGCAAATATGAATATGCAATAGCTGTTCCGATGGCATCAGTATCAGGATTTTGGTGACCAAAAATTAATTCTTTTTCCATTAAAATTCCTCACTTTTTTATTTAATATAATGTACTTTATATCACGTTTTTTGTACATCTTCGATTATAGGATATTTTCTATCGGTAGACAACTTTTTAAGTTCTCTATCACACTAAAAAAAGGCCGATCAATGATCGGCCTAAAAAGTTATCTATCTTGTAATCTACTTGAATAGTCTTTTTGTTTCAAAAAATCTGCCCAAGCTGTCAGCAAGTTTTCGATTCTTGGAATTTCCATCTTACCTTTTCTGTAAACTAAGGAAATTTCAAAGCTCTTGCTGTTTTTAAGGAATACCGGTGTTAATGAGATCTTTTGCTTATGGGCTTCATAATAAGATTTAGTAACAAAGGTATCTAAATCTGAGTTTTCTGCAACTTTAACCAGATCACTCGTTGAAGAAAATCTCATTGGAATGATTGGTTTATTCTTCTTTCCATAGACATCGTCCATTAATTTAGAAAGGTAGAAGGTCTTAGGATATGCTACCCACTTTCTCTTGGTAAAGCGTGAAACTGGATAGGTTTCATTTGCATCTACTGTATCTTTATGGGTTAAGACAACCATTTGGTCTTCATATACTTCAGAGTGATCATATTGCTGTTGCAAATTGATGTTGTTACGCTTAGTAGTATCAGGTAAGTACATAATAGCGATATCAATCAAGTTATTATCCAATTGTTGCCACAATTCACGCCGATTAAAACTATTTACATCAATCGTAACATCAGGGAATTCTTTATTAAATTCAATCAAGAACTTACGGAAAATATTTAAATCAAGATTTTCAAGGATCCCAATTGAAATACTTCCTTTATCGGCCTGTGTAAATTCTTGAATATCATTAACTACAGAATTAATTGTCCCTAATAATTCAACTGCAGCAGTTTCCATTTCTTTACCTGCTTCAGTCAAATAGAGCTTCTTGCCCATTTGCCCAAATAATGGGACTCCAATTGCGTGTTCCAACTTCTTGATTTGCTGGGTTAAAGCTGGTTGCGTAATTCCCAAAATTTGCGCAGCTTGAGTATAGTTCATCGTATCAATCAACTGCAAAAAGTATCTTAATGATTTTGCTGAAAGTATTGTATCTGTTTTTGGCATAGCGATTAGCTTCTTTCTAAAAAATTATTCAACAATAAGCCATATCCCATCACACTCTCATTGTCTACCCAAAAATAGAGAGTGCAAAACATACGCATTAACACTCTCTAAGGGTAACCATAAATTAATTAGAATAATTCAGAAACATTTTCGTTTTCATCACTAATTGGTTGTCCTAATTCAATAATAGTAGGCGTTCCATCAACCGTAGGATCAATTACAAATGATCCATTTGAATACCGGTCAGTTAATGGGAATTCGTTGGTTCTAATTGTCATATGACGATCACTAGTGGTAGTCAAAAGCAATTCATGATTTTGACCATATGAAACTAAGCTGGCAATTCGATGTGGCTTAGTTTTCAATTCACGCAGAACTAATACTCCGCGCTTAGCACGTGAGACTTTATTAACAATTTCTAACTTAAATTGTTTAAAGGCACCACGTTGGGTAATCAATCCCACTTTAATTAAATCTAAGTATTGAGGATCAGCAAGTACATATCCGACGACGAAATCATCATCCTTCAAATTAACAGATTTAACCCCAACAGCCTTAGCTCCTGATTCTGGCACTTCGGCAACATCATAGCGAATTGCATAAGCACGTTTGGTGAACAAAACAATCTCATCATTTGTGTTTTCGTTAATCAAGTCTACTCGCAAAAGTCGACTCTCATCAGTCTTCATCTTCATCGCCGTCATTGCCCGTGAACGGTATGTTCTTGTTGGTTGTAAATTGGCTAATTGTAATTGTTTAATATAGCCATCATTAGTTGCCATCAAAAAGTTAAGCTTTTGATCTAATTTATCAAATTCGAAGACTCGGATAATTTGTTCATCACTTGCTAAACCAATTTCCTGTGACAAGTGCTGCCCTGTCTCTTTCCATTTAGTTTCAACTAATTCATGCACTGGTCTAAAAATGACATTTCCACGATTAGTAAAGAGATATAAATTAGTTAAGGTTGAAACAGTCTTTTCGTAAACTACCTTGTCTCCATCTGGTAAGCCATTATCATCGTCATCAGTTGATTGGAATGATCTTAAAGAAGAGCGCTTCAAATATCCGTCACGACTAATCAGAACTCTAACTTGCTCATCAGCAACCAAGGCCTTCTCATCAATTTCAACTTTCGCACTTTCATGAGAAATTTGGGTCCGTCTTTCACTACCAAATTCTTTCTTCACTGCGCGAAGTTCCTTTATGATTTCTTTTTCTAATGTCTTTCGATCCGATAGCAATTGATGATAAACTTCAACTTTCTTATTCAAATCTGTTTGCTCAGCAACTAAGGCATCAACGTCCGTATTAGTTAAACGATACAATTGCAAAGAAACAATGGCTTCGGCTTGCTTTTCAGTAAAATCAAACTTCTTCACCAAATTATTCTTGGCATCGGCTTTATTCTTAGAAGCACGAATAGTCTTAATAACTTGGTCAAGGATATCCATGGCATGGATCAATCCTTGAATAATCTCTAATCGGGCTTCTGCCTTACTTAAGTCATACTTGGTCCGTTTAATAATGACATCTTCATCATGCTCTAAATAAGCCTCTAAAATACGTTTTAAGCCAACTTGAACAGGAGTCATGTGATCAATGGCAACCATATTAAAGTTGTAAGAAACTTGCAAATCAGTATTCTTAAATAAGTAATTTAAGATATTTTGGGCATCCGCATTTTTCTTCAACTCAACTACAATTGACAAACCGTGTCGGTCGGTTTCGTCACGTACTTCAGCAATCCCATCAATTTCCTTATTAAGTCGAATTTCATCAATTTTTTTAACTAATAAGGCTTTATTAACGTCAAATGGGATTTCAGTAGCGACAATTTCTTGACGATGACCTCTAATTTCTTGAATTGAAGTTTTAGCTCGAACCTGAATACGACCACGACCAGTCTCATAGGCTTCTTTGATGCCCTTAGTTCCCATGACAATGGCACCAGTTGGAAAATCAGGTCCTTTCACAAACTGCATTAATTCTTCCAAACTAGCATCAGGGTGTTTCAATAAATAAATTGTAGCATCAATAACTTCACTTAGATTATGTGGTGGAATTTCAGTCGCATAACCGGCAGAAATTCCAGTTGAACCATTAACTAGTAAATTCGGATATTGAGCAGGTAAAACAGTTGGTTCATATTCGGTATCATCGAAGTTCAAAACCATATTGACTGTATTTTTATCAATATCCTGCAATAAGCGGTTTGAAATTTTGCTTAATCTTGATTCCGTATAACGCATGGCGGCTGGACCGTCGCCATCCATTGAACCATTATTTCCGTGCATTTCAACGAGTGGTTCACGCATCTTCCAATCTTGCGATAAGTGAACTAACGCACCATAGATAGAACTATCACCGTGTGGGTGGAAATTACCCATGATATTACCAACTGCTTTAGCAGCTTTCTTAAATGGCTTGTCATAAGTATTTCCATCTTGATACATTGCGTAAAGGATTCGTCTTTGTACCGGCTTTAATCCATCACGAATATCAGGTAAGGCTCTTTCTTGAATAATATATTTTGAATAACGTCCAAAACGTTCCCCCATCACTTGTTCAAGGGGCATTTCACGAATTCGTTCATTTGTAGCCATTAACTAAAAAACCTCTTTAATCGTTATCTGCGTCTAGTAGGGAGCCTTCTTCGCCCATTCTAAACTTAACGTTTTCTTCAATCCACTTTCTTCTAGCAGCCACTTTATCACCCATTAAGGTTGTTACTCGTCTTTCAGCTAACGCAGCATCATCAATCCGAACCCGAATTAGCATTCTAGATTCAGGATTCATTGTCGTTTGCCATAACTGCTCTGCATTCATTTCACCGAGTCCTTTGAACCGTTGCAATGAATAACCACGGCCCATTTTCTTTTCGGCCGCTGCTAACTCTTCATCAGTCCATTCGTATTCAACTTGAGCTTTTTTGCCACGACCTTTTTGCAGACGATATAGTGGAGGAAGAGCAATATAAACTTTGCCTTGTTCAATCATCGGTCTCATATACCGGTAGAAGAAAGTTAATAACAAAATCTGAATGTGTGCCCCATCATCATCGGCGTCAGTCATGATAATAACTTTGTCATAGTTAGAATCATCGACTTTGAATTCCGTTCCTACGCCAGCACCAATCGTATAAATCATGGTGTTGATTTCTTCATTTTTGAAAATATCTTTCAACTTGGCTTTTTGCGTATTCAAAACTTTACCACGCAATGGCAAAATTGCTTGGAATTTACGGTCACGACCTTGCTTTGCGGAACCACCGGCAGAATCACCTTCGACTAGGAAAAGCTCATTTTTCTTAGGATTTCTAGATTGAGCAGGTGTAAGCTTGCCAGAAAGGACTTCCTTTTTTCGCCGTTTCTTACCATTACGGCTTTCATCTCTAGCCTTTTTAGCAGCTTCACGCGCATCCCTAGCCCGTTGTGCCTTCTTAACCAATTCTTGGGCTAACTCACCATTTTCCATCAAATAGTAAGACATTTTTTCATAAACTAAGGCGTCAACTGCTGAACGTGCTTGTGGCGTACCGAGCTTTCCTTTTGTCTGTCCTTCAAATTCAAGTAATTCTTCTGGAATTTTAACAGATAAAACAGCACTCAGACCTTCACGATAGTCTGAACCATCGATGTTCTTATCCTTTTTACTCAAAAGCCCTTGCTTTTTGGCATAGTCATTAAAGGCTCTTGTAAAACCACTACGAGCACCAGCTTCGTGGGTACCACCGTCAGCCGTCCGGACATTATTAACAAAGGAAACGAGATTTTCAGAATAACCATCGCTATATTGACCACTAAATTCAATTTCCATTCCGTCTTGCTTACCATCAAAGTAAAAGACATCACTAATTGTCCCTTTGCCTTCATTTAAGTAAGAAACAAAAGATTTAATCCCATCATCATACTTAAAAGTATCATGATGTTCAGGATCACGTTCATCAGTTAAATTGAATTCTACCCCTTTTAATAAAAAGGCTGATTCACGAATCCGTTCTTGGATGGTTTCATACTTATACTTCACGGTTGAAAAGATAGTTGCATCTGGTTTAAAGGTAATGGTTGTTCCAGTTTTATCATTGGTCTTACCAACACACT
The DNA here is from genome assembly GCF_004009905.1 of Lactobacillus xujianguonis. Lineage (GTDB taxonomy): Bacteria > Bacillota > Bacilli > Lactobacillales > Lactobacillaceae > Lactobacillus > Lactobacillus xujianguonis. The sequence continues at coordinate 68,115 of NZ_ML136871.1, forward strand.
TTAATGTACCAATGGGATGACCACCATTTTCAAATTCTTCTTCATAGGCGTTACCACCACGGACAACTCTAACCTTCATATAACTTGAAAGAGCATTAACTACGGAAGAGCCAACCCCGTGCAGTCCACCAGATGTTTTATAGTTTTGTTCAGTAAACTTACCACCGGCGTGTAAAACCGTCAGAATAACTTCAATCGTAGGCTTACCAGACTTATGCATCCCAGTAGGCATCCCTCGACCGAAATCCTGAACAGTAACACTATTATCTTTATGGATGGTTACGTTAATTTTCTTACCATAGCCAGCCATTGCCTCGTCAACAGAATTATCAACGATTTCATAGACAAGTTGATTCAGACCATGAATATCAGTTGAGCCAATATACATTCCCGGCCGTTTTCTAACAGCTTCTAGGCCATGTAAAATTTGAATTGAAGAATCATCATATGTATTAGCTTTAGCCACTAAAATTCCTCCACCTATTTTTATTTTGCCAACCCCATATATTTACAAGTTAAATTTTGCTAAAATAGCCATAGTTTTAAATGGAGTGGTTAATTATGTTTGCACTAAAATTTGCATCGTTATTTATTTTAGCATATTTGATTGGATCCTTCCCAACAGGAGTGATCGTAGGAAAAACCTTCTTTCATAAAGACATCCGGCAGTACGGATCAGGTAATATTGGAACTACTAATACCTTCCGGGTTTTAGGACCCAAAGCAGGAATCATTGTCTTTCTGATTGATTTCTTCAAAGGAACATTAGCAACGGTTCTACCTGAACTCTTTAACTTTGGTCCGCATTACTACTGCTTGTATTTCGGTCTAGCTGCCATTCTCGGACATGCTTTTTCCGTCTTTCTTAAATTCAAAGGTGGAAAAGCCGTCGCAACTTCAGCTGGTTTTCTTCTGGGATATAATGTTCACTTCTTCTTGATCTGTGCACTTATCTTCATCCCATTATTACTAATTACAAGCATGGTTTCCTTAGCGAGTCTTATTTCAATTGTTTTGATCTTTATTGCTTCTCTCTTTTTCCACGATCTTGCCTTAAGCATTATCAGTGGAATCCTAGTGATTCTCATTTACTGGAGTCACCGTAGCAATATCGTGCGCCTAGAACATCATCAAGAAAACATGGTTCCCTTCGGTCTCTACTATTGGTATAAGAAATATCATAATAAAGAATAAACTAAAATAAATAATAGCCAACAAGGATTAAGCTTGTTGGTTTTTATTTACTTCTCTATTATATGATTACAAACTATTGTTCGCAAGTAACATTTTGAATTATTCTTTAAAATAATCCTGAATAATCTGTTCAACTCTTATTAGCTGCCTGCTACTCTCGTTTTTAGCAGTTAGCAAACTATAATCTTCTTTTAGCTGAACCCCGTTATTTAATAAAAAGAGCTTCTGCAGTTGGTCATTCACTAACAATTTAGCGGTTCTTTCATTCATCAAGAAGTATCCTGAACCTGAGCTTGCCATTAATGCTGCTTCATTAAAACTTTCAACCGCGATCAGTGGACTAGAAATTGCTAAGAGGTCACGATGATAGTGCAATTCTGCTTGTTCTTCACTCACTGTAGCCACTAACATATCTGGAATAGCATGTAATTCAGCTAATTCGACTGTTTGTTCATTTTTATCAAAATTTTCGACTTGCAATACTGCTACTAAACTACACCGTTCAAGTTCATTCCTAGAAATTAGCTTTTCATCAATCTTGCTATCCCTTATGCTAGTTACCACTAAATCAGCTTGTCCATCTTGAATTGCCGTTAAACTTTCTTCTTGCGATAAAGGGACTAATTGCAACTCTATCTGCTCTTGACCGGCTAATTCTTTAATTTTTTCAAAATCAACGCTTCCAAATTTCTTGAAATATCCTAATCTCATTAATTCTTTTCCTTTAAAAACTAAAAAAGTTCTGGCTTCCCAGAGCTTTTTTATTATTCTTCTTCACCGTGAAAAGTCATGCTAAAGCCAGCATCAAACTTCTCACCTTTAGCTAAATGATTCATGCCATATTTATCTTCTAGTTTACCATCAGTATCTAAGCGATCAGCAATGCCCCACCAAGGTTCAATGCAAACATAATCAGCCGTCTTAGGGTATTGCGACCAGATTCCTACAAATGGAGCATTTCTAGTCCAGACATTAACATGAAACTTGTTCTTTTCAGTTCTAAGCGATACCTTGTTATCATGTCCCTTTAATTGAAAAATTAAGGCATCATTCTTAAACAAACCATCACTCAGTTCAATTAAACTGTCGGTAGAAGCAAGAGAACGAGCATCCCAATCTAGATAAGAGCCTTTTAGCGGAATTTGAACTCTAGTTTCTGAAGGATGAAAGGCAAAATAGTAATCATTTTTAGTCAAATCATTATCAACTGGTACATTAAAGCCAGGATGTCCACCAATTCCAAAGATCATTTCATCATCTGATTTGTTAATAACGCTGAAGTTTTCTTCAACCAGGTTATTCATCAAATTATAATTTACGCGCAATTCAAACTTGAAAGGATACATCTTCCGCGTCTCTTCATTATCCTTAAGCAAAAAAGTAATACTTTCATCAAATTGATGTTCAACTTCAAACACTTGATCTCGAGCAAAGCCATGCTGGCCCAGATGGTAAGTTTTGCCTTGATAAGTATATTCATCATCTTTAAGTCGACCAACAATCGGGAACAAAACTGGTGCATGCCGACCCCAAATTTCTGGATCTGCTTGCCACATATATTCATGACCTGTATGAGCTCCAACTACACTTTGAATTTCAGCACCTTTATCTGAAATCGTAACCGTCAACATATTATTCTTAATTACGTAATCCATTGTTATATCCTTAATTCAAAATCATTTTACAACTATCGCTCTTATTGTTAATTGTATCACAAAGATTTTGCTAGATGTACCGCTTACACCTTTAAAAGAAAAAAGCTGATATCTTTTTTGACATCAGCTTTTTTAACAGTATTTCTAATCTTACAAAATGAACTTGGTTAAGTCTTTATTAGTAATAATATCACGCAATTTTTCTTCAACATATGCTTCAGTAACCGTGATTTCGCCCATTTCCATATCTGGACCTTCATAAAGCACATCTTCAAGTAGTTTTTCGAGAATCGTTGATAGACGTCTTGCACCGATATTATCAGTACCTTGGTTAACCTCATAAGCAATTTCCGCAATCTTCTCAACTGCTTCTTGAGTAAAGATTAACTTAATACCATCAGCCTTCATTAGAGCGATATATTGCTTCAATAATGAATTTTCTGGATCCTTCAAAATCTTAACAAAATCATCTTTAGTTAAAGCGTTTAATTCTACTCTGATTGGGAAACGTCCTTGCAATTCAGGGATCAAATCACTTGGCTTACTTTCAGCAAACGCACCAGCAGCAATAAAGAGAATATGATCAGTTGCTACAGGACCATACTTAGTTTGAACAGTGGAGCCTTCAACAATTGGTAAGATATCTCTTTGCACACCTTCACGTGAGACTTCACCACTGGTCTTCTTATTACCAGCAGTAATTTTATCAATTTCATCGATAAAGATAATCCCATTATTAGTAGTCCGTTCAATTGCTTTTTGGTAGAGAGAATCATAGTCAATTAATTTACGTGATTCTTCTTGAATCAAAATTTCACGGGCTTCTTTAACCGGCAAAGTGCGCTTAACCTTTTTCTTAGGGATGAGATTATTCATCATTGAGCTCATATCAATGCCCATTTGACCCATCATGTCATTCATTGGGTTAACTTTTGGTGCTTGCTCAACTTCGATTGTCACTTCACGCTCTTCTAATAATCCTTTTTGTAGTTGTTCAGCTACCGTCAAGCGTTGGTTACGGATATCGTCAGTGACTTCTTCTTGATCTGAAGAATTATTGCCTTGGTTCATTCCGCCCATTAGCATGTTCATCATTTCTTGCATCTGGTTTTCTCGATTTTCATGCTTAATGCCTGGAACTAGCAAACGAACTAATTGCTTGTTAGCTTCTTTTTCAGCTCTGGCTCTAACTGCTTCGAATTCGTCCTTTTCTTCCATACGGACTGCTTCAGCGACTAAATCACGAACCATGGATTCGACATCTCTACCGACATAACCAACTTCTGTAAATTTAGTTGCTTCAACCTTTACAAAAGGTGCTTCAACAATATCTGCTAAACGACGAGCAATTTCTGTCTTACCGACCCCAGTAGGTCCAGCCATTAACAAGTTCTTAGGGGTAATATCTTTTTGCATTTCTTTGGATAATTGCATCCGCCGATACCGGTTATATAAAGCAATCGCCACTGACTTCTTTGCTTCATCTTGTCCAATAATGTATTGGTTTAAAAGTTCAACAATCTTTTTAGGTGTTTTAATTGCCATTTTTATCTCCTAAAGTTCATCTGTTGTAATTTGATCATCAGTAAAGACGTCAATCCCTGATGCAATTTTAACCGCTTCATGTGCAATTTCTTGCGCTGGCATATCTTTTGCATGACGCGTCATTGCAATAGCAGCAGCTTGGGCGAAATTACCACCTGAGCCAATTGCAACTACATTTTCATCTGGTTCCAGCACTTCACCGTTACCAGAGATTAACAACAAGTCTTTTTGATCAAAAGCAATTAACATTGCATTTAATTTCTGCAAGGTTGGATCTTTGCGCCACTCTTGGGCCATTTCAACTGCAGCCCGGCGCAAGTCTCCACTATAGCTTTCAAGCTTTCCTTCTAACATATCTTGTAAACTAACCGCATCAGCTACCCCACCGGCAAAGCCAATCACTACTCGATCATGGTAAATCCGGCGAATCTTTTTTGCTGAAGCTTTTGCGATTACTTTTTCTCCTAAAGTTACTTGTCCATCCCCTGCAATTGCAGTCTTACCATTAAACTTAACAGAACAAATTGTTGTCATTTTCTATCTTCATCCTTTTCATCATTTCTCACGAAAAACTTATCATATTCGGCTTGCAAGTGCGCCATGGTTACATGCGTATAGATCTGAGTCGTTGATAAATTACTATGTCCTAATAATTCTTGCACACTTCTTAGATCAGCTCCATTATTAAGCATTGCAGTCGCAAATGAATGCCTCAATTCATGGGGATGCGCCTTACCAGCAATCCCTGCTTGATTAAATATCTTTTGAATAATATATTCAAGCCCGCGCTCTGATAACGCTGCCCCTTGATTATTTAAAAACAAGTTTCCCTGATCATCTTTACTACCCAGAAGCTGCGGACGACCATCATTTAGATAATTCTCTAACGCTTGCTGCGTTTTTTGATCAAAAGCGACATAGCGATCCTTGTTTCCTTTACCATGAACTAAGATTGTTCGAAGCTTAAAGTCTACTTGTGCAAGCTTTAAATCACTAACTTCGCTTACCCGCATCCCTGTTGTATAAAACAACTGCAAAATTGCCAAATTACGCAAATTCAGGGGTTTGTTTCCTTTAAGCGAAGCAATAACTTGTTTAATTTCAGGCGGATAAAAGAACTGCGGCAAACGTTTATGTTCCTTGCGTAAAGAAATAGTTTGCGTTGGATCAATCTTAATTAACTTCCGCTTAGTCAAAAAACGGTAAAAAGATCTCAAACTCGACATTTTGCGCATTTGCGTCGTTCGTGCAAGCTTTGCTTCGACTAAAGATTGCAAGTACAATTCAATGTCATGACTTTTAATCTCTTTCCAGCTTTTAAACAACTGTTTTTCTTGCCAAAATTTCTTGGCCTCAAGCAAATCAGTCTGATAGGAGCGAATCGTCTTTGAACTATAGTGCCGTTCAAACTGTAAATACGAAATAAAAAGCGTTAATTCGTCTTTATCTGCTTGCGTCATTACTCTAACACTTCAGCCTTAAAATCAGCCAAACTAGCTAACCCGCGTTCACTAATCTTGAGGTGACGGTCACGTTTTTTACGAATCTTCTTACCCTCTAATGCTGGCAATAAAGCAAAACTAGCATTCATTGGTTGAAAATGTTGTGCATTGGTTGTGGTCACATAATGAGCCATTGAACCTAAAGCGGTATCCACTGGAAAAGCAACAGGTTCTTCTCCTAATGCTTCTCTAGCAGCATTAATTCCTGCCACTAAACCAGAGCCAGCACTTTCAACATAACCTTCAACACCAGTCATTTGACCAGCAAAGAATAAGCCTTTCTGCTTTTTGGCCTCATAACTGGCAGTTAGAACTTCAGGAGAAGCCATATAAGTATTGCGGTGCATCTTGCCATACCGTACGAAACGGGCATTTTCTAAGCCAGGAATCATTGAAAAAATCCGCTTTTGTTCACCATACTTTAAGTGAGTTTGGAAACCAACAATGTTATACATTGATGCCGCCGCATTATCTTGCCGTAATTGGACAACTGCGTATGGCGTTTTTCCTGTATGGGGATCTTCTAATCCAACAGGCTTTAATGGTCCGAAGAGCATAGTTTTAGCACCACGATCAGCCATAACTTCGATTGGCATACAGCCTTCAAAAACATCGCTATTTTCAAAGCCGTGCATTTCTGCAGTTTCTGCATTAATTAATTCTTGACTAAATTTCTCATATTGCTCTTTAGTCATTGGACAATTTAAGTATGCAGCTTCACCCTTGTCATAACGAGACTTTTTATAAACAATATCCATATCAATTGAATCAGCTGCCACAATAGGAGCTGCCGCATCGAAGAAGTGTAAACTGTCCGTACTTGAAAACTCTTGAATTTGTTTTGCCAAAGCATCACTGGTTAATGGACCGGTTGCAATAACTGTAATACCTTTTTTAGGAATTTCAGTAATTTCTTCATCATGAACAGTGACGTTGTCCAAACTCCGAATCTTTTCAGTTACATATTTACTAAAACTATCACGATCAACCGCTAAAGCTCCACCAGCTGGAACTTGGGTTTTATCTGCAGCAGACATAATTAATGAATCCATCCGCCGCATTTCTTCTTTAAGTAGACCAACAGCATTAGATAGTTGATTTGAGCGCATGGAGTTTGTACATACTAATTCCGCAAACTCTCCTGTTTCATGAGCTGGTGTCATTTTTTGTGGTCGCATTTCATATAAATCGACATGAATTCCTCGCTTGGCTAATTGCCAGGTAGCTTCACTACCAGCAAGTCCTCCACCGATAACTGTCACATTTTCAGGCATTCAATTCACCCTTTACTAAATTTAAATTTCTAATTAATTACTTTATATATTATAAAATATCATCAAACTTAACAAAAGTTTGATGATATCTCTTAATCTTTATAAATTATTTATCTTGATCTTCGCGTGGTTCTTCTTTGTAATCACCATTTGGACACAAAACCACTAAGCCCTTCTTTGTCTTCTTTTGAACTAAGAAGTGACCATCATTTGGACAATTACGCCCCATCGGTTGATCCCAAGAAACAAAGTCACATTCAGGGTAACGAGAACAGCCATAGAATTTACGATTTCGCTTTGACTTCTTCTCAACAACATCCCCTTTACCACATTTAGGACAAACCACACCGATTTTCTTAACAATCGGCTTAGTATTACGACAATCTGGGAAACGAGAACATGCGTAAAACTTACCATAGCGACCCATTTTGATGACCATTGGTGCGCCACAAATATCACAGTTAAAGCAGGCAGGTTCATCTTTAATCTGAACCTTTTCAATTTCAGTATCGGCCTTTTCTAATTCCTTCTTAAAAGGATGGTAGTAATCGTCGACGACCTTTACCCAATTCTTATCTCCGTCTTCGACACTATCAAGATCACTTTCTAAACGCGCGGTGTAGTCAACGTCAGTAATATCTGGGAAAAATTCCTCAATTAAGCCGTCCACAATTTCACCTAATTCAGTTGGCACAATTGACCGCCCTTCCAGCTTAACGTAATAACGGCGCTGGATGGTATCAATAGTAGGGGCATAAGTTGAAGGACGACCAACACCATTTTCTTCCAAAGCATGAACTAAACTAGCTTCAGTATAGCGAGCTGGTGGTAAAGTAAAGTGCTGCTTGTTATCTGAACGAGCCATCTTCACTTGATCGTTTTCCTCTAGGGCTGGCAATTCCACATTCTTTTCTTGTTGATTATCATAAACCTTGGTGAAACCGGCAAATTTCATTTTAGAACCGGTTGTTCTAAAGATAACCCCATTTTGGGTAATGTCAGCTCTAATTGTGTCATAGACTGCTGGCGTCATTTCACTAGCCAAAAAGCGTGACCAAATCAATTTATATAATCGATATTGTTCAGTCGTTAAAACCTTCTTTAAGGATTCGGGCGTGCGGTACACGCTGGTTGGACGAATTGCTTCATGGGCATCTTGGGCATCTTCTTGGTTCTTGAAGTGACGCTGACTCTTAGCTGCATATTCAGCACCATAATTTTCGTGTAAGAACTTAGAAGCTTCAGCTTGGGCGACAGGAGAAGTCCGCTTGGAGTCAGTTCTCATATAAGTAATCAAACCAACTGTTCCTTGCTTACCTAAGCTGATTCCTTCATAAAGCTGTTGCGCAATTCCCATTGTTCTTCTAGTACGGTAACCTAAACGCTTGTTAGCTTCTTGTTGCATGGTTGAAGTAGTAAATGGAGCTGCAGGTTGCCGACGTCTTTGCCGAGTAACTACATTTTCGACTGTGAACTTTTTCTTTTTATCAATTTTAGCCAAGATTTCTTTCACAGCATCATTGTTAGGCAGTTCTTTCTTCTTATCATCAACACCGTAAAAACTCGACTTAAAAGTTTCTTTACCCTTAGTAAATTCGGCATCAATCGTCCAATATTCTTTTGGCTTAAAGTTTTTAATTTCCTTTTCGCGATCAATTACCAGCTTTAGAGCCACAGATTGAACACGACCTGCACTTAAGCCCTTCTTAACTTTAGCCCATAAAATTGGTGATAAAGAATAACCCACAATTCTATCTAACACCCGGCGAGCTTGCTGGGCGTCAACTGTATCCATATCAATTGTACGAGGATGCTTAAAGCTTTCTTTAACCGCATCCTTAGTAACTTCGTTAAAAGTAACCCGGTTCTTAGCTTTTTCATCAAGATTCAAGGCGTGAGCTACGTGCCAAGCAATGGCTTCCCCTTCACGATCGGGGTCGGAAGCCAAGTAAACTTCTTTAGCCTTTTTAGCCTCTTTTTTTAGTTCCTTGATAGTGTCACCCTTACCACGGATTGAAATATACTTTGGCTTGTAATTATCGTCAAAGTCAATTCCCATTTGTGATTTTGGTAAGTCACGAATATGTCCTTTAGAAGCAATTACGTGGTATTTGCTTCCAAGATATTTTTCAATTGTTTTTGCTTTAGCAGGTGATTCCACGATCACCAAAGTTTTTTTAGTATTTCTTTTCTTCGCTTTTGTTTTAGTAGGCATCAAATGCCTCCTCATAAAAATTATTTTTTTGATGTACTATTCAGAGAATAAGATATTGAGAGCAAAATTGTCAAATCTTTCTATATTGTTTCCTAAAAATTGTGTTGCAATACTGACAAATTTATCTGCTTTTTTCTTCTAAAAAATATTTTCAGTTTCAAGCTTAAAATCAACAATTGGTGTTGCTCCCACTTCAATTAGCCGGTTAGGACCCTCAGATAATGGACTCGTTATTGGACCAGGAACAGCATAAACATTACGATTTTCCTGTAAAGCTAAATTAGCTGTAATTAGGGAACCTGATTTTTCTTTAGCTTCCGTCACAATCACACTATCACTAATTCCCGCTAATATACGATTGCGTTGAGGGAATAAGAATTAATATAACTAGATACTAATATGATAAGATTTTCATTGTAACTGTGTGACTTTTTGTGTGTCAACTAAAAAAGCCGCTCACAAATGAGTGACTTTAAACATAGGATTCAATGAATCAGTCAATCCTAAAAGCTGATTCATCTGCAATAAGTTCACGTAGAATTTCTTACCGCTAATAGATTTATTGTAGCTCTTTTTCTCTTTGTTGAATATATTCTTTGATTTGCTTAAGATCTTCCTTAGTAGCTAGTTTAAGAATAAAATTTTTAGCAACTGAACGTTTAGTAATGTAATTCTTTCTAGATCTATTTTTTGCATCCCATTTTGCATTTGCTTTTTTACGTGCTTCACTTAACTCAGCCATATGCTGTTCTCCTTAAAATACTTTGATTAATTTCAACAATGAAATAATAAGTACAAGAAATATACTAATTAATAATGCTCTTTTTGGATAAAATGCTAAAGAATATTTAACATTTTTACTATTACGTGATATTTTCAAATTTTTCATTTGTAAAATGCCTTTCAATCAATTAAGATTAAATACAGAGAAAAGGAAGGGAGTACCGTTCCCTCCCCTTTCAGGTATTACCAATTAAGGGTAATTTCAAAAACTACAAACCAGAGGTTTATTTTGAAGTGAACTCTGATTTGTGGTTTTTATTTTGTTCTTTTTTCATTTCATCACCTCCTAACTTCCATATTTCTTTCCTCCTTTCACTTATTATAATACACGCTATAACGTGTAATGTCAATAGAATTTATAATAAAAATACAAAAGAGCCACCCCAGAGCGTAAGCTCTAGAGTGGTCTTGAATCATTAATAGAAATACCACCTGCAATTATGGTCAACTGAATATTTCAAAAAATTATAAAAAGTATTAATTGCTTTGGTATGTGAACTTTTATCATAATCACTAGTGTCAATATAATTAAAGATAGTTCTTAATGTATGGCTTGTTAAAGTTTGACCGATATAAAATGGTTGAGTTAATAAAACAAAAGCTTCTTGATATTCATTTTTTAAGGCACCTTTGTCAAAGCAAAGAACTATCAAATTCATAGTGGGCTGATATTTGTAAATTTGAAAGGGAATATTGAGTGCTTTCAGTAAATTAATTCTCAAATTTTCGTAAGATATATAGTCATATTCTAATTCTTTTAATACTTCTTCTTTACTTGGATCTAAAGCTTGAATTACTAATCCCATAGTTTCACCTCATTTATAAAATTATAACGCAAAAAAAGCCACCCCAGGAACTTAATCCTAGAGTGGCTCTTTTTAATTATTTAACTTTACAAAATTTAGCTGGAATCCATTGCTGATCAGTTCCAATCTTATAACATTTCATACCTTTAATAGTCTTTTCAGCCCATACTTTCCAACTAGTATTAGTCTTAATGTATTTTTGATAATGACCTTTGCTGTCTAATAATCTTACTTTCCAGTTAGGATCATTATTGATTACCGGCACATAAATAATTCCAGTTAATGCAGATTTTTCATGATTAACTGACTTTTTAGGTTCTGATTTAGTACTTTTTGACGTTTTAACACTGGTTTTAGCTGCATGAAGATCAATTAAACTAATATTACCGTCCACACCTAATCCATGCCAATTGTCTGTAAATTGCCAGATAGCAATGCCATCCATTGATGGGAAATTATTAAAATTAGGCTCATCAATTCGACCCATTGTGGCATATGAGGCAATCCATAAGCATGTACCATATTTATCAGTAATTTGCTTACTGTGAATGTTGTTCCGCATTAAAGAAGCTCCTGAATAAAGCCCGACATGATAGCCTGCTTGATCACACACTTTCATGAAGGCTAAAATAGCCCGTGTACTTGGTCCTTTACCTGCAACTACAGAATTACCGTCACCAGTTTCCCAATCAAGCCATAGGTATCTCTTTTTACTAATATTGACCGCTTTAGCCCGACTAACAAACCATTTAGCTTCTGCTTTAGCTTGTTTTACTGAAGCTCCAAAGTTAGCAAAGTGATAAGCATGTACAAACATATGATGAGCATGAGCACTCTTAATTTGCATTGTTGCCTTAGGGTTAAAATAGCCCGTTCCTTCAGTTAGCTTAACAATTACAAATTTAGCACCTGCAACATGATAACTACTTAAACTTGTTGGATTAAAACTGGCAACATCCACACCGTACTGTCTAGGCATTGCTGGTCACGTCCTTAATTGGTTCAGTTGGTTGCACAATTTCACTATTAGGAACATCTTTAGCAATTTCAGGTGTACTAGTATCAGTTACGGTATCATTAGCAATATTCATTGCGTTTACTGCCTTTTCAATCGCACCGTTAACAGCATTTGGTGTCACGTTCTTAATGCCAAACCAAGCAAGTCCTTGAGTAATAATCTCACTCGCAAATTCTCTCTTCTCTTTGCCAGAACCACCGATATATTCAGCTTCATGCACTGCATTAGTAGCAAGCTTGCCTAAAACATCTAAGGCTTGGCCAGCACGAGTAGCACGGTTAATCTTTGCCTTATCTTTAGCATAAACGCCAGCAATAATAGCAATCAAGTAGCTTGCTACAGTAATACCTAAATAAATCCAATCTTTAATTGTCACGATCATTCAATTCCTTTCTTAATTTGTCATTTTCAGCTTCTGCTTTAAGCCATCTTTTACGATATAACTCAGCGTCTTGGGACTTTCTCTTTAAATCCTCGTCTTTTTCTTCAATAATCTTAGCAAATGAATTTTGCTTTGAGCTGTTAAAAGCTTTATAGAACAGGGTTACTGCTGTAATTAAACTACCAATGGCAGTGAGGATATATCCAATTCCATTCACACTTACAACACCCACTTTCAGGCATCGCAAGCGGTCAAATAGATAAAACCAAAAATGATTAAATCTCCCCATGCTGAGTGTCCCATACGATAGTATGGCGTAAATGCACCGTGAGTCAGTTGTATCAAAGCTAAAGCCATACATACAACGCCAGCCATCACTAGCAGTATTTTAGTGATAATAATTATTTGTATTTTCGTTTTGGTTTTATGGACGTAAGGTGTAACAAAAGCAAATGCCATAAGTAACACACCTAATGCAATTAAGCCAATCGCTACATACTTGCTGTTCTCATACTGCTTCCACTGTGGAGGATAGATAAAGTACTTAGTATCCTTTGTTAGCAGCAAACCTTTACCCAAAATAAAAAGTCCGATTAGAATTTCAGAATATCTCACATTAAGCTTGGCTTTGATCTTCTCCAGATCTTGTTGCATCGTTATCGCCCACAATCTTCTTAAAATCATCTTCAGATAGAGAGCCATCTTGCACTTGGCTTTCTAAAAACATACGGTCAAAAAAGCCAGCTTGATAGCCAAATTGATAAATTTCAAACATAATTACTCTCCCTCCTTAGGTGTAGCAGTGGTTGCTGGTGTTGGCGTTGCCTTAAGTGATTTAATGTCTGCACTTAAAGTACCTAGTTGACCTGCAATCATCGTAACCATTTTAGTTAACTGATCATTCTTAACACTCTCTGCAGTCTTAGCCTTAGCACTCTCATCTTGTTGCTGCTGAATTGCTTCAACCCTGTCTTTAATCTTGGCTAATTGGTTAGCTACCCCACTTGTGGAGTTTTCCAGCCACTTGCCGGTTGACCAGTTAAATTTAGGACTAGTTAAACCAGTTGGAACATCAACAACAATTGGATAGCGATTGAAATCTTGTTTTTCTGAAAGTAAGACTGGTTCACAGTCATGTTTTTCATCTGATCTGTATGCCAATTGTACAAACAGGCCGTTACCAACTTGTTTCTTCATTTCATTTGCTTTGTCTTGCCAATTCTTGTTTTCTTCCACAGTAGGTGTGGAGGTTTGTGTTTCTTCTACCATAATTAATTTTCCTTTCTTAAATAATTCAATGTATTTTTCTCAGAAAAAACAGACCCCTTGAGCGACAAGGGATTCCGCTGTTTTGTATTTTTCTCAGAAAATAAAAGCCCCAGGTGGGGCGTTCTCGTTAACGTTTGTCATAAACGATAGTCTCCTTACTTATCCCTCAATTACTAAATTAACAGTGTGCTTAAATTTTAGTTCCCAGGTATTGACACCAGTAAATCCATCATTATTACCCACAAGGAAAATGATATATTTTGCATTACCAGTATTAAAAGTTGCACTTGAGCCATTCTCCCAATTGGCGCTTGGATTATAAACTTTAGACCCTGCTTGAGGAGAGTCCACCAAGTAATACATCCATAGAAAATTTTTATTTGTTAATGGATTAACTTCTACAGAAACTGTCTCGTTCGGATACACTTTAATGAATTTAGATACAAATCTTGTACCGCTTGCTGTTGGATCATTAATTATTAAAGTGTTTTTATATCCTGGTACAAACATAGTCTTAGGCACCCAAGACATTACATTTTCAGTAATATTGTTACGTATAGTTTCAAAGCTCTTCCCTTCTATTGATATAAACATCTTAAACCGCCACCTCCTTCACGAAAGTGGTGTAATCATTGATGTAAAGCCTATAGCGGAGCTTTACCCCCCCCATTTTGGATTCCAAGGCAGATAAACGGTTACTTAATGCATCATAGTCTGACCTCATTACATAATCTTTAATCGATGGGATCCATTTAGGGCAATGCGTTCCTTTGACCATCGTCATTGATCCTATATAGAACGTTCTGTTATTTGCGCTTTCAATTCTCAATCCAAAAGGATTTTTAACATTATGATCCGAGTTTGCTACTGCTGTGATTGTTATCCAAGACCAAGGAAGTTCAGATTGTGAGCTTTTTATAATGTCGTGCCCAGAAAGAGTCACAACTTGGCCATTAATTGTTTTATGTAAGATACTTCCATCGCCGCCATTTGAATCTAATGTATATGCTTGAAAATAAACGTCATTTTTATTTGTAGGTGAAAAGACATATGCGCCCAAAGTAAAAATATCACCAGCTTTAACAAACAACTGCTTTTGGAATGTTCCTGCCCATGGTGCAAAATTGTGAAAAGCAATATTGCCATTAGGATCTAATTTTGTATCAGTTAAATTTTTATTTAGGTAATTATAACCAGCGCTCTCCCAATTAGTGCCTGAAAAATCAGATGTTCCAACATATAGATTAGTTTGTGGAATATCCTTCTTTTCTGCCAACTGAATTGGGTTCTTAGCTCCTTTTAGAAAAATGCTTGCCATTATGCTACCTCCAATCTTGTGGAAGTAGCTAAAGCCTTGCGCCAGTAAGAATGTAGGCTATGCGTTACCCCCCCGATTTCAAGTGCGTGCCAGGTATTCCATTGAATCGGATCTCCGCCTTTAGTTCTTACAAACAATTTAGAATTTGTATCAATTACTAATTGGAACATAGCAGGAGCACTTGGTATAAATTTTGCAGTAATATATTTTGCCCATGGAGCGGTAGCATTAGGAGAATTAATTGGCTTTTCACCCCATGAAGCATAAATTCCAGGTTCAAGAGAGTTTAAATCAACATGACTATCAATCTTAACAATTTGATTGCTATTAACGAGAGCTGATAGCAGACTGTGAGCATTTAAAAGCTCTTCACCTTTAGCAAAAAATCTAGCCATTGTAAAGCACCGCCTTTCCGCGGTACCAGTGGGTTAGGAGACTACTGAGTACCCCCCCGATTTGCTTTTTTAGGTCTGAAATTTCTTGTTCTAATCGTTGGATGTCAGACTTCCACGCAATGTAATCTTCCCAGCCACCTAATGCCGTATTATTAATGCCGTTTAAAGATGTAATTTTAGCTTTATGGGCAAAAGAATTAATACTAAAGATCTTAATTGTATCCTTTCCACCAAAAGCTATTGCATCAGAATAATTATCAGCAAAAGCACCATTTACATTGCTAGGAAATTCGTCTCTAATAACCATCAAATGTCCATCAGAGTCATTAACTCCAAGCTGCTTAACCAAGTCTTTATAATCTGCTGGATTTTGTGAACCTAAATGCTTATACAAAGGTGTATCCACATTTACTTTCTTATCAAAATCCTTCTGGCTGACATCATTTAAAATCTGCTTGCCATTTTCATAGATTTGAGTCATATGTTTTCTCCTTTCAAAAATAAAAACGGCAGCTATTCACTGTCGTTGCATAAAATCGTTATCGTTAGTGTTATCAATTCTTCTTATAAGCATAAGAATTATCCTAACCTCTTTGTTTCTATGGCTCCATCCTTAATAATGTATTTCTTTACATCGTCATATTTAACCCAAACCATATATAGGAAGGGTGCCTTTACTTCAGCCGAATCCATTGTCCAACTATTATCATCTGTGGCGTTGTAAAAGACCCCTAAAAATAAGGTATCTTTAGCACGATAATTAACATTATCAGGTGTAATAGCTAAATTATTAGCAGGGATAATTGCTTCACTTAAAATAGTAGAATTATTATAATTATCCCCCCAGTTTCTGGGGTCGTTATCTTTCATTGCCAAAAAAGCGTTAAAAATTTCATCTTTTTTTATTGTGTCATATGCAAGCCAATCAAAAGTCGTGATTTTTTCATTGGTCTTTCTGTATTTAGACCAGTCAATTGCTTGTCCAATTAAGTTAGGCATACATTCCGTATTACTTAATTGATAAATTCCATCTTTTGACGTTGTTATTGGATAATAATCGGTGTTCTTATATCCAAGCATCTTTGTTTCAGCCATTACGCAACCACCTTTCTAGTGCACTATATATACGATATGTTCCTTGTTTTTCTGCTCTGCCGGCAGTTTATTGTAGTCAGCTTCTGAGATTTCTACACCATGTGTTGCAGCGTCTAAGTCTGTCTTAGTAGCATAATTGTTTTGCATTTGAGCAATCGTGTTTTTGATATTTTGCAAATCGCTTGAATTGTCCTGTTGATTAACCTTATCTTGCAGAGCAACAATTGCGTCATGATTACTGGTAACTGTGATAACAGTGTTATCAGGTAAAGTTGCCGAAGTTGGTCCATCATCTGCATCGTAGATATAAACCCCATCACCTGTCTTAGACGCTTCAAATGCTGCTTGAGGGCTGTCGTAACCTGTGTGATTAACTTTGAAGTTAATGTCACCTTTTTGTCCATTAAAGCTAGTAACACCACCTGCAGGCAAGCTAATGTTGCCGTTGCTATCTGGCTGAACGTTATTAACTGTTTTGACCTTACCTGCATCGTTCAGCTTTTCATTAACTTGATCTTGAGTGTAATAATTGGCTAAATCATCAGTAATTTTTTCATTTGTTTCCCTTTTGGTGTAGTAATTTTGTAAATCTGATGGTTTAACGAATCGAGTAAAGTCTATGGCACTAAACTGCTTTGCAAGCTGTTGCATCTTGGATACGGCATCATTAATTTGCTTCTGAATATTAGTAACATCAGTGCCATTCTGTTGTACTTGAGCAAGTATGCCATTAACCTGTTTTTGATAGCTATCAATTGTGGAAGTTTCCCAAGACTCAAAATTAGTTCTTAATTTGGAAAAATCATCATTATACTTCTGATTGATCGTATTAGTATATCCTTCCACATTAGAGAGAGCAGCAGTAGTTTTATCTGTTAAATCTTTTAAAGCGTTAGTAATCGCTTGTTGATTAGCAGCTTTGGTATTAGTAATCTGCTCAGTAAGTTGCGCTTGCATATCATTTAGATCACTTGTTAATTTTGTTTGGACGCCTGCCATTGCAGTTTCCAAAGCTTTAAGTGATCCTACATAATCATTATTGGTAACACTAATCTGAGCGTCTTTTTCAACATCAAAATAAAAATTTTTAGTGGAGTCTACTGTAGTGCCATCAGTAATCTCAAACCAAGCTTTACCACTTGCTGTATAAATATCAGGTTGTAAACAGTATGTAAAAATGCCTTTACTGTCGTTATCTGAACTACGAGTAAATTTACCAGAATTGTCTCCTTGCCCATTATCAATAATGATTTTATTACCATTTTTGTTCTCACAAAAAACTAGATTTTTACCAGTCAAGTTATAGGCAGAATTATCTGCATTTAAAACCGTGACAGTAATTGATAAGCCATTTTCATCTTGTCGAAGTTTACGATGTGCATTATCAATTACTGCTGTGCTCTTGTCTGTTGTTAGAGTTATTGGCGCTAGACTCATGAGCCTTCTCCTTTCTATATTTATCTACAATTTTCTGTAACTCAGCATTTCTAATTTCTAACTGGTTCTTTTCATCAGTTACTTTGGCCAATTCCATGTTTAGTTGTGTAATTTGAGTTCCCATGTTATTAGCTAAAGTTGTAATCATTGTATTTTGCATAACGACTTACCTCTTATAAATCCCAATACTTTGCAGGTCCTCTCCAATAGCCTTTAATCCAATTTCCTAAAACATTGTTAGCGGCAGAAGTCCATAAAACCTGTTCACTTCTTCCATTGCGATTCCTAGTGATTATGCCATCTCTAATTAGTACATCACCTAAACTAGCTTGCGAAGTAGTAATCCAATTTTGGCCACCACCAATATTGATATAACCCGATCCAATAAACGTATTGTAATTAGTAGTAGAAATACCAATACCTCCTTGAACATCTCCACTGTCTCCATAGTGAGGCACAGTGTTAGTGACATTACCAATCTGTACAGTTACGTACGGATTGCCATTAGAAACTTGCAAGTTTCCTTGAATGGTTCCCAATGATGTAATCGTATCAGTTTGGATATGTGATGCATCCAGTACTGGAATATGTGCCTGATCAACGAAAAAATTACCTGTAATTTCACCATTGTATGGATTAACTCCAAACAAAGCATGATCATTCCCGTTTTGGTCTTTAAATGAAATACCATTGTTATTTAGAGAAAAATAGGTTGACCCATTGTAAGCTCTAATTTCAGTTGGATTCTGCATATTTTCATTTCCAGAATCATCCACAAATTTCAAAATACCTTTAGGTCCGGTAGCTATATAGCTACCAAGATTATCAATACTTGTTTTCATATCTGACATATGTTTAGCGAAGGCAGCTACGGATTCATCAAATTGCAGCACTTGTTTACCATTTTTATCAGCAGTGTAGTGAGCATCACCTAACTTGACCATTAAGTTTTCCCAAGCTTGGGTTTGTGCACTGCCTTGAAGCTTAAGAGCTTGGTTAACAGCCCCGACAAAACCACCAACTTGGTTAACTTGACCAGTAACACGACTAATGCGCTCATTAGATTTCTGATCAATTTTTTTCTGCAGCAGGTGTACCCAACTAATAGGTAAATTACCCAACGTTAAACTAATATATCGATGTGCTAAGCAGTCCCAAACATAGCCATTAACTTGCACTCTCTCCGACAAATTGTATTTGTCATACTTAACATACAAATAGTCATACAGCGATAATTGTTGAAAATCAGCATTAATGCCTGACATCTCTTGATAACCAATTGTTGTGCTGATCTGTGGATGACCAAAACGGTGTTCAATTAAATACTGTCTACCAATTTCAGTGACTTGATCAATATCTTTTTGAGTAGGAACAAAAGACCCATCCGGTTGCTGACCGGACAGATCTTGATCATCGTGTGTAAATAGATCTGATACATCCACATATGTGACTTTATCGATATTAGGATTAATGCCAAAGCCATCAGCATATATAGGACCAACTTTAACTTTGACAGTTTTTTGAGATTGATCAATGTTAGCCACCATATTGCTACTGGTATCAGTATCAGCCCCAGCATCAGGAGCATTTAACTGAGAATTCTTATCATCAATGGAATCTTCAGGTAGCCACCCAGTTTTGCCAGCATAAGTTACTTGCACATAGGTTTTACCATCTCCACCTTTAGCTTCATAACCAGTTACATCTAAGCTTGTACCGCTTGGAATTGACCAGTTAAGAGCATCATGGGTACTTGGTGTGGAATAAATTTCAACTTTTGAGTGATCAGTAACTCTTTGCTTTAAGTAGCTGCTAGAAGTCTGAGGCTTAACGGAACCATCTTGTGTATAAGATATACCGGAACTTTTAACCCAACCATACTTAGTATGCTGGTAAGTTACGCCACCTTGAGTAATTGTACGGTCAATTGTAGTCATACCCTTTTTAGCTTTAACTTTTACTTTTTTCTTCTTAGTTTTCCAGTAATTCTTACTCCGTTTGCTTTTACTACCAGCTTTATCAACCGTTTTAGTGGTAGCAACCATTTGATGATTTTTATTTAAGTGATACTTAACAGCGCCATCTTTAACGTAACCGTAACCATAGTTACTAAAACTTTGGTAGGAGCCATCTTGTGAGAGTGACAAGTGAGGACCATATAACCAATTGTGATCACTTACTCTGTACCACAAATCTCCCTTAGTATTCCGCTCTACCATATCGTAATGGATTCTTTTACCGTTCTTGTACGTCTTACCATTACGGTAATGCTGAGGGCCAATATCAGGTGCATAGTAACCGTAAATACTGCCACCTTTTTTGTAAGCCACGACAGCATAGCCAGAAATACTTACACGACTTCCCAAACCTGACTCATCGTGTGGATCAGAAGCTTGTACAGTAATATGTCCAGTTACCGGATTAACGATATAAGCACCAGTTTGATCAAAAGTTAACCAATCAGATTCAATCCATCCTCCACCATCTGCCGGATCAATTGGATACCAGCCAGTAGAATTAACAGTATTAATTTGATATTTGCCATCAGGAGTAAAGTCACCATCATTAACAATGGTTCCAAGCTTTAACTTTTGACCATTAGTAATGGTTCTGATAATTTTCTGACCCTCAACTGGTGAGTCATAAATATTAATCGAACCACCAGCCATGTAAGTAATACCGATACTGCTGTAATTGCTTTGCCAGCTTGACCAACCGGACCAATCTTCTTTAGCGATAGCTTGACCTGGTTCATAACTTGCAACAAAAACAGCACCGGTAAACATCGACTCGGTGCTTTTATCATGGTTTAAGGATGTAATGTTTTTGCTATTTACTTCAATACCGGAATCTTTACCAGCATGTAATGTGTGATGAATTCTGAAATTGTCAAATTCCAACTCACCACCAAATAAACCAAGTAAAGATTGAGTTGCCTCGTCTCCCTCTTGATCTGGATCAGTAAGGATTGAACCAACTGTCTTACCATCCTCAAGATTTACGCTGCTTTGACGCATCACATCACTATCAAAAGTAAACTCTTTTTGCGGCTCCATGATGTTAAAAACTTGGTTCATAAAGTCCTGAGCACTTACATTTTTAAGCTGAATCTCATCAGGAATGATTGCATCATTAAGCGTTGCAGAAATATGCTCTGCATCCACAACAATGTTATCTAACTCTTGCTGAATATGAGTAATCTTGAAAAGCTGATGCAAGAATTTAGCATTAGCATCTTCCATGATCCACTTGTTTTCAGCTAATTTATCAGCATTGATACCATCTGCAGGATAAGTCATTTGCAAAGTTGGATACTGACTAGCGTTGCCTGAAACTTGGCAAGTAATCGAATCTGGCAAAGGATAGCCAGCTGTTGTTAAATCAGCAGTTAAACTGTCGTATAAATGAGGCATCTTTTCATAGCCCTCATACTCACCATAGTTAATTTCTGGAATTGTACCAACTGTCACCTTAGCCATTAGATTAGTCGCCTCCATTTCGGCTTATATTCAGCCAATTGAATGGTATTGGAACTATCAGCAGTAATTTCAATCGTGTTCTTACCATATGAGAGAGTTGGTGGCTCTAAGTTAGGAAAATGGCACTGATTGTTGTAAAGATTATTTGAAGCATCATATACATCACCAGTTTCACCACTTACCCAAAATTCACCTTCCATATTGTCAAACTCATAAGGTAAGCCATTGACATAAAGGATAAAAGTACCATTAGCGATAAAATGCCAGTCTGGACTAGTCTCACGACTATCCAGATTATTTACATAACCCGCTTTTGGCAGATCAGTAAATTTAATCCCATCTAGTCGGTAATAAAACGGATCAGTATAGATTGAGATGGTGCCAGTACCTAAATTAGTAGAATTTTCATCCCATTCAATTGTTGGTACATCTTTAACAATTCCGTAAAAAGCATAGTTTTCATCTTCATCAAAATAAAAGTAACTGTATTGTCTTTTACCGTCCATCTGTGGAGGCATTAGCCAGTTAATCAACTGACGATTAAATTCAGCTCTAGTCCATTCAGAAGGAAGTTTAACAATAATGTTAAAAGTCTGAGTAGTATTTTGATAAGATCCATAATCAACTAAATAATCACCGCTTCTGGAATTAACATGCGATGTATCAATATCCGGTACTGGATGCACTGGATTAAAAGGATACTTTACAAGAATTCCAAAATCAGTAGATTTACGATTGTTGAAAACAATGCCTTTATAATTATCTAAATCTTCCACTTAATCCCCTCCTTTGTCTAATTTGTTCGGCACGTTGCTCTTGCTTTGAGTAGGGTTCAACAACTTCCCATAACGCACGACCGGCAGGAGTAGTTAACTTAACATCTACACTGCCATCTTTTGCAACTAATTGTTGCAATAACAAAAGCACGGCTTTTCTAAAGTCGTGCTCTTCTTTTTGCTCTTGTGTATCAATTTGTTGAGTTGTAGCTCCGGAATTATTTGATAAAATTCCGACTGCTTTACCAATTAATTCCCAAGCACGTGTTGACTTACTTGGGATTAAAGGTATTGCCATTTCAGGACCAGCTTCACCAAAAATGCTTGGCTTATTGGCAATGCCACCATTGGCAAATCTGCGGTGTCCTTGTGGTCCAGAATGCAACCAGTCAAACTTTCTATGACCCCAAATAGTCGTCCAACCAATGGAGTTTTTCCAATCTGAGTTATTGAAAAATGCCAGCAATTCATCATAAGGGTTATGAATGTTAGTGTGCCCTGGCATTGCATAAGCTTTAAAGGTTTGTCGAGTAAATTGCAATGGACCTTGAGCTTCATTACCGCCAGAGTTAACATCATGAATTTGCTGTTGAATGTTTCTGTTACCAGTTTCGCTCATTGCAACTCGTAACACATCCTTGACAAATCCATCAGGTAAATTGACGTGCATCTTCTTAGCAGCTGCTTCAATCATGCTACCTGAAATAGCATTAGCACCATTGAATTGTTCACCGTATTTATCAGCGATCTTCTGAATTGTCTTCCAGAAGCCTTGACCTACTTGATTCTTAATTTGCTTTTGTAATTTTGTATTAGCTTTAATCTTAGGGGTAACTGACCTACTACCTTCAGTATTAATGCCCTTAAAACGTCCAAAAGTAGCACCAGAGCCAACAGATTGCATCCCAATCGGACCACCATCATTTGGACCATAGGCGGAGTAATATCTACCGTGTCCGGCATAGATACCAACGTGTTCATCTGGAAGCCAAAATACTGGATCACCAGGCTTAGCTTCAGCACGTGAGATTTTAGTTGCATGCCGCCACAAGCCAGCTACATCTAAGTGACCCCAGCCTGAATGGAAGTAATGCTCCAAAGCCGTTGAAACTAAACCTGAACAGTCTAATCCTTTAGAGTCAATGCCATATCCACCCCAAAGATAACGTTTGCCATGTCCTAATTCCTCAACGGCTTTTAGTAAACCAGAAGCAGGGCCTAAATCATCATCATTAACCTTATCCTCAACCATCTTCCACAGTTGAGACCACCAGTTAACGCCTGACTTTTCAGACTTAATACGCATTCCTGAAGCTAAATCTTTCACAGCACCAGTTAAACCAGTGACTGCACCAAACATTGATTTACCAGTTTTATCAGGATGACCCCAGTATTTTTTGGCTAAATCATAAAGGCCCTTAAGACCAGTACCATTAGCAAAATGTGGAAGTCCTAAACTTTGAGTTTGAGTGCCATTTAAAACACCCCAACCTTTACGTAACATTACTGGAACATTGTTGCCACGAGGTAAAAGCACATCATTAGTATCAGTAACAATTGCTTCCTGTCGTGGGCCGGATTGAGCATCATTAACGATAGCTAAAGTATCATGAGTTAAGCGGCCATTTGCATCAGTACCACCGGCATAGTGAACCAAACCGGACTTATGAACTGCAGATTTAGAACCACCAAACTCTGAAATTACAGAATCAATCTTGCCAATGGCTGAGTTAAGAACTCTAATTACAGCATTTACGCCCTTACCAGCTGCATTCTTCATACTAGTCCAGAAATGACTAAAGGTATGAGATACCGCATTTTCGAGCGACTTCCAATCACTCTTAAATTTCTTTGCAAAGCTGCTTAATTCATGAGTTATCTTATTTTCTCCAGACTTAGAAGACTTTTCGATTTGAGACCACATGGACTTAAATTCGCTCTTAGAATTCTTAGCCATTGATTTCAATTCTTTATCAAACTTCTTAGTCATGGAAGTAAACTGCTTGGTAAAATTACCTTTACCCTTGAGGGATTTAACTGCTTCCACAGCTTGCTTAGAAATAACTGATCCAAATTTGTTTTTCTTAGCTGCTTTAGTAAGAGAATTAATACGGCTATGTACACTGGTAATGTTTTTAGCTAATGACTTCAAAGACTTTGATCCAGAAGTCTTAACCTTAACGTGACTAGTATGACCTTTAATTCTCTTGACTTGCTTAGCTAAAGATTTAACAGATTTAAGACCTTTAGTTTTAACGGAAACTGTATGTTTGCCACCCTTAATTGACTTAAGAGCTTTAGCTAAAGCCTTAACAGATTTAGTGCCTTTAGCAGAAACACTAATGGACTTAGAAGAAATTGATGGTACACGATAAGAATATGAACGACTTCTCGTGGAGGTTGTTCTACGTCTATGAGTTTTTGTAGTTCTGCTCTTACGAGTAGACTTCTTTTCTTTACGCTTACGTTCTCGTTTCTTACGAGCTTTTTCTTGATCCTTAAACTGTTTGATCAGCTTATTAAATAAACGCTTAGAGATGTAAACTGAGTGGCCAATGCGAGTCTTTGAGCCAATAAGTAAACCTTGATCAACAAGTACTTGACCAGCATGTGGTTTAAAGCTGTTGACTTTCTTTTTATCAGCAGAAACTTTGGCACTTAGTTTGTTAAACTTACCAGTTAGCTCATGAACACGGGTGCCATTCTTAGCCTTCAAAGCTCTACTAATTTCATCACCAAGCTTCTTAAGTTGAGCTTGATCATGCTTTTGACGAGTTTTGGCTAGTTGTTCTTCACTGTGTCTGTGGTCACGCTTATCAGCTTCCTTTTTAGCAAGCTTTAAGTGCTTCTTAGTAGTGGTAGTAAGTTCTTTAGCAATCTTACTAAATTCCTTGCTACCTGGCATAGCAATATCTAATGTGCCTTTAGCAAAATGCTTACCATAAAGTTTAGCCATATCATGACCATTGATAATATCTTGATCAGGCATTAACCAGAATGGCATATTACGCTTTTTAGGAAATGGAATAACCTTTCCATTGACTAATAAGCCTTCACGATATTCACTACCGGCAGCATCGTTAACGATAGCAGGCACGCCATACTTTTTACGCCAATCAGTACCGTTTGCAAAGTGGATATGAGAGAGTTTGCTTAGCGGACCAGAAACATGACCCCAAAAGCTGTCCCAAGTAGATTTAATTCCATCAATGATACCTGAGAACCAGTCTTTAATTGACTTCCACGGATGTTTGAAGAATTCAGCGGTATTTTTACCAAGATTCTTAAAGAAACCGGTCATGCTTGACCAAGTATGCTTAACAGCTTTACCAATGCCTGAGAACCATTTAGGCATGCTCTTCCAAGCAAGCTTTAAGCCCTTGACCATACTCTTTCCAAGTTTGGCATACCAGTTAACTAAAGTCTTCCAATATTTCTTAATACCTTTACCGATATTAGAGAACCATTTGGTCATGCCTTTCCAAGATGATTTAAGACCATTGGCCATATTTTTACCAAGTTTCTTAAACCAACTGGTCATGCCCTTCCAAGATTTTTGGATATTCTTACCAAGCTTGCCAAACCATTTACCGGTATTTTTCCAAGCCTTCTTAAAGCCTTTAACTAGTCCCTTAACCCACTTACGGAATTTAGGATTGTGTTTGTAAAGGGAATTAATCGCACCAGCTAATGGGCTAATGAAATAAATTCCGACTTCTTTCCAATTCTTTTTGAACCATTTAATAGTTTTACCAACTGATTTGGTAAAGCCATTCCACATACTGTGAGCTGACCAACCTAAGTTTTCTAAGCTCCAGAACTTCTTTGGTGGCTTTTTAGATTGCCAACCTTTGGTAAATTTATTAACTGCTTGGCCGCCCCAACGTCCAGCGTATTTACCAATGATTGCCCCAATTGGAGCTAACATCGGCCCGACAACTGGAATCATTGAAGTTAAAGCACCACCAGCAACGGCACCAACTGCGCCACCAATATCTTGACTACGCTTAGTAGCTGAATGTCGGTCCTTTACAGCATTAACCACTTCAGGAACTGCTACAGTTCCACCAGCTAAAGCACCAGTAGCAAGACGCTTACCCATGCTAAACTTCATGGTTGCCTTAATCCCTTGAGTAATCTTAGAACCCAAGAACTTACCAGCAGATAAAGCTTTATCGCCAATACTCTTAAGTCCGTTGCCTAAAGCAGTTCCGAGCTTTTTACCAACGTTTAAGAATTTGCCATTTAGCTTACCAATTACAGAAGCAACTTTACCGATTCTAGTTTTAGCATTGGATAAATGGATTAATGATTTATCCCATCCGCTTAATAACTTGGAGCCAATGCTTAAGCCTTTGAAAGCTAAGCGTGTCTTATTAAGCCACTGAACAAAACTTGCTAATTTGACCACACCATAAGCAGCACCCAAACCAGTTGCAATCATCTTGGTTTCATTTGGGTGTTTAGCAATCCACTTAATGGTATTAGCTAAGCCAGTTGCTAAGCCTTCCACAGCTTTAGCAAAATCATTAGTAAGACGCTTACCATCTTTAGATTTAGTTAAAAATACAACTAAAGAATCGCCAGCTTCATTGATAGCTGGAAGCATCTTGGCACCAAGAGTCATAGCAAATGCATTACCAGCTTGCTTTAATCTAGCCATTTGCATTTTTGCAGTTTGACTATTTTTAGCAGCTAAGTCAGAAACATATTTACCATTCTTACCAGCTTTAAGTACTTTGCCGCTTAAAGTATCAAGTTGCTTGTTGTACTTAGCCAAGATCAAACCAGCTTGTTCACCGTTAACACCAAACAAGCTCTTCATGATGTTGATCTTTTGAACCTTGGTCATGCCTTTCATGTGCTTTTGTAAAACACCAAAGACAGTACCTAAGCTCTTAAGTTGACCTTTAGAATTAGTGATTTCCTTAGGAGTAATGCCCAGTTTGGCAAGGACGTTCTTCTTATCACCTTTAACTAATTTTCCTGTAGCATCGGACAGCCGGTTAATTACTTGGTTTAACCCAGTACCAGCTTTAGAAGCTTCCAAACCGTTGTTGGATAAAATACCCATGGCAGAAGCAGTTTCTGACAAACTAAAGCCAGCTTGGTGTGCTGATGAACCGACATAGGACATTCCATATCCTAAGTCTTTAAAACCGGTTGAAGTCATGTCGGCAGCATAAGCTAACTCATTAACAGCACGTTTGGTATTGCTGGTCATCTTAGTGGTGCTCTTAGCACGCATCCCGAAACTTTCCAGCACTGTGGATGATACTGAAACAACATCTTTAAAGTCATCACCTGAAGCAACTGAGCCTTGAAGTTCGGTTTTCATCGCACCTAAAGCTTGTTTGGTAGTGTAACCACGCTTGATTAGTTCTTCATACGCTTCCGCAATGCTTTGTTGTGATTTGCCATACTTAATTGACATATCACGGCCATCACGTTGCATTTGAGTAACTGCTTTAAGCACTTCTTTTTGCTTTTCACCACCGGTAACCGCTAAGTTAGTAATTTCTTTATAACTTTGTTGTAAGTTTCCGGCCTTTTTAGCTCCAGAAATTGCAGCTGCACCCACAGCTCCAATGCCAGTAGCAGCAACTGTAGCTCCAGATTTAATGTGAGACCAGGTTTTAGAGAAACCAGATTTCATCTTTTCGGTAGCAGAAGTTACATGCTTAGCACCATTAGCTAGCTTATTAAAGCCACCTGGATTTAAACGATTTACTTCAGCTTGACTAGACTTAATCTTGCTATTTAAGTGAGCAATACTAGTAGCAGTTTCATTAACCCGAACTTGTTGACGCTTATATGCATCACTGGTTTTGCCAGTTTCTTTAGCAATGCGAGAGAGTTCGCTGTTTTGAATAGTTTGCTGCTTTCGTAAATTAGCTAAAGAATCTTTGTAAGAATTTAATTTTGCTTTAGCTGATTCATAGCCCTTACCTTCAGCATTAAGCCGGACAACATAAGATTTTGCAACTGCTTCATTTGTTTTAAGCTGCTTTTGAACATCAGCTAAACCAGACTTGTAATAATTAAGTGATGATTTAGCTTTAGTTTGTTGCTGAGTTAAAGCTTGAAGCTTTTGCTGAGCGGAATGCAAACGTGTTTCATTCTTTTGAAGGGCTTCATTATACTTACCGTATTCTTGACGACCTTCTTTAGTAGAGCGATCAACTGTCTTTTGAGCTTCTGCTAAGTGCTTTTGACTAGCTTCAAAACCAGAAATCAATTCCTTTTGTTTCTGAATAGATTCACTTAACCCTTTGTATTTAGCTTCAGCTGCTTCGGTAGATTTACCAACTGATGCAAGTTCTGCACGTTGAGCTTTCCAAGCACTAGTAGCTTGAGTTACAGCTTGTTTTAATTCACGTAAAGTCTTAACTGATTGAGATCCATCAAGCTTAACTTCCGTACTCATGGACCCCAATGGAATATTTGCCATTTATTTACCTCCTTTCTTCTCCATCTAAGCTGCTTGCAAATTCCCACAACGTCTTAGGACGCTTATCACGTGGTTTTGCACTCATGATTTCAACTAATCTGTAGTAATCGGTATTTTCAAAATCCTCCACAGACATGTGAGCATTAATGATCATTTGCTGTTCCGAATAGTTAAAATCTTCAATCATTTGCTCATACGCCCGAACCGGATCATCATCACTTGTCTGACTCGTCGCTTTTGTCAGAGTTATAACCAAGAACCTTGGCAATTACCTCATTAGCGAGATCAACAACATCGTCAAAATCTGATTCTTCAACTTTTTGTTCTTGAGCATCAGACAAATGTAAAATTGGCTTTAAAAACTTCACATACAGATCAATCATTTTAATTTGAGCTTCTAAGCCCTTAATAACTGAATCGTCATTATCTGAATCCATGTTTTTAACGATTTCATTTTCTTTTGCAAAATCTCTTTGAGCGGTTAAGCATCTAATGATGTTTTTACCTGAAGTTGGGACTTCAAAAGTCGTCAAATGCAATTTCTTTCCATTGATTTTTACTGACATATTTACATTTCCTTTCGAAAGAAAAGGAACAGTTTAAAACTGCTCCTTAAAAAATAGCTATTAAGATTTTTGAACCACCGCTACCCACCCATCAAATTAATTAATGTGAAGTCGGACTACCAGAAGGACGTGATGAAGCGCCACTGACTGTGCCTTTAGTGATAAAATCAATCATCTTGTTAAAGTCGAAGCCTGATTCGTCAGAATAGAACTTTTCATAAACAAGACCATCTGATGGACGTGCTAAAGCCGTTAACGTAAAGGCATCATGTACCACATTTTCGTTTTCAGTGTTAGTGCCTAGATTCAAGTCACCACCTGAAGCTAACGTCCCATATGGTAAGGCAAAGTATAAGTCCACTCCAACATTAGGATTAAAAGAGTGAGCAATGACACCACCATAAGTATCAGATGTCTTAGATGTAACTTTACTACCAAAGCCTAAATCCTTATCTTTTTCCAAGCCGAGCAATGAATCAAAAATATCATGTGGGATATCATTTGCACCAAAAGTACCACTTACTTGATATACACCTGTGGATGTTTCAGCAGCAGCATTTGAACCATAGATACGAGTAGTTGTCCGATTTAAACCAGTAAAATTGGCTTGAGTAGCACCTTTACTTGATTGTAAATCAATTCTGAAAAGACCATCTTTCCCAAAATTAGTTGGTAAAGCGCCCTTATCATTATCAGTTAAAAGAACGCCCTTATTGTCATATTTAAAAACGATTAAATCGTTTAAACCTCTAACTTCCATTTATTTTCTCCTTCTAAAATTAAAATCAACTTCCACATGGTGAGCAGGATCAATATAATGACCCATATTTTGTAACAAGTTGAATTGTTTTTTATACAAAAAGGACACAATCGAATTCTCGAAAGTGTCCATATTTACTTGATTAGTAGTTGGATAACAAATTTTTATTTGAATTTCTTGATCAAATTCTGTATTTCTATCGCTCCCGTAAGTTATAGGAGAAGTGCGTATTTCAGATACCGACAATAGCACTTCATCAGGTTTAATTTTGATTAATGAACTGTTAGGGATACTAAAAGGATATGCACGTTTTAAATACTTAATGCCAGAAGCATTAAGTAATTGTGCTACTTCAAATACAACACTCATAAGCCCATACCTCTTAATTCTCTAGCTTCTGCTTCAAGCATTGCATTTTTAGCTTCAGTTTGAGCTTTTTCAATAAAATGCATGTTCTTGACTTCCTTTTGACTCATCCCTGCCGTCCCATTATTAACAAAACGGGCAACCATCGCTTGATATTTACTATCAAAACCGACAGAAGTGTTACCAGATTTCAATTTATCAGCAGTAAAGCCTGGCACATAAGTAATTGATTCTCGTAAGTGTTTAGTTTTACGAGTTTTTTTGCCATGCAATTGGTTATTATGTCCAACCGATCTACCACCGTTATCATAGTTTTCACTACTCATTGGAGTGGTTTGCTTTAGCTTTTCAGCAAAAACTTTAGCACCAGCACCAGTAACTCTTGCTTTTTGATCTGGAGTTAACTCCACAGACTTAGCGATTTTCTGATACCAGTCCATCAATTGCTCATCTAAATCAGGCATTTTGGTCACCAACTTTAGAGAGAGTGATCTGGTCATAAGCAGTCTGGTTTCTAAAAGAATCAAGCTCAATATGAGTAACCTTATAAATTTGGTTACCTAATTGAGCATGAGTAATTCCTTCATAACTACTGCGATGATGGCAAATAACAATGAAATTGTCACTACCAATTCCTGCCATTTGAAGCACTTGGCCAGTGGATAAATGCCAACGTCCACAGAGTGTTACGTGACCAATCGGCACAAAAGTATTATTTAACGCACCATTAATGTCATAATCTTGATCATTGATAGTACCAAATTGGATCTTTTGTGTTAATCGATCAGGATTCTGCAGTTGTACCATCATCACTCACCTCGCTTTCATCATATGATCCGCGTAACTGGCCAATAATTGATTTAGCTGTAGTGCTAGCTGTGGCAGTTGAAGGGTGATTAAACCAGTTTGCTGCAATTGCAAAGCAGGCTAACTTATAAAGCGGTAAAATATCATCCCGTTTGTAAAAATCAATATTATCTTGACCAATTGCGCCTTGAACATAATTTTCTGCTCCAATCAAAGCAGATTTCATACGCAACAAAATTTGATCATCAAGTAAATCATCATCGGGCAAGTAGCCTAATGTTCTTTTAAATTCGTCATCGACTTTTAAAAAAGTGGTCATAATTGATCACTTCCTATCTATTACTTACCTAATGCAGCGGTACCAGTAGATTTATTATCAGTATCAGCGGTACCCTTGGTTTGATCAGCCACAGTCTTAAATGAACCAACAACGTAAGCACCATCATCAATAAGTTCAACATCAAAACGGTCAATGAAGCGGATCTTAGTTAAATCATGTTCGAATGCTCCGGCACCAATATTAGTTGATACAACTGACATCTTTTGACGGTCATATAAAGTAATAGCTTGCTTAAAGTCACCAAAGTAAAGTGGGTGATTACCTGAAACATCTGGTAACCACTTATCAGCAATAACTTGAACTGGCTTACCATCAATCAACTTTCTATCAGCTTGAGTAACATCAGGTTGAAGCAAGTAATCACCATTAGCATCCTTAATCTTGGAAAGTACATTGTAACCAGATTGGTTAGTTAACCAAGTTGAGCTATTTTCAATCATTGGATCAAGAGTGTTGTTAGAAATATCCTTGATGTCATCAAACTTAGTAATAGAAGCCTTCTTTGGTACCTTCTTATCCTTACCATTGTTCAATACTTCAAGAATCTTGGTGTTACGAGTAATAACATCCTTCTTAGCTGCCCAATCCATTAACCAACCCAAGATATTTTCTGCGGTATCTTGCAATAAGGTGTTAGTTACAGTAGTAATACCTGCATAACGGTGAACTGCATACTTGATAAGAGTTAATTCTGGATCATCGTTGTCACCAATTGCTGCAGTTTCATCATCTAAATCAGCTAATGGCTTGATGTCTTTAATCTTTTCATAAACACGTGAGCCAGTTGGTACTGTAACATTGTCAACGTTAACAATACTTTCTAATGAGTTAAATGAACGAACAAGTTTATGAATGGCAGTTTGAACATCCACAGGAATAGTTAAGCCTGCATTAGAACCAGTAGTTTCTGAACCTTCAGGAACAATGCCGGAAGTAACCATATTAGTAAAGTCCTTAACAAAAGCATCTCTAATTTCTGTAGCCTTCTTTTTTGCCACCTTTTGTTCAGTTGGTAAGACGGGCTTCTTAGGTGTCTTTTGATTTGCTCTAGCATCATCTAAAGTTCGTTTAGCAATATCGCGAATTTTCTTTGCCTTTTCTAAATCGTTGTATAACTTAGTAGTTTCTTCATCTGAATAGGCTTTAGGGTCGTTAACAAGCTTAACTGACATTTCTTGTTGCTTGTTTTGCAATTCTTCGACCTTAGCGCCTGCCTTTTCAAAATTATCTTGTAAAGCGTTAATATCCATTATTTTCCTCCAAACAAAAGACCGAGCTTGTGATTTACAAGTTCGGTCTTAGTAATTTTCTTATTTGTATTTTCCTGGGTGGGTTTATCGACATCATTGGTCTTTTGACTTTCAATAAATGCTTTAAGCTTTTCGATCATATCATCTTTAAGATGTGGAATTGGAATAGCTGCATTAACAAAAGCAGGCTCTTGGACTTGATCAGATCTAGTATCATCAAATTCCATTAATCCATCAGCAAAGCCATTCTTAACAGCTGTTTCAGCATTCATCCAAGTCGTTTTTTGCATTAGTTGATAAATGTCTTCTTTAGATTTACCAGTTTTAGCAACATAGGCATTAACAATATTTTGATCTAGTTCATCAAGAGCTTGAGCAGTACTCTGCATATCTGTGGAAGTTCCTTGATTACCACCACTAGCCCTATGAATCATCATCATAGCCATTGGTGACATCAAAACCTTATCAGCACTCATTGCTACAAAAGAACCGGCAGAATCAGCTTCACCAACAATGTGAGCTTCAATTTTACCTGAATATTCCTTCAAAGCCGTGTACATTTCAGCACCAGATGATGTGTAACCACCTGGACTATTAATTTCAAGTACTACATCATCACCGCCAGCATCCTTCAAATCCTTAGCAAGCTTGCTTGGATAAGCATAAGAATCAGCACCAAACATAGTCATAAATTCACCAGTTTGATCATCGATAATTGGACCTTTAATTGCGATTTTCTTCATTTACTTCACCTCCTTCAATTTGAGCTTTTGGCAAATTCTTTGGTAAATAACCTATTTGCTGTAAAACATACGTTGCTTGATTCATAGCAATTGCATTATTTTTAGCAAGAGTTCCAATCGTATCAGCAAAAGCATCACCAGTAGCATCAATCACTGGTCTAATATCTGCTTTAACTTCAACATGCAATTTAGTATTTAACTCACTAGTAATTGCATTAACATAGCGTTTTAATGCCTTAGCATATTGACCACCCATCATGGCAATTGATGATTGTTGGTCACCTTGACCGTTAATAATTGAGTCAGGAACACCAAAGACTTTAGCAATTTGTTTCCCTGTCCAATCAGCTTGAGAGAGTAGTTTGGCAACATCACTTTTAACTTCAAGGGGTTGATAAGTCTCCAAATCATCTAAAACAATTGGACCATTATCAGAGCTATTAACTTGACGCGTAAATTCACGTGATCTAGCTGATTTTTTCTTCCAGTTAAGCAATCCACCACCTTGAACAGTCAAAATGCCTGGTGCTTCCACAGACTTGTTAAGAGAGTTGAGAGTTAAACGATTGCTTGCATTCTTAATTTCAAACTCATCTTTGAGTGCTGTCAGTGGAGAAAAACCAGTCTTACCACCTGTTTTAGACAGCAACTTAAAATGTAAAACATTGGCTTGTGGCACGTTATACATTGGTCCAATATCCGGTTCATCAAAATCGATATCGTAAACCAAACCGGAACCATCATCTAAAAGCTGAGGTTGTACTTGTGACGGTCTTAAATATTCCCATTTCAAGTCCACACCATTTACATTTTTCCAGCGGAAGACATAAGCATTACCGGTTAAAAGTAATTGCGCTGCTTCTGCTAACCAAAACGCATAACCATTAGTTGTTGAATCCGGCTGATTGATCAAATTCTGCATACGATTAGTAGCAGCTTGATATTTTGTACCTGCAATATCACTAGCTAATTGCCAAACAATTGAGTAAAGGTCAGAATTCTGCAATGCCTTATCTGCAGAAACATAGCCGTCTTTTTTACCAGTTAGAAAATTAACAATATCTGTATCTTCACTAATGGAATAAGCCATGGGAGTTTGCGAATGTATTTTAAATAGGGGCAATATTAATCACCTCCCCTCTTACTTGATGCGGAAGGTAAATCAATTAACAAACCGGAAAGGATTAATACAATTCCTAAACCAACTAATCCTGCAATTAAATTCCATAAAAATAAGGCTCCGACAATACAGCCGAAACCTAAAATATAAAGTAATAAATCCAAGATTTGCCAAATGTATTTAATTAGTTTCATTGTCATCATTTTCACCTCCCAAAAGCCCTGAATCAGGATTGTTAAACCAATCAAGGACCTGTTGTTGTGTCATTCTTTCAACTTCTGTAGATTTATCATTGATAATTCCATAGTCTTCAAAGTGATACATCCCTTGATAAAAGGCATCGATCAAAGCATCCACAGCATCAATCTTCAAAGTAGCTTTATCCTTATCTACTTGAATACCAATTTTGTCCTCTTTAATCACTGCATTTAAAAGAGCCTTTTCTAGGATTGGATCCTTAAAGCGTGTGATCTTGCTAGTGGCAAAGCTTTCTTGTAAAAACTTCGTTGGATTAGCAAGTTCACTCGTTCTTTGTGCAATATCTTGAATTAACCAACCTGTATTAGCATTAAGCGATTCAGTAATGTTCTTAACTTGATAAGATCCAAAACGATCATATCCAAAAAAGACGACTTTCAAATTATGTTTTTGAACATAATCTAAGAGCCATCTATATACTTGTTCTGGATTAATAATCCCTTGTGGGTGTGCTGTAATCGTGCAATATTCCGGATAAGTTCGATAAGCAATACCATCTTGCTTTTCTTTAGCTTCAATTGATCCAGCTTGTTGCCATGGGATAAAACTATGCTGTGCAATATGCCAACGAGGTTCACCCGTTTTTTCATCTTGATAAGGATAGACAAAACCAATTGAAGTATTATCACTGAACATCGAATAGTCAAAACCAATGTAAACCTGTCTGCCATCAATCTTGAAATCATCATCAATGGCATTTTCAACATCTTT
Source organism: Lactobacillus xujianguonis (assembly GCF_004009905.1). Classification (GTDB taxonomy): domain Bacteria; phylum Bacillota; class Bacilli; order Lactobacillales; family Lactobacillaceae; genus Lactobacillus; species Lactobacillus xujianguonis. Next base: position 103,630 of record NZ_ML136871.1, read on the forward strand.
CAAGTTCAAATAACTAGCGGTTGATTGTTTCAACCATAAATTTAAATTCTTATTTTGAAATTTGTGAAGCGTATTAGTAAGCATAGCTTGATCACGCTGTTTAACTAAATTTTCAGTTCTCCGTTTATGTTCTTCATCAGATAAACCAATTAAAGGATTAGATTTTTCCCATGTTTCAGGCTTAAAAGTTTCATCTAAATCATCCTGTGCCCACACCAAGCAGAGAGAGTTATCACCTTCACGGTCATAATCTTTTTCCATGATGTGTTGTAAAGTGATTTGCTCTTGGTGAAATGGACTAGTTGGATCAGGATAAGCCGAACTAATTTTGATAAATTGGTGGTATGGAATAACCTGTGCTTGACCGTCTGTAATGTCTGACATTCGATCATAAGTATCTAAGGCACCAGTTTCATCATAAATAGCCAAAACGTTGTGAGTTGAATCGTACCTATCAGCTTCATAACTGATCTTCCACACCTTGTTGTTAGTTTTCTTTCCAATCAATTGATTAGTTTGTAAATCTAATCTGGCATCCTCAGCTAAAGATTTAAATGGCTCAATCTTAATTACTGCTTCAAGCATTTTCCTTACATAACCAAATAATTTAGTAGACTGGTCACTTGTATTAGCAGTAACTAAAAAGTCTTTGTTAGTATAGTTAAGCGTATCAATTAATACAGCCTTACACATTTGTATCCCAGCAATTTGAGTCTTACCTTGAGCACGACCAACTGAAATGTGGATGTCAGTAAATCTGCGTTCACCATTAGCATCTTTCCAGCCGTTAATCATAGCAAGAACAAATTTCTGCCAGCCCATGAGTGGAAGTGGTTTATGTAAGTCAACATCAGGAACAATGGAAGCAAACTTAAAAGTCATTTGAACTTCTTTTACATCGTAATGATATGGAAAATCAGATGTATTTTGTCGTCTTAAATCGCAAAGATTTCTAAAACAAGCTAATTTTGTTAAATAGCCTGCCATTTTTCTACCATCTAAAACATCAAAGCAATACTTAGTTGCATCATCGTTGTATTTTAATCGGATCTCATTCCAGTTAATTGACTGATACGCACCTTCAACATCATGTGTTTGAGTTAAGTCAATTTTCATTGCATTTACCACCTCCTAGAAAATATAAATTAACAAAATAAGGGATTTGATCACATTTTTCCGTGATCAAGTCCCTCTTTATTAACAAAAGTGGGGGTTTGTTAATAATCAAATTACAAAAATAGCCGTTTTTTTATAAATTGAAGTCATTTGTTAGCTTCAAAATATAAAAAATCGGCTATTTTTGATTATTTGTTTTCCATTAAAAATTTAAGTGCCATTGCAGTTTGAGTTTTTGTAAATCCTTTCCAGATTGGAAAGTTCTTTGACATATATGACATAAAATTCCAAGTTAAATCTTCTTTTCTAACCCATTTTCCATGACCAAATTTGTAATACATCATAAATCTTTTCCCTTTTGAATTAATACAAACAAAATAATAAGGAGAAAAATTGAACCTATTAATTGACCCATTGCTACATACCTAAAGTGTTTAATGCCCAATAAATTAAACATAATGAAATAGTTCTACCAACTAAACCCAGAATTATATGACCAGCTATTTCATATCCATCTCTAGTATTTGCACGTTCAATTGCTGCAGCAACATTCCACAAATAAAGCCATACCAAAAATACTATTGCCAATAATCTAATCATCCGAAAAACTCCTTTAAACTTTCTTTAGCTGACTTCTTTTTGCCTGCTGGTGCCTTCAAATCGAGCATCTCCGAACGTGCTTTAGGACTTAAGCCTAATTCCCTTCCAATTGCATTAAGTTTTGAGAGAGAGTCTGACATCATCTGATAAGCAGGATTCTTTTTATAGCCCTGAAAGTCCTTGCTGACTACTTTCCCATCCACAGGTGAGAGAGACGTTTTGTAAATTACTTGTTGAATTCCGTGTTCCTGAAGGTCTTGAAATGCTATTCGATAAACATCATAAGCCGAACAATATTGCTGCAATAAATACTCGTCTGCCCTTAAAATCTTGTCATTTTTATTAAGGTAAGTAGCAAGCTTTGGATACAATCTTTTGCCGTATTCTCCAAGCCATTTCGGTGCTTGATTAGGTACGTTCGGCTTTGATAGATCAACTTTCGTCATTTTTCGACCCCCTTTCAAAAATTCTCAAAAAATGTCTTTTGACACGAGCAAACGGCACTGATGCGGCTCCCTAGTGCCCAAAACGAGGGCGGGGCCAATTTTATTTATAGTCATGTGTAATCATACGTGACTAATTTAAAATCGCTTAGAAGCCAATTATGGGTGCTTAAACTCATGATTATTTTTTAATTTAGCCGCCAAGTTAGCAATCAGTTTTACATCAGTTATTGGCGGATTATCTGTTGGTTTGCCATGTAATCCTGTGCCATAGTATTGCTCTTCAAATCTTGTCTTCCAGTAGTGACAAGTTTGACAACAAGTCACAAGATTATTCAGTTCCTTCATATGATCAGGGAGCCTTTCAACTGGTAGCACGTGATCAATAATGTTACCTTCACTAACTCGTCCTAATGCCTTGCAATATTGGCACAAATGATAGTCACGTTTTAAGATGATATTCCGCATCGTTTTCCACTGACGAGAGTGATAGAACTTGTTCTGTTTCTGCTTAACAGGATTACGATAGCGAGTGATGTGATTGTACTTCCATTGTGATTGTTTGTTTTGCTTATGATGCAATCGATAAAATTCATTACGTTCTTGCAATTTCTTTTCATGTTCAATGTGCTTTTGGCAATAATGGTTTGGCATCATGGCAAACGCATGGCAGTTTGGATAACGACATCTGCGAACTCGTGGCATTGGCTAACTCCTTTCATTAATTTACATAGACACTAAGATTCGAACTTAGATCAACAGTTTTGGAGACTGCTATGCTACCGTTGCACCATGTCTATAAAAAAGCAGATTGTGTTTCCATAACAATCTGCTTTTATTCTTGCCAGTATCAATTGATGTCTTTGACGAAATGGATAATTCCAATTCCAAACCTGACAAGTTTCATCAATCGCAAGTTGACCACAACAAATGAGAAAAAAGATTTTAAATTATACTCTTGCGATTGCCTATCACACCATGTGGAATCGAACCACATGATGCGTGTTTAATTTTTAAGAGAGGATTAGGTTTTCCCTTATTTCCCGACAATATATATTATGCACTGATCTAGTTCTATTGGAGTTCAGTGATTGTTCACTAATCTTCCGCTAATTGTCCACATAAACATGTAAGTCAATCTTATCTTCTAGCTCTACATCACACTGATCTTGCCAGTAGTCATAACTATCAGCAAACTCATTAAGAGCAATTGGTTTAAGTTGACTGTAGTAATAAGTCTTTTCATAAGGCAGCATCATGATGAGTTGTTCTTGAGGGATGTACTTAATATAGTTACCTATTAATACAATTCGACTTGTGTCTGAGCAGTGATAAATCGTTTGGCATATAGCGTCAACAACTTTACCAATACTGAAAGAATTAACCATCATTCTTTCTTGTCCATCAGTACGATTACTATGACTAGAAGCACTTGATAACTGCGGACTTGATAAATCAGTTAAACTACGTCCACATCGTCTAGCTAATCTAGGCAATTTGGACTTTAGCAATTTATCAACTCTATTAGCAGTCTTGTCAAAATCTACATCAGCAAAAAGGTCCACAGCTATCACTCCATATATAACTAAATCTGATAGTACTATTATAAGCCATGCGGGTTAGTTATACATTAGGGTAAATGTAAGAATCTAGACCGTTTTTAACTTGTAGTTCTTGGCTTCCGCGAACTAAGTAATAGCAGCCATCTGCAATATTGCTCCAAATGTAATTGCCATACTTGACAGAATATCTTGTTTTTTCCTTAAATGATTTCTTTGTAGAATCGTTCCAATTGTAGCCTTATTCAGTCCGGTTGCACGTGCAATATAAGCATTTGAGTGTCCCAAATAATTAAGCCTAATTATTTGATCAACATCCATTTTTGATTTCTTATGTGGCATTGACAGCAACTCATGAATTTGCTTTAATTTAGTGTTTGATTTAGGAGCCTTAGCAACTGAACCATATTGATCTTCTAAGTCATGAATTAAAAGCAAAGCTTTTTGATAATTAGTCATTTCCATCGTTCTCACTCATATCAATGTATTTTATAATCGCACGAGTGGCAACCATCGACATTGGTTCATTCACTCGATTAGCATAATCTTTCAACACATCATAAGTTGATGCATCAATTAAAATATCCACTCCATTACCTCCATGTAATACTGCATTCCAGTCAAGTGATTTTATGGCACGAGCGAATTTTAAGTTACCCTCTGCAATTTCAGTATTAATAGCCATATCCAACTAAGCCTCCATCGATAATCATCAAAGCATCATTAACAGTGCGAGCAATGCCGTGAATGATGTTATGAGATTGAAGCATTTTATGAAAAGTCGTTTGTTCTGCGCGTGCCTTACCATCAGCTCTTTTAACTTCAATAAAAAATACTTTCCCATCAGTCCAGCGAAAGCCAAATAGATCAGAGAAACCTTTTGGAAGTCCTGTAGAAAAGAATCTACCATCAGGAAGCCTAATCTTACCAACATTTGCACGAAAAACTGTGCATTGATGTTTTGATAATGCCAATTGGATTTTCTTTTGAATAGCATGTTCAGAATCATCATCTTGACCGGTAGTTACAGTGCTTGGTGCATAGAATTCAAAAGAAACAGAAATCTTTCCATCTATCTTATGAATGTTTAAATCAGTAACTTCAGGAAAGAATGGCATATCAAACAATCCTAAATTATCCAAGAGAATCACCACTCGTATTAAAAATGTAACCACTGTATTTGTCAGAACGCATAAGCTTCTGTAAATCTTTCATAGTTGCATGTGGTTTGATTACTTCGATCGATGCTGGATCCAATGGATAGAAGTCACTCATAAATTCATCGCCCCATAAACCTCCACATTTTACAGGGATGTAAATTTCTGTAGCTGTTTTATCCAAAACAATGGAATCAGCAAAAACCTTACGTCCATTTTTGTCATGACTAATCGGATTAGCCTTACTTGACATAATTGTTGTCCTCCAAATCATGTATTTTTCTAGCAAGAATCATGATTGATTCCCACAACAGATTATCTTGAGCTGTAGACTTATGATCACTAGCTTCATAACATTTTTTGATTGTTTCCAAGATTTGATCATTAAGTTCATTTGAATCGTGAATTGTTTTCATCATTTTTTCGTTTGATTTACTGTTTCGATGATTAGAAATCATCATTAAAATGATAAAAAACAATCAGAATGAGATTAATGATTGTCTGTATCATTTTTCTCTTCAATCATTTCAGTCTGCATACTCATTAAGCTAGCAACAATACCGGTTTTCTGCATTTGGGCTAATTCGTTTAAGTTAACCTTATCAATGCTGGCAGTTAACTTAATAACCACTGCATCATCTTTAAAGTTCACGGCGTTAACGGCTGCAGGAAATTTAATTTTCTTGCCTTCTAAATCTTTCATGTTTATTCCACGCTTTCATAAATTTGCACATTGTTTTTTTTGCATGCTTCAAATAGCTCATAACGATCATTAAAAATACGTGTTAAATTAAGAAAACATGCTAACGGTTGTGTATCTGGCACAAAAACATTAGCTCCTTCATATGTTTTCTTTGGAGGCTTAGTTTCACAAAATTTACCATAGCCAACAAAATCACCTTGTTCAAGAAAATAAGTTTTTCTTGGTATTAACTGATCTGCTGACGTAATCTCTCTGGTATCATGCATCTTCATGCTCCTTTAACCATTTCAAACCAAGTGCATCCCTGCCAGTCACCATCGTCATCGTACACTGTGACTTTCATGTTGCTCCTTAATAATCATATGCATCGTTAAGCATTTCTTCTAAGTCGTTTTGCCAATCATCTGTATCAAAACCATAAATCCACTGTAATTTATTTAACATTGCAGTAAGTAATTCATTTGCCTCATCTTGACGTTCAAATTTGTTTGAGTAAGATTCAATTTCATTAAGTATTGAATCAATTGCCTTTCTACGTTTATTTGCTCTCACTGTATTTTTAGGCACATCTTTAAATACCAGCGTTCCACGTTTTAAACCTATTGCTTTTTCAATATTCCTTAAATTTAATTCATCTGAATCAACAACTTGTGCATATTCCTCATTTTCAGATGTTAAATAGTTAATCATTCCTGAAACTAGTCTTCTGTTAACTGCTGTAACGTATTCTTGTTTGTCAGTGTCATAAATAATTGCTTTAGTCATTTTCGTGCTCCTTTTCAAACTCTTCTTTGGCTTTTTCTGTTAGGAACTTAAGCGTCAGCATCGTAGCATTAAAGCCTAAATAAAGTTTTCTTGTGTTAACTTTATGACCTTTATTCCAATGCCATTGTTGTCTTTTGACATCACTTAACTCAGACTCAACAGTTTTAATTCCATCATTAAACAGTTTTTTATCAATCATTTTCCTTCTCCTTTAGCCATTTCAACCCCAAAATGGAGTAGCCGGCTAAATCTAATAACGTATCTTCAAGTGATTCATCATTTTCCTTTAGCTCACCCTTTTTAATCAACGAACTAATTCGATTAAATTTATCGCCCAAACGAATTTTCAAAACTAGCAAGCCATCCTCATCCAGTGATTTACCAAATGAATCGCCATAAGCATCATTCTTTTCCTGTAATGTTTCAGCCAAATGATCCGTGTACTTGATGAAAGGGTTAGATTTATTCATCGGAATAATTAATTCATGATTAGAATTTCTAACTGCTTCAATCTGATTAATGAAATCATTTAATAAAGATTCTTGATGAGAATTAAGAAATTTTAATCCATTATTCAACCATTTTTTCTTAGTGAAATCATAAATATCTGTTGGATGAAGTGGATGACTAATTATGCCAATTTTTTCCACATTCATAGCATTTTGTTGTTTTAGCAATGGTAACCACGCTAGATCAAGTCTGTCGTCAATTTTACGTACTGCTGCAATTAATTCTTCTGGTCTAGTGTCTTTAGTAATCTCAGTCATTGCTAGGCTCCTTTCTAACGTCCCGCATGTAGTCCTATTGATAAAGGTTCAATCATATAAAATCCTTTCTAATTTGATGATTAATTGATTAGTATCGCTTTTATCGTCATAATCAATTAATCTGATAATTCCGTCATGTGACTTCCACACCGGCTGCGCGATGTGGTAAGCGAACTTAATCGTGGTACCGTCACTGTAATACCAATTTCCGTTTTTGAAGTTAATCATCTCTTATGTTTAAAAACAAAACTTGATCACGATCAATTATCGTAAATTCCTTATCATTATTGTTAAAGTAAAGAAAATGGTTACTTGATTGATCCAATCGAATACTGTCTTTCAATTCTTTTGCATCTGAATATGAATCACACAATTCAACAGGAAAGGTAAACTCTTTTCCGTTTTTTAAGGCAACTTTAACTTTCATTTTTCCTCCACATCAACTGAGTACAAACATGAGTTGGTCTTGTGACTAGTTTTCAAAAAAAGTGACACGTTTATGTTTAGTTCGTGACGGCTACAAGTCCTACAGCCAGTAGTATTGTGTTAAGTATTACTACTTTTTTTCTTTTAAATATATTTATAAAAAAGAAAAATAATATAAAAAGATATGTTTTTAAACTAATCATTTCAAAAAAAGCAATCACAGCCATACGGACGCAAGACTTGCCGCGATTTGTTAACTAGTCATATCACATCACAGCTAGTCACAGATTAATTCCAGTCAAAATGAAGTGGTTCTTTTTTTAATTTAATACCGATATAGTATCGTCCATCGCTTCTATGTTCTTTTGGAAGTTTCTTAGTCATTTCTTTGCCAAACTTAGTCATTGACATTAAGTGTTCATTGGAATTTTTAGCCCAATCACGGTAGCAATCGTATAACGGTCTAGCTTGAATGCTATAACCGCCACCTGCAACACAGCACTCATCAAGGAATGCTTCAAGCGGATCCATACTTTGTCTGTATGTTCGCGATGCATCCCTGACTTTATCAGGATCTTTAAGACCCTCTCTCTGCCACATGATTGCACCCTGAACGATCCAATTTAAAATTCCAGTCCATTCAGATCTCAACTTGTTTTCCAAATTTTTATCAACTTTGTTTTCTGGAATCTGGACATTGAATGGAATAACTTTTAGTCTGCGCCAGATACCCTCATCAGTACCTCTGATAAATGGTAAGTGGTTAGTTGCCATCCAGATTTTAAATTTAGGATCATATTCGAATTCTTTACCGTAAAGAAACCGTGCTAGAATTTTATCTCCACCGGTCAATTGCTTAACTAGTGATTCGTCTAAGCGACTACCCTCATTAGCTTCAGAACTGGTTACTAACCTGGTATTTTCCAATCGGGCAATGTCAGAATTAGCACTCCCTCCCGAATTGTGGACGACAATGGATTCAACTGACATTTGTTTAGCATAAGAACCAAGAATGTTTCTCAAAGTATTAATAAATACTGATTTACCATTACGACCAGTACCAAGTAGTAAAAACATTACTTGTTCTGCAGTGGAACCAGTAGCAGAATAACCAACAGCTTTTTGAATGTAATGAATTAATTCTGGATCATGATTAAAGATTTGATCTAAGAAGGTTTCCCACATTGGAGCATCAACATTGTCTGAGTACTCTGCTGTAGTTTGCTCACTAAACATCATCTTGATGTTGTGATCTTTTAACTCACCATTAGTTAAATCAACATATCCGGATTCAGTGTTTAGAATCATATTGTCATGATCAAACAAACCGTGATTAATCGTGACGTATTTTTTAAATTCATCGATCATATGAACTTTGGCCATATGAGAGCGAGAGTCTTTGATAAATTTTCGCCACTCATTCATGATCTTGCTGCTATCCGTTTTAGTTGAAAAACTATTATCTGGTTTTTCAGTTTTGATTGAATTAACAACTTTTTCTGCGGCTAGCTCAATGTGTCTGCCGTTATCTGGTTCCCAATATGATCCATTATAGAAATACCACTGCTTGTCATCAGCTAAATACCGGAACACTTCACCGAATTGGTCATTAAGTCTCTGTCCTCTCCCCGTATCATCCCAGGAACGAGCAGGCTTTTTCTTTTTTGGCTGATTCCATGCAAAAGTTAATTTAGGTTTCTTACCATTCTGCTTAGGATCATAAATGTTTTGTGTGTCATTGATAGCCCTATTTAACAGGGATGTTCCATAAGTAGTGGCACCGCGTTTTTCATCGTATTTTTCTCGCATCAAAGTACTGTTTCGAAAAATAGTATCCATCTTGTGAAAGTCACGTCCACACCAGAAGGCAAGATCATTAGCAAATGCAAGATCAGCTTCAGATTGAGAGCCGTAAAATTGTTCCCAACCGCCCTCCATGAACATCTTGAATCGTGTACCAATACTTGAAGCCTCAGCTTTTTTAATAATTTCAGGAATTGAAAGATCAATTGCAGAAATCTCAGTATCACTGACTGTGTTTGGAATTTTCTTTTCCTTGCCAAATAGAAAATCGTAAAGCGTCTGCATTTCAGAATCATTGAGCGATTGAACTCCAGGTGGGCTAATTGAATTACCAGTTAGTGCAAAGAAACGTCCTTTTTGATACATTTCAAAATTTCCTTTTCTTCTGCGTCTGCCTGGAATCTTGCCTTTAAAGATTGCATGGATCCCGGTACCACTTTGTGATATTTCCATGTAAGTCCCTTTAGTTAATTGTTTGAATTTATTAACTAAGTTGTCTGGAGTATTGTCACCTTGATGCCAATCGGATATATCATCTTGAATGTGATCAATATCCAAGCCTACATAGCCATTAGCAAAGTAAAACGCTAAGCCGTCTGCATGTGCATTTTCTTGCAATGCTTGGTAAGCAGTATCAAAATCAGACCATGTATTAGGGTCATTTGACTTACCGGTTCTACCAGTATGCGGATCAAGTGGAATTTTAGTGTTTTTCTTTCGCTCCGGCACCCATTTCAAATGAAACAAGCCCCATTGTTTCAATTCTTTTAACTCATTAGGAATCGTTTTTTCGTAATGTGTGAATTTTGCCACCTATTAATCACCTCCACATTACATAAATGATGTAAGCAATCACGAGTAACAAACATAATCCACTAAGGATAATTTCTATTTGCATATTCATGATTAGAATGGAATATCCGCATCACTTAACTCAGTGGCATTTGCATCACCGCGCGTACCTTGGAATGGATCATCTGCTGCAGGCTTAGCACCTTGCTTTGGATACTTGGTTGGATGCCATGAGTTAGTGAAAGTACTGTTTTGTTTACGTTTTTCACCTTGATATTCGTTCTCACCAAGTGAAACGTAAATTCTAACAAACTTGCCTTCACAAGCTTTCATCAAGTCATCTTTACCTTTGATGTACTTGTCAATTTGTGCTTGAGTTAAGCCAATTGCATCAGCGATATTTGCTAAATCCTCTTGGCTGTACTCACCTGAATCTTGACCGGTGTTAGGATCTTTAGCAGTCCATACATTAGCAAAGTAGTGTCTGCCATGTTCCTTAGCATTGGTGTCTTTAAGTTCAGGTACTTTATCCAAATCATCACGAATTAAGAAATCGAATTTCATGTATTCGTGACCACCCTTACTTGCATCACCAGTAACTTTACTGATTTGCATTTCGTAAATTCCTTTTGGAATCAAATTTGATTTGTCGTTTGTTTTTTCTTTTAAGTCAATAAAACCCATTGTTAAATAAATCCTTTCTGTTTAGCTACATGCCATGCCCATCCTGGTTTAAAGTGATGTGCCTTTCCGTACATAGCTAATTCTTTAAAACTGGTTAGTTCGCTAACCTTTTTCTTTGCAATCAAATCAATATGAAATTTTTGTGCTTTGATTGCTCTTAATTCTTGATCTTTCTTCTGTTTCAACTTTCTGATCTCAACTGAGAAATCATGACCACATAACGGGCAAGTAACATCACTTGCTTCAATTACCGCAAAACATTCAGGACAAGTTTTAATTGCTGGCCCATCTGCAGTAGTTCCTTCTTTGCGTGGATGTTTCTCCCAATCTTCTAGCGACCAGTGAAAGTCACTATCAGGCAAACCGAATCTCTCAAAATTGCCGACTTGATCAATGATTACAGCATGTTTATTAGGTTGATATCGCATGGCTCTCATGGCTTGCTGTAAGTAAACTACTAAGCTTTGCGTTGGCCTTAGTAAAACAACGCATGAACAGTCCGGCACATTGAAGCCCTCAGAGACCAAATCAACGTTACAGAGCACTTTTATTTTGCCTTGCTTAAAACTATCCATGATCTCCTCTCTCTTCTGTGTGGGCGTGTGAGAGTCAGCATGGACGGCATTTATTCCAGCATCTCTAAATTCTTGAGCGACAATTTTGCTAAAACTAGTTGAGTGACAATAGACAATCGTTTTACGATTCTTGGCAAATTTAAGCCAAGATTTAACAATATCACCATGAATAATAGAGTGCGTAAAATCGTCCATAGATTGTTTTGTGTAGTCACCAGTAGAACTATGCTTAAGAACATTTTTATCGCCTAGCTGGTAGCCGTAGACGGTAAATGGAGCAAGTTTATGATGCTCAATTAACCACTTAGTAGTTGGTCCTTGAACCATAGCGGAATAAATGTCTTTGAAGCCTTTACCGGATAGCCGCCACGGGCTTCCAGTAAAACCAAGTCTTGGAACATCAGAGTAGTAATCAAAAATCTTACGATAAGTTTTGGCCCGTGAGTGTTGAGATTCGTCCACAATTAATAGATTTGGTTTAGGAAGTATTCTTAATCTATTTGCGACTTTACCAACGGTCATAACTGTACAACGACTCATATCAACATTTTGTTGAACAAAAGATTCTTGAATTTGTTTAACTAATTCTTGTCTATGGACGAAAAATAAAACTCTGCCATTTTTACGTGTGGTTAAACGGGCTATTTCACTGATTACAACTGACTTTCCAGAACCAGGTGGACTTACAATGAGTACTCCTTTATGTCCCTTAGCCAGCTCAATTCTTGCCTGATTGACTAACTTTTGTTGATAATCAAATAGTTGAAGCATTTAATCCTCATCTGAATCATCAAGAGAATCCTGTGAATCGTTAAAAAGATCATGAAACATTTGACTCATCTCATTGCCTTTCATGAGATCTTGATAGGTGTTCTTAGTCTTCATTTTGGCTACATCAGCCAATCCTAATGCAATAAGAGGATCAGCAGCGCAGTAGAATCTAGCTCCATCTGGCGCTTTGGTAATAATCAAAATGTCCGTTGCACCATTTTCTTCAATATCCTTTTTGGCAGCTTCAATCTTGTCTAGCATTTGTTTCTTTTCCATTTTTTTAGCCTCTTAATCTATCCTGATAATTCCTTCAGGACACTTACTAAAACCGTCAAAGCACTCTTTCAAAATTGAGTTGCATACCTCAACGGTGCCTAATCCTTTTTCATGATCTACTTCAAACTTCCTGAAGTCTTTTGGATCAGAAGTAAGGAAAGCCATACTTGCCCAAATAGGTTTGATCATGTCACGCGCTTGCTTGCCTTGCCAATCTCTAGCCCAACCACATGGAAGATGATCCATTATGTTTGAATAATTCCAGGAACAATGAACGCCTTCCCAAATTTCATCATGTGGCGGTTCAGCATCAACTAAGCTAATCCAGTAACTCATGATTTACCTCTTTTAATCGAATCAACTGCTTTGTCTAAGTCGGACTTCTCTATCTTGAATAAGTCCTTAGCTTTGCATCCTCTTCTATCATCTAGACGATTCTTAGCATAAATATCTATAGAACCTTGTAAGATAATTCCACGTTCTCCAGATTGTGTTTTTTGAATCATCCTTCCAACTAAATCGCAGTTACCCATTAAGTAATCTCTTGGATTAGGTCTAATATCTGGACCGTACTGCATAAACTCTTGACCACTTGGATCAGTGATCTTGTTTTGTGTTTCCCAAGCTGTTACTAGAATATTGACATCCCACTTAAACGCATAAGCAATGAACCGTGTGATATAAGTACTCCATTCACCGTAATCGGAAATCTTGTTGTCTAATCCGGTCTTAGTTTCTCTAGCTTTTTCAACAAAGAACAATTTCTGTAAATTGCTGATGTTATCAATCACTAAGTTGTCGTACTGATCTGGATCAAATACTTCACTAAATTTGTTTACATCCTCAATTGGCTTATTTGGATCAATCACCCAAATATCGTTGTTACCTTGCCAAAATGGAATTCTTCTAAAAGAATTGTCCAAACTCAAGAGGTAAGTTTTACCTTTCAAGTACTTACTAAGTGTGGTCTTACCTACACCCGGCACACCGTAAACAAGCCAGCGGTAGTTTTCCTTAGGTGCATTATCCCAACTGAAAGCAGGCATTATTCCTCACCTGCTCTCTTAATGATCTGTCTCACTCCCTCAAGACTGTGGAGGACGTTGCGAGTAATGACTTTTTCATTTTCTTCAATCATTAATTCTTTGAAATGCTTGAATTCTGATGTGTTCATGACCGCTTGATAAGCTTGTCTAATGTCTCCGTCTGAAGGAAGCATTTCCCACTTACTGGAAAACTTTTCTGCAGCCTCGTCATGAATCATTGCTTTAAAATCATCTTCATTAATCATCGATATCAGCCTTCTTTCTTAATGCTTTTTGATAGATATCGTTTTGAGCATCAGTAAACATTGCTTGTAACACTGCAGTAAAAGTTTCAGAACCTGATGCATGGAAATTGGTTGGGTTATCTGGCTTATTTTTCTTAAGCCATCTCACTGCTCCATCCCAGGTCTTACCTTTAACTCGTGAATGGTAGCTAAGCCAATTTGTCCAGTCTTGGATATCTTTTTGAGTTTCAGTAATCCAAACTTGGAAGTTTGTCATATCTTTATCTTCCATAGCGCATATCCTCACCATCGTAATAATCAATTAAGAAATCTTTTAATTCCTCATCGTCATCGCAATTACTCAAGAAATAGTGATAAGCGTCAACAATGTTTGTAAAATCTCCACGCTTTACAACATCATCTGGAGCATCTTCTAACTTCCTAAGGATGAATTCCAAGTAAGTGTCATACTCCTGTTGATAACCAATACCGCAAACGTGGTTAGTTTCATCAATGACAGTTAAGCAATCTTCACCTTCAAACTCTTCACGTTCTTTTTGAAGTCTGATGTATTGACGCTCTCTCATCATTTCTTTAGCTGATTTTGTTTCCAATTTTTGTCCTTCCTAGCAAGTTCTGCTGAGTAAGTGACGACTGGAGTTGTTGCCCATAACTTGTCTCTTGTCTTTTTTACTGAGCTTCATTTTTCCTCCTATAACAACTCTGCTACCGCTGACCAGAAGTCATAGCAAATTAGGCTAAAACCTAAAAGCATAATTACTGCTAACAGTGTTAAACCGATTTTTTCTGAGCGGCTTTCTTGATCCGTTACCGGCTTACGATTCCACTCAATATCTCGTCCTGTCATGTGTTGCCTCCTACTTAACTAAGAAGTTATCTCGCTTAATTCGTTCAATAGCTTTATTTGTATAAAGCCATTGCGGAACTTCTTTATCCGAACTAGCTGATTTACTGTTAACCCATTTGCCATATTCATTTTGGCCAGGTTGTTCAGCCTTCAGCCCCAATGCTTTAGCAACATGTCCTACTCTCCAGCCGGTTATGTTTAAGCTTTCACCAACCTCATTTGCTGTGTAGTATTTTTCTTGCATTACAGGTAAGGTCATTTCACCAGTAATAGTTGTTGCGGCTTTAGCTAACAGATTTTGCTTTAAATCACTTTCATCAGATGCCATTGCGATTTTGTAAAGCAGAGTAGCTTTCTTTACTTTTGAATTTTCTTCCATAATTGAAAGACGTTTTTTCTTTTCATCGGGGATGTAAGAACCTGTCTTTCTGATTTGTGGAAGTACTCTAGAAGTTACCCAATGTTTAAATTTCTTAGCATTTGGCATCTTGCTGTCAAAAATCAATGAGTACACGCCAGATTCATTGATGACCATTTTGTTACTGAAGTCATTTTTATCCGTCCAAAGGCTTATGCATGAATCGCGGTAAGCCTTGTAGCTCAAGGCTTTTTGATCTTCTTTATCAACATGCTGGCTCAAAGTTGCTGATAAATTCTTATAGCCCAAAATTTCAGCGACATCTTTACCAACAAACCATGGTTCATTTTCAATTTCCAAAGCTCTTACATTGCTTTGCTCAAATTGAAAAAGTTGAATTGCGTTTGTCATGGTTACTTCTCCTTTCTATGGAAGCAAGATTTTGTAGTCTACTCCCAAGTAATCGGCAACTTTCTTTAAAGTTGAGATCTTTGGTTCATGCTTTTCCCAACGATAAATGGCATTTTCGCCAACACCTGATTTTCTTCCAATTTCTTTCAAGTCCTCATTCCGCATTTTCCCTAAGGTCTTGATTGTTTGAATTGTTTTTTCAGACATGATTTCACCTCTATTGATAAAATAAGTTGCACGTAACTATCAAAAGTGATACTATCTAGGTATAAGAAATAAGGCTAAGCGAATAAAGTTATTATTTCTTAACTAGGCAGTTTATTATTGTTTTAATAGTATTTATGCTGTCCTGTTCCTTCAGGACAATTTAAATAATACTACCATTTTTGATAGTTGTAAAGCACAAATGCTATCGTTTTTGATATTTATTTTATTTTTTACTTCAAAGCATTGGTAGGACGGTATTATGAGTGTTTATGAAAATATAAAAGAAATAGCCCAAGAACATGGACTAAGCATAAAAGAAGTAGCAACTAAAGCTGGTATTGGTGAAAATAGCATTTACAGATGGAGAACTAGCAATCTATCTACTGGCTCATTACAAAAAGTTGCAGATGCTCTCCATGTGGACGTGAATGATTTAACGGTAAAGGATGATGAAACACCGGAGTTTAGAACTATTCAAAGAAATGCTAAGAAATTGAATCGGAGTAATCAAAAGAAGTTGTTAGATATTATGAAAGCAGCATTTGGAGACGCCTATGGAAATGATACAAATAAATAAGCCCAATTATAAAAAAGTTCAACAAACTGCATATTCTATTTTGGAAACACATCCCTATTTTTTTAATATGAGTTTTCCAATAAGTCCAATAGATATAATTCAAAACGTCCCAAACATTAAATTAGAAACGTATTCTAATTTAGCAGTATTAACTGAAAGTTCTAATGATGAAATTGCAGAGATGCTAGATAGTGAAGAAGGATCTACTTTCTTTGATCCTACTCAGAATAGATATGTAATTGCATTTAATGAAAATCGTAACGAACATAGGATTAGATTTACGCTTGCACATGAACTAGGGCATATTTATTTGGGTCATTTATTAGAAAATGCGCCAGATGATTTATACAAAATACAAGAAACTGAAGCAAATTATTTTGCAAAAAGATTATTAGTACCTCAACCATTTATTTGTAAAGCACTAGAAATTACAGATTTACAAACTTTGAATACGAGTGATATTTCAATTCTCTTTAACGTAAGTATGGAAGTGGCTGGATATTCAATAAATAATTACAATTGTCTTCCCTTTACTCCTAGAAATGATGAAATGTGTAAGCCTTTTATTAAAGGAATTAATAGACAAATGACAATTTTACAGATGGCACATCGTATTAGTCCATCTGCTTAATCGTCCACAGAGCCGTTAAACCTGATATAGATGTGGAGGAACAAAGAAAATTGAAGAAAAAAGTTTTAACCTTGTTTTTAACTTTGTTTGCTGTTACAGCATTGGGAATGTCATCTAATGTTCAAATGGCACAAGCTAAAGTTAAAACAACCAAATATACATATGTAGATAAGCATTCCATTATTTATGGAAATAAAAAAGGCCATATGTGGATTCGTAAAGTCTATGGTTATCGTATGTTAGACATCGATGGTAATTATGAGTATTCAAGAATTATTGTTACTGGTATTTTTACTAACAGAAGTAAACATAATGTTTCACCTTTAGACTTTTTTAATCAGCATTTCAAAATGTTTCAAGTAACTAAAAATGCATGGCACGATCTAGATCCTGAAGGTCCTATTCCTGATGCGCCCACTGATTATTTTGATGAATTAGGTAATGATGGTATTAGTCATGTGAGACCACATAAATATGTTGAATTTGCTTTTTCTGATGATGACGTCCCTGTAAAGCTACATAAACATCAAAAAATAGTAGTAAGAGCATATCATGATGCATATCTTCCATCTAAAAAGTTAGCAACTAAGACATTCAAATTAGGTGGTATCGAAAGCACTATGAGTGCTGATGATTCTGAAATTTTAGCTGAAGAAGACGACTAACTTAAACACAAAAAATCCCACCTACCGCTGGCACGGTAAGTGGGACAACACTAATTAATATTGAAATGTAATTAAATAGTATAGACGAAAGGCACCGACTGGCATCGGTGCCTTTCGTCTACCCTATTTTAGCAAAAATATGGGGTAAATTAAAATGGCAATTTATAAACGTGGTAAAGTTTGGTATGCACGTCTGTATTGGCGCGATAAAACTCAAAAACGACACTCTAAATCCAAAGGCGGTTTTAAAACTAAATCGGAAGCAAGTGCTTGGTATGCTGAAACTAAGGCTAAATTAGTTAAAGGCTATGATGTTAAATCTAATCCTGTTTTAGTTGACTACTATTGGCATTTTTATAAGACGTTTAAAGAACCTAAATTGCGCCCAAGTACTAAGAAAACCTATCATACAGCACTAATGCCTTTGAAAAAATATTGGCATCAAACAAAATTGAAAGATATAACTCACGATGATTGGCAGCAGTTTATGAATTGGATGGGTCAACGATATGCTAAATGTTCCGTAAAAAATATCATGCTGCTATCTACAATGCAATTGATGATGGTATAATTAATCGTGATTTCACTCAACGAATCACGATCACAGGTACAACTAAACGAACTCGTTTAGATAAAGTCCGTATGCTCTCTGTGGATGATATTGAGCGACTAATTAAATTAGCAAAATCAAGACGCAGAATTACTCAAAAAGCAGATGCAACTAATCTCAAAGGAAATATATCGGATTATGTAATTTTAACTATGATCTTAACGGGTATGCGTATTGGAGAATGCCTGGCTCTGAAATGGCATAACTTACATTATGATACTTCCACAATCGATATACATCATGAATATGAAAGTGATTCACATCATCTAGGTCCTACTAAAACTCCTTCTTCATATCGTACTATTACTGTAAATTCTCAACTTCTAGACATTTTAAAAGAGCTTAAGGTCAATCATACTGATTATGTATTTGGCGTCTCTCAACGTAAATTACCACCTGCTAGGAACAGCGTTGATCATGAACTTATTCGCATGATGAAAATGTTAAATATTCCTACTGATGCTTTTTCCAATCATATGCTAAGACATGCTCATGTAGCATTATTACTTCATTGGGGTGCTAGTATTTATGAAATTAGAGACCGTATGGGTCACTCAAATATCACAACCACTCTTAATACTTATGGTTATTTAATTAGTGAGTCAAAGCATGAAAACACTAAGTTAATTACAGATAATTTTTCAAAATTTATATAATAAGTGTGTGTCACATTGTGTGCCACACACTTATTTTTCTTCTAAAAAATATTTTCAGTTTCAAGCTTAAAATCAACAATTGGTGTTGCTCCCACTTCAATTAGCCGGTTAGGACCCTCAGATAATGGACTCGTTATTGGACCAGGAACAGCATAAACATTACGATTTTCCTGTAAAGCTAAATTAGCTGTAATTAGGGAACCTGATTTTTCTTTAGCTTCCGTCACAATCACACTATCACTAATTCCCGCTAATATACGATTGCGTTGAGGGAAACGAAATGGACGTGGCGGAGTATCAGGTAAGTATTCACTAATAATGAGTCCTTTGTCAACTATTTGATCTTGCAGTCCATGGTTTTGACTTGGATAATAGTGATTTAAACCGTTACCGACAACTGCAATTGTCTGCCCATTATTTTTTAAACACGCACGATGAGCAAAACCATCGACTCCTTTAGCTAAGCCGCTGGCGATGGTTAAGTTACTTGCCACCAAATTTGGCATTAAGCGGTCAATCACCTCTTGACTATAATGACTAGCTAAGCGTGCACCAACAATCGTTACAATCTTGCTCTTTAACAAAGAAACATTGCCTCGTGCAAATAAAATCAGCGGTGGTTGATAAATTTCACGTAATCTATCTGGATATTCCTGATTAAAGAAGCTAATTACCTGACATTGCTTTTTAATTCGTGCCACTGTCTGATCAGCTTGCTCATCATTTAATGCCTTAAAGGCGGCGGCCGCTAAATTAAAAGGTAAATCCAACTTTTGTACAGCAGCACTATCAACCTCTTCTACATCAAGCTGACTTGCAATTTGCAAGAGCTTAACGTAACCAATACCCTTTTGCAATTTTAATTTAAGTAAAAAATCTGTTTTGTTCATTTAAAAACCTCCATTTGTTAAATACGCAAAAAATGGAGATTTCGTAAAAATTTTTTGGATTTTATTTAAAAAAATTCACTCACAGGGGCAAAAGTCTTGCGATGAATTGGGGTCGGTCCATATTTCTTTAAGGCAGCAATATGTTCTTTAGTACCATATCCGGCGTTTTTAGGAAAATCGTACTGCGGATAAACTTTAGCATAATCATCCATTAGTTTATCTCGAAATACTTTAGCCACGATTGAAGCCGCAGCAATTGAATTAGACTTGGCATCCCCTTTAATTAACTTAACTTGAGGAATCTTGATCGGCACATCCATTGCATCAACTAATAAACAATCTGGCTTACGGTCTAAAGCTTGAACAGCTTGAGCCATTGCTACTCGGTCAGCCTCATAAATATTGATCTTGTCAATTACAGCTGCGCTTTGTACGCCAACTCCTACACTAACTGCTTGAGCTAAAATTTCCGGATATAGTTCTAACCGACGCTGCGGTGACAATTTCTTTGAATCATTCACATCAATTAAGTCAAAATTTTCATCAATAATAACTGCTGCCGTAACTACGGGGCCTGCTAATGGGCCTCTACCAACTTCATCAACACCAGCTACTAATTCATCCTTAGCCCAAAATTTACGCTCATAAGCAAAGCGATGTTCAAATTCAGCCCGTTTTTTAGCTAACTTTTCCTGCTTTTTATAATAAGACGCCAGTAATTTTTGGACACCTGTCCGCGGATCTTGTTTCAATAGCTCTAATTGCTCAGCAGAAACAGCACCTTGTTTAAATAATTCTTTGATTTCTTTGATTGTCATAGTCGATCAAGCGTAATCCTTCCAATTTTACCTTTACGCAAGCGTTGTAGCATGTACAAAGAAAAACGATCATAATCGTCGCGCATCCCATAGACATTAGTCATGGCCAATAATAAATCAGTATCAGAAATATTTTCGACTTCTTCTTTTGAAGAACGCGCAAATTTAACAAGATTACTCAAATAGTATTTTCGTAAATTCTTTAATACAAATAAAGCCACATCGTCAGCGTGAAAAATTGTATCTTTAATAGCACCAAAAGCAGCTAATTTAAAGCCAACTTCTTGATCCTCAAATTTTGGCCATAATATTCCTGGAGTATCCAAAATTTGAATATTAGTCTTAGTTTTAAGCCAGGTTTGTCCTTTAGTTACACCTGGTTTATTGCCTACTTCAGCAACATTTCTGCCCACTAGTCGATTAATAATTGTCGACTTCCCGCAATTAGGGATGCCAGCAAGAGCAATTCTAATTGTCGGATTTGAAGCTCCTTTTGCTTCAAATTTCTTCGTCTTGGCAGAAGCGGCTTTTTTAATCATTCGAATTAACACTTGCATGTTAGTGTTATGCAGAGAATCTAAAGCCATGACAAACTTACCTGGCTCTTGTAACTTTTTCTGCCACATTTTAGTTAAGACTGGATCAGCCAAATCCGCCTTGTTCAAAATAATTAAGTGCGGCTTATCACCTACTAATTCTTCAATCATCGGATTTCTTGAAGCTTGTGGAATTCTTGCATCCAAGACTTCAACAATCACATCTAAAAATCCCATTTTGTCTTCAAGTTGATTCCGAGCCTTATTCATATGACCTGGATACCATTGAATATTTGCCATAAAAACCATCCTTCCTTAATCTCTATTATCTGCATTTAAGAACAGAATTTCAGCAGTCAAGATTTCACGATATAATTTTCTAAATACGGCGCGATATTCATTTTCTTGCTGCGCAATTTGACCAAGATAATTTCGCTCTTGTCTGAACGCATAACGATATACTTCATCTCTGAATTCTAACTCATCTGGTGAAAGATTTCTTTGTTTAACGGTATATTTCATTTCCCGCAAAAAATCTCTCATTGAAGTTTCGTTAATTTGAGCATGTAAGTCAAAATTTAACTGCTTACGCAAACGCTTAGGCAAGTAAATCTGGTCCAATTGTTTTAAAGCATATGCCACCATTTCACTGCGAATTCGTTTTATTTCAGTCTCTTGATCTCGATCAGCTTTAGCTGGAGTTAACATAAATTTAAATAAAATGGTTGGCACAATCATGCTAAGTAAAATTAAAACTGTTTCGCTCACTAAAATCAAATGAAAATCAGCTGGATTAATGCTTGCCTCAGCCAAAGTATACGCTAAAGCAAAAGTAACCGCACCGTGAACTCCGCCAAAAGCAAAGATCCATGCTTCTTTACGATTAATATGGACACGTTTCTTTCCCAAGTATGCTGTATAAACATAGCGCACTAAGACGTTAACTAAATACAGAATTACACCCGCAGCCAGCGCTTCTAAGGTTTGAATATTAGGGATATCTTCTTTAACTGTGCGCACAATAATAATGCCTAAAATAATGAAGACAATTCCATTTAAAATATCTGTCAACCAGTTAGTAATAATTTTACTATCATAAATAAT
This sequence comes from Lactobacillus xujianguonis, assembly GCF_004009905.1. Taxonomy (GTDB): domain Bacteria; phylum Bacillota; class Bacilli; order Lactobacillales; family Lactobacillaceae; genus Lactobacillus; species Lactobacillus xujianguonis. The sequence continues at coordinate 125,668 of NZ_ML136871.1, forward strand.
TTTAGCGTTAATTAGTTGACTCCGTTGTGCTTCTGCATTATAAATTAAGCCCATAACTACAACAGCGATAATTCCGGAAACTTTTAATTCTTCGGCTAAAAAATAGAAAACAATGGGTGTTAACAAATAAAAAAGTTGAATAGCGACATTACCGTTACTGGTGTAGTTGAAATTGACCCGAATAATTTTTTGCCTAATAAAAACCGTAATGGTACCACTAATAAAGCCAAAGATAATCCCTCCAAGAGCTGAAATTAAGAAACTACTTAAGGTATTACCCAAATTTAAATTCTTCGAAATATACCAGCTTGTAGCCATATTAAGCAAAATAATTCCTGAGGCGTCATTAAATAAAGACTCATTTTTTAAAAAATACGCTACACGCTTTGGCAATTTTAAGCCATGAGTTACCGAAGCCATTGCAGTAGCATCTGTTGGTGTGGAAATGGCCGCTAGAATAAAACTTAATGGCAAAGAAAACGCAAGTAGAAATTTTAAACTAAATCCCGCGATCACAGTAGCTAAAGTAATCATAATTACCGTTAGATCGACAATTGCCTTCCAGCTGCGCAGTACATTATGTAAACTTGTTTGTTGCCCTTCAAAAAACAAGAGTGGAGCGACAATCATGATCATAAAAACTTCAGAATTAAAGTGTTCAACATACTGATCAGTGATCGGAATGATTGCTAGAATCAGCCCCAAAATTAACGAAATATAATTAACTGAAACTGTTTTAAAAAATTGATTTTGTAATGAGATCGCCAATGCGGCAGCAACCAATAAAATAATTGTCGAAATAAAGATCTCCAAGTTAATCGCACCTTCTTTCAATGAAAAAAGTCCAGCAATTAAGCATGGACTTTAAATTAATAAGACATTTTTTCTTTATACATTTGATAAGCTTCGTCAAACACCGTCATACTCGGTAAATAACTAGCATTCAATTCTAAGTAGTCTGACAATTTTTCATAATCTTGTTCTTGCTTAGGAAAGGTAGAATCATTCTGAGCATTATTGGCAAATTGAGCAATTTCATTACTAGAATCTGGATCTCTTTGCGTCATTAAATATCGATAAAAACTTTCTCTATAAGCCATTTTTACTCCGTATAAAACATTACTGCATATGCACCATGACCGGCATGGGTAATAATAATTGGACTTGTTTCTTGAATTAAAATCTTTAAATTAGGATTTACTTCTTTAAAGCGAGCAGCTAATTCTTCCATATCATCTAGTGTATCGACATAAGAAATACCGACTTCTTTGACTTGGTCTCCTAATTCTTTCAGTTGCTTAACCAACATGTCATTAAACTTCTCGGTAAATTTCTTACCGCGTCCTTTTTTAGGAACTAATACTTTACCTTGCTTCATTTGTAAGAAAATTCGGATATTAAGCATGCTAACTACTCGACTAGCAAGTTTACCAAGACGTCCACCTTTAACAATGTTAGTTAAGTCGGGGATCATCATCTCAAGATACATATTTTCTTCCATTTTTTGCAAATGGGCTAAAATCTCATCAATACTTTTTCCTGCAGCAGCATCTTTAGCAGCAGCAATAACTTCATAGCCTTCACTACGATCAGTATAGCCAGAATCGTGACAAACCACCTTAGCATTTGGCACCATTTCTGCAGCTTGTTTAGCAGCATCGATTGTCCCACTTAAAGACTTAGCCAAGAAGATCCCCAATACCTCGCTACCATCAGCAGTTAGTTTTTTAATGGCATCAACAAAACGCCCAATTGGTGGTTGACTAGTTTTAGGTACTTCGTGACCCTCATCCATTCTTTCAATAAAGTTGCGTCTTGTAATATCTACACCGTCAACGTATGTTTTTCCATCAATTATTACTGACAAAGGTACAACTGTAATATCGTATTTTTTTATTTCTTCTTCTGTCAATTGAACAGAAGAGTCAGTCATAATTTTAATTTTTGCCAATGTATTCGACCCCTATTCTAAGTTGCTCAAATTATTTTATGATAAAATATGAGCAAGTAACATATAGCTAGTATATCAAAAAAATTACTTAAGAAAAAAGATTGATTGGATTTGTTGTGTTTTGAAATTAAAAGAATTATGGCAAGAGCCAAAAGAAAGACCAAAAAGTTATCACATACTCGATAACATTTTCAGTGCGATTACCCATGGAATCGGGTTTGGATTAGCAGTTGCTGGATTAGTAATCTTAATTGTAAAGGCGGCAAGTACGGGAAGTGCCTTAAGAGTTGTCACTTTCACAATTTACGGTTCCTGTTTAGTCTTATTATATTTGTTCTCTACCCTTTATCATAGCTTGATTTTTACCCGAGCTAGAAATGTTTTTCAAATATTTGACCACTCTTCAATTTTCTTACTAATTGCGGGTTCGTACACCCCTTATTCATTAGTCGCAATCGGTGGAGCTTGGGGTTGGACTTTATTTGGCCTCATTTGGGGTGTAACCGTTTTTGGAATAATCTATTATATTTTCAATCGTGGCAAACATGTGGTGTTAGACACGATTTTGTATGTTGTAATGGGCTGGTTAGTAATCCTTTCAGGCAGCTATTTATATGTCCGCTTGAGTCCAGTAGGCTTTTGGTTGCTAGTCAGTGGTGGCATTGCCTATACCGTCGGTGCAATCTTATTTACCATGCGTAATGTCCCATTCATTCATGTTATCTGGCACTTATTTGTAATGCTAGGTTCGATTCTAATGTACTTCTCCGTTTTGTTATACGTTTAAAAAAGAAGTGTTTGGAAACTTTCCAGACACTTCTTTTTGTTTGTTATTGCTTTTCTAAAAATTCAGCAATCGCTTCTTCAGTATTATCCAAGTCACCATTAATCACCGCTTTTTTAATTTTAGTTAACAGTTCTCCAAGCTGTGGTCCAGGTTTAATTCCCTTTTTAATTAAAAAGCGGCCATCGATTGCTAACTCAGAATTATTTTTAATCGGCAAAGCCAAATAACGATCTACTAAAGCGTTTGAATCAACAGGTTGACCCAAAATATGAGCCACATCAATTGTATTTAGTAATGTCTTCTTACCTACTTCAAACAATTCATAATCAGTTGGTGTGTGACTAGACATAATATCGAAGAAATTAACAATTCGTTCAACTTCTTCAGTCATTGCATTTGAATTCTTCCAGTCGCGCATGAATTTTCCAATTTGATTATCTTGCATTCCTAATAAGATAATAATTATGGACCAAAGACTAGTTTCCATGGTGGGACTAAACTGTAACTTCGGAAAAACAGCTAATTGTTCTTTTTTCCCAGCAAAATCAGGTACTTCTTCACTCAATTGTGTATCTAAGAAGATCTGAAAAGCAGCACGAGCGTCAGCTCCTAAACCCATCTTTACGAATTCATCCCTAATTCGCTCAACTGAAATTTTCTTCAATAATTGATGGTGATCAGCAATGGCTTGTTCAGTCTTTTCTTCCAAAGAAAATTTTAACTGACTCATAAATCTAACTGCCCGCATCATTCTTAACGCATCTTCATGGAAACGTTGTTCTGGATCACCGACAGCCTTAATCAGTTTATGCTTTAAATCTGCTAGCCCAACAAACAAATCAATGATTTCGCCATCAGTATTCATCGCCAAGGCATTAATGGTAAAATCACGTCGCTTAAGATCTTCATCTAAATTTTGCACGAAAGTGACATGGTCTGGTCGGCGAAAGTCCTGATAGCCTGACTCAGTTCTAAATGTGGTAATCTCATAACTTTCACCTTGATAAAGAACAGTGACTGTGCCATGTTTAATTCCGGTATCAATTGATTTTTCAAATAGTTCTTTTACTTCTTCAGGGTAAGCACTAGTGGCAATATCCACATCATGAATGTGGCGGCCCAACAAAACATCTCTGACAGAACCACCGACAAAATAAGCTTCAAAGCCTCCAGCTTCCAACGTTTTTAATACTGGCATCGCAGCCAAAAATACATTAGGTAATTTTGTGATTTTCATAAATAAATGTTTCAACTCGATTTAAATGTGTGTTAATTTTAAGTAGAAGGAGGGGAATTACGATGAAAAAAATAATTAATCACCATACATTACTAGAGATTTTTATGATTGCCCTTGGTTGCGCAATTTATGCACTTAGTTTGGATATGATTTCTGTTCCCAACAAATTAGCAGACGGTGGAATCAGTGGGATTACCCTGCTTTTACGTCACTTTTGGGGGATCAATATGGGGCTTTCAACTTTAATTCTCAATATTCCCCTAATCATCTTAGGTTACCGCTTTATGGGAAAAAGACTCCTAGCCTACACCATTTGGGGCACAGTTAGCTTGTCCTTTTTCTTATGGTTATGGCGGCTAATACCAATTATAACTCAACTCAACTTAGAGCACGACCTCTTCCTTTCTGCTGCTTTAGCTGGAACCTTATCAGGCTTTGGCTTAGGCCTAGTATTTAGATTTAATGGTACTTCCGGCGGAACTGATATTATTGCCCGTATCTGCCAACTAAAGCTTGGAATTTCATCAGGTAAAGTTTTACTCTTCTGTGACGCTGTAGTTTTGTTTATCTCATTGAGTTATCTTGATATCAAGCATATGATGTACACTCTTTTGGCTTCTTTCATCCTTTCCCGTGTAATGGATACTGTCCAACAAGGGGCTTATAGTGCTCGTGGATTACTAATCATCTCAGATAAATACCAAGAGATTGGACGAATGATTGATTTAAAACTTGAACGTGGTTTTACCTACTTAAATGCCCTAGGTGGTTATCAACAAGATCCAAAACGCGTGATTTATGTAGTAGTTTCCCCAAGAGAAATCCCAATGATCAAGCAATTAATTCGTCAAGAAGATCCGAAAGCCTTTGTAACTATTATTGAAGTTCACGAAGCTTTAGGAGAAGGGTTTACCTACAATCGACCGCATCATATTTTGTTCCGAAAATAATTAAAAAAGGCCTACGCAATTGGCGTAAGGCCTTTTTATTATAATTGATTATAAAGATCTTGCATTTCCTCATCTTCAGGAACCAATTTTAAGTATCGCTCTAGTAACTGCTGCATAACATCACTACTGTTAGGTTCACTGTTAAAGAAAAGAATCATTTGCCGTAAGAAATCAACATTATTTTGAAATTCCGGATAAGCCAATAAGAATTCACTCTTAGCTTGTTCACGCTGATCCAATCTAGCATATGAAACCGCCAGATTCCAATGAGCTTGTGGCTCAACATCTTCATCTTCTAAGTCTTGCCACAACTTAATGTTTTCATCATTCTTACCCTCATGAAGGTAAAGATTAGACAGTTGTAAACGCAAATCACCATTATCAGGTGCAGTTTTCAACCCTTTAACTAAAAGATCTTCTGCAGTATCCAATTCATTCAAATTAGCTGCTGCTCTAGCTCCCATTGAGTACAAGGTTTCATCTAGCTCATTATAAGCTAAACCTGCTTGAGCTGAACGCAAGACTTGTTCATTGTCGTGTTCATGTTCATATGCTTGAGCTAATAATGGATAAGCATTAACATAATCTGGACTTTGATCAATTACTTCATCCAGATAAGTAATTGCTTTTTTATAGTCTCCGACTGCCAGCATTACGAGTCCTGCTTGATATTTACTATCAATATCTAAAATATCACCTGTATGCTCTTTAATTACTTGACTGGCTTCCTCATATTGACCTAACTTAGCTTCAGTTTGAAAAAGACGTTGAATTAGATTAACTTCACCAAAAGTCTTTTGACGTTCAATCAAATCTTGATAAAGCGTTAAAGCCTCTTCATATTGCCCATCAAGATAATCAAGTTCAGCTAAACCAAACTTAATCGCATCTTCTTGAGGAGCAATTTTGGAAGCTTCAATTAGTTTCTGTCTAGCAGTTTCAATAAAGCCATTTGTCTGATAATAGTCAGCTTCCACTAGTAAAGCATCTAAGTATGCTGGGGATGTTTTAGCAACGTCAAATAACAAGCTCAGTCCATCATCGTCATTACCATCATTTAAAAGAATTTCCGCCAAATAGACCTTAAAAAGATCTTCTTGAGGAAATTTTGCAATTAAGTCACGATAAACTTCCTTGGCCAAATTAGTAAAACCATAACCTGTTAAATTTTCAGCTAGAGATGATAAAATTTCTGGACTATCATTATCCAACGCTTTTTTTAATAAGATCTTATCTTGCGAAAAATCATGATTTTGAATCGCATCTAATAATTGTTCAGAGTATGTCAAGTAAATCTCCCTCATTTCAATGTGTTAAGAATAATTGTACATAAAAAAGAAGCATTGGTCCAAGATCAATGCTTCCCTTCAACCGTTAAATTACTTAACAGCATCCTTAAGTGCCTTACCTGGCTTAAATGCAGGTACTTCACTTGCTGGAATTTCGATTTCATCACCAGTTTGTGGGTTACGGCCCTTACGAGCAGCACGATGACGAACTTCAAAAGTACCAAAACCAATTAATTGAACTTTGTTACCCTTTGCAAGATCTTCTTGGATTGAACCAAAAAGAGCATCAACAGCAGTAGCAACTTCCTTCTTAGTTAAGTCAGTTTTAGTAGCAACTTCAGAAACTAATTCAGCTTTGTTTGCCATAGTATAATTTCACCTCCTACAATTGAACTATAAGTTCAAATTAATATTCCTTTTAAAAAGAACAAGGAATAATGATCTTTATAATCATTGTATCCTAGAAACTAAAATATCACAAAAGTCTTATTACAACAAGCTCTCTTAGGATTTATTTTCTTTTTCTTGCAATAATTTTAATTGGTGTCCCTGTAAAATCAAAATTTTCTCTTAATTGGTTAATCAGGAATCGTTGATAAGAAAAATGCATTAGTTCTGGATCGTTGACAAAGACAACAAATGTCGGGGGGTTAGTAGCAACTTGCGTCATGTAATAAACGCGCAAACGTTTACCCTTAACTAAAGGCGTTGGCACTAGTTTACTTGCCTCTAAAAGCAACTCATTTAAGACACTAGATTGAATACGCTGGTTTTGATTTTCGTAGACTTGCTTAACCATCTTTGGAATTTGATCTAATCTTTGCCCTGTTTTGGCAGAAACAAATAGAATTGGAGCATAATCCAAATATTGGAATTCTTGACGAATAACGTTTTCAAAATCTTTCGCGCTGCCACTATTCTTTTTAGGAAGATCCCATTTGTTGACTAAAATGATTAAGCCTCTCCCTGCTTCATGCGCATATCCGGCCACGTGCTTGTCTTGTTCTCTAATGCCTGTACTTGCATCAAGCACTAAGCAAACCACATCTGAACGCTCAATAGCACTCATTGCGCGCATTACAGAATACTTCTCGGTCTTTTCGTAGACTTTGCCACGTCTTCTAATTCCCGCAGTATCAATTAATCTAAACTTGTCGCCATCTTGATCTGTAAATGGGGTGTCAATTGCATCTCGAGTCGTTCCTTCTTCGTTAGCGACAATTACTCGATCTTCACCTAATAATTTATTAACTATTGATGACTTTCCCACATTCGGACGACCAATCACACTAAATGAGATTGTGTCATCATCAGCCCGATCATCTTTTTGTGGGAACTTGCTAATAATGTCATCTAATAAATCACCAATTCCTGTTCCGTGACTACCAGAAACTGGAATCGGATCGCCAAGTCCTAAGCTATAAAAATCGTAAACATTGGCACGTTGTTCAGGATTATCTGCCTTATTAACAGCTAAAATTACTGGTTTTTTCGAACTGTACAATAAACGTGCAATTCTTTCATCGAGATCTGTTACCCCATTTACAACACTGGTTAACATGACGAGGACATCTGCTTCTTCAATGGCAATTTCAGCTTGAGCACGAATTTCTTCTTCTATCTTGCCATCTTCCCATGTAATCCCACCAGTATCAATTAAGTCAAATTTATGTCCCATCCATTCAGCTGGAGCATAGTTCCGATCACGGGTAACACCGGGTTGATCTTCAACAATAGCTAATCTTTGATTAATAATCCGATTAAATAAAGTTGATTTTCCAACATTGGGGCGTCCTACGATTGCTACTACTGGTAAAACCATTTTTCCACCTCTTTCTTCCAATAAAAAAAGCCGACATAAGTCGGCTTTAGTTTTTTACGATTATTTACGGTCTTTTAATTGGTCACCGATAATATCACCTAATGCAAAGCCGTTATCATCGTTACCCATGTACTTCTTGTTTACTGAGTTATCGTTACGTGAACGACGTGGACGAGAGCCTTCATTTGAAGAAGCGTTTGAGTCTGCAGCCTTGATTGAAAGTGAAATTCTTCTTTCACTAGGGTCAATGTTCAAAACCTTAACCTTAACAGTTTGGCCAACCTTCAAAACATCACTTGGCTTGTCAACGTGCTTGTTTGAGATTTCTGAAACGTGTACCAAACCTTGAATACCATCAGCAACTTCAACAAAAGCACCAAAGTTAGTTAATGACTTAACTTCACCGTCAAAAACATCACCTTCATTTAAGTTAGCAGTTGCTTGTTCAAATGGTGAAGGTTCAGTTTGCTTGATTGACAAGGAGATACGATGTCTGTCATTGTCAATGCCAATGACCTTAACTTTAACATCTTGACCAGCCTTTAAAACATCACTTGGCTTATCAATATGCTTGTAAGAAATTTCTGAGATGTGAACTAAACCATCCACACCACCAACATCAATAAAGGCACCGAAGTTAGTTAAACGAGAAACTTTACCTTCAATTACATCACCAACAACTAATTGTGATGCAACCTTGTCAAAGGCTTCTTCACGTTCTTCTTCAACTAAATCCTTGTGTGAAAGAATCAAACGATTCTTGTTAGGATCAATTTCGGTGATCTTAAGTTTCATAGTCTTACCAATGTATGGCTTAAGATCTGAAACATAACGATTTGAAATTAATGAAGCTGGCAAGAAACCACGAGTACCAACATCAACAAGCAAACCACCACGTACTGATGAAGTTACAGTACCTTCAATTGGATTGCCTTCTTCGAAGTCTTTTTGTAACTTGTCGTAAGCTTCTCTTTCCTTCAAGCGGGTAACTGAGAAGAAGAATTCACCATTTTCCTTATCGCCACCGGCTCTTCTTAATACTAAGGCCTTAAACTTGTCACCAGGCTTAACTAATTCACGTAAGTCTGCGTTACGATCTGAAGTGTATTCACGATGAGTAATAACACCTTCGACACCAGCGTTTTCAACACCGACATCAATTTGGCCGTCTTCAACGTCTAATACTTCGACATCGACAATATCTCCGACCTCAACTCCTTGCATTTGCTTTAATGCGTCTAAAAATTGATTACTGTTTTCTGACATATGTACCTCCCAATATCATGTCCCATTTTAAAGGAAAGTTGAAATTTTTTCTACTATTTTGTGCGCTTTTTTAAAACTTTTTTTCACTTTTTTTGATTTCGGCTAAAATTTGCTCTACAACTTGATCAATTGATAAGTGTGTAGTGTCGATTTCCGTAGCGTCCGCAGCCTTTTTCAAAGGTGAAACCTTTCGATGGGAATCTTTATAATCTCTTGCAGCAATATCAGCTTCAATTTCTTCAACTGTTTGATTTGTTTCAATCCCACGTTCTTTAAAATCTAACAGCCGTCTTTCAGCTCTTGAACGTGGTGAAGCTACCAAAAAGATTTTGACTTCCGCATTTGGTAATACTGTAGTACCAATATCACGTCCGTCCATAATAACGTTCATTTCACCTGCCATTTTTCGTTGCAGGCTGACCATCTTTTCACGAACCCTTGGTAATGCAGAAACTTGTGAGACGTTAGCTGAAATTTCTGGAGTTCTGATTTCTAAAGAAATATCTTTTCCAGCAGAATAGACCTTCTGTTTTCCATCTTCGCTGCGTAATTCAATTCCATCTTCATCGATTGCCTTCAAGATACCTTCTTCATCGCCATAATCAAGATGATGATTACGTGCAATAACTGTACAAGCACGGTACATCGCACCGGTATCAATATACACAAATGACAATTTCTGCGCAATAATTTTAGCGACTGTACTTTTTCCTGCAGATGCAGGTCCATCAATTGCTACTTGCATTCAACTAGTTTAGAAACCTTCGGCTTCTATATCCTTTCTACTTTAATTTAAGTGTTTGTCCAGCATCAACATTTGAAGAAGATGTTAAGCCATTCAATTTAGCTAATTCATCAACTGTCATGTTATGCTGTTGTGCAATACCAGATAAAGTATCACCAGTTTTTACAACATAAGTTGTTTCTTCTGAACTAGAACTAGAGCTGGCTTGACTTGCTTTTTTATTAGAAGTCGTTTTGCTGCTAGACTTTTTCTTTGAGCTTTGCTTTTTAGAGCTGACTGATGATTTAGTTTTAGAAGAAGACTTGTGCTTAACTGTTTCTACTTCCTTAACCTGGTCACTATTATTAGCCACTGCAAGATGATGAACTACTGGAATTAAAACAACTAAAATGATGATTAAAATAGCTATTACAATACCCCAATGTCCATGAGATGGTGGCCTTTGCGTACTTCTGGGTTTTTCAGGTCGTTCATAGTGTTTATACGGCCCCTTTGGATTATTATCCATGCAGAATCCCTCCCATTCTTGACTAAAGTAAATTTTAGCATAGATCAATTACGAATGAATAAAAAAGTCAATGTTTTTTATCAACATTGACTTTTTCTACAATAACTTTTTTGTTTTAAATTAAAGGTTAAATTTGCGTCTTACAAATGGCTTAATACTCTTTAAAACAGCCTCAAACAGAATGTAAACAACAACTGCATTAATTGCACCCTTTAATAAGTTAAAGGGAACAATAATTCCAAAGATATAGGCACCCATGGATGGTAAATGTAATAATTGGCCTAAATATACTTTAACTGTAAAGTTATATATGGCACCATAACCATTTAAACTAGGAACATTTGGAACTGAAGTAATGGCATAAACTGGTGTCAAGATAAAGGCATTAGTCACAGATAAAACTAAAGTCATAGCCAAGATACCAATTATCAAGCCAAGGATTGGCAATAAGTGTCCTTTTAAAGTTTTACGCTTAGATTCATCAATACCTCTTGACACATAATAAAATGGCAAGGCAAATGACAAACTGGCAACAAATGCTGCAACCTGACCTACAATACTTGGTAAGGCAAAACCACTGAAAATCAAACTGATGAGCATTCTAATAAAAGCAATGAAAATGCCTGGACCTGCACCAAAAATAAAAGTTCCAATAGTAATGACTACGTCTGAAAAGTCAAACTTTAAAAAGCCTACCCCAGGCATAATCGGAAACTCAAACTTCATTACTACAAAAGCTATTGCCCCAATTAAGGCATAAGCAATAATATTAGCTAAATTACCTGTATTACTTTTTGTTCTTTGCATAATACTTACTTCTCCAATCTATAACAAAAGGTCTATTGCTTCAGCAACAGACCTCAAAAAGTAAGTATCATTTTTCGTAAGTCTGTCTTCTTCCATCTAGACTATACTATCGGTACCTATTTAAGGATTCGACCACTTTCGTGGGTCGCGGACTTTACCGCCGGTCGGGACTTTCACCCTGCCCTGAAGACAATAAACTTTGTTAACGTTTACAGCAGTAATTTTAATCAATATGCTTTAACTTGTCAACTTCTTCGCGTGTTAATTCACGATATTTCCCAGAAACTAAGCCATCAAGTGTCAAAAAGGCATAACGTTCACGTGATAATTTTTCAACTAGATGCCCCACTGCCTTAAACATTCGCTTAACTTGATGATAATGTCCTTCATGAATCGTTAATTGAACAATCTGGGTATCTTTTTTAGGATTAGTCTTTAAAATTTTTACTTTTGCTGGTGAACTTTTATGGCCATCGAATTTTACCCCTTTTTTCAAAGTGGTGATTTCCTCCGGTGATAATTTACCCTTAATTTTGGCAACATACACCTTTGGTACTTCATTCTTAGGGTGCATCAATAAATTAGCTAATTTTCCATCATTGGTCATCAATAATAAGCCTGAAGTATCATAGTCTAATCGACCAATTGGATATAACCGATATGGCAAATCTTCAAAGAAATCCACTACTGTCTTTCTACCTTTTTCATCCTTGGCAGTAGAAACAACACCACGTGGTTTATAGAATACATATGTATGTAAGCTTTCGCGTTCAATTGGTTGACCATCAACCGTTACGTTACTAAAAGTATCAACTTTGGTCCCCAATTGTGTCACTACTTTGCCATCCACTCGCACACGGCCAGCAGTAATCATCTTCTCAGCTTTTCTTCGTGAAGCAATTCCGGCTTCAGCAATGACCTTTTGTAATCTTTCTAGAGCCATTATTCATTTCCTTCCTGATCTTCAATATCCATACTTTCGTTTTCAAAATCTTCAATTAAAGGTAAATCGGCTAAACTATTAAAGTCAAAATATTGTAAAAAGTAATCCGTTGTCACATACAAATTAGGATTACCAGGTGCTTCTTTTTTACCCTTTGCTTTAACCAACCCTCGCCAAATCAAAGTTTGCAACGCACCTGATGAATTGACACCTCGAATTTCATCAATTTCCACTCTAGTAATCGGTTGGCGATAAGCAATAATTGATAAAATTTCCAATGCTGATTGACTTAAGGTTTTGGTTAAGTCCTTGGCAAAGTATTTTTCAATTGTTTTACTTACTTTGGGTGATGTAGTAAGCTTGTAAGTCTGATTAATTTTGATTAATTGCAGTCCGGAGCTGTCTTGTTGATATTTATTTTTGGATTTAGTAACTAATGTTTGCAATTCGACTAGACTTATTCTTAATAAATCTAACAAATTTTGTTCTTCAATTCCATCATCACCTGCAACATACAGCAAAGCTTCTAATTCTGCCATTTTATTTGCCATGGGCTACTACTCCTTCTAATTCAAGATCGCCAAAGCTCCGCTTCTGTTTAATACTAATTTCGTGTTTTTTACATAATTCCAGCATTGCCAAAAACAAGCCGATCACATCAGACAAATTATTTAACTTGGTCGCACACGCAAAGAAGCTTATTTTTTTCTGCTTTTTAATTTCTGTACGTAAAAAGCTGCTCATTTCCGATAATGGGCGTTCTTTAGCTTTTATTGCCATCGCTTCGGGATGCTTGAGTTTTAATTTTTTTAAAATTAACGAAAATGTATCAGCTAATTCTTCGGCTGAAATTTTTCCCATTGGTAAAGGATGTACTTTTTTTGTAGAAGCACTGGGTTCTTTTGCAATTGTAATTGGTACTTCTTCATTTCGTTCTTTAAAATACGATGATACTCTTTTAAAAACAGAATACTGCACTAATTGTTCAACTAATTCCTCTCTTGGATCTTCTTGCACAGAATCCTCAACAAAATCGTTCTTTGGTAACAAATATTGTGACTTGATCCGTAAAAGAGTTGAAGACATTACAAAGTATTCTCCAGCAATTTGCAAATTCAATTTTTGCATTTTAGTCAAATAATCTAAATACTGGCTAGTGATCTGCGAAATCGGAATATCATAAATGTCTATTTTTTGTGAACGAATCAAATGGAGTAATAGGTCTAAGGGACCTTCAAAATTGGGTAATTCTAAAGTTAAATTATTACTAGTCATGATTATCTTTTTAATAATTTTAGTATATAAGTGTACTCAGGCACCGCTGAGATTTTGTACTGTGGATTATTTTGAATTAATTCTTCTAAAATCTGTCTTTGATATTTCTTTTCGCGATATCCTGGTGCTAAAGATAAGTAGCGAATAATAATAAAGTGATTTTCTTTTTGCGTTCCAATTACCCCAATAATATTGGCATCACTATCACGAAATAGATACAATTGAAAGCTATTGTCCTCTTGATTAAGGTGCATCTCATCTTTTAAGTTTGCTAAATTTTTAAAATCTGGCAAGTAAGATAATAGCCCCATTGCTGTTTTTTCATAGTCTTTTTTATATTGAATTAACATTATTACTAAACCACCTAAACTCGCGGATGTGTTTCATTATAAACCTGCAAAATGTGCTTTTGCGTTAAGTTAGTGTAAATTTGGGTAGTACTGATATCTGAGTGACCTAAAATTTCTTGTACTACCCGTAAGTCTGCCCCATTTTCCAACAAATGCGTCGCAAAAGTATGTCGTAAGGTGTGTGGAGTCACATCTTTATTGATCCCTGCTAGCTGACAATAGCGCTTAATTATTTGCCAAATTGCTTGTCTAGTCAGAATATTACCACGACTATTTAAGAATATATATTCAACATATTTATTCTTCTCTAAGACCAACGGATCTCGTACTTCTTGTTCGTACTTATTAATCCAGTCTAGAGCGATTGGACTAATCGGGATCAAGCGCTCTTTAGAACCCTTACCTAAGACTTTGACCAACCGTAAATCACTGTGCAGATTACTCTGTGTTAAATTAATCAACTCACTCACCCGCATACCAGTTGCATAAAGCGTTTCAAGAATCGCACGATCTCTTAAACCTAACTTTTTACTAGTGTCTGGTTGAGTTAACAAGCGTTCAACTTCATCTTGAGTCAAAGCTACAGGCAGTCTTTTTTCTTTTTTCGGTGGATCAATCTCAATCATGGGATTAAGCTTTTGAATATTCTGCCGAGCTAGCCACTGATAGAACTTGCGTAGACTAGAAATCATCCGGCTAATTGAGCTAGTAGCCTTATTTAAATCTTTTTGTCTCGCTAAAAACGCGTCAATATCAGTGGCCTCTGTAGGCCAAGTATTGAAGTCTTCTTCATTTAAGAAATCTAAAAATTCCGTCAAATCTTGACGATAGGCAGTAATTGTATTATTGCTCAAACCCCGTTCAACTTGACTAAAACGAAGGTAATCTTCTATTTGACTATCTAATTTACTCATTGCTTTCATCTTCCGGATCGCTAATTAGAGTAATAGTACCAGCATCCTTATCTTCTGTGATAATTTTAGCTTTCAACAAATGACCTAATGCGCGTTTAAAAGCAGATTTAGAAATACCAAAGTATGCCTTAATCTCTTGCGCGTCAGATTTATCATAAAAAGGCAAAGTTTTTGATGCTTTACGTCTTAAGCTCATTAAAATCATTTGAGCATCATCATCAATTTCCTCAAAGGCACGTGGTAAACTACTTAAGTTTAAACGTCCATACTGACTAATGCCGATAACTCTCCCCTTGAATTGTTCACCTAAACGTAAAGGACGAGCCATTTGCGACTCGTGAACAAATCCTAGGTAATAATCAGTGGTTAAGACAAAACAACCAATATCACGACTTGCATAAACGGTAGCAAAAACATTTTTATTTTTCATATTATTAGGGAAATGAGCTGATAACTGTTCAAAAATGTTTTCATCAGCCAATTTAGCCCAGATACGATCTTTTTCATCAGTTTCAAGCCGTACTAATAAGCGGTCATCTTTTCGAGGCCAGCGATTTTTATCAAATGGCAAGTCATCCATCGAAATTACAACATCTTTATCAGGCAGCCCAATATCAACAAAAACACCTAAGCCAATTCTAACAGCAGTCACCTTACCCCAACCATATTGATCTGATTGGGCAAACGGTAAGAATTGTGTCATCTCTCGTTGATGTTGTTGATTATCATAAATAAAACCAGTAATTTCATCTCCAAGATGAGGGGTTTCTTCTTGGGTTGCTTCATGGCGCTTAAGTTCATAAGTTAAGCCATCAATTTGAACATAATAAGCATTCTCATTTTGATCAATAATTTTACCAGTTTGAATTGTTCCAAGCATAATATTCTCCTACTTTACATATCTCTGTTTACCAGTATACGCAAAATTTGAGCAAAATAAAATAGCCAGCTCGTCAGCTGACTATTTTATCTTTTTATATTAAGTTAAATCTTTGAATTAAAGATTTGACATTTCGCCTTGGTAAATAGCACCACGACGAGCGTCAACAGTGATAGTAGTACCATCAGAGATCTTTTCAGTTGCATCAGTAGTACCAACAACAACTGGGATACCTAATGACAAACCTACAACTGCAGCGTGTGAAGTCAAACCTGAAGCTTCAACAACTAAGCCTGAAGCCTTCTTGATTGCTGGCATGTAGTCAGAGTCGGTTACCTTAGAAACTAAGATGTCGCCTTCCTTAACCTTGCTGTTAGCTTCTTCTGCTGAGTTAGCTACAACAGCCTTACCAACAACTGAGCCGTTACCAACGCCTAAGCCTTGTGCAAGCTTGTTACCGATAATTTGTAACTTCATAACGTTAGTAGTACCTGATTCACCAACTGGAACACCAGCAACGATGATTACAAGGTCGCCATCCTTAACAAGGCCCTTTTCCTTAGCTACTTCAGCAGCCTTTTCAAACATGTCATCAGTTGACTTAGGCTTTTCAGTTAAGACTGGAGTTACACCCCAAACAATACCCAATGAGTGTTGGATCTTTTCATCAAAAGTCATAGCAACGATGTCAGCGTTTGGACGGTACTTAGAAATCATACGTGCAGTGTAACCTGACTTAGTAGCTGCAATAATAGTCTTAACGCCTAATTCTTGAGCAGTACGTACAACTGATTCACCGATAGCTTCAGTTACGTTTGAACCCTTGTAAGCTTCAAATCTTTGAAGTGCTAAAGTGTTACGCTTAAGCATTTGCTTTTCAGTACGTTCATCGATTTCAGCCATAGCCTTAACAGCCTTAACTGGGTACAAACCGTTTGCTGATTCACCTGAAAGCATAGTTGCGTCAGTACCATCAAGAACTGCGTTAGCAACGTCAGAAACTTCGGCACGAGTTGGACGTGGGTTTTCTTGCATTGAGTCAAGCATTTGAGTAGCAGTAATAACTGGCTTACCAAGTGCGTTAGCTCTTCTGATTAAGTCCTTTTGTACAAATGGAACTTCCATGAATGGAATTTCAACACCCATGTCACCACGAGCAACCATTAAACCATCAGAAACTTGTAAAATTTCGTCAGCGTTGTCGATACCTTCTTGAGATTCAATCTTAGGGAAGATCTTTACGTAGTCAGCACCTGCTTCTTCACAAAGCTTACGGATGTCTAAGATATCTTGAGCTTTACGAGCAAATGAAGCAGTAATGAAGTTAATACCAAACTTCAAACCAAACTTAATGTCGTCAGTATCCTTTTCAGTGATACCTGGGAGGCGAATTTCAACACCTGGAGCGTTAACACCCTTCTTTGAGCCGATAACACCAGTGTTTTGAGCTTCACAAACAAGTTCTCTCTTTGAGTCGTCCTTTTCCTTGATCAAAAGGTCAACTAAACCATCATCGATTAATACGTGACCACCAACGTGGGTATCATCGTACAAACCATCGTAGGTAACGTGGATCATGTCCTTGTTACCCTTCTTAGTAGCGTCCATTGATACACGGATTTCGTCACCAGTGTTAATAGTGAACTTGCCACCTTCTTGTTCAGTGGTTCTGATTTCTGCACCCTTAGTATCAAGGTCGATACCAAGAAGCATACCAGTATCCTTTTCCACTTGACGAACCATCTTCATACGAGCAAGGTGTTCTGGGTGGTCACCGTGTGAGAAGTTGAAACGGAATACGTTTGCACCAGCTTTTGCCAAAGCAGTAATAGTTTCAATATCGTTTGAAGCTGGCCCTAAAGTACTAACAATCTTAGTTTTCTTCATTATAAAAAAATCCTCTCAAAAAAATCTAAATAAGTATTACTTATTCATTTCTTTATTAATATCCAACAATGCATAGTCACCTTGGTGCTTACCATCGAACAGATCAAGAATGTCGTGGGTAGCAAGTTTACTATTCTCAATGCCGACAGCTAAACCGCCCTTACCATCAAGAAGTAACTTAACAGCATAATTACCCATCTTAGTAGCATTAACTCTATCTGTAACCGTTGGTGAGCCACCACGTTGCATATGCGCAAGGACATTTGCACGGGCATCAAAGTCGCCGTATTTAAGTAATTCATCCTTAAACTTATCAGCGCTCATAACACCTTCAGCAAGTACAATGATACCATTATCTTTACCATCCGCAAAGTGACGCTTAAGTGTTTCTGCAATTTCCTTAATGTCATATGGACGTTCAGGAATAACAATTGCATCTGCACCGGTAGCAACACCAACACGCATAGCAATATCACCACACTCACGGCCCATTACATTAACAATGAACACGCGGTGGTGAGAAGCAGCAGTATCACGAATCTTGTCAATTGCATCCATTGCGGTACGACAAGCAGAACTAAAGCCGATAGTGTAATCCGTATATGGAATATCGTTATCGATAGTTCCTGGTAAACCGATTGAGTTGATCCCCAAGCGAGTCAAAGCTAAAGCACCGTGGTAAGATCCATCACCGCCAATAACGATAACAGCATCAATACCGTGGCTTCTTAATTGCTCTGCACCCTTCTTTTGCACTTCTTCTTGTGCAAATTCTGGATAACGAGCTGAGTACAAGAATGTACCACCTTGACTGATCTTATGGTCAACGTCTTCTGCTGTAAGGGCAACGAAGTCGCCTGCAACCAAACCGGCAAAACCATAACGAATACCAAAAACTTCTAGACCATTAGAGATCGCAGTTTTTGTGACAGCTCTAATTGCTGCATTCATACCAGGAGCGTCGCCGCCACTGGTTAAAATACCAATCCGTTTCATGAATTCACCTCATCATGATAATTTGTGTAATTTCTCACATCAAGTAAATATTAACATTTTTTCGTGCAAAAATCTCATAAAAAATGCTTTATTTTGCTTAATTTATCGCCTTTTTGAATATTAGCGCTTTCATTGTTGACCTAATCACAAACTAATCCTTAAATTATTCTTTGAAATTGACTTTTCGGATGTTTGTCAATAAATATTGCTTTTTATTTGGATCATAGCGCTCATTTTGGACGCGGATTCCAAGTAGATAAATATCTCCTTCTTTTAAGATGGAATGAATTTTTTCATAAATACCAGGAAAAATAGTAATTTCTTGTTGACTACTTGAATCAGCAAAACTAGTAAAAGCCATTGTTTGGCCCTTTTTAGTGTTAATTTGTTTTAACTTCATTAATTTACCAACGCTGATGCCTGAGTCATTAATTTCAAATTGATTCAATGGTTTAGCGTCAAATTTACGTGCATACTTCTGCACAGCAATTAATGGCGTCGTGGTCGTAGCAAAACCTAAGACCTTTTCTTCCATTGCTGCTTTTTCATTTTTTGTTGGGGCAGCCACCTCTTTCATCGGTACTCCACCTAAACTTTCAGACAATGACAAGTTTTGTCCGGTTAACTGAACATTTTCAATTAAATCCTGACAATTTTGCAATAATTCATTCCGGTTATGATTAAGCTGATCAAAACATCCCGCCATGATTAAACTTTTAATCGCATCTACCTGCAAAAATTTAGGATCAGTTTTTCGCAAAAAATCGCTCAAAGATTTAAACGGTCTCTTTAGACTTACAATCTGCCGCACGAAATCAACTCTTAAGCCCTTAATCGCTTTTAAGCCTACTAAGATTTGCCTATTTTTTAAAGTGAAATCAATCTGACTCTGATTTATATCTGGCGTTAAAATATTAATCCCAGCTTCCTGTGCTTGCATAATGTAAGTTTGAGCTTTCAACTTGCTAGCACCAGTTGAATTCAATAAGGCAGTATAAAAGGCAGCTGGAAAATGAACCTTTAAATAGGCTAACCAAAAAGCAATTTTTGTATAAGCAACAGCATGGGAACGATTAAAACCATAATTAGCAAACTGCTCAATATAATTGTAGACCTTCTCTCCTACCGCTTTACTATGACCATTCTTAACCGTTCCTGCGATAAACTTCTCTCGCTCTTGATCAATGATTGCTTGATTCTTCTTTGACATCGCACGCCGCAAAAGGTCGGCTTCTCCTAATGAAAAGCCTGCCAAAATTTGCGCTGTTTGCATAACTTGCTCTTGATAAACCAAAATTCCATAAGTCGGTGCCAAAATTCTCTTTAAACTTGGATCTGGATACCTGACCGCTTCTTGACCATGTTTACGTGCAATAAAGGTCGAAATATTCTGCATTGGACCGGGACGATAAAGGGCATTTACCGCTACTAAATCTTCAAAATTATCAGGCTTTAATTGTCGTAGAACTCTTCTAATACCTTCTGACTCAAACTGAAAAACAGCATCAGTTTGACCAGCTCGAAAAAGAGCTAATGTTTTAGCATCATTTAAAGGAATTTTATTCGGATCAATTTCTATTCCTTGACTACGAATTAAAGCTAAAGTATTGCCTAAAATGGTTAAATTTCTTAGTCCCAAAAAGTCAATCTTTAATAACCCTAACGCTTCAACATATTTCTTTGTTTGTTGGGTTACTGGAATTCCTAATTGACCGGCTTGTAAACCAGAAATTCCTGCAATTGATTCATCGCTAATTACCAGTCCTGCAGCATGAATAGAATAATGCCGTGGTAATCCTTCTAAGGCACGGGCAGTTTGAAAAAGCAAGGTGTTTTCTTTAGTGGCATTAACTAATAAACGTAATTCTCTTGATTGTTCATAGGCTTCATTTAAGGTGATTTTACCTTTAGCATAAGGAATTGCATTTGCCCATTTATTTACTTCGACTAAAGTTAACCCAAATACCTTACCTGTATCTCTCAAGGCCTGCTTAGCTGCTAAAGTACCAAAAGTCAAAATTTGGGCCGCATGATCCATGCCGTACTTTTCAAACATGTACTTGATAACGTCATCTCGCCGATTATCTGGAATATCTAAGTCGATATCCGGCATTTCGTGACGAGCAGGATTTAAGAATCTTTCAAACAACAAGTTGTATTCTAGCGGATCAACTTCAGTAATCTTCAACGCATATGAAACTAATGACCCACAAGCCGATCCTCTCCCAGGGCCGGTAGTAATCTTAACGCGATGACAGTAATTAATTACATCCCAAACGATTAAGAAATAGTTATCAAACCCCATCTGATTGATAACTTGCAATTCATAGTCCAATCTCTTCTGATAAGAAGCAGGAATTATGCCATTTGCAAATCGAGCTTTAAGACCTGTTTGGGCTAAATAATGCAAATATTCTTTGGCCGTCGGAAACTTATTTTGATGATATTCGGGCAAAACTGGCTTTTGAAAAACCACTTCAGCTTGGCACATCTCAGCGATTTTCCAAGTATTATTAACTGCTTCATCCAAGTAAAAATCGTGATATCGACTAATTAACTCTTGCACCGGTACAAGATAGTGCGATCCTTTTTGCCTTGCTAAAGGAAGCAAATCTTGCAGCTTTTTTCCTTCTTTAATTGCCAAAAGAGTTTTACGTAAAAAATGATCCTGTGGTTCAAGGTACTGATTATCTTCAGTTGCTACCAACGGCAAATTAAATTGTTTTGCTAAGGCCTGGACATAATTTACGTAATTTTCTTGCGGCTTAGTAGCATAAACACCTAAAAATAATGAGCTATTAGTAGGAATTAACCCCTTTAAATCGCGTAAATATTCACTACCCAATGCTTCATTTTGCTCAGACAGCATTAATAACTCACTATGAAGATTAGCCGGGACAATAATAACTAACCTCTCTAAGTATTTTTTCAATTCTGTTAAAGTTAAAACTTTTTTATTCTGACCATTGTCAGTTAACAAATTAATTGCGCTTGATAACCGTAATAAATTGCGATATCCGTCATTATCTTTGGCAATAGTAATTAAGTCATACTTTTTAGTACTGTCAATTAAACCATTTAGTCTAATCTGCATCCCTAGTAATGGCTTGATCCCTATTTCTTTAGCAAGTTCAAAGAAATTCACTAGACCATAAGTTACATTAATATCAGTTAAAGCAACTGCCTCATAGCCTTTATTCTTGGCAGCAGATAAAAGATCTCTAATTTTAGTTGGACTTTCTAGCAAAGTAAACGAGCTTAAATTTTGTATGGTTGCAATTTTCATTTCTGCCACCCTTTCTATGCTAAATAAAGTATACCAAATCAGTAATTCTAAGTTTGAAAAACTGCTTTAATTTTGATAAAATCCTGTATTGAAAGAAGGAATAATCATGGGTCGTTATATCATTACAATTATTTGGAGCGTCATCTATATGATGGTAGTTGGTTTTATTGCTGCTCCTTTAACTCAAAGTACTTTTAACCCAGTAGAAGCCTTAATTATTGGCGTTGTCTTTGGTATCCTCTTTGCAGCAATTATCCCAACGATCACCGCTCATTCACACAAGGATAAGAGTAAATATTCAAGTTTGAAATAAAAACTTTAATTAGAACAAAAAAGCTTGGCCTTTAGTAATAAAAGGTCAAGCTTTTTATTTATTGTAATTTACTTAACATAATTTTATTTATTTAACAATTCACGATATAACGGCAATAAATTGTCGATGGTGCTAATGATAAATTCTTCCATATCATCTACTTTATCCTGTTCACGAAAAGCAAACTTACCTAATAAAAAACTACTCTTTAAGGCTTCTTGATCAAAGTTTTCTTGCTTTTCTTGATCAGCTAAATAAGTGGCCAGTGATAAATGGTCGGCAAACTCCATTTCATTCTTATCCCATAAGTACCAGTGGTCGCTGTTAATCTTCTTTGCCCAATCAGGAAGATCTTTTAACAGTTTATTGTATGCTTCAGGCAATTTTTCAGCAACATTCAAATTTACTTGCTTCCAAATTTGCCAAACATCTTTAAAATTCGCCTTAATCTGAGCTAATTCTTCTTCTGAATACTTTTCTTTTAATTTCTTAAATGAAAACTCATCACGATCAAAAATCGTAAACATTTTCTCTGTTAATGCTGTCATTATCTACCTCTACTTCTGATAATCCTCACCGTATATGTAACGATGTAATTTCAAATATTGTTCAAATAATTTGCGCTCATTGGCATTATCCTTGGGAAAATAATATTGCTTCCCAGTCAACCCCTGTGGCATGTAATTCTGACTAGCAATCTGATGTGGTGATGTAAATGGATTATCTATCAAACCACCGCCAGTGATTTCCTCTGAGTGACGATAATGCATATCTCGTAAACCGCGCGGCATCGGATGTTGACTAGGATGCTCCGTATCGTGATCCAATCTTTCCCAGATTTCATCAAATACACCTGACTTAGGTGAAATACACATCAACATGGTTGCAAACATTAAAGGGTATTTTGCTTTAGGCATGCCAATTTTTTCTGCTTGATTAGCTGCAACCACAATCTGCGTTACCTGTTGTGGATTAGCTAAGCCAATGTAAGTATATGGAATCTCTCTTAGCCGACGAACCACTGAAGGCAAGTCGCCATTTTTGAGTAAAACTGCTAAATAATACAAAGCTGCATCTGTATCTGACCCAGCCATCGAATCTGAGTAAGCCGCTAAATAATCATAATGTTTAGTGGCTTTTTTATCATAACTAAAATGTTGGCCTCTGATAAAGCTTTTAACATCGTTAACTGAAATTTCATGTGGATTAATGGCATGGACTGTTTCTAAAATATTTAAGGCTACTCTTAAATCGCCATCAGCGGCACTTGCAATCATAGCTAAGCTCTTATCTTCAACCTGATTGGATGATAATTTAAAGATTTTATCTGTAGCCCTTTTTAAAACTAGTTCAATATCGGCATCTTCTAAAGCTTTAAATTCAAAAATTTGACACCGTGATCTAACTGCTGGAACAAGCGACATAATCGGATTTTCTGTAGTTGCGCCAACTAATAGAATATGACCATTTTCTAAATATGGTAAAAGAAAATCCTGCAAGTTCTTAGTCATTCGGTGAATTTCATCAATTAATAAGACAAAAGGTTGATAAGGGTAGGTTTTAATAAATTGCTCTAACTTAGCCTTATTATCGATGGAAGCATTAAACTTAGCCAAAGGATAATCAAATTTATTAGCAATAATTTGTGCTAAGCTTGATTTCCCTGTACCTGGTGGTCCCCAAAGAATGAGGGAGATTGCTACCTTCTGATCGATAATACGGCGTAGCGGCATCCCTTCACCTAATAAATCTTGCTGACCAACTACTTCTGTTAATGTTTTTGGCCGCATTTGATCAGCTAATGGTGTTTTAAATGGCATTATTTCCACCACAACTTAATTAGAGCTTGCGTACCATCATTTCCTAGCTTTCGATCATCAACTAATACTTCATACAACTTTTTAGCTTCTTTTGTTGCTGGTAGGTCAAGTTCCATTTTATCGGCTTCTTCAAGTGCAATGCGCAAATCTTTTAAAAAGTGTTTTGCAAAAAAGCCAGGAGTATAATCACCTTTTAAAATACGTGGACCATATGATCCTAGACTAAAGTTTTCGGCAGCACCTGACTGCAAAGTCTGACAAACTTGTTCTAAATTTAGTCCTGCCGCCTTTGCATAAACTAGCATTTCCGTCATCCCTGTCATTGTACCAGCAATCATAATCTGGTTAGCCATTTTAGCATGCTGTCCGCTACCATATGGGCCAAAGAAATTTAATTTACTTGAGAAGACCATAAAAATATCTTGTAAGTAGTCAAGATCTTCCTTGTGACCACCAATCATAACTGTTAAGGTACCGTTTTTAGCACCAATATCACCACCAGAAACAGGTGCATCAAGAATGTGAACTCCCTTTTCTTCACCTGCTTGACCAATCTTTTGCGCTAAACTAGGTTTACTTGTAGTCATATCAATTAGGTATTGTCCAGAATGAGCAGTTTCAAAAATGCCATTTTTGCCAAAGTAGATATTTTCTACGTCTTGCGGAAAGCCGACCATCGTGAATAACACATCTACCTGCTTAGTTAATGCAGCTGGATTATCTGCCCATTTAGCGCCATTATCTATTACAGTTTGAGCATGAGCTTTTGTACGGTTATAAACTGTCGCGTCATAGTTGTTTTTCAACAAATTATTTATTATTCCGGTACCCATTACACCAGTACCAATAAATCCAATTTTCATGTAATCACCCTTTTTTATTATAAAATACAATTATTGAAGATAAGAAAAGGAATTTTTAAATGAAAAAAATCACTTTAAATCAACTTTATGACATCATGTATGATCATTTAGATCCAAACGGCTGGTGGCCTGGACGTTCTGATTGGCAAGTAATTTGGTCAACGGTTTTAATCCAAAATACTAATTGGAAAAATGTTGATAAGGTACTCGTGTCTCTATACCACGCAACCGACTTTTTACCTGCGAATATCTTGCAGATGAGTGATGAAGAACTGCAACAAGTAATTAGCTCAGCCGGCTCATACACTCGTAAAGCACAAACAATTAAGAATTTGGCCCAATATTTTAAAGATCGCTTTAACTATGATCTTGAATTAGCCCAACAGCAGAATAAACAAAACTTGCGTCAAGAAATTTTAGCAATCAAAGGTATCGGGCCAGAAACTGCAGATGTGATTCTGATGTATGGCTTACGCAAGGGTGAATTCGTAGTTGATCAATATTCAAGAAAATTATTTTCTTGTTTAGGTTGGCCTGATTTACCTTCCTATGAGAAAACTAAAAAATTGATTGAAGCTAATTTGACTAATTTCACCTTGCGCAATTATCAAAATTTTCACGCCATGATTGATATGTTTGGACAGAAATATAAACTACCACAACAATTTAGTGCTTCATTTTTAAAGGATTACCGGTTAAAAGATTTAAAAACTGATAAATATCACTCTAAATTCTAGCAATAGAATTTTACTAGTATTAAAAATATTCTTTATTAGGCTAAAGTACTGTTATATTCAAATTTATATCACTTTTCATTAACAAAATTTAAAAAATAAATTTGACAAAAATTGGAAACGGTTTTATTCTGGAAGAGAATTAAATAAATGTTCTTCGAGGCAGGGTGAAATTCCCGACCGGCGGTAAAGTCCGCAACCCGCGTAAGCGGTGGAACCCTTTTGGGTACCGATAGTTACAGTCTAGATGGAAGAAGAATAATTTTAATCTACGCTTATTTGGCGTACTTTAAATTATTTTTAACTTGGATAATAATGCTGAACCTCGAAGTAAACTCTTCGAGGTTCTTTTTTGTTCTGTTAGGAAGTGATTTTAAATGGAAAAAGACCAATATTACATGAATTTAGCTTTGCAAGAAGCTAAAAAAGGTCGCTACCAAACTTGGAAAAATCCTATGGTTGGCGCTGTAGTCGTCAAAGACGATCACATCCTGGCGACCGGTCACCACATCCACTATGGTAAAAGCCATGCGGAGCGTGATGCCATTTCTAAATTAACTCCAGAACAATTATTTAATTCAACCCTTTACGTCACACTTGAACCATGTAACCACTACGGAAAACAGCCTCCCTGCTCTGATTTAATTATTCAAAGTAAGCTCAAACGCGTTGTTATTGCTCAAGTGGATCCACATAAGCTCGTTACCGGCAAAGGGATTGCTAAGTTGCGAGCACATGGAATTGAAGTTAACACGGGAATTTTAGAAAAAGAAGCTGAAGAACTAAATCAGTTTTATAGCTTCTTTTATCAAAATAACCGTCCCTGGATCACAGTTAAGCAAGCTGTGAGTTTGGATTATCGGGTCAATTGTCAGTCTCAAACCTGCACAGCAATTACTAATCAAACTGTTTATGACCGTGTCCATCAAGAGCGAGCCGATTATCAGGCTATCTTGATCGGCTCGAATACTGCACTGGTTGATAACCCTTCTTTACTAACAAGTGTTAAAACTGATTACCCACCCATCAGAATAATTCTCGATCGCCGTGGCCGTCTTTTTAACCAGCAAGAACTAAAGCTGTTGACAGATCAACAAGCTCCCACTTGGATTTTTACTCAATCTCCTGAATTAATTAAAATGTCAACGCCAAAGAATGTCAGAATCTTTCCAATGAGAACTAATCAACTAGCCGAAGTTATGGGAACTTTAACCCAAGAAGGTATTCAATCCGTTTATGTTGAAGGCGGTCCAACTGTCGCCAAGACCTTTGTTAATGAGCACTTAGCTAATTACTTAATTGAATACTTAAGTCCAAACTTATTAGGAAAAAATGGTGACTTAGGATTACTAGCCAATCATCCCGTCACTTTAAAGAATGTTCAAATTGAGCAACTAGCAGATAATTTACGAATTGCAGGTGAAATTAATGTTTAGTGGTTTAGTACGTGGGGATGCACACATCGCTCAAATTAACCAAGATAAAGAAACAATTACTTTAACAGTCAAGTGTGCGCTTGATTTTATTAAAGATCTGAAAATTGGCGACTCAATTGCCATTAATGGGACTTGTTTGACCGCCGAAAGTTTTACTAATGATACTTTCACAGTCACAATGATGCCTCAAACTTATAAAAAGACGATCTTTAAAGATTTAAAAGTTGGTGATCAACTTAACGTTGAAAGATCTTTACAAGTTGGTCAACGGTTGGAAGGACACATTGTTACCGGGCATATCGATGATATTGCTCAAGTTAAGACAGTAAATCAAAATGAAAATGCCATCGAAATTTGGTTTAACTTTCCTACTCGACTAGAAAAGCAAATCGTCCCTCAAGGCAGCATCGCAATTAACGGTGTGTCATTAACAGTCATGGACACTAAGGAAAACAATTTTTCCGTTGGCTTAATCCCCCACACTCAGGACGAAACCAATCTTGTCCAACTAAAAGTTGGCTCAAAAGTCAACATTGAAACCGATATTTTAGGCAAGTACGTTGCTAAGAATTTAGAAAAGAGAGTTTAAAAATGGATGTTAAGAAAATTCAAAATGCAATCGAATGGATGAAAAATGGTGGTTTAGTCATCGTTGCCGATGATGAAGATCGTGAATCCGAGGGTGACATGATCGGTTTAGGCTCAAAAGTAACACCAGAAAATGTCAACTTTATGACTAAGCATGCTCGCGGATTACTTTGTACACCTGTAAGTAAAGAAATTGCGCAAAAATTAAATTTGCATCAAATGGAACAAGATAATACTGACCCATACGGTACCGCCTTTACGATCAGTGTTGATTATAAGACTACCACTACCGGAATCTCCGCATATGATCGTGCAGCAACGATTAAGGCAATCACTGACCCTAACAGTAAACCAGAAGATTTCTTCAGACCTGGACACTGCTTCCCACTTGTTGCTTTAGATGATGAAATTAAACAAAGAAATGGTCATACCGAGGCCTCAATTGCCTTAGCTCACTTAGCTGGAGAACCAAAAGTAGCTTATATTTGTGAGGTCATGAAGAGCGACGGTCATATGGCTCGGCGCCCACAATTAAAAGAAGTAGCTAAAGAATATCATTTACCATTCTTAACCATTGCCGAACTTCAAGAATACATTAACAGAGAAGCGAGTAGTCGCTCAGAATTTGTAAATCTCCCAACTGAATACGGTAATTTCAAGATCAAAAGCTACGGGCACGGTAATGTGGCTTTGATTAAAGGTAAAATTGATCCTTCACACCCCGTTTTAACTCGTGTGCATTCTAAATGTTTAACTGGAGACACTTTTGGTTCTAAACGTTGTGATTGCGGGCCTCAACTTCACAAAGCAATGCAAGAAATTGAAAAACATGGTTCTGGTTTAATTATTTATCTAAATCAAGAAGGTCGTGGAATTGGCTTAACCAATAAATTACGCGCTTACGCTTTGCAAGATCAAGGACATGATACTTATGAAGCTAATGAACTACTTGGCTTTGCACCTGACGAACGTGACTATGATGTTGCTGCACAAATTTTTAAGGATCTAAAAATAAAAAGCATTAATCTCTTAACCAATAATCCTGATAAAATTGACCAATTAAATGATGACGGCATCAAAATTAATAAGCGCATCCCTTTAGAAATCCAACCTAATGACATTGATCTCTTCTACCTACAAACTAAGAAAAAGAGATTCCATCATCTACTAGAACTCAAGGAGGCTGAATAATGACTGAATTCACCGGAAACTTTACTAATACTCACGGCAAGATTGCGATTGTCGTCGCCAAATTTAATGAAATCGTCACTAAGAACCTAGTGCGTGGTGCTAAAGAAACTCTCCACCAATTTGGAATTCACGACGATGAAATTGATGTTGTTTGGGTGCCGGGAGCTTTTGAAATTGGCTTTACTACTCAAAAACTGGTCAATAGTAATCAGTATGCAGGTATTATGACTTTGGGTGCCGTTATTAAGGGTGAAACTGATCATTATGCCATGATTATTCAAAATATTACTAGTGCCATTATGCAAATTAACCTGCAAGCAAAAATTCCAGTTACATTTGGTATCTTAACTACCGAAAATATTGATCAAGCTCTGCAACGAGCAGGTTTAAAGGCTGGCAATGAAGGTTCTTCTACTGCCCAAAGTTTGCTTGAAATGATTTCTCTCAATGATCAACTTAGCTAATAGCAAATAATTTAAATTATGTAAAAAGCAAGACGTTTTTCGTCTTGCTTTTTCTTATTTCGAAAATTTACCTCTTTCCTTATCCCTGCGATAGAAATAGATCGAGCTAATGGTCATTAAAACGATTGCCGTCAGGATAGCCTGCTTTTTACTTATGCTACATTTCATGTAATACCTCTTCTATCTCAACAGTTTCTTTTTAGAGAATTATACCTATTTTCTATTTTTGGGACATCATTTATGCTTACAAATACTTCGATCCTTCAGTAATCGACAGCTTAGCCATTTCATCACAATTTTCTGCAATAAAATCCCTTACCCAATCAGGATTTGTTTTAGAATAATCTCTTAATGCCCAACCGATAGCCTTATTAATGAAAAACTCTTGACTATTTAAATTATTCTTGAGGATTTTCTTTAAAAGATCTGTATTCATCTTTTCTTTACGCAATAACTGATGCTCAATTGCTACTCTTCTTACCCAAATATCAGGATCCACTGACCATTTAAGCATGAGACCATCAACGCGTTTATCTCTTAATCCTAAATCGCCAATTGGCTTAATCAAACTATCAATTGTATCCCACCACTGCTTAGTACGCACAAAAGATTCAATTCGAGCCATTTCTTCAAAAGTAAAGTACTTTTTCATGGCAATTAAATAATCACAAACAAAGTATTGCATTTCCCGCTCCGGCTCTTGCCAAGCTTCATTCAATAATTGCCAATTTATCTGCTTGCTTTTCTTTTCCGCGAGTAAAAAATCATGATATATCAATCGCCTTTCTGGAGTATGTAACCCATAAAAAGAAAATTGATTACGCATATAAGAAGCTAATTGTTTGGCTTGCAGTAGATTAACTTTTTGTCCAAATTTAACTTTTAATTCTTCTAATTCCATTTGATTCACCAAAAAAAGTGGGGCTTTCACTCCACTTCTAATATCATTTTCCTAACCAATTCAGATTCTGTTTGTTTTTCTTCCGCCAAACGAATTCAATGACAAAACTAATCACTAGGGGGAAAATCACAGCAATCCAAGTTAAGGTTTCACCATTCATAATTGTTTGTGCAAATAACAAGGCAAACAATGCCAGATTAAGAATCACTGCGATAATCAAAATACTCTTTTTGGCACAAGTTTCTTTAACTAAACGCAAGTGTCCTACGTTTACCATGGCATAAACTAGCAAAAATGATAGACTGGCCATTTCTCCGACTGATGATAATGGGAAAATAATGACAAAGAGGCAAACTAAAAAACTAGTAAAGAATAAGCCCCAAGTGCCACCAAAATGAGTCATTGAGCCAAATTTAGGCGGTATTTCATCAACTTTAGCAATTCTTAAACCCAAGTTTTCATCACCAAACATGGTAGAGTTAACGGCTGAAGCAGTCGCAACTAAGGCAGCAATTCCAATTAAGATCATCCCTATTTGACCAAAGACAGCTTGCCCAGCTGCTGCTAAAACATGTCCTTGGTTAGCAACTGCTGCTTTTACACCAATTGTACTAATTACGACAAAACTAGCAATGATATAAATCATCATGACAATTCCTAAAGACAAAAATAAAGCTAAAGGTAATTGTTTCTTGGGATTCTTCATATTCCCCGCTGCATTGGTAACTACTCCAAAGCCTTCATAAGTTACATACAATAATCCAGCAGCAGATAAAATACCAACGATTCCACTACCAGCATTACTACTATTAATTGTAGGAACATGTGCCTCAGTCAAACCAATCGCAATAAAAGCTATCAAAATAATTAGTTCAAAAGTAATGATAGTTGTTTGCGCACGTGCAACTTGCTTAGAACCTAAAATATTAATAAAAACAACCACAATAACGATTGCAACACTAACTGCTTTACCGAACCAGCTATTGCTATTCTGATGAGCAAATTGACAAACGTATTCTGAAAAACCCGTTGCATATAAAGCCATCGCGACTACCCAGCCTAAGTACTGAAAGACGTTTAATCCTCCAGCTAATAGACCATCACCAAATCCTTTTAACAAAAATTTCGCAGCGCCTCCACGATCGGGATATTTCATCCCTAATTTTGAATATGAATAAACTGAGAAAGCCGCAACTAATCCTCCAATTAAAAACGATAATGGTAGCCAGACACCAGCACTTTTAGCAGCTAAACCCAGTAACGTATAAAGTCCAGCACCCATCATTCCACCAACGCCAATGGCAGTTGCTCCAATGACACCAATTGAATTGGTATTTTTCTTTTGTGTTTTCATATCAATACTCCCATTCTGATAATCTTCTCAGTTTTATTATAGTCTTATCTCAAAAACATTTTTCAAATTTATGCTTCCATTTTAAACACTTGTTTGGTATATTATTAATATCCAAACAGATGTTTAGAAATGAGGGATTGTAATGAAAAACACAGCTTATTATCTTGAGACAAATTACCAACAACCATTACTGTTACAAGATTTACGCCATTTCATTATTTACATTGATGAAAGTATTTCGTATCAGCAATACGAAGAAAAAATGCGAGCTCACAGATTTATTACTGCTTTCTATGTGATCGAGAACAGTAAATTAGCTCCTTTTAACCATCTCTATCAAAAACAACTCTATCCCTCTTCTGGCCTAAAAGAGAAAAAAAGTAATCTAGTTTCAGACAGAGTTAATCAAAAGGCATTAAAAATTGCTGGGCAATTCATGACTAACGCGTTGATTTGCGAAAGAAACGCCTACGACTACAGTCAATTCGGTGAATGGAAAAAGAACATGTATCTGACGCTAGAATTAGTTTCTTACATTCTGCCTATTAAGCAAATTCTAGAGAAACTTAAAGAGCAAACCGCTGCACCTAAAATGCTTGTTGATGTTGTGATTGATCGCACTTCGCAAAATAACATTGATCCTTGTCGCGGCTTAAACGAAAAGTTTCTCCAAAAAATGATTCGAGAAATTACTGTTCCTAATTTGCAATTTGAAATCACCTACCAGACCGCTGACAGTAAAACTAATTATGGTATTCAGGCAGCGGATATGTTAGCTGGGGCCTATCGTAAAGAGCGCCTGTATCAAGATAGTGATTCTGAGACTAATCTAATTCCGTTTACTTATGAAAACATGAAGCTCAAGCCTAGTCTCAAAGATAATCCTGATTTCTTAAAAGTCTTTGGTGAACTAACTTTTGAACAATTACCTAATATTGACCCTGTTACATTTAAAGCGCCGCAGATAAAAGACAAGAATATTCCGGTCAAAAAGCACTGGCATCCGCTAAACAGCTTATTAAACTTTCTTAAAAGCTTTAAGCATCCCAAGAAGTTAGCTGCCAAGCCAAATACTATCAATAATCTCCAGCAACTAAATTTTGTAGATGATAATTCACAAAGAGTAGAAATAGTAGTTTTATTGAAAACCCTCAATAAGCACTTAAAGAAAATTGCACTTCATTATGATTTTTCAGGTCAAAATTTCATTACTAGTTTAAGCAAAAAGGTTGATACTAAGCATTACCAAAAGACAATCGCTAATTTATTGAATAACGTCAAATTACTGACGAATACCCAACTCACTTCATCACAACGACGAAAATTTAATCGCTCTTTACATGATTTTAACCGTGCAGTTGACAAATATATCTAAAAACGGGAAGGTTCCTTTCACTTTATGTGCGAGGAATCCTCCCGTTTTAACGTTTTATAAATCTTTACCGGTTTTGGTCAAATCGCTTTTATCAGAAATCCAAGTGTACATTGGCAAGTCAAGATGTCCCTTATCATCAATTGCTTTGAGAACTTTTTCCATAAAGAATTCTTGCCATTCTTTACTTGGCTTAGGACCAGCTGTGGTCATCTGTGGCTTTAACCAACCTTCACTTAAGGCTTTAACTGGATTCAAGCCAACAACCATTCCAATTGTGTAGTTAGAAAAATCAAAGCTTCCCTCAACCACAATCCATTTAGGATTCTTAACTAACTCCGGTTGCAGTTTAACTAACAATTCTGGTGGAATTTTTCCCTCGGTCACCATCATCCGGCCCTTTATTGCGCCATGCTTTTTCTCAAAGTCTTGCAAAACACCTTGCATAAATAACTTTTGACCTAGTTGATTGAATTCTGCATCATTTTGTAACATATATCTGCCCCATTTAACTTAAAATCTGATTAATTTAAATTGTACCGAAAAGCAACCCATTTAGCAAAATCTACTAGTTAATTTGTAAGCGTAAAAAACGATGATTCTCAAAATGAAAATCATCGTTCTTATTTTGGTTTAAGAATTATTTTTCAAAGATCTATCATTATTGTTGACTAGATTGTGACTCCTGAGAATTTGGAACTTCTACCGTTTCCGTTGATTCTGTCGGAGATTGATACTTCTCAACATGAGAACTAACGTGCCTGCCAATCAAATACCGTTCAGTAGCTGAATTGCTTGGCGAGTAAGCTCTAGTCGAACTCCTACTTGTTGAAGTATTTACGGCTTCTCTAGAACCAGATACATTTGCCTGCTCACTATTATTCAAGTTATCTTTAACTGAAGTAGTTACGGCTTCTCTAGAACTAGATACTTTTGCTTGCTCACTATTATTCAAGTCATCTTTAACTGAAGTATTTTGTTTACCATCAGATACTTTACTTTGCTCACTTTTGACACTTTCTACTAAATTATCTTGAGTTTTGTCTGATTTGGTAGTTTGCTGGAGACTACTATCAGTTAAATTGAATTTTGACTTCTTATTATGCGAAACATTTTTATTAGTCTTCAATTTCGAATTACTTTTATTCGATATTGTCGAAACAACTTCAGCTTGATTACTCTTCGCAGTATTTTTAGATCCATGTCCACTAACAGAGTCAACAATCCATCCACCTGCACCTACAAGTATCATGCCAATTACTAAGTAATTGCCTATAATCCTGATGAAAGAGACACTAGCTTTACCGTGATTTTTTATTTGCCACATTGTAGATATAAGTAAAGCAATGTAGCCCACAGCGCCAATGAGCAATATATATTTAAACATTATCACTACCCCTTCCTAGGACATATTCTCACTTACAAGTGCACTACTGTGAATTATTCCTTACGCTTCTTTCTTAAACCAATTCCAAATAATCCTGCCATTGAAACTGCTGCTAATCCAAGTAGAGAAGCTGCATTAGTATCATTTTCACCCGTTTGTGGCAATTCATGCTCACTAGCTTTATCTACTCTTGATGGTAATTCTTTTGCTCGAGTTCCGTAGATATCTTTAGTATCTAAAACAGTTCTATATTTAGTTACATATCCATGTTTAGTTCTAGTAACCTTATGTACTCCTGGATTTTTAGTTTCCGGTTTATTCGGAGTTTCCTCAGGAGCTGGAGTTGGCTCACTTCCCGGTACTGGGGTTTGTTCTGCTGGAGTAGTTGGTACACTTGTAGATGGATTATTTGGAGATGGTCTACCTGGGGTGTCATGGCTATAAACAACCGGTGTATCCTTGGTTGGATCCTTTGGTGTCAACTTCGGTGTATCCGTGTGGTAACCTGGCACAACTGGTGTGTCTTCATTTGGCGTTACCTTGGTTGGATCATCTGGATCATTCTTATATGGTTGTGGCGTGGTTCCTGGTATGGTCTTTCCTGATGGATCTACTGGTACGAAGTTACCTACCTTACTGTAAGTGACTGTTTCCGTGTAGTCCTTTGGTTCTACCTTGCCATTGTAGCCAGCAGCTTGCTCAATTGTTGCTTGCTTCTTATCTGCTACATAGCCAGTTACTACTGGCGTATTTACTGGAGTGTAACTATCTTTTGTTACCCAAGGCGTTGATGATAATTCTTTACCTGTTACCTTGTCAACAGTAACGCTTCTTGTCCAATGTGTTTTTTCTACATTGTCTTTTGGATTATTGTCTGATCCAGTGTAGTTTACTGTAAAGGTATGATCAGCTTCGACGTTAGTTTCGTCTCCAGTATATTTTGGTCCATTTGGATTTCCATTTGGATTAATTGGTGTTCCATCAGTTGGGTGCTTTGGATCATTTCCATCTACTGTCGTAGTTCCATGCTTCAAGTGGACATCGAAGACTTGACTTATATGACCTGCTTCATCCTTGACATCATCGAATGGAGTTGCAGTTGTTGGAATACCGTCACTTACTAACTCGTAACCATTGTTTTCGTAGTTAGTTAACGCTGCTTTGGCTGGAGCGAAGTTGATGTCCTCTCCTACCTTACCGTTTAAAGCAACACTTGGTAACTTGTTTGATGGGTCTGTATCATCAATGAAGTTTACTTGAGCACTTGCTTTATCTCTAACATACTTAACTAGCGTATTCTCACCTGGGTTTACAGGGGTTACCGTACTCTTGTTTGGATCACTAGGATCAACGTTAACGCCTGCAGCTTGCCCAGTTGTTGCTACAGTCCAGCCAGCTAATATTGGCACATTAGTAGCTGCTGCTTTAGTTGCATTATCTGGGTCATTCTTGTATTGAACACTATCTTTAGGTACAGTCACTGTGTCGTAGCCTTGGCCATGAATCCAAGTTCCATTTTCACCATACTTTCCCAGCGTAACGTTCTTAGTACCATCAGCATCAATTTGCTTGCCATTTTCATCAACTGGAACAATATAACCTAACGGGTTAAAATAAACCGTCTCTTGAACTTGTGGATGATCTGGCGTAGCTGTTAACCCTCCAGCCCATTCTTTATTTGCAAAGTATCCTGGAACAACTGGTGTTTTAACCTTGTTAAAAGTATGACTGTTTTCATTCCATGTCGTCTCACCCGTAGCTTCATTATGTTCACCATGGAAAGTACTAGATTGGGTATTATCAGGTGGAAATGGATTTGCGGAGTCTGCTGCTGAAGTATCACTGCTTCCTGAGTTAGTAGTTGCATCATTCGCAACCGCCAATTTACTGTCTGATAAACTAGCTTTAGTCTGATCAGCCTCTTTTGAATCTACCTTTTTAAGGACAAGCTCATCTTTTGTTTTTGCGTCACTCGCAACATTAGGCTGTTTAGAGTCTATACTTTCAGTCTTACTATTACTACCATCAGAATCAGCTGTTGCAGTTTTTGCAACACTGTCTTTGTTGTCCGCTAAACTAGATTGAGCATCTTCTTTCGCTGCTGAATCTGCTTTTTTAAGGACAAGCTCATTAGTTTTCTTTGACTCACTCACAACATTAGGTTGCTCATGCTCAATAACTTCAGTTTTACCATTGCCATCATCAGAATCGGTAGTTGCTGCTTTAGCATTGGATACTGTTGTACCCATATACAAAGCGGTGCCCAACAAAACAGATGCAATCGCACCGGTTGTTAACTTACGAAATCCAAAGTGCTGTTCTCCTCTTTCAGCAGCTTTTTCATTTTTAAGTTTAATATTATTTTTTGAAACCAAATTTATTCACCTTTCTTTGAAACTTGAAATATACAAATGTACTCATTCCGTTAACACCTTTATTATATAAAAAAAAAAAAAAGACAACATAGTAATTGTCAATGCTTTTGCGGTAGTAAGTGTCAAAGTTTTTGCGGTTACTCAAAAACCATTAGTCTGACCTTAATTTCTTAATAATTTATGTGGTTTAACATCCGATTGAATTTACTTAAATAGCTGCCACCAACTACTGCTGCTGTTAAGACTCCGTGTTGAATACCGGTATGGATTTCGTGACGGGTTCTCAAACTATCTCTAGCTGCGGCTTGTAATTTCTTACGGTCTAAGG
>NZ_ML136871.1:162696-165188 GCF_004009905.1 Lactobacillus xujianguonis
GACAACATAGTAAGTGTCAATGCTTTTGCGGTTGCCTAAAAACATTGACACTTACATAATCTGAAGTTTTTTTGATTATTGCATCAAGGCGTTTTAAAATACTGGTGTGTAGGTTTTTCATAATAATACGACCTTTCTTAAAAACCTACTTTGAAAGAACCAAACAAATATAAGGCGGGTGAGAATGAATATCTTTCTCACTTTTTATTTTAGAATAGTAGTAGAGGGAGTTTAACAAACTCGCCCCTCTCATTGCACCGGACGTACGGTTCCGTATCCGGCGCTATATTTGTAATTATTTACGAGACAGATAGTATTCTAGCGGATCGACCAAACCTGGGCGATCCGCTTTGCTTATGCCCGATACTTTTGGGCTAAGCAAAAAGTTAATGACATGACCAGTACTGCGTTTATACCAACCCAAGCGGGTATTCGCTACCTTATGAATGTCTTCATCACTAAAGTTACACTTTAAGGCCTTGTTGATCCGCATTAAATTAATGTATATTCGTTTTGGTAGTTTCCATTGCTTAATGATTACCACCCGTACTTTATGGCGCAGCCATTGACTGAACTTAATTAGAAAATATTTCATGTCGCCAATTCTAAAGTAATTGACCCAGCCTCTAACTACTTGATTTATCTTAGTAAAGACTAGTGATAAAGGCTGAGCAACTGCTTTTCTACGACAGAGAAGTTCTCTAATTTTGTCATAAAGCTTGGTCTTGCGGTCGTCACCTGGCTTTGCTTGCCAAGAGTCGCCACTTTTCCAGAAAGTAAAGCCAAGAAAGTTGCTCTTGGTTGGTCGTACAACTTTGGTTTTGGTTGTGTTGACCTTTAGGAATAGCTTTCTTTCTAACTATGATGAAATCGACTTCATCACCCGGTTAGCTGACTTACTACTTTTGACAAATATATTGGAGTCATCGGCATAGCGCACAAAGTGTAAACCTCTTTGTTCCAATTTCTTGTCCATTTTATCTAAGTAAATATTAGACAAGCTTGGTGAAAGAGAGTTACCTTGTGGTACACCAAGCTTATTTGGCTTAACCAAACCATCCTCCATAACACCGGCTTTCAGAAATGACCGTATCAAATGGAGAGTGGGTTTGTCATTTACTCTTTCTCTTAGAATTGAAATTAATTTATCATGATTAACTGTGTCAAAGTATTTCTCAATATCCAGATGACCCATTGATAGCCTGCGTTTAAGTATTCTAAGACTTCTTCAATAGCGTCATGGGCACTGCGTCTAAGTCTAAAGCTATAACTATGCCTACTAAAATGAGGATCATAAATCTTCATTAGTACTTGAGAAATTGCTTGTTAGATTACCCGGTCAACGACCGTTGGTATTCCTAAAGGACGTTTCTTGCCATTAGCTTTAGGTATGTAGACTCTGCGAACAGCATGCGGACGATACTTCATTTTCATGATTGCATCTTTGATTTCTGCTTGATGCTTCTTGAAATAGCTATCAAGTTCATCTACTGTTCTTTTGTCTACTCCTGGAGCACCTTTATTGATCTTAACTCTTCGAATAGCTTCTTTAAGATTACTCTGACTTAGAATTTGTTCAATTAATTCCATCTCGTGATATCTCCATTTCTACTCATAAATTTATTCAAAATCGTCCCAATTGCTTTCACCATCAAAGAGTTACGTTCTCTTTGTGCTAGGCTATCCTCTTATTCGGACTGTCTGAACATTGCTTATAGTGGGATATACTCTTACAAACATTAGGTCCTTGGCTCCAGTCTCATTACAAGACCTTCATCACTACTAGCGTCCTCATGACTTCTCGCGATAAAACTTTTTCGACCAGGCTTACGATCGCTGATATTAAAGTTTACTCGACTTCACCTGTCCGCGAGACCTCTCGGGGTAAGACAATCATCTATTGTTTTCCACTGCCTCCTGGTTTACCGTCTTGGTTTTACGGTTGTCTTTCGGACTTCGACTTGTGATGCAGTCTTATCCACCATTTGGCCTGACCAGGTTTCTGTACGTAGACTCTGAAAACTCGCTAGCCACTTCCTTCCCCCCATAACATCACTATTACCGGCTTGTGGTTCACTACACTTGGCGACAACTGCCCGTGATCTAGTCTTTCACTAGACTAGATGAGATGCCATGCCCGACACACAACAAACATACTAACCTAGTGTTAGATAATTATTCGACGGGATGATTATCTAGCACTTTTATTTTTGCTTTAAAATAAAAGTTGAGGTAAAGCACTTGATGTCGTACGACAAACGGGCAGCTTCACCGGCTTTTCAGGGAATTTCATTGGAGTATGTGGGCTTTTAAAGCCTAGTTTAGAAAATTAAATTTTTGCTTTAAAATAAAAGTTGAGGTAAAGCACTTGATGTCGTACGACAAACGGGCAGCTTCACCGGCTTTTCAGGGAATTTCATTGGAGTATGTGGGCTTTTAAAGCCTAGTTTAGAAAATTAATGACTGAAAAATCAATGTGAAGAGCAACTTTA
>NZ_ML136872.1 GCF_004009905.1 Lactobacillus xujianguonis
ATTATAAAACTAAGCTTACAAAAATTATAGATTTGCAGGCTTATTTGTCATACTTTCGTTTAAAAATAAATCGACACAATTTTAATTAAGTCGTTAAATTATACAAAATAATAAAGCAAAACATACGATGATGCTTGACTTTACGTAGAAAAAAGTGTCAGATCATGAATCCGTCGATTCATGATCCAACACTAGGTTAGTATGTTTTGCATTCTCCATTCCAGAATTATCGTGGTCAGAAACAGAAATAGCCGACTATAGCTACAACATGACTTGAATACTTCGTATTCTAAGTCAGTTGTACGCTATCTCGGCTATTTCTCGAGAAGTTTCTTCCCACTCACTTATTATTCTTCTAAAGCGCGATCTTTGCGGGCTTGTACGTCATAATAGATCCAAGCGACAACTCCAAAGGCAACTGGTCCAATTGCCGTCCAGAATGAAGTCTTGTAGTCACCTGTAAAGAGTGGCTCGATACAAGTAAAGATAATTCCGATCGCAACAACTAGCCAGACCACAATGGTCATACTCCAGATCTTCTTTTTACCATTGATAAAGACAAATGGACGATCCAAATCCTTCTTCATCTTAAAGAATGGAAAGGCACCAATTAAGAACAAGTAAGGTGCAGCTGAAGAGACATTCATCATATCCATTAAGATGGTATAGAACTGACTAGCAGCATCCCCACCAAAGGAAATAAAGAGAATGATCAAACTAACAATCACCGCTTGGGTCCACATTGAACGCTCAGGCATGCCATGCTTATTCAATTTAACCAAGTTCTTTGGCAATAAGCGCGGATCACAACCTTCAATGAAGGACTTAATTGGTGAATAAACCATCAAGAAGGCAGCTGAAATACCTGATAACACATCAGCCAGTCCAGCAAACCGTGAAAAGGCCGCACCCAGACCGATTGCAGCTGAATGTGACAAACCTAAGCCCTTACCAGTTTCTACCCCTAAATTATTAATCAAAACATATTCAACATTAGCTAAGTTGACATTTTTACCACCCAATTGACTATGCCAGTTAGCGGCAATCCCACACATTAAAATGTTCAAGACATAAAAGCCAGTCATGGTAATCATGGCAATAATCAAAGCCTTGGGGAAGGTCTTCTCTGGTTTATCAACTGAGTCAATTACTCCAGCTGAAGTTTCCAAACCACCATAAGCGAACAAGGCATACACAATGAAGGATACCACGGCAATTGGTGACTGAAAGGCTGGATTGGGTGAGTGCACTAAGGATTGAGCCGTAATTGGTTCAGCTAATTGACCGTGCTTTAAGAAAAAGACGATCACTGAGACCAAAGTAAAGCCAATGGTTACTGCTAAAGTAAAAATCCCACCGATGTTGGAAACAGCAGCAATCTTATCAACCCCTTTGGCGGCAAAAAAAGTAACAATTACTAAGAAAGCTACTTCTAAGATCCCTAATAATTGCGTTGAGCTTAAGAAGCCTAAATGCCAATTTTGGGTCGTATCATGACCATAAATCGCCGTTGAAACTGACACCAAGAAGAACTGGGTTGAGGAAACTAGCCAAACTACCCAAGCAGCTAGCCAGATAAAGGTCCCGATAAAGGCTGTCTTTTCGCTAACTGATCCCTTTAACCAGGAAAAAATCCCACCACGTACACCTTTAAACGCAGCTCCGTATTCAGCAAAAATCAATGCTGAAGGTAAGAAAAACAAGAGAGCGGTTAAGATATACCAAATGATACTGGCATACCCCATTTGGTAATAGGCCGTGAGTGAATTACTAAAGCCAAAAATGGCCGAAAAAATCATTAAGACTAAACTACCTAGTTTAATCTTAACCGAATTACCAGAATTATCTGATTCCATACTTTCAAAAACTCCTTTTTAATCAACAAACATGTTCTATTATGAACTTTTTTAAAGGAGCATGCAAAAAAGGTTCTGGGAAATTCCCAGAACCCCTAATTTTTTAATTCAGATATTTAAGCACCGTGATATTTTACAAGACTGTAAATGTCAACGTCTGGTAACTTTTCGCGACCCTTAAGATCAGGCAATTCAACATAAAAGGCTGCCCCAACTAGCTTACCACCTAAGTTTTCAATCAATTCCTTAGATGCTCTTAAAGTCCCAGCAGTAGCTAATAAGTCATCACAGACCACTACTCTTTGGCCTGGTTTAATGGCATCCATGTGCATTTCCAAGCTGTTAGAACCGTATTCTAGGTCGTAAGAAGCACGTTCAACTTCACGAGGCAACTTATGAGGCTTTCTTGCAGGAACAAAACCAATTCCTAGTTCTGCTGCCACTGGACAACCGACAATAAAGCCACGAGCTTCTGGACCAACAATGACATCCGCATTTCTGCTCTTAGCGTATTCAGCTAGTTCATGAGTTGCAGCACGAAATAGTTCGCCATCTTGCAAAATAGGTGTAATATCACGGAAAACAATTCCCTTGTTAGGGAAATCTTGAACACTAGCAATGTGTTTACTAAAATCAATTGCCATAAGAAGAAAAAACCTCCATAATTTCTGAGCTGATTAATAATTTCTGCCCTTGACTCGTCTATTTTACCAAAAAACAGAACATTAATCATTTGATTTCATCAAATTATTAACATAAGTAATCAATTGTTGACTTGGCATATTGCGTAATTGCCGAACAAATTTAATTTGGGAATTAGTGGCCATTAAATATTTAGAAGCAGTTAAAGGCTTATTTTCCGGATCTTTAACGCCCATTAATTTACCTTGATCTAAAGTCACAAAGTCTAATTCAAAGAAGACTCTTAAAATAAACAACACACTATCGTAGTCAAGCCCGAGATAAGGAGCAACTGTCCGGTAATCTTCTGGCTTCAAAGTCGGATGAGCATAAATATACTTCAAAACTTTGGCAAAATAAGACTTAGCAGGAATACTTTCAACTGGTAAATTGTCCAGTAAAAACCGTAAATATAATTGTTGGTAATTATTGGCCAAGGCTTGATCTAATTGCATTTGATTCTTTGGTACATCAAGTAAGACGGCCGTTTCATCACTTGCTTGATAGTCTTCAACTAACGAAATCTTCTTAGGATCGATGCCATAGCTATTTTGCACATATGAGAGATTGTTTTTATCAAAGAGCAAATAGCGGTCAGCAAAACCCATGACATAATCTTCAGAACGCAGATCAATGATTGAAGTTGGGACTGCTAATTTCGGTGCAGCAAAATCAATACCATCCATAATCCCTTGCAGCGTGACCTTATTACGAAAAATATTTAAGGACAAGGTGACAAAGAGCTGGTTCACAAACGGTAATAATTGATTATTTAAGAAGCCTTTGTTAAAACCTACAATGCTAAGACTACCGCCATTCTTATTAGCGGTAAACTTGACATGATTTTTGGTCTTTCCCATCTTGAAGAAGTGGGTAATTTGCGGCTCAGTAATACTAAAAATTGGTTGCGGATCACCTGTGCCAAAGGGACCAACTTGCTTAATTTCAGTCATCGTCTCGGCTGACAGGTTTTGCATCGGTAATTCCATATCAAAATCTTTTGTTTCTAATTCGCCATCAACCTGGAAATTATCTTCAAAAGTCTTTCTTAATAAGTTGATCTTGTCTTCCGTCATCGATAAACCACAAGCAAAATCATGCCCGCCAAACTTGGTAAAGAGTTCGTCTTTTAACGGGTTTAAGGCATTAAACAAATTAAATCCACTAATGGACCGGCCAGAACCCTTGATTTCGCCAGCTTTATTCTTCGTCAAAACAATCGTTGGCTTATGTGTAGCTTCGACCACCTTGTTGGCAACTAAACCTAAGACCCCTTCATGAAAACTAGGATCGTAAATCACCAAGGTATTAGCGCGACGCCAACTATTTTCCTTAATTTGCTGCAAGCATTTTTCATAAACTTCGGTTGTTAATTCCTTGCGCTTTTCATTTAAATCTTCAATCTGATCAGCAATCTTTTGGGCAGCGACATCATCATCACTCAGTAATAATTCAACGGCTAAATTGGCATTGGCCAAACGGCCCACGGCATTCAATCGCGGAGCAATGTTAAAACCAACATCAGTTTCATCAATTTGTCCTAAAGTCAGCCCCGCATTTTTAATTAACGCCCGTAAGCCCGGACGATCAGTCTGGTTCAGTACTTCTAAGCCCCGCTTAACAATAATGTGCCCTTCACCGGTAACTTTAACCATATCGCCAATCGTGCCAATCATCGCCAAGTCAAGTAGTTCTGGCATGGTATCTTGCATAAGGCAGCGACAGATCGTATAAGCTACCCCAGCACCGCAATAGTCATCAAAGGGATATTTTTGTCCAGGATAATTACAGTGCACGAGCGCTACTGGCTTAGGTACTTCTTCTTGGAAGGTGTGGTGATCGGTTAAAATGACATCCACACCATGTTCTTGGGCATACTTAACTTCTTCGACCCCAGTTACCCCATTATCAACGGTAATGATCAATTTTGTACCATCAGCGACAATGTCCTGATATCGCTTGAGATTCGGACCATAACCATCCTCAAAACGATCGGGAATAAAATAGTGTACGTCCGCGCCTAAAATACTGAGCGTTTCCGTCATAATCGTTGTTGCCGTAATGCCATCTGCGTCGTAATCGCCATAGATGGTAATTTTTTCACCATTGTCAATCGCCTGATTGATCTGCTCAACGGCTTTGTCCATATCATGCATTAAAGAAGGATCAGCTAAATCTTCTTCTGTTGCATTAAACCAGAATTCTAGCTTTTCGTCTGTATTAATTCCTCGCAAAGAAAACAACTTAGCCGCTAATGGACTAAGTTGATATTTTTCAATTAAAGTTGGATCTAACTCTTCTGCAGTTTTTTCTTTCCACTTCATTATTTAAGATTAAACACCTTTATATTATCTGCTGTTGCTTTTTCCGTCTTAATTAGTTTACCACGAACAGCCCAGCGATTAGTACCACCGTCAGCACAAGTAATCAAAGTTACGATTGGCTTTTTAGTATTGTTAACGAGGTAAACGGCATAAGGATTAACAACCTTTTTCATATAAATCTTGTAAACAAAAACCTTTTTCAAGTTAGTTAGGTAAACCAATTGGCCCTTTTTCGTATCTTCTAATGGAGAGAAGAGAATTCCTTTAGAAGTCATATAGTGACCAGCAAGCGGGTAATTGCCCTTACCCATCTTTTGATCAGGACGCATTGTCCCACCACCAGTGGCCATCGCGTCATCTGACATCCCGAGCAAAATCGGCAAATGCATATTGACATCAGGAATGGCCAAGGCCCCAATAACGTGAGCCCCATTTTTGGTCCGCGATTTAGCTACCTG
This sequence comes from Lactobacillus xujianguonis, assembly GCF_004009905.1. Taxonomy (GTDB): domain Bacteria; phylum Bacillota; class Bacilli; order Lactobacillales; family Lactobacillaceae; genus Lactobacillus; species Lactobacillus xujianguonis. Next base: position 5,320 of record NZ_ML136872.1, read on the forward strand.
ACCAAAGTCGACTTCTTTGACCTTGCTGAAATTGAACATCCCCTTCTTCTTTTGGTTCTTTTCAATTTCTTTTCTCGTTAAAGAGGTCATCGCTTGCGTTTGGTTCTGCGTAATCAAATGATTGCGAATCTGTTTATTAAAAATTAAAGCCAATCCGACTAATAACAGAATAACTGCTATTACTCGCATCACAATGGTCTTCACATCACGTTTTTTCTTTTGTTCAGCCATGTTACTTTCCTTTGATGTCATCGTCGTTCATCTTCAAAACGGCCATAAAGGCATCTTGTGGTACTTCAACCTTACCGACAGCCTTCATCCGTTTCTTACCACGCTTCTGCTTTTCTAGCAATTTAGCCCGCCGGTCAGGGTCACCGGTGTGAATCTTCCAAGTAACATCTTTACGATATGGCTTAATCGTTGCCCGCGAAATAATCTTAGCGCCGATTGCCCCTTGGATATCAACTTCAAAGTTCTGCCGTGGAATCAACTTCTTCAGCATTGAAGTCATCTGTCGTGCTCGGTCTTGGGCTTCTGAACGGTGAGCAATAAAGCTCAAAGCATCGATCGGTTCCTTGTTAAGCAGGATATCAATCTTAACTAAGTCAGTTGCCCGGTAACCAGTAATATCATAGTCAAGGGAAGCATAACCCTTAGTAGAAGACTTCAAGTCATCGAAGAAGTCAAAAATAATTTCAGCTAATGGCATATTATAGATGACATTCACGCGATACTTATCGAGGTAATCCATGGTTACGAATTCGCCTCGTTTTCTTTGACAAAGTTCCATTACTGGACCAACGAAGTCATTTGGTACCATGATTTCCGCCTTAACGTAAGGCTCTTCAACTTCTTTATATTCACCTGCACTTGGCAAATCTGATGGGTTATCAATCACCTTAGTTGAGCCATCGTTCATAATTGCGTGGTAGTCAACACTTGGGGCCGTCATGATTAAATCCAAATCAAATTCTTGTTCAAGTCGCTCTTGAACTACGTCCATATGCAATAAACCAAGAAAGCCACAACGGAAACCAAAACCTAAAGCAGTTGAAGTTTCAGGTTCAAATTCCAACGCCGCATCGTTTAATTGCAATTTTTGTAAGGCTTCCTTTAAATCTTCGTAATCACGGTTATCAACGGGATACATCCCTGAGTAAACCATTGGTGGAATCTGCCGGTAACCTGGAAGTGGCTCTGCAGTTGGATTTTCAACTGAAGTAATCGTGTCACCTACACGGGTTTCACGAACCGACTTAATGTTAGCCGTGATATAACCTACATCCCCGGCAACTAAAATGTTCTTTTTAATTGGATGCGGACTAGAAACACCGACTTCGGTTACTTCATATTCCTTACCGGTGTTCATAATCTTGATCTTGTCACCTGGTCTGACATAACCATCTTCGATCTTCACTGACATGACTACCCCGCGGTAGTCATCATACTTAGAGTCAAAAATCAAAGCCTTAAGTGGAGCTGATAAGTCGCCCGTTGGTGCCGGGATGTACTTAACTACCTTTTCCAACATGTCTTCGATTCCTTGACCAGTTTTACCAGAAACTTCGGCTGCTTCAGAAGCATCTAGTCCTAACATTTCTTCAATTTCTTCCTTGGTCTTAGGAATGTCAGCAGATGGTAAGTCAATCTTATTGATAACTGGCAAAATTTCCAAATCATCATCAATTGCCAAATAAGTATTAGCTAAAGTTTGCGCTTGGACACCTTGTGAGGCATCAACGACCATTAATGCTCCTTCACAAGCAGCAAGTGAGCGTGATACTTCATAAGAGAAGTCAACGTGCCCTGGGGTATCAATTAAGTGAAAAATATAATCTTCCCCATCCTTGGCATGATATTTTACTTCGACAGAGTTCATCTTGATGGTAATTCCACGTTGACGTTCAAGTGGCATATCATCAAGCATTTGATTTTTAAGTTGGCGTTCACTGACAGTATCAGTTAATTCAAGAATTCGGTCAGCAATCGTCGATTTACCATGGTCAATGTGGGCAACGATGGCAAAGTTACGAATGTGCTTTTGATAATCTTTTAGTTTTTCTAAATCCATAAAATTTTTCACCCTTTACTATCTTAATTATTATAGCAAAGCTCACTAATCTTATAAAACGAATAGGTGCAGAAAAATCGAAAGTATTTTATAGTAAATTGAGTGAGGTTAATATCATGAAAATCAGGTTTGAAAGTAGTTGTAAGTCTTTTTTTAAAAAGCATCCCCATACGCAAAAATTAGCTGAACAGAAAATCGCTGCTGCAATTGATAAAGAAATCAAAACTGGCATGACCAAAGTTAAATTAGCTATCAGAGAGAAAATAAATGGCTTAGCTTGTTATGAGTTCAGACTAAATTTAGGCAAAATAGGTTCTGTACGAATTGCTTTTACTTTTCATCAAGAATTAGCTACAATCTATTTCATTACGACCGATTTACAAAAATCTACTTTTAGTAATGAAATTCAACACGTTTTTAAAAAATAAAAATGGCACTGCACTACTGCAATGCCATTTTCTTTAATCTTCGCCACTTAACTTATCTTTAAGTCGTTCAAAGAAGCCCTTGCCTTGTGGTGTAATTGATTCACCACTAGCCTTGACAAAGTCAACCAAAGCTTCCTTTTGCTTTTCATTAACTTTCTTAGGAATCTTAACTTCAACGGTCGTGATTTGATCACCATTACCGCCGCCGCGAATATATGGAACCCCTTCACCACGTAAAGTGAATTTCTTATTAGGCTGAGTTCCGGCTGGAATCTTCAATTCCTTTTCACCGTGCACAGTCTTAACCTTAATTTCGTCACCTAACGTAGCTTGAGCAAAGGAAATTGGAACGGTAGTGTAAATGGTATTACCACGTCTTTCAAATTCCTTAGAAGGCTTAATGCGGTAACTAATGTACAAGTCACCATAAGGGCCGCCATTCTTACCAGCTTCACCTTGACCTTCATAACGCAATTGTTGGCCATTATCGATACCGGCTGGAATATCAACTTCAATGGTATTCTTCGCTTCAACCACACCAGCGCCATGACAAGTCTTGCATGGATGTTCAATAATGACACCTTTACCATGACATTTATCACAAACAGTTTGTCTTTGAATCATCCCAAAGGCTGATTGTTGGGTAACTGTCATATAACCACTACCGTGACACTTGTCACAAGTGATCGGATGGGTACCTTTTTCAGCACCAGTACCATGACAAGTACCACAAGTTTCATTACGAGTGTAAGAAACTTGCGTCTTCTTACCGTTAATGGCATCCATAAAGTCAATTGTTAAAGTGTAATCTAAGTCTTCACCACGTTGCGGTGCAGTAGGATCCACTCGTTGTCTTTGGCCACCAAAGCCTTGACCAAAGATATCACCAAAGATATCGCCGAAATCACCAAAGCCGCCAAAGCCTTGGCCAGCGCCATTAAAGCCACCTTGGCCATTGACACCAGCAGAGCCAAATTGGTCATACTGTGCCCGTTTTTGCTTATCATGCAAAACTTCATAAGCTTCGTTAACTTGCTTATATTTTTGCTCAGCCCCAGGCTCATGATTCAAGTCGGGGTGATACTTTTTGGCTAATTTACGGTATGCTGTATTAATTTCTTGCTCACTGGCATTACGATCAACGCCAAGAACTTTATAGTAATCTTCTTGTGCCAAAACCTAAACTCCTCACATTTAAAAGAAAAGAACTACCCTTAAGCAGTTCTTTTCTTAATAGGTTATTTAAATTATAAACCCTTTACTTGTCTGGGTCTACTTTGTGGAAACTACCATCTTGAGCTCCACCATTGTTACCTGGGTTTGGATTACCACCTTGCGGGCCTTGAGGACCTGCTTGACCAGCAGCACCCTGGGCACCACCATTTTGTTGGTAAAGCTTAACGGCTAAATCTTGAGCAGCCTTGGATAAGGCATCCTTCTTTTCCTTCATTTCATCCAAGTTGTTGTCCTTTTGAGCCTTCTTCAAAGCTTCAAGGGCATCTTCAACTGGCTTGCGGTCACTGTCAGAAAGTTGATCCTTAGTGTCCTTCAAAGTCTTGTCAGTAGTGAAGATCAATTGGTCAACTTCATTTCTAAGGTCTGCTTCTTCCTTACGCTTCTTATCTTCGTCAGCGTGTTCTTCAGCATCCTTTTGCATCCGCTTGATTTCTTCATCTGACAAACCGGATGAACTCTTAATGGTAATCTTTTGTTCCTTACCAGTACCCATATCCTTAGCAGATACGTTAACAATACCGTTCTTGTCGATATCAAAGGTAACTTGAATTTGAGGAACACCACGTGGTGCTGGTGGAATATCAGTTAATTCAAAGCGGCCAAGAGTCTTGTCGTCAGCAGCCATTGGACGTTCACCTTGCAAAACGTGAACATCTACAGCTGGTTGGTTATCAGCAGCAGTTGAGAAGATTTGACTCTTTGAAGTTGGGATTGTAGTGTTTCTGTCGATTAACTTAGTGAAGACACCACCCATGGTTTCAATACCAAGTGACAATGGAGTAACATCAAGCAAAACGATGTCCTTAACATCACCTGAGATAACCCCACCTTGAATAGCTGCACCTAAGGCAACAGCTTCGTCAGGGTTAATTGAGTGGTCTGGTTCCTTGCCAGCCCATTCCTTAACAGCCTTTTGAACTGCAGGAATACGAGTTGAACCACCGTTTAAGATAACTTTATCAATGTCGTTAACAGTTAAACCAGCATCCTTTAAAGCATTGTCAAATGGGATCTTAGTCTTGTCAACTAAGTCACTAGTCAATTCATCAAACTTAGCACGAGTAAGGTCTGCTTCAAGGTGTAATGGACCAGCTTCACCAGCTGAGATGAATGGAAGTGAAATGTGGGTTGAAGATACACCTGACAAGTCCTTCTTAGCCTTTTCAGCAGCATCCTTTAACCGTTGCATTGCCATCTTGTCCTTAGACAAGTCAACACCATTTTCATCCTTAAAGTTCTTGATTAACCAATCCATGATCCGGTTATCAAAGTCATCACCACCAAGGTGAGTATCACCGTTAGTTGACAATACTTGGAAGACACCGTCACCTAATTGAAGAACAGAAACATCGAAAGTACCACCACCAAGGTCGTAAACTAAGACCTTTTCATCTTGGTCTTTGTTCAAACCGAAGGCTAAAGCTGAAGCAGTTGGTTCGTTAATAATTCTCTTAACGTTTAAGCCAGCAATCTTACCAGCATCCTTAGTAGCTTGACGTTGAGCATCGTTAAAGTAAGCAGGTACAGTAATAACTGCATCAGTTACTTCTTCACCCAAGTAGTCTTCTGAGAACTTCTTGATGTATTGCAAAATAAAGGCTGAAATTTCTTGTGGAGTGTATTCCTTGTCGCCAACCTTTACTTTGTAATCAGCTTCACCCATGTGACGCTTGATAGAAACGATCGTGTTAGGGTTAGTAATCGCTTGACGCTTTGCAACGTCACCAACTTGGATATCGCTATCTTTGAAAGCAACTACTGAAGGAGTAGTCCGGTTTCCTTCTGGGTTAGTAATAATCTTTGGTTCTTTACCTTCAAGAACTGCAACTGCTGAGTTAGTAGTCCCAAGGTCAATCCCAATAACTTTTGACATGTATATTTCTTCCTCTCTTATTGTGCAACTACAACCATTGCTGGTCTTAATGTCCGATCTTTATACTGATATCCTTTTTGCAAAACCTGAACAACGTGATCTTTTTGATCATCATTTTCGGCTGCAACAGTTTGTACAGCTTGATGTAATGTCGGATCAAATTTTACGCCGTCAGCCTCAATCTCAACAATGCCATGATCCTTCATTGATCTGACAAGTGATTCCAGGGTCATTTCGACACCCTTCTTCAATTGCTTAGAAGCATCATCATCTGCTTTAACACCTAAGGCCCGTTCCAAATTATCCATTGCTGGCAAAACGTCCTTAGCTAAGCTTTGAGATTCATACTTAATCAGTTGAGCTCGTTCTTTTGAATAGCGATTTTGCGCATTTTGAATTTCTGCTTCGCTACGCAAATATTTATCTTCAAGCTCCTTATTCTTAGCTTCAAGTTCTTTGATTTGAGCTAAAAGCTTTTCCTTGTCGTCAACTTCTTTTTTGGGCTTTTCCTCTTTAGTTTCAGGTTTAGCCTTCTTTTTAGGAGCAACGTCTTTTTCATCTAAATTCTTTTCGCTAGGAAATTCTTCCTTACTCACGCGGCTAACCTCCTTTTATTTTTATTGAAATTTTCCGTAATAATCGAGCAATTTCTTGGCTAGCTCGTTTCTAAAGTATTCAAGTAATCCAATCATCTGCGAATATGGCATATTAGTTGGACCAAGTAAGGCAATTGTTCCTTTTCCGTGCTCACCGACATTATAAGTAGCAGTTAATAAACTGTAATTCTTCAGCAGTTCATTTGGTAATTCTGAACCTAAACGAACTTGGACTGGAAAATCACTGTCTTTACTTTCGCTATTCAGCAAGCTTGGAAAGAGATCATTCTTGTCAACTAATTCATAAAGCGACCGTAAATCTTGGACATCCTCTTTAGAACTATTGTTAAGCAAATTAATTTGACCATCAACATACATCTGCTCACTAGCGGCATCTTTTAAAACATCTTCCACTAAGCTTAACAATTCACCGGTATGTTCACCACCAATTTGGTAATTAGACAAACCTTGTAATAGTTGAGGTGTAATTTGCTTTAAGCTCTTACCGACCAACTCATCATTAATCATGCGAACGGCTTTTTCAATTTCATCCCCATGAATATTGTGTGGTAAGGCATAAACTTGATTCTGCACATTACCATCATTGGTTACCAGAATCGCCATCACCTGCCGATTAGACAAAGGGACAATTCTAAAACCTGTAACAGTAACATTGTGGCTCTCCGGTCCTTCCGCAAAAGCAGTATAATTAGTCAAATCTGACAAAATCTTAGCTGCTTCTTGGACTATTTCATTTACCTGGTGGAAAGGACGATCCAATTGATAACCAATTTGATTATAAATTGAATCTGGCAACTTTAAAGGTTCAACTAAGTTATCTAGATAATAGCGATAACCTTCAGTTGAGGGTACCCGACCACTTGAGGAGTGCGTCTTTTCAATCAAGCCTTTTTCTTCCAAGACGGCCATTTCATTTCGAATGGTTGCACTTGAAACTTTAATTGGTAATTGTTTCATCACTGTCTTTGAACCAACAGGTTCATGCTCTTGTGTGAAATCTCGAATAATTGTTTTTAAAATTAATTTTTGACGCTCGGTCAACATAAATATCGCCCTCACTTTTAGCACTCGAAATTCTCAGGTGCTAACAAATAATATTATACTAAAAACTAGCAGAAATACAAGACGAGTGCTAATTGTTTTTGAAATTTATGCAAATTGACCAAAAAAAGAGGAACAGTAGCCTTTTCAGCTCTGTTCCTCTTTAAAAATTCTATTTTTTATCTAATCCTTCAGCGAAATTCTGTTTGATTTCAGCTTGATCTTTTTGAAGTTGTTCTTTTAACTGTTCCAGACTATCAAACTTAATTTCACCACGCGTATATTTATACCATTTGATCGCAATCGGTTGATCATAAATGTCTTCATTAAAATCAAAAATATTTGATTCAATATAGATTTTACGTTCTTGATCAATTGTGACATTATAACCAACACTGGTCATCGAGTTGTACCAATGATTGTTAACTTTGGTCTTGGTAGCATAAACACCAACTTTAGGAATGGCCTTTTTATCAGTCCAAACCAAGTTAGCCGTTGGAAAGCCCAATTTATGACCATTGCGCTTGCCATGGCCAACCGTTCCACTCATCACATAGTGACTGCCAAGTAGATCATAAACTTCTTCCATTTTACCCTCAGTAATCGCCCGACGAATTTCAGTTGAACCAATCTTTTCGCCGTCCACCGTTTGCTTGGCAACTTTCACAATTTCAAAGCGTCCCTTAGCAAAAGCAGGTAAATGATCCATATTAGCCAAGTCTTTTCGGCCATAAGTATAATCAAAGCCAGCCACAACTGTATTAGCCTGCAGCTTGATAATCACATTATCAACAAATTCTTGCCCAGATATTTGACTAAAAGCAGTCGTAAACTTCATCACTACTAAATAATCTACGCCTAACTTTGCCATTTTTGCAGCTTTTTCTTCTAAGGTATCAATATAAATGAAACTCTTATTTTTGGCATAAACCTCGCTAGGATGGCGATCAAACGTCATCACCATTAATGGTAAGTGTTTTTCATCAGCAAGTTTGCGGGCAGTGGCAATTAAGTGTCGATGACCTAAATGAACGCCATCGAAAAAGCCTAGGGCTAAAACAACTTGACCCGTAGTAATTTTATTTTTAACTGGATAAGTTAAATGGACAATTTCCATCCTATCTTCCTTCGTTTCACTCATTCATTTGCTAGTAACATTAAATCGGGGCGATATCCATCTTTAGTTTTCTGATAAATCGCCTTAACTTTTCCATTGTACCGTAATGCTACTTTTTTTGCATCCGTTTTCAGGTCTATTCTGGCACCATTTTTTACTTTTAGCCACTTTCCTGCATTCAAATCAATCATTTCATAGTCTTTAAAGAAAGCATCAATCGGTTGAATCAAGGCACTGGCTTGGTCGGGATTTGCTTCAATCGTACTTAATTTAACTGCCTGACTTAAGTCAAAACCAGAACTTGCCGTACGACGTAACTTAGTCATGACAGCGGGAACATTAAGCTTTTCACCCAAGTCATTGACTAATGATCTGACATAGGTCCCTTTACTGCATTTAATTTCAAAATCAAAGCTTTCTTGTCCTTTTTCTGCATCAAAGCTTGGATCATTGATTAAACGATAATCATAAATGTCAACACTTCTTTTAGGACGTTCAACGGGAACTCCTTCCCGTGCATATTCATAAAGGTGTTTGCCATTAACTTTGACGGCTGAATAAATTGGTGGCACTTGTTCAATTTTTCCTTTGAACAAGTCCATCCCTGCTTGAATTTCCGTTGCAGAAAAAGCCGTAGTTAACTTCTGTTCACGCAAAATTTTGCCATCAGTATCATAAGAATCTGTCGCAAAACCAAACAAGCCTTCACCTCGATATGCCTTTGGTCTAGTATGCATCAATTCGATTAGTTTAGTGGCTTGCCCAATGGCAATTGGTAATACCCCAGTTACTTTAGGATCTAAGGTGCCAGCGTGACCAATTTTTCTAATATGTAGCGCCTTACGTAGATGATACACAACATCAGCACTGGTCATGCCCTGATCTTTATCAATTACTAAAATTCCATTTAACATAAATTATCCCTGTCTATAACAAAAAAGCGCCTTAACAGCGCTTTTTTTAATTACCATTTCTTTCAGCGTCTTGCTTCTTAACTTGAGCAATCAACCGATCAATCTTGCTACCGTATTTAACTGAGTTATCTCGCTTAAAAATTAATTCAGGGACTTTATAAACCGTTAACACTTGTCCTAGCAAGTGACGGATCATACCCTTAGCTTTTTCAAAACCTGCAGCCACTTCTTCTTCTTTAGCTGCATCTTCAGTTAAAAGACTGTAGTAAATCGTGGCATAAGATAAATCATTAGTGCATTCCACCGCTGTGATTGTAACTTCACTTAAACGGGGATCACGAATGTTCTTTTGCAAGATTTTAGTTGTTTCGCGGAGGATTTCTCCTTCAACACGACCAATTCTGTGTTTCATGTTTTCCTCCTTAAAAAGGTCTACTTAGGTTCAACTTGTTGCATTTCGTAAACTTCGAATTCGTCACCGATCTTAATATCGTTGTAATCCTTGATGGTCAAACCACAGTCGTTACCTTCTTTAACTTCCTTAACGTCATCCTTGTAACGCTTAAGAGAAGCAATTTCACCGTCATACTTAACGATGCCGTCACGAATAACTCTAATCTTAGCATCGTTCTTAACTAGACCCTTATCAACGAAGGAACCAGCAATAGTACCAACCTTGGATACCTTCCAAGTTTCACGAACAGTAAGGTTACCAATAACTTTTTCTTCGTAAGTTGGTTCAAGCATACCCTTCATAGCTGAAGTTACGTCGTCAATTGCCTTGTAAATAATACTGTAAAGACGAATATCAACGCCGTCAGTTTCTGCCTGACTCTTAGCAGTAGCAGTTGGACGAACATTGAACCCAATGATAAAGGCATTTGAAGCACCGGCCAAAGTAACATCTGATTCATTAATGGCACCTACACCAGAGTGAATAATGTTTACGCGAACGCCTTCAACTTCAATCTTTTCAAGTGATTGTTGCAAAGCTTCAACAGAACCTTGAACATCAGCCTTAAGGACAATGTCAACTTCCTTCATATTTTCCTTCTTCATAGTATCGAAGAGGTTATCAAGAGTTACGTGTTGAACATTTTCACGAGACTTTTGCAAAGCTTGTTGAGCTCTAGCTTCACCAACTGAACGAGCAGTCTTTTCGTCTTCAAATTCAACTAACTTATCAGCTGATTCTGGGACATCATTTAAACCAGTAATTTCGACAGGCATTGAAGGAGTTGCCTTCTTAACTTGACGACCACGGTCGTTAGTCATAGTACGTACCCGGCCAAAAGTATTACCAACAACGATTGGATCACCAACATTCAAAGTACCTTGTTGAACCAAAAGGTCAGCTACTGGACCACGTCCACGTGACAAACGTGCTTCTACAACCGTACCAATAGCCATTTGAGTAGGATCAGCCTTTAATTCCATTACATCAGCTTGAAGCAAGATCATTTGTAGTAAATCATCAACGTTTTCACCAGTCTTGGCTGAGATCTTAACGAAGATAGTGTCACCACCATAATCTTCTGGGATCAAACCGTACTTCATTAATTGTTCAGTAACGTGTTGTGGGTTAGCACCTGGAACATCCATCTTGTTGATGGCAACAATGATTGGCACATTGGCACTCTTGGCGTGGTCAATAGCTTCGATAGTCTGTGGCATAACCCCGTCGTCAGCAGCAACAACCAAAACAACAATATCAGTAATTTCCGCACCACGGGCACGCATGTTAGAGAAGGCTGCGTGTCCTGGAGTATCAAGGAAAGTAATTAGGCGATCATCAAGACGAACTTGGTAAGCACCGATCTTCTGGGTGATACCACCAGCTTCATGTGCTGAAACATGAGTATGACGCAAACGGTCAAGTAAAGTAGTCTTACCGTGGTCAACGTGACCCATGATCGTAACAACAGGTGGACGCTTAACTTGCTTATTAGATTCCTTAGCAGCTTTCATCCGCTTGTCGTAAAGCTTATCAATATCAGAAATATCTTCATGAACTTTTTGCTTTGCATCAATTCCGTATTCGGCAGCTAATAATTCAATCGTATCCTTATCCAATGATTGGTTTTGGTTAGTCATAACCCCAAGCATGAATAATTTCTTAACGATTTCTGCTGGTTCACGGTGTAAAAGCTTGCCTAAGTCTTGCGCGTTCATTCCTTCTTCATAAACTAAAGTTTCTGGTAATGGACGTTCCTTACGCTTAGTTGGTTGCTTCTTTGGTTGTTCATGTTGACGCTTCTTATTCTTGCGACGTTTTCTTTCTTGACGATCTGAGTGATCGTTATGAGAATTAGCAAATTGGTTTCTGCCCTTACGTCCTGGCTTACCAGTATTACGGCCATGACCATTGCCGTTACGTCTTTCTTCCTTAGGCGCTTCATTTAAACTAACTTTAGGAACCACTGGTTCATTATTACGTCTAGGAGTTGAAGCGTTATTCCGATTTTCAGCTGGTTTATTCTTCTTGAAACGAGCTGGAGATGGTTTTAAGATCTTTGGACCAATTGTCTTCTTTTCCACTTTTTCGGCCTTTGGCTTTTCTTTAACTTGATGACTTTTTACTTCTTTATTTGGTTGAGTATTCTTCTTAGGATTCTTCAATTGTTCGTGATATTCTTGCTTAACCTTTTGTGTCTGTTTGTTTAAAGTAGTTTCTTCTGCACGTTGCTTTTGCTTAAATTGCTTGAGCAGGTTACGTGCATTAGTGCTTGATCTACCTTGCTTTTGCGCTTGATCATTATTAGAGTGATCATGACGCCGCTGATTATTGCGCTTTTTTGGTTTATTATTTTTCTTATTTTCAGACTTCTTTTCATTCTTGCGAATAGAAGATACTGAAATCTTGATCTTACTACTCTTTTTAGCAGTATTCTCTTGCTTTTTAACGGGAGCGGAGTTTTGGAAACTACCCTTTAATTTCTTCACCTGTGCATCATCAATTGATGACATATGATTTTTCACATCAAAGCCAAGGTCCTTTGCTTTTTGAACCACAACTTTGTTATCGATGCCTAATTCTTTTGCGACTTCGTAAATTCGTTCTTTAGCCATCCAATCACACTCCTTCATTAATATTCTTTGCTAATGCCTTAGCAAAACCTTGATCGGTAATTCCGATGACTTTCCGCTTTTTGCCAATTGCATGTGCTAATTCATCCGCTGTAAAAAGATCAACTAACTGTACATTAGCCTTGCGGACTGCCCGGTTAACTTTTTCAAGTGAATTTTCATGTAAGTCACTAGCAATAATTACTACTTTTACCTTTTGCTTAGCTAAACCCATAATTACGGTTTCAGTTCCCGCAATCACTTTGCCAGCTCGCATCGCTAAACCTAATAAATTTAGCGCTTTTTGTTTATTTTGCAAAATTATTTATCACCAAATAATTCTTTTCTAGCCTTTTGGTGGTCAACATATGCATAAAGCTCTTCATAAAACGATTCTGGTACTTTTGCACCAAGACTACGTTCTAAGACGCCCTTTTCTTTAGCTGCTTCAATTTTAGTTGGATCTAAAGAAACATATGCTCCACGTCCAGGCTTTTTACCGGTTGGATCAACCGCAACATTTTTCTCTTTATCAATGACAATACGCACTAATTCTTTTTTAGGTTGCATTGTATTAGTCAAAAGATCCTTCCGCATTGGGATTTTTCTTTTTTTCAAAAGATCACCAATCCTTACTCTTCAGTATTATCTTCGCCGTTATCAGTATCTGCTGCTTCAGCTTCATCATTAGCTTCTTCTGCAGTAGTGTCTTCAGCAGTGGTATCTTCAACTGCAGTATCAGTCGTTGATTCATTATCTTCATTGTCATCAGACTTAGCGTCTTCATCAACAAATTCAACTTCTGATTCAGGACGAATATCAATCTTATAGCCAGTCAAACGCGCTGCTAAACGAACGTTTTGGCCTTTCTTCCCGATTGCCAAAGATAATTGATAATCTGGCACAATGACTAAAGCGCTCTTTTCATCTTCGTCTTCACTAAATTGAACCGCAATAACTTCTGATGGGTTCAATGCATTAGCGATAAAGTCTGATGGATCTTCTTCGTACTTAACGATATCGATATTTTCGCCGCCTAATTCGTTAACGACGTTTTGGACACGGGCACCACGTTGACCAACACAAGTACCAACTGGATCAATGTTAGGGTCACTTGACTTCACAGCCATCTTAGTTCTGTCACCGGCTTCACGCGCAATTGAAACAATTTCAACAGTGCCATCATAAATTTCTGGTACTTCTTGTTCAAACAACCGCTTAACCATATCTGGAGCAGTTCTTGAAACAACGATTTGGGCACCCTTAGAATCAGAACCAACGTGAGTTACTAAAACCTTAATTTGATCTTGTGGGTTATAGGTTTCATTTGGCATTTGATCACGACGAGGCATAACTGCTTCAACGTTGCCAATTTTAACATAAACAAAACGGTTGTCGCTACGTTCAACTGTACCAGTAATCAATTCATCTTCATATTGTGAGTATTCGTCAATGATGTGATTTCTTTCAGCTTCACGTAAACGTTGCATGATTACTTGCTTAGCAGTTTGGGCAGCAATCCGGCCGAAGTTCTTTGGTGTTACTTCAAAACGAATTTCATCGCCAACTTCATAAGCACGGTTAATTGCTAAAGCATCTTCCAAGCTAACTTCTAAACGATCATCTTGAACTTCATCAACAACCGTTTTAACAGCCATTACCTTGAAATTACCTTTGGCAGGATCAAAGTCAACTTCAACATTTTGTGCTTGATTATAGTTCTTTTTATATGCAGCTACTAAAGCGGCTTTAATTGCGTCAACAATTACATCTTGCTTGATGCCCTTCTTATCTTCTAAGGTAGCAAACGCTTCTAGCATTTCTTTAGACATAAGTTTTAATCAGCCTTTCTAAAATTCAATTGCAAAACGGACATTTGCAATTAACTTACGGGGAATCGTCAATGTCTTGCGTCTTGTTTTAATTTTAACTTCTAACTCAATTGCCTCATCATTGTAGGATTTGAGTGTTCCTTCATATATCTTTTGGCCATCGATTTTTTGATAAAGACCAACATGAATATAATCATCCTTGGCCTTTTCCCAATCTTTAGCCGTCTTAATTGGCCGCTCTGCCCCTGGAGACGAGAGTTCCAAAACATATGGATCAGGTAACGGATCAGGATCTAAGGAATCGAGTTTTTCTGAAACTAATTCACTTAAATCAGCGATTTCATTAATATCAATACCGCCGGGTTGATCCTTATCAACGTAGACCCGTAGATAATTTTGACCCTTTTCTTTTACATATTCAATATCAACGAATTCATCATTACGTTCAGTAATAATGGGTTCGATTTCTGAACGAACAAGATCTGTAACTTTAGACAAAAACTTTCCTCCGTAATAAAAAGAGTGAGCATTACTGCTCACTCGAATTTACCTATTCGAACTTCAAGACTTAGTATATCATGTTTGCCGGCTTTTTCAAAATTTTAGTCACTAAAATAATGAAAGTTGATTTTGATCTGGCAAACCTTCTAAGACACCGTTATCTTCGAAGTAATTCATAATTGTTTGCGATACTTTACCACGCTTAGCTAAATCTTCTTTTGATAAGAATTTTTGCTCAGCACGAGCAGCCACGATCTGCTTAGCAGCGTTATCACCAAGACCTGGCACAACATTAAATGGTGCCAAAATTGTATGTTGATCCAAAATCTTAAAGTTAGTTGCTTCTGATTGATCAACATCAACCATCTTAATTTTAATACCACGTTCCAAGCATTCGTTAGCAATTTCCAGAACCGTTAACAAACTCTTGTCCTTAGCGGACGCATCATTACCTTTATCTTGAATTTCTTTCATGGCTGCTTTGACAGTGTTTTTGCCGTGACTCATCGCTACCAAGTCGAACAAGTCAGCACGCACTGAGAAGTAAGCAGTGTAGTAGATTTCTGGATAATAAACTTTAAACCAAGCAATTCTCAAAGCCATCAAAATATAAGCTGTCGCATGGGCCTTCGGGAACATGTACTTGATTTTCAAACATGAAGGAATGTACCAGTCAGGAATATTTTTATTCTTTTTCAAAACTGCCATGTTTTCATCACTGATTCCGCGACCGTGACGAACTGATTCCATTGTTGAGAAGGCAATTTCAGGTTTAACGCCCCAGTGAATCAAGTCCATCATGATGTTGTCACGACAACCAATTACATCCTTCAACTTGCAAGTGCCGTTATTAACCAAGTCTTCGGCATTTCCTAACCACACGTCAGTCCCATGAGACAAACCAGAAATTTGCAGTAATTCAGAGAAAGTGGTTGGCTTTGTTTCTTCAAGCATCCCACGAACAAAACGGGTTCCGAATTCTGGTACTCCCAAAGTCCCAGTCTGTGATTGAATTTGGTCAGGGGTTACACCTAAGATTTTTGGACTTGAAAACAGTGACATAACGCCAGGATCATCCGGCGGAATCGTCAAAGGATCAACTCCAGATAAATCTTGCAACATTCTGATCATGGTTGGATCATCGTGTCCCAGAATATCAAACTTCAAAATGTTATCGTGAATTGAGTGGAAGTCAAAGTGAGTGGTTAACCAAGCCGCATTCACATCATCGGCTGGATATTGAACTGGTGTAAAGTCATAAATATCCATATCATTTGGCACCACAACAATTCCGGCTGGGTGTTGACCAGTTGTCCGCTTAACTCCTGAAACACCAGCCGCTAAACGATCAAGCTCAGCATTTCTTAACTTCAAATCGCGTTCTTCGTCAAAGTGCTTGGCATACCCATAAGCAGTCTTATCGGCAACAGTGGCAATAGTTCCGGCCCGATAAGAATTATCAGGGCCAAACATAACCCGAATAAAGTTATGAGCCACTGGTTGATAGTCACCTGAGAAGTTCAAATCGATATCAGGAACCTTGTCTCCGTGGAAGCCCAAGAAAGTTGCAAACGGAATATCTTGACCATCTTTAACTAGCGGCGTACCACATTCTGGACAATCTTTATCAGGCAAGTCAAATCCTGAACCATATTCACCGTTAGTAAAGAACTTAGAATATTTACACTTAGGACAACGGTAGTGTGGTGCCAACGGATTAACTTCTGTAATCCCAGACATAGTCGCAACTAAACTTGATCCCACGGATCCACGGGAACCTACCAAATATCCATCTTTATTTGACTTGGCTACTAGTCGTTGTGAAATCAAGTAAATAACCGCATAACCATTAGAAATAATGGAATTAAGCTCCAAGTCAATTCGATCCTTAACAATCTTAGGCAAAGGCTTGCCATAAAGCTCATAAGCCTTATTGTAGGTCAGATCTTTCATTTCTTGATCAGCGTTATCAATATGAGGTGGATACAGACCATCCTTAATTGGAGCAATTTCTTCAAGTGAATCAGCAATCTTGTTGGTATTATCAATGACAATTTCCTTGGCAGCATCCTCACCTAAAAAGCTAAAGGCATCCAACATTTCTTGAGTGCTGTAGAAATGCAAATCTGGTTGTGGCTTATTCCGGTTAGGATTACTCCGTTGAGCGGAAATTAAGATTGTCCGATAAATTGCTTCGTGCGGATCAACATAGTGCGCATCACTGGTAGCCACAACCGGCTTACCTAGTTCTTTACCTAACTTATAAATATTAGTCAGAATTTCTTCTAGTTCATCTTCATCAGCAATCAAATGATCTTCAATTAACTGCGCGTACGTTGCTGGTGGTTGCACTTCAAGGAAATCATAGAATTTTGCCTTTTTGTGAGCTTCATCATAGCCTTTTTGCATCATGGCAATGAAGACATCCCCTTGCCAGCAGCCTGAACCATATAATAATCCTTTGTGAAGACGGCGTAAGTCAGATTTTGGCGTCCGCGGAATGCGGTAAAAATCATCCGTGCTGGCAATCGAAACCAGTTTATACATATTCTTCAGCCCAGCTTGATTCTTAGCTAAGATCGTCATATGCATTGGACGAGCACGTTTATAAACTTGCCCATACTTGGCATAATCATTTAACTTGCCCAAATTATCTTCATCGAAGCGATCTTTGAAAGCATCAAGTAACTTAAACATTAAGTAGCCCGTAGCTTCGGCATCCTGGTTGGCCCGGTGGTGATGTTCCAAAACAACGTCATACTTTTTGGCTAAGGAATCCAAAGTATGACGGGTTTGTTCTGGGTGCAAGAGCCGTGATACTTCCAAGGTATCAACCACTGGCTGCTTAATCTCTTCAAGTCCACTGTGGCGCAAAGCTGCGTTAACAAAACCGACGTCAAATTGAACGTTATGACCACACAAAGGATCATCGCCATAAAAGTCTTTGAACTGCTTAATCACGACATCTTCATCATCGGCAGCGCCAACCATTTCATCCGTAATAGAAGTTAAGTTGATTGTTTGATCACTCAATGGATGGTGTGGATTGATGAACTTGTCAAAGCGTTCAATTACTTCCCCATTTTTCATCTTAACGGCACCAATTTCAATAATCGTGTCATAAACTGATGATAAACCAGTCGTTTCAACGTCAAAGATAACGAATTCACGGTCTTCATACTTCATATCCGCTGGATTAAGCACTAACAAAGCATGATCATCAATCATATTGGCTTCGACACCATATAAGATCTTCACGCCTTCATTTTTACCCGTGCTATAAGCCTCAGGGAAGGATTGCACATCACCGTGATCTGTAATGGCAATCGCAGTTTGACCAAATTTCTTAGCCGTTTTAATAAAATCAGTTGGTGTATTAGTAGCATCCAATTGACTCATATTCGTATGCAGGTGCAATTCAACTCGTTTCTTGTCACCTTCATATTCTTCTTGCCGACCAACATGCTCAACCGTTTCAAAATTATAAATGTTGAACACAACATCGTGTTCCCATTGATCATCTGCAGCAGAACCTTGCATCTTAGCCCAAGTACCTGGCTTAATAGCTGCAAGTTCAGCAATTTGATCTTTTTGAGAGACAAACTTCTTGAACATGATTGAATCAGAGTAGTCAGTAATTTCACCGGTAAAGACAACTGAGCCAGACTTTAATTCACGTGATTCAATGTTAAAAATGTTACCTTCGATAACAACGTTTCTTGTACCATCTTCAACATCATTAATCTGAGTAATTTCAGCATCTTCGGCAATTTTATTGTTGCCATAACTCCGTCTTTTAGTTGGATACTGCTTTGGTTGGGGCTTATCAGGGATTGCTTCGTAAGCCTGCTGCATATTCTTCTCATGTTCTTCTTGAAGCTGTTGCAGACTCAGCAAATTACTTTCTGAGCTGGCTTCATCGACTTCCGTCATGAATTTCAAATTGAAGAAACCATATTTACGCATTTCTTCAGCCAGATCATCCAATGCCTGTTGCTCAATCATATTGTCAATGACTGCATTATCAACCGGAATGATCCAGCGACCGTTCTTCTTTTCAGGTTTTTGACCTGCTAAAAATTCTCGGGCTACTGGTTGCAAAACTTGTGAATTCTGCACTACGTAGTGCCAGTAGTCATTTAAATACTGGTCAGAACCGTCAGCTGTACTAACCAACAAATTCGCATTTACAAAATCATGAAAACTTTCATGAATTGCCTTATTAAGGGCATTATACGTGTCAAACTTTAAAGGCGTATCAAAAAGAACGTGGATATCCCACTTATGTTCTTTAGCGTATACATCCACGTTCTCAATTTTCCCTTTTTGTAAGAGATCATTATCTTCAAACTTATCAGGGAACTTGATTTGCTTTAAAAGTTTTAAGAATAACTCGTTTTTATCAGTCACAAAAATTATCCTAACTCTTTATTTACAAATTCATCTAACTTGTCAACTGAAATTTCAGTTGCTTTTTCGTCTGTTGGGCGCTTAACTTCAACAATCCCATCAGCTGCTTTACGTCCAATAGTAATTCTAATTGGAGCACCAACTAAATCGGCATCGTTGAACTTAACACCTGGACGTTCTTTACGATCGTCATATAAAACATCATACTTAGCTGACAAATCTTTTTCAAGTTTTTCAGCTAAAGCAGTTTGTTCATCATTATTTATCTTCATTTGAATAATGTGAATTGCAAACGGAGCAATTTCCTTTGGCCAAGCAACACCATGTTCAGTTAAGTGTTGTTCTACTGCAGCTGAAAGCATTCTAGTAACACCGATTCCGTATGAACCCATGATAACTGGTTGAGCTTTACCATTTTGATCTAAGAAATCAGCACCCATCGTAGTTGTGTAGTATGTACCAAGCTTGAAAATGTGACCAACTTCGATTGAAGTAGTGAATTTAAGTGGTAAATGATCAACTGGATCTGGTTCGCCTTCATTGGCAGTTCTAAGATCAGCAAATTCATCAACCTTAAAGTCACGATCCAAGTTAGCATTTTGGAATTGATAATCAGTTTCATTTGCGCCAACAACCACGTTGTAAAGATTCTTCACAGTTTCATCAGCAACAATCTTATCAGCCCAATCAGCCTTAACTGGACCAACACCACCCTTTTCACTGCCAGTGATTTCTTTTAATTCTTCTGCAGTTGCTTCGCGAACTTCATCAGCATCAAGCACATGACCAAGTTTAACTTCGTTAATTTGCTTATCACCACGAATTAAAACTAAAACTTTTTGATCATCAGCAATGTAAAGAATACTCTTCACAATTCTAGTAGTTGGAACATTTAAGAACTTAGCTAATTTTTCAATAGTGTCACAATCTGGAGTGGCAACTTTAGTTAATTCCTTAGCATCTTCTGGTTCTTGCTTAAAGGTATCGATACTTTTTGCCATTTCAAGGTTAGCTGCATAAGTACCCTTTTCGTTAGTAGCAATGGTATCTTCACCGATTGCAGCCGGAGCTTGGAATTCAGTTGAATTCTTACCTCCCATTGTCCCTGAGTCAGCAATAACTGGGTGAACGGTAACACCGGCACGCTTAAAAATGCGCTTATAAGCATTCTTTTGATCATCAAATTGCTTGTCTAATTGATCACGGGTTGCGGCAAAGCTGTAGCCATCAAGCATCACAAATTCACGACCACGAAGAAGACCAAACCGAGGACGGTTTTCATCACGGAACTTAGTTTGAATTTGGTACAAAGCAAGGGGCATTTGCTTATAACTCTTCAAATTCTTGGCAATAATTTCAGTAAAAGTTTCTTCGTGAGTAGGTCCAAGCAAACTTTCACGACCGTGACGGTCCTTTAACTTGAACATTTCAGCACCGTACTTCTTATAACGGCCTGATTCTTGCCATAAAGTAGCTGGCAGTAAGTGAGGCATAATCATTTCTGGAACGTTAATCCGATCCATTTCTTGTTCAATAATGTTTTCTGCCTTACGTAAGACGCGATAGCCAAGTGGTAAGTAGGCATAAACACCAGCAGTAACCTGGCGAATATAACCACCACGAATCATTAGCTTGTGACTTTCAGCTACAGCATCAGCAGGAGCTTCCTTCAATGTTGGCATGAAGAATTTTGATTGACGCATTCTTTCCTCCAAAAACTATTTAATAAAGTAACGATAAATATCATTACCAGTAACTGCAATAATTAATAATAGTAACAATCCAAAGCCAATTAGCTCAACAATTGCTTCATGATCTTCAGAAATTGGCTTACCGCGAACCAATTCAATTAAATTAAGTAAAAGTTTTCCTCCATCAAGTCCAGGAATCGGAATTAAGTTAACAATCCCTAAGTTAATAGAAATCATTCCCAAGAAGGCTAACAGATAACTGAAGCCCATCTGTGAGACTTGAGAAGTTTGCGAATAAATTCCCACTGGACCAGATAATTTATTCAAACTAAAGTGACTAAATAAATTACCAACTGCTTGGAAAATTAAGCCAGTGGTTGAAACAGCAGTATTCCAACCCCGCTTTAACTTAACCCCAGCATTTTCATCGCTCTTTGCTTGAATTCCAATTTGGTAAACCTTTTGCTTTTGAATAACTTTAACTTTCGGTTTAACGATAACGTCTTTAATCTTACCACTTCTTTGGACTTTCATCGTAAGATCTTTACCCTTACTTTGATCAATGGCAAGTGAGATATCTTGGAAGCTAGTCATTTTGTGATTATTAATCGCCAAGATCTTGTCTCCTGGCACAATTTGGGCTTGTTTAGCTGGAGAAGCTGGCGTTACTTTGGCAACAGTAGTTGTTGCTGGACCAGGTACAGTAAAGGTCCAAATTAAAAAGACGACAAAGCCTAAGACAATATTCATAAACGGACCAGCAAAGTTAGTTGCTAACTTCTGCCAAACCTTGGCTTGTTGAAATTGCGTATCACGCGGTGCAATAATCAACTCTGTTTTATTTTTATCGATAATTGTAGCATCGTGGTTGACATGGTAAGTAACTGGCTTGTCCTCTTCCCCATTTTCATAACCACTGATGGTTAAATCGTCAACTAAATCTGCTTTAGTGACTTGAATCGGAATCCCTTCAATTGGCATGTCAGATTCAGAGGCATCAATTCTAACCACTTCATCTTGATCATTTAATTGAACAATCACTGTCATTCCTGGGTCAAGTTTACTTTCATCATCAGCTCCGGCTAAACGGACATAACCACCCAGCGGAAGCCAACGAATAGTATAAGTTGTGGGATTTCTTCTAATTTGAAAGAGCTTAGGACCCATTCCAATTGAGAACTCTCTAACTAAAATACCAGACTTCTTAGCAACGATAAAATGCCCGAATTCATGAACGAATACGAGCAAACCGAATACTACTAAAAAGATTAATATACCCTTCAATATTATCTCCTAGTGTACAATTCCTAAGACAAATGCCATGATTGGTAAAACAAAAAGCATACTATCAAATCTGTCTAGGATACCACCGTGACCTGGTAAAATTTTACCAGAATCCTTTACACCGTAGAATCGCTTATAAGCTGATTCCACTAAATCGCCCATTTGACCAACAATTGAAAGGAAGAAGGCCAAAACAATCATCATTACTTGTGGTTGCTTCATTGGCACTAAGGCCACATAAATAGCCGTGAAAATTAAAGCACAGATGACTGCACCAATTGAACCTTCCCAAGTCTTGTTAGGGCTGATTACTGGCCATAACTTATGACGACCTAACTTACGTCCGATCATGTAGGCACCAATATCGGTTGACCAAACTACGACAAAGACGTAGCACAGAAGTGCTAAACCATTACTGTCACTTCTGATAGCTGCCATGTAGTGGAAGCCAGTACCAATATAAAGTGAAGCTAAGGTATAAACACCAACGTCATCAAAGGTTGTCTTATTCTTTGATAACACAGTCCAGGTCAACATCAACATAATTAAGGCAAAGTAAGTGCCGAACTTAGTCCAATGCCAAGGCACATTATTAAAGGCAGCATCAGGTACTGTCCAAGTCAAGGTTGCCAGTAAAGCAAGGACAAAGTCTACAGACACTAAAATTTGTTTCTTCATTAAGAAGATTTCAGCGATTCCAACAGCTGCAAAAGCAACTGTTAACCAATCCATCCAAAGTCCGCCTGCAAGGACAATCGGAATAAATAAGATTAAGGCAATAACTGCCGTGATTACTCTTTGTTTCATATTTCAATCAATCTAACTATCTGATTCATCAACTTTACCAAATCGACGATTGCGTTTTTGGTAATTTTCTACAAATTCTTTTAAATCATTTTCAGTAAAATCAGGCCAGGCTTTTTTACTAAAGGCAAGTTCTGAATAAGCGATTTGCCATAGTAAGAAATTAGAAATTCTCTGTTCTCCTGAGGTTCTAATTAAAAGATCTGGATCCTGATAAGGGCCAAGTTTAGCAGTCATTAAATGTTGTGACAATAACTTCTCGTCAATTTGATCACTGCTTAAACTGCCACTTTCAATCATGCCGCCTAATTCACGGACAGCAGAAACAATTTCACGCCGTGAACCATAATTAAAGGCAAAATTAAGGACTAAGCCAGTATTATTGGCAGTTTCAGCCATAGCTCGTTGAACGACGTCGTAGGTCTTGGCTGGTAATTCATCCAAGTAACCCATGATATTAACTTTAACGTTATTTTCCATTAAAGTTGGCATGAAATGATCAAAAAAGCGAACTGGTAAATTCATTAAATAAGCTACTTCTTCTTTTGGTCGAGCCCAGTTTTCAGTAGAAAAAGCATATAAAGTTAAAACCTTAATTCCTAATTTATCAGCAGCTAAGGTTATTCTTTCAACGTTTTCCATACCTTCACGATGACCAAAAACACGTGGCTTATGTTGCTTACGTGCCCAACGACCATTACCATCCATGATAATGGCTAGATGATTTAATTCATTCTTCTTTTTCACCATTATTAAGCTTGAGTAATTTCCTTACGCTTAGCTTCAGCAAGTTCATCAATCTTCTTGGTAGCATCGTCAGTTACCTTTTGCACTTGCTTTTCTAAGTTACGTTGTTCATCCTCAGTAATTTCATCGTCTTTTTCTTGACGCTTAAGGGCGTTCATCGCGTCACGACGAACATTTCTAACAGCAATCTTAGCTTCTTCAGCTTCCTTACCAACTTGCTTGGCGATTTCTTCTCTTCTTTCACCAGTAAGTTGAGGGATTACTAGACGAATTACTTTACCATCGTTAGCTGGAGTCAAGCCCAAATTAGAGGCAAGTAAAGCATGTTCAATATCATCCAAACTGTTTACATCGTATGGTGTAATCAAAAGAACTCTTGGTTCAGGAATAGTTACACTAGACATTTGAGTCAAAGGAGTTGGTGCACCGTAGTAGTCTACTTTGACGCCTTCCAATAAACCAGCGTTAGCAACACCAGCACGGATGGAAGCTAAATTCTTTTGGAAAACCTTGATTGATTTTTCCATGTTTTCTTTGGCTTTATTAATTGTTTCATTATTCATTTTTCTTACCACCTTCAATTACAGTACCAATGTTTTCACCTAAAACAACCTTCTTGATGTTGCCTGGAGTATTAACATTGAAAACAACCAATGGGATATCAGTATCCATTGACAAGGAACTTGCTGTACGGTCCATCACCTTCAGGTTCTTGGCAATTACATCAAGTTGAGTTAATTCTGAATACTTAGTTGCTGATGGATCAAGTTTTGGATCAGCTGAGTAAACACCATCAACACCGTTCTTAGCCATTAAAATGACATCGGCGCCAATTTCGGCAGCACGTAAAGCAGCAGTCGTATCAGTTGAGAAGTATGGGTTACCAGTACCACCACCGAAGATTACTACACGGCCTTTTTCAAGGTGACGAATAGCCTTTCTCCGGATATATGGTTCTGCTACTTGACGCATTTCAATTGAAGTTTGCAATCTAGTTGGCACACCAACGTGTTCCAAACCATCTTGCAAAGCCAAACCGTTCATGATCGTAGCGAGCATTCCCATATAGTCAGCTTGAGCACGTTCCATGCCCAACTTAGCTCCGGTTTCACCGCGCCACATGTTACCGCCACCACAGACGATCCCAATTTGAACGCCTAAATCATGCACAGACTTAATTTCTTTTGCTAAGTGTGCAATAACTGTTGGGTTTATGCCTTGGCCTTCATCACCGGCTAAAGCTTCACCAGAAATTTTCAAAATGATGCGTTTATATTTAACTTGACTCATTAGTGAACCTCCTATAATAGCTTTAATTATTCTACCATATAAACTTACATAATGTAGAGTCTCACAGGGTTACAAATTATATTTTTAGAAAAAATTAGGTAAAAAAATAGAGGACTTACGTCCTCCATTTTTAATAATCATTATTTCATTTGTTCGCGAACTTCGGCAGCAAAGTCTTCTTGCTTCTTTTCGATACCTTCACCAACTTCATAACGTTGGAAAGCAACTAACTTAGCGCCCTTTTCTTTCAAGAATTCGCCAACAGTCTTGCTGTCATCCATGATGTAGTCTTGTGATAAAACAGCAAATTGCTTATCAACTTGAGTGTTATCATCGATGAAACGTTGCATCTTACCTGGAATAATTCTGTCCCAGATCTTTTCTGGCTTACCTTCTTCTTTAAGTTCAGCCTTGATGTCTTCCTTAGCCTTAGCTAAAACATCATCAGTTAATTGCTTTTCTGAACCGAATTCGTGGTGTGGCAATGGCTTCTTGTGTACCAAAGCACGACTTTCGTTATCTTGATCAATCTTGTGGTTCATCACAGCTAATTGATCAGCGATGAATTGGTCGTCCAATTCTTCAGGTGAGATAACCTTAGGCTTCATTGCAGCGATGTGCATTGCTAAGTGCTTAGCTGTAGCAGCGTCAGCACCTTCTAAGACAGTGATAACACCGATTTGGCCACCATTGTGTTGGTATGCACCAAATTCTTGGTCATCATTCTTTTCTTCCAATGCGAAACGACGCAATACAATCTTTTCACCGATAGTGGCAGTAGCATTAACAAATGCTTGGTCTAAAGTTGAACCATCGTCCATCTTTAATTCCTTAGCTGCTTCCATATCAGCAGGTTGACCTTCAGCAATGGTCTTAGTAGCTGCCTTTACCAAGTTAACGAACTTGTCGTTTGAAGAAACAAAGTCAGTTTCTGAGTTAACTTCAGTAATAGCTGCAACATTACCGTCAACATAAACACCAGTTAAACCTTCAGCTGCAACACGGTCTGCCTTCTTAGCAGCCTTAGCCATACCTTTATCACGAAGGTATTGAACAGCCTTGTCCATGTCACCGTCAACTTCAACCAATGCCTTCTTAGCGTCCATAACGCCGGCACCGGTACGTTCACGTAATTCTTTAACTAATTTTGCAGTAATTTGTGCCATTAATATAGACCCTCCTACGGAACTAATAGTAAAAACTAGTCTTCGTCGTGTTCTTCAGCACCAACGATTTCATCCTTACCGTCAGCACCTTCAGCAAAGTCAACTTCAAGACTTGAATCAGCATCGTCTTTACCTTGCTTGCCTTCGATAATGGCATCAGCCATTGCGCCAGCGATCAAACGGATAGCACGGATAGCATCATCGTTTGATGGGATAATTACATCGATTGGGTCTGGATCAGTGTTAGTGTCAACCATAGCAACAACTGGAATACCCAAGATGTTAGCTTCGTGAACAGCGATCTTTTCCTTCTTAGGATCTACTACGAACAATACGTCTGGAATTCTAGGCATATCTTCGATACCACCTAAGAATCTTTCAAGCTTGTCCATTTCCTTAGTTAAAAGAGCAACTTCCTTCTTTGGAAGAACATCAAAGGTACCGTCTTGTGACATTTCCTTTAATTGCTTTAATCTCTTAACACGGCTTTGAATAGTAGTCCAGTTAGTCAAAGTACCACCTAACCAACGTTGGTTTACGTAGTATTGACCTGCACGGGTTGCTTCTTCAGCAATTGAGTCTTGAGCTTGCTTCTTAGTACCTACAAACAAGAAGACACCGTCTTCTTGAGCAACGGCCTTCATGAAGTTGTAAGCATCATCTAACATCTTGATAGTCTTTTGCAAGTCAATGATGTAGATACCATTTCTTTGAGTAAAAATGTAAGGAGCCATCTTAGGGTTCCAACGACGAGTTTGGTGACCAAAGTGGACACCTGCTTCAAGCAATTGCTTCATAGTAACAACTGACATAAATAAATTCCTCCTAGGTTTTAATCCTCTCAAGCGTTCATTTCGATATCTGACCACTACCCTGGGCACCACGATATCGATCGCTCTTGATGTGTTTTCTTTGTATGCACGCAGCATACCTAAACATCATACAAAAATCACGTTTTAAATGCAAGCTAAAATTTTACATTATGTTCGCGCAAGAATTTTTTCTTCCATGCTCTCGTATGATGCTTAAACCAATATTCACGCTTCAAGGCCAAACGCTTATCATCAAACTTCTCGTGATAAATCATTTTAACCGGCCGGCGCGATTTGGTGTATTTTGCTCCTTTACCGCTATTATGCATTTTTAAGCGGTGAGCCAAATCATTGGTAAAACCACCATAAAAACTACCATCATTGCAAAGTAAAACATAGAAATAATAATCCCCTGCATTATCATGCTTTGCTTTATCCTCAGGTGTCTCACGCAAAATTCGCTGTAACTCTGGCTGATATGCTCCCGTTTTGTCATGCACTTCGATTGCATCCTTAATTACCGTTCCATCAAAAGCAGTATGCTTAACTGCCTCGATAATCATTAAATTTGCATCTTCACCGCGATGAGACACAAAAGGCTGCACCATTTTGACGCTCAAGTCATGCTTCATACAGTAGTAGCAAATTTCTCCTAAACGCTCAGGGCGATGAACCATGAACATTTTGCCTTTCATCTTGAGTAATCGACTTGAAACTTCAATAATTTGTTCTAAATTAATCAAAATCTCGTGGCGAGCAATTGCCTTCTTTTCATCTGGGTTCACCTCATGACCCTTCGGCACTTTGAAATATGGGGGATTTACCACAACCACGTCATACGAATCTTTGCGTAAAAACTTCGGCGCATTTAAAACATTGTCTTCATGAACTGTAATCCTGTTTTCCATATGATTGAGGGCAATTGAACGCCGAGCTTGGGAAGCAATTTCTGGCTGAATTTCAACCGCATCATATTTTGCCCGATTAAAATAAGCCATATACATGGTGGCAGCACAATTCCCTGAACATAATTCCGCCACTTTATTGCGATCATGAATCGCCTTTTTTGCCCAATGGGCCAGGAATAAAGTATCTGAAGAAAAGCTAAAAGCTGTCTTATCTTGAATTATTTGTAGGCTATCGCTATACATATAATCAATGCGTTCATTTTTACCAAGTTCAACCATAAGATTTTATCCTCTCAAATTCTCTGCTATAATATCTTACAACAATTGGAGGAAATTATGTTTTATCGATTTATACGTCCGATCGTCAGATTCATCATTTGGGTCTTGAATGGACACTTACACGTTCATCATAAAGATCGTTTACCAGAAGGAAATTATATTTTAGTTGCACCACACCGTACTTGGTGGGAGCCTGTCTTGTTTGCCTTAGCTGCCAGCCCAATGGAATTCATGTTTATGGCAAAAATTGAATTATTTAAGAATCCAGTTTTACGTTTTATTTTGAACCATTCACATGCCTTTCCAGTGGATCGAAAGCATCCCGGTCCATCAGTGCTAAAAATTCCAGTTAAAGGACTAAAAGAAGGAAAACTTTCATTAATTATTTTCCCTTCAGGCACACGCCACTCAGCTAAACTAAAAAGTGGTGCCTTAGTGATTGCCAAATTATCAAAAAAGCCACTGGTTCCGGTTGTTTATCAAGGACCATTAACCTTTAAGGGATTACTCAAGCGTGAGCCGATGGAAATTTGCTTTGGCGAACCAATTGAAATTGATCGGAAGATGAAAATGACCAAGGAAAATGAAGCTAAGTATGACCAAATCATGCAAGACGCTTGGAATAAACTTGATCAAGAACAAAATCCAGATTTCCACTACGTTGCTAAATAGGAGAGAAAACTATGACAGAGCAAAACAATTCCAAAGAACTCGCAAGTGCACTTGAAGCTGAAAAGCACGAAAGTCCTCAAATGCTTGCAGAGGCACTGCGAGAAGTGATGCTTTATCTTCATGATGAGAATAATAATCCTGTTTCACTAAGTATGGAATTATATAATCTTGGAATCAGAGACGAAAAAGTAAAAGATAAATTGCTTTTAAAAACAATTGAAGTTTATAATCATACTGAAAATCCTGAGAATTTGACTTTAGCTGATTTCACTAAGGAATTTAAAAAGATTCATCCTTTTTTAAATTTTGATCCAATTACTGCTTACATTTTAAATTGGATCGGACGATGGCAAGCACCAAAGATTTATCCACTAGCACAAGATTTAATGAGTGAGCTTGAAAACTAATAATTAACCAAAAAGACCGAGAAAAATCTCGGCCTTTTTTTACTTTTCTAAAAATATCTCACGATCAAATAAATCTCGCATTCTTTCGCTAAAATTATGAGCAATAAAAACGATAGTTGCATCAGTTTGCACTAACTTTTGCAAAATTTTCATCGTTGCTTGCCGATCAATTGCACTAGTTTCCTCATCAATTAAGAGCATTTTGCTACGGTGAATTTGTCCACGGGCAAGGACAATCTTCTGCCGTTGACCACCTGAAACATTCAGCTGATCTAAATTGATAACCGTTTCTTTTCCTTTATCAAAACTATTTAAATCTTTTTTCAATTCTACTTTAGCTAATGCCTGATCAACTTGTCCTGTTAGGCTTTGATCAAACATGGTGACATTCTCACTAATGCTAGCTGGAAACAAAACAGGTTCTTGGGGCAAATAAGTGATTTCATTGAGTTTGGGAGTAATCTCCTCATTTTCTTGATCAAAATAATGAATTTTGCCACTAGAAGGTGTAAGTTCACCTAACAACAATTTAAATAAAGTCGACTTTCCTGCACCTGAATCACCGGTTAGTAATATTTTTTCACCAGGATTAATTTTAAGATCAGGAAAAGTCAATTTCTCACCATTAGCGAAGTTAATTGCAAGTTTGTCGGTAGCAATTCCCCAAGGTGCCTGTCCAGCAGCATTCTTTTTAGGAATAATTTTACTTTTTTCGGCCATAATCGTTTGCCGCAATGACTGGCTAGAATTAATCCTACCCAAGTTATCAGCAATCCCCTGCAAAGAGCCAAATAAATCCGAACTAAAATTACCGATACTAGCCACAAGGCCAAAACTAGCTAGGTTATTGACTACTAAAAAGGCAGTTAATAAAAAGATCAAGGCATCCCCGATGGAATATGCCAATTGATTGAGATAATCCAATTCCTGATCAACCTTTTGCTTCTGCACATTAGCCTGCTCTACTCGGTTAGAACTAGCAGTAACGACCGCAAAAAGATGATTAAAGGCTAAGTATCTTCTGACCTCAGAAAAACCAATTAACCAATCCCCCAAAGTCTTCAAATAGTTTTCATTAGCAGCTGACACCCTTTGGGTAGCCTTTTGCAAAGCTTTACTCATAACTTTGGGCAATAAAATTTGTACTGCCGCAAAAATCAAACAAGCAACTAATAATGACCACTGAAAAGTAAACAAACTAACCGCTACAACCAAAATACTTGCTAACATTCCGGCAATCTTTCTGATTGATAGTAAATAATCCTGTGCCAATAAATTGAGATCATTAGTCATTCGACTCTGCACTTTAGCAATTTTAAGCTCTTGCTGCGTTTCAAAATAGTGATCTGTTAGCTCTTGTCGAATTAAGTGCAAATAGTCTTGAGTATGCCTTTGCCATAGAATATTTGACCATGTAAGGACTAAGTAAGACACTACCCAGCAAGCTAATTGCCCACCAGTCCAGATAAAGAACCAAGTTAGTTGCTTTTGCCGAACGGCATTGAATTGCCAAGTCAAAAACAAACTAGCTGACACACCCGCTAAGGCGCCTAAAACTTGGAACGACAAACTAACAATAAAGCGGAACGGATTTAGCTTAAATAATTCTTTTAAGTTCATTATTTTTGTCCTCTCTCCAAGTGAATTTCGCGCGCAAATAAATTTCGCTGTTCTGGCGTCAAGTTATGAGCAACCATCATTACTGTTGCCTGTGAAAGCACGATTGTTTGCAAAATCTCGGTTGTGGCCGTTTGATCAATTGCGCTGGTTGCTTCATCAAGCAAAAGCCAGGATTTGTTTGCAATTAAAGTCCGCATTAAAACCACTTTTTGTCGTTGACCACCTGAAAGGATATTTTTCTCAGGATCAATTTTAGTTAATAAGCCTTGTTGCAATTTATCTTGATCTGATTTAAAAGCAGTCTCAGTAACTACGTGGGGGACAGCTTTTTCTAAATCAGGCTTAAACATTGTGATATTGTCCTGGATTGTTCCCGGAAACATGATCAAATCCTGTGCTAAATAATCAACTTGCGCTAAATTCGGCTTGATCAAGCAATTATTTTTATCCAAATAAGTCACTTGCCCGGTCTCCGGAACAAGCTGTCCAAGTATCACTTTTAACAAAGTTGATTTACCAGTCCCACTGTCGCCTGTGAGCAATACTTTTTCTCCACGTTTAATTGAAAAATCAGGATAAGTAATCACTTCATTATTCTCATATTTCACACTGAGATTTTGCACCCGAATTGTCTCAATTTGGTCAATTCCAACTTTTTTACTTAGTTGAAGTTCACTTTGAAGGGACACTAATTTATCTCTGAGCTTTTTGGTTGACCGCAGTTCAGTATAGGTATTAACGTTTTGCGTTACTGTATAAAAAACACCATTGGCAAAATAGCCTGCGGTTAAGATTGCACCCAAACTCACTTGATGTTGATAGAATAAAAGCCCGGCGATTACTGGGACACCAATTCTGCCCAAAATATCAAATGCGCCACTGACAATTGAGAGATAACTCATTAAGCGCTGTTCTTGATATGACTTCTCTTCCAAGTCACGACTAGGTTGTTCGATCTTCAACTTGAGAATGTGTTTCTTCTCAAAACGCCGCAATTCATCTAGTCCCTGGAACCAATGCGCAATCGTCTGAAGAAACTTACTATTAGCAGCTGAAACGGCAGCCGTTTTTGCACTAGTATATTTTTCAAAAAATTTAGGTACCATAATTGCTAAAGTGGTAATCAGTAATGAATACGCAACTAACAGCCAGTGAAAAGTGAACAAGGTTCCAATCGTTAAAATGACATAGATCGAATCACAGGCAAAAAAGAATAAACGATCAAAATAGCGTTCTTGCACCATTTGTAAGTCATTTCCAAGATTATTTTCCATCGTCGAAAGTTCTGTGGGCTGACTATAATAATGCTTAAGAATTTTTGCTCTAACTTGATGGAACAAGGCTTGCGTCTGTTTAGTAGATTGCACACTAGCCACATTGAAGCTAACGTTACAAATCTGCCCGCAAATAAATTGCACTAAGAGCAACAGCAAAAAATAATTAAACTTACCTTGACTGATAGCATTCAGTTGCGGACTGGTTAAATATGTATAAACTGTTGTCATGACTTGCGTCAACGTGACTGTCATTAAGACAAAAAGAGCACGCCGAGGATTAGTCTTAAAGTATTCTTTTAAACCCATTATTTTCTTTTTCCTTTTCTTTGTAGATCTTAATTAGGCGAAAAAATAATCTCTAACTCGATTTGTTGCAAAGAAAAAGCACTGTTAATTAGCGTCATCTTCTAATTAGCAGTGCCACAAATAATGGTTAGTTTCGGTGAGAAGACTAGCCAGAATTCATTTACTGCTAATATCAGATTTAAAAATGGGTACACTAAATAAGCTTAATTAGGTACTTTCATTTAAACAACAAATCAGATATTAGAGATTCAGTAAACGAATCATATGGCAAATTCCTCTTATTTCTATTAATTGTTGTTATTAGAATATCATATTCTTTTAATTTTGCAACGCTATGAAGAAAATATTTTTCATGTTACACTACGAATATCATTTAAGACAGAAAGCTGAACAATAAGATGAGTAACAAAAAAATTAAAATCAATGATTGTCAAAGTAAAGCAAGAGTAATTTCATTCAGACCAAGTCAATAACGTTTTTATAGAAAAGGAAACAAAATGTCTGAAAAACAAATTACTACAATTACTAGCAAAAACGACTTTAAGCAAGCCTTAAAGCAATTAGATGTGAAAGAAAGCGATGCGTGCATCGTTCATACTGCTCTTAGCAAGTTTAACTATGTTCCTGGTGGACCTGAAAGCTTAGTTAGAGCTTTAAAAGAAACACTAGCTCATGGAACCTTGATGATGGTGTCTGAGGTTTCGACAAATTGTGATCCCGCAACTTGGGAATATCCACCTGTCAGAAAAGACTTAATCCAAGTTGTTCGTGATTCAATGCCACCTTATGATCCCTTAACTTCAGTTACTGATGGAATTGGTATCACACCTGAATACTTTCGTAGTTTAACAGGAGTTATCAGAAGTACTCATCCCTACTTGCCGATCGCTATTTGGGGTAAAAATGCAACTGAAATTGCACACAAACAACCTTTAAACATGCCATACGGGATTGACAGTCCACTAGATTACCTTTATCAACACAACGGAAAAATTATTTTTCTCGGAACTGATTACGAAACTTGTACGATATTTCATTACGCCGAGTCTACTATTCTATTAATCGTAAAACTGAAACTTGTTCTGCTGCAACTGGTATTGGTAAAGATGGTAAAACAACTTGGACTAACTACCAAAACATTGATATGGATTCATATGATGATTTTAATGAACTAGGAGCTGCTTTTGAAAAAGCACATCCTAACGCATGGCAAGAAACGCAATTAAATCATGGATTAATCAAAGTGATTGACGTTAAACCTCTGGTTCAATTTGCTAGAAAATGGTTTAAAGACAAAGATCAAAAATTTGGTAATAGTTTAGACTAATTTAAAAGGAAGAGCTGTTTTAAGGCTCTTCCCTTTTTTATAATTCTTTTAAATTATCATCAGCTTTACTTTCAGCAATAAATGCTTCCATTACCTTAGGATCTTTGATCATGACCTTGAGCAAGCGATTGTTACTCTTGGTCGGTATTTCTCCCACTTCATACAAGGCTACCGTTGACGGACTCCAACCAATAACCTTCGCAAATTCTTTTTGCGATAGCTGCCATTTTTGCCGTAATTTTTTGATATCTTCCGGGCCAACAAAGTTAAACTTCTTCCGATATTTATCTTGTGCCATCTTGATAGCTGTATTATCAAGCTCCATGTCAGGAACAACTTCTCCTGTCGCATTATTAATCCGAGCAGGCGCAGTAATTTCAATTTCAGTTCCTCTGATGTTAAAAGTATTAGTGTAGTTTTTAATTGATGTAGTGGTCATGAGAGTGTCCTCCTTAATAAATTGATGGATGAAAAGAAATAAATTTCACACAACTTAGATCCGAAGCGAATTTACATTTGATGTAATAAATAATACCAACATCAGTTTCATAAACCCATAAATACTCATTGGGAAAAGCTCTATCCTTAGTTACTTTAACAAAGTCATCACTTGTTAATTGTGCTATTACAACTTTTGCCACTTCATTTGAAACGCCTTTGGCATGCGCTACACGCCTATTAACAATGACAAATTTATCCTCAGCAACTAATCTCTGTAGGATTTTCAAAGCAAATTCCTGGTTCACATTTTTCACCTTAATTATAAAATATTTCACTATGAATTCATAGTAAGAATTACCTTTCCATTTATTAAATTCGCAAAAAAAGTATAATTTTCTTTTATAATCTGAAATTTTACGTTTTCTTAAATATTTCCATAGTTTTAGAATCAAAAAAAGAACGTCATTCGACGTTCTTTTTTTAACAACTATTTCAATTTATCTGTATCTAAAGCAACTTTAGCATTTGCTACCACGGCTTTATTAGCACGTACATAACGATTCTTACCTACTCGGTAATACTTCTTGCCACGAATCTTAACAATCTTAGCATTGTTCCAAGCCCAGTAATATTTGCCTTTAGTCAACTTCATACGCTTATTGAGTTTCTTACCTTCACTATTGTATAAACGAGCACGATAGTGAGTAACCTTAATTGCCTTAACTGACTTCAAATTGGTAGCCTTAATAAATTTGCAGTTAGCTAAACGATAGAATCTCTTACCATTAATCACAAATTCTTGGCCATTATTCCAAACGTAGACAAATTTACCATGCTTAAGAACTGAAATCTTGCCATTTTCACTGATGGCATGCCCAGTACTGTCATACAAGTATGAATTATGAACTACTAACTTCTTCAACAAAGTATTAAACAACTTGACATAAGCATTGTCGCCGATTTGAACATACTTCTTACCTGCTAAAACAGTAATTTGAGCATTATTCCAAGTTGAAATGACTGAGCCCTTAATTAATAAGTCTCTCTTGCCATCTGGAGTCACTACGACTTTACCATCCTTATCATAAACAAAGGCATTGTGAGTCAAAGTCAATGGTAAAAGTTGATAATCAGGAGTTTCAGTAGCAGGTTGAACTGAAGTTGAAGTAGTTTCAAAGTTAGAGATCAATGGACGTTCTGGTTGAATATTGACATGAGGTTCTCTATGCTTGCCTTTTACATCTTCACCAGTAGTCGATTCAGATTTTCCATTGAAGTTAGGATCATAGTGAATCTTGAATTGCTTAAGGGTAGAGTTATTATATCCATCTAATACTTCAACGGTTATTATATGATCCGTTGGCCGTCCATTATTATCATCTAGATTAATATCATAATCAATTTGGTAAGAGCCATATGCATTTGCAGGCTTGCCAGATTCAGGATAATAAGTGCCGCTGTTATCACTCTTTTGAGTAAAAACATTATTTCCGTCAATTAATACTTGATATCCACTGAGATTGTCGTTGGCAATTCCGGAAAGATGAAGAATTGGTTTATTAGTAACTCTTGGCACTGGATTCATTTTAAGGGTTGGACTAATCATATCAGTTCGTACACCAATCACACCTCTTACTGTTTTTCTATCATTTGTAGTATACACGTATTCAATATTCTTAAAACCAGTTTGAGGAGCAACGAACTTGAATGAGAATTTGCCATCTTTATCAAACGAAACATTTTTTTCTTTTGCGGTTTCTGAACCAATACTACTAAAGATACTCAAAGATTCAACCTTTTCAGGGTTAACTGAACCAGTTACTGTAAATTCATGCGTCTTTGGATTATAAATATTCGCTTCATCATCTTTATTAAAGTACGAATCTCCATTGTTAACAAAGTTATCAAACTGAATATCTGGTTTCTCCGGTTCTTCAGACCCGTCAGTTGAAATCAGCCTAAAGATTATATTCTTTCCATCCTTATCTGAAGTAAAATCAATTTCATCTTTATTTGCATCGACACTAACTGCATAAGTCCCATTCGTTACTTTAACTAATTTGCCATCATAATAGAAGTCGTGAGTTGCACCACCTCTAATGGTAAAAGTATCTGAATCTGCATCATAATCATCCGTATCCGTACTGAAACTATCATGATCTAAAGTATTCCAAACACTAATTGCTTTATGACCTGGCACACTTGCAACATCAATTGTTTTATCAGTTGCATTATCAGCTACATCGGCAATAGCAATCGTCATTTTGTTTTTAGCTGCTGATAGAGCATTATACTGATCTTCATTTAAATGAATTGCAAAATGACCTTGAGTTTGATCAGCATTATCAAAGCCACTTTGATCTTCATCATCTAGCTTCACATCAAATTCATGATCGTTAATAGTTAAAGTTGCATGTGAGTACTTTGTAAAGCCAACCCCTGTATCAGAATATTTTCCAGATAAAGTATGTGTTTCTGGATTATATGTCATCTTATCAACAACTGGTGCGGTTGTATCAATTATAATTGGCATTTCATGTGTTTGAACCTTATTGTCTCCATTACCATAAAGAGTAGCAGTGAAGCGATAAGTGTATTCACCATCAGGAGCATTTTCATATACACCAGTTTTAGAATTATAAATTTTACCATTCCAACCAAATCTGCTATCTTTGTTTGGACTGATTATCCCCTTACTATCTTGAGAGTTAAAACTCTTTGATAAATCTGGTACATTTACAATTTCTTGGACGACTTCTCCCTTATCATTAAGGACATCAATTCTTAAGCTTTTAATATTTTGTTTCAAATATACTACTGGGTAGAAGGTATCATTATCATCGTCTGGTGAAAAAGCAACTTTACCTGTTTCATATTCGTAATAAATTTGATCCCAATTATAATTTCCTTTATCGTCGGGAACAAGTTCCTTTTTCAAAGAATCCTCATCAGCTATTCCTAGCGGAGCACCATCTATTCTTACATCACTAAATACACCTGTTTCTTCATCTCGTTGCTCAGTATAGCTTCCTCCAAAATCATCAAAATCATGAGCTTGATCTACATCACTTAAATTATGAAAAGTAAGCGTGAACTTAGTTGTGTTGCCAATTTCTCTTAAACTAAGAGAACTAGTGCCATCTCCAGTTGTAATGTAAACTGGTGAAGAAGTTGCTGCACCAGCATTTATCCCACCTGCACCTTGACGTCTTGGTGAGACAATTGCATCTCCATCCATTTGAGGGGGTTGCAGTGTTCATAATTAATCCTTTGACTGGTTGCACTAAAGCTGCACCTTTTAATTCAGGATTAGTTCTCTTTAAGCGTTCAATAACTAAGGCAGCAACTCCAAAAGTAAATGGCGTAGCCATTGAGGTCCCGTCACTTCGAAAATAGCCATCTTTACCATTGACAGTAGAAATAACGTCAACTCCAGGTGCAGCGACATCTGGTTTTAAAGTATAGTCCGGAAGCGGACCCCATGAGGTAAAATCAGCGAGGCCACTACCTTCATCCGTGCGAGAATTTTCGGCTGCAACTGTTGTTGCATTTTTTGCAACTCCTGGATCATCAAATGTTCCAGAATTTATTGGTTCATAAGTACCATTATTTATACCAAATCCCTTATCTTGTACAGAAGCTGAATGACCATCATTTGAAGCAGCGACAGCCACAAAGACTCCGTGTTCAGTTGCATACTCAATTGCAGCTTGTGTTGCACGATTTAAATCCTGATTTACAAGTTACCACCTAAAGAAATTGAAATGACGTCTGCACCTACTTTAACAGCATCATAAATTGCAGTTGCAATTTCAGCACCTGTCTTTTTTTCAGATTTTCTTAAAAAGATCAATTGGGCCTGAAGTGCAACACCCTTTACATACCAATCGTGATCGGAATCAGGATGACCATCAGCTACAATGGTACCTGACACATGTTGTCCATGAGGTATATCATCTTTTTCAGGATGTTCTTTCATATCACTATCATCGTTTGTCACAACATTATGAACGTATGGAATTTTAGAACTTACATAACGTCCATGACCTAATTTCTCAATGATCTTTTTCATCTCTTCTTCAGAGAATTTAGGATCAATAGAAGCTGCTGCAAAGTCTTGATGGTCAACGTCTACTCCAGTATCGATAACAGCCACTGCAATATGTTCTCCGTGATAACCATTATCCCCAGCTTCAAATACATTGCCTTTAGCGAGATCAGGTGTATTTACCGGACGATCATTTTCACTATTGTAATCAACATTTTCACTATCTGTTTGCTCATCCGTACGTTGTTCAATTTTTGGAACGTTATCTTCATCTTGATCATCATCGTCTTTTGAAGAAACATCTTGTACTTTATCAGAAACAACTTTAGAAGAAGAATTTACTTGATCATTAGTATCATTTGTTTTTCCAGCTGTTTGAATTTCCTGACCAGCAGCATCCTTAGCATCTGACTTCTGCTGATCTTGTTGCTTTGATTCTACTTGTTCAGTTTGAACATTAGAATCAACATCTGCAGCTTGTACTTTTCCATTAGGAGTAAATAGAACCACAGAACCAGAAGCCATAGCAATCGCTGCCGCAACAGCTAACTTGTTCTTCATTCTCTGGGAGGCGTTATGCCCCTTCTTACCACTTTCTAATTCCAATCTCTTCTTAGCAGAAAAAACATAAGAATAATTTGCTGGATTATAGTCATATTTTTCTCTCATCATTTTCCTCCAAATATATTTTTATTTTTTGACATTCATAATTCTATCATATTCAAGTTGGAAAATGATTTGTATATTTGGCCAAGTCATATGCTGCTATCTGTATATTATATGGCTTTAAAAGCTTAAGATTCTGTCAATTTTTAGTTTTTACTTATACTAATAGTATTTTAATTATATATATTATAAGCATTTATTTTTAGCTCTTATTATATATTTTTTGATATTTAGTGATCGGTATTTTTATTGTAAAAATCATGTAATCCAAGATTAACTGCTATCAATGTTAAAATAAAAATTATAGGAGGCCACATCATGAACGCTAAAAACATTTTGCTTGGGCTGACCGCTACCGCAGCATTTCTTGGATTTAGTGCCAATCAAGCTCAAGCCGCAACCAAATCACTACCAACTAAAGGTAGTCATTACATTCAAAAAGGCAATACTTATAAATTACACTTAAAAGTCCCTGGTAAAGTAACTTTGAATACCAAGGCCAAATATACAATCACTAACAGCCAAAACTGGAAATGCATCCCTTACCGCAATTCCAGCAAGAGCAGTCACAGTTTCTATTTAAGAGCTGGGAACTACAACTTAACCACCACGAGTAAAAAGTCTCAGGTCAAAACTAGTTTCACCAGTCTCTCCAAATTGAAGAAATCGCTGGATACTTTTCCAATCAGTAAAACTGAAGATCCCGCTCAAAATCCACCACAAGTCAAGATGGGACAAGCAGTTAACGGTTTTCTCGATTTATTCAAAACCTACCCATATGGTAAAACTCACGTCTACCAATTCACATTGACGCAACCACAAAAAGTTGATCTCACTTTCTCATCAATGCCAATTTATGACGTTAGTCAAGGCGCTACTACGACAATCAACCTTACGCCAGTGACGGATTACGACTATAAGTTAGATGAGTTTACTGTTAACGACCATGCGACAAATAAAAAGCACGCTTGGACCTTAACCAAAGGAACTTATAAGATGACAGTTACTGGTTTGCGTGGTCGTTTCAACTTTAAAATGACTAGCAAGATCATCAATGGTGCCCTAGCTCCCACTAGTATCACTGGTTTAACTCCAACTAGCAAGGGCCTAAAGATTAGTTATGGCAAGGCCGATAAGGCGACTGGTTACGAGATTTATGTCAAAGATCTGCATAGTAAAAATCTCGGTGAAACTGAGCCGGTGGGAATTAACCAAGATAAGGGCAGTTATCCGAAGACTCTGAGTCAAGTTATTCCAAGCAAGTTCTTAATTAACGGTAACACTTACGAAATCGCTGTCCGTAGCGTTAATACTAATGATGGTCCAACTTTCAGTGGTGTTTCTGCTCCAATTAAATATACTTACTACCTTCCTAGTAGCAAGAGGAAAATCAAGCTAAAGAAACCTAGTTTAAAGGTCAGCTGCTTAATTGACCCTAGTCAGAACACGCCTTACATAAATTTAACGTGGAAAAAGGCTAAATCAGTAAACAGCTATGAAGTTGCCTACCGTGTCAAAGGTTCTAAGTCATGGCATACTTTCTTTACTAAGAATAAGACCAGTGAAAAAATTACGAGTCCAACCGATCCAAATAGTCCATTTTATTTTGTCCAAGGCAAGAGCTTCGAAGTGAGAATTCGTGCTTTGCACAGTGATCAGAAGAGCGCTTGGTCGAAGGTACATAAAGTAAATACCAACTGTTCAATAGAAGATAAAACAAAGCTCATTACTATCTACACAAACTGATAGTAATGAGCTTTTTATTTACTCTTCAAAAGTATTCAACTTGTTCCTTTTCTCAGCTACTTGCTTAATAAAATACTGATCATGTTCAATTAACAACATCGCTGGCCTCGTCTTCTTCAGTAATTTAATCAGCTGATCTTGATTAAAAACATCTAAATAGTTAGCTGGCTCATCTCATAAGTACAAATCTGCTGGCTCTACTAACGACTTAGCCAAAGCCACTCGCTTTTGCTGGCCCATACTCATTTCTTCAATCGGCGTATTAAAGCTAGCTCGTGGAAAACCCATCTTCTTGAGATTATTAAGTAAGTCTTCATAAGAGATTCTTTGCTTGATAGCAAAACTTTTCAAATCACCAGTATATTCGGTGAAATCCTGTGGTAAATATGAAATCGCCAGTCCGTTGCTCAAGACAAATTTACCCTTGTAACTAGTATTCTTACCTTTACCTAGTAACAATTTTAAGAAAGTGGACTTACCCGAACCATTTTTACCTTCTAACGAAACAACACCGTGGTTCTTAATAACCAGGTTTAAATCTCGGAATAGTTTTTTATCACCAATTTGTAAATCCAAATGCTGCGTCTCTAATATAGTCTGATGATAATTAGGTTGAAAATTCATGCTCAATTCTGGCACTTCTTCAATGTTAGTCATCAAGCCCTGCTTAGCTTGAATATTCTTTTCTAAGCGATGTTCAATATTCTTAGCTCGTCTCATGTCGTTAGCAGCAATCTTGGTTACATCAAAGCTTAAAGGATGAAAAGCGCGATGATTTGCCTTTCCTTTATATTTTCTTCCCGTATTCTTCGTACTCTCTGAGCGCTCAGCAAACATTAAATTCTTTAGTAAAGAATCATTAAGTCGTCTAACTTCACCCTTTAATTTTAGATTCTTCTCGCGATTAAAGTTATCTCTCTTATTCTTAGTATCTTCATAAGCAGCGAAATTGCCTTGATACAAATGAATTTCAGTATTTTCAATCGCTAAAATATGATCAGTGACTTGATTTAAAAAATCACGATCATGACTAACTACGATATAGCCCTGACCATGTTTAGCTAAATACCGGCTAATTTCTCGCCGACTATCTTGATCAAGATGGTTCGTTGGTTCATCAATCAAAGGAAACGAATCCCTATCTGTAAAAGACAGAGCCAATAAAATTTTGGTTTGTTCTCCTCCACTTAAGGTTTCGAACGGTTGCCACAGAATATTAGGATCAACTCCCATTACGTTGAGTTCACGCTCTAATTCCCATTGTTCAAAATCAACCTGTTGCTGCAGTTCATACAAGGTGAGGCTTGACGTATCCCGAATCGTAAGTGGATAGTAGGAAAAATCAAGTGA
This sequence comes from Lactobacillus xujianguonis, assembly GCF_004009905.1. GTDB lineage: Bacteria > Bacillota > Bacilli > Lactobacillales > Lactobacillaceae > Lactobacillus > Lactobacillus xujianguonis. The sequence continues at coordinate 47,267 of NZ_ML136872.1, forward strand.
TGTTTGAATCTCGCCAATCCCTTTTAGTTTTCCGCGAAGAAGATTAAGAAAAGTGGTCTTACCACGTCCATTGCGGCCCACCAAACCTAACTTCCATGAACTGTCTAAGTTCAAGTTTAAATTACCGAAGATATTTTCACTACTATCTTCATATCTGAATGACAAGTTTGAAATTCTAATGTTGCTCATTAAATCGCCTCGCAAAAAAAGAGCCCACACTTTTGACAAGTGCAGACTCTCCCTCGATATTTGCGCATAATAAAAGAAGGTATTTGCCGCTACTAATCTTGCCAAAAGTGCATAGTCTCTCCGTCTAAAATCTGGAATAACTATTCAACTATGCTTGAGTTTGCAAGGTTAAAGACGCAACAGCGATCCTTCTTTCTAAAAATGAATTTCAATTGATGAAATTAGAATAACATGAAAGAATATAAATTACAATCTTTTTGGGTATTTTAATTTAAATTTTAATTTAAAGCAAAAAAGACATCCTTCTCGGGAATGCCTTCTTCAAAAACGCGATTTTCAAAGTTGTCTATCTAGTAATCATTTCGATTTTTTCTTGTGAACGCCACCAGTCTGGCATATCACTTAATAACTTAGAAAGAACCTCACTGCGGTGAGAAACAATATTTCTTTCATCAGTGTTCATTTCACCTAAAGTCTTGCCCAATTCGGAAACTACAAATAATTGGTCATAACCGTAATTACTTGAGCCAAATGGATATTTGGCAATCATCCCACTAATGCGACCAGCACTTACAATATCGTTACTCTCTTGACCAGGCCAAGTGAAGATGAAGGTTGTGTAGTAACTAGCTGTTCTGTGTTCACTGTCAACACCACCAAGAGCAGCTAACAATCTGGCACGATCGTCTTGACCATTGTGATGATATGGCAAGATACCTTGTGAGTTCAGTAAGTAATCAACGCTCAAGCCAGAACTTTCAGATAAAGTTGGTAAGCCTGTAAACTCAGATAAACGGTGGGCGGTCTTTCTCGCATTATTCAAAAAAGTAGCTTCTGAATAAGCCTTCATTGGTGCGTAATTAACCTCACCCAATCCTAGAACCTTGATTTCAAGACCTAAATCATCAATCGCTGCTTGTAAATCTTCGATTTTGTTATTGTCATAGGTTGTATATAATAATTGCTTCATTGTTTCTCCCATAGAATTCATTTCACGCGGTGCATTATAAATTAGACCAATTATAATGCATCCGTTTTCAAGCTGATATGCTTATTGTGCATCATTTGTGAAAAGATGTCAACAGTTACCATCTTGTTTTTCTTGAAACCACGTATTAAATAACGTTTATCGCAATTTTAACACTTCTGTAAAAATATAATTTGTGAAATTAATCACGGCAAAAGTATTATCTTTTGCCATCAGCTTTAACCTAGACCAATTTTGCTTTTTGAGTAAAAAAAGACTGCAAAAGTATCTAACTTCTGCAGTTTAAGCTAATTTCGTGTTAGTTTTTTTATCAAGTCGGAATTGATTTTGGCGCAATCACTTGCGAGTACTTTAACAAGCAAATTAAGAAAAATCGACATCATTCAATCTTGTTTGTTTTTCTGCAATTCTTCTTTCTTCCTCAATTCTCTTTAGTAATTGAAGCCGATCTTTTAGCTCATAGAGTTCATAATCTGCAACTAACTTTAAAAAATCTTCATTATGATTTTCTACTTGAGCTAACCGCAATGCCTCCATATATGCACTACGACTATCTTTATCCGGTTGAATATTAATAATTAAATAGCCATGCTTAATTAATTCAAAATTCATTAACAAGCGAGCAGTACGCCCATTACCATCACGAAAAGGATGAATTGTCACGAACTTCAAATGCAATAATGCGGCAATTTTAACGGGATGTTCCTGTCCTTCTACTGAATGATACCATTTCAATAATCCTTGCATTTTACTTTTAATTTCAGTCGGTTTAGCATAATGAACTTCTGGAACCCCATTTGGCCATACTTCAATTTGGCGATATTGTCCTGCAGCTTCACGCTTTACTGGATCATCTGAATATGTAACCAACCGATTAATATCTCGAATAGCTGTTTCATCCAAAGGAATTTTTCCTGTCGCCAATTCTTGCACATAATCATATGCTCGACTTAAGTCAAGCGCAGCTAAATGATCAGCAAATGGTTTTCCATGCACAGTTAAACCGGTTTCTAATAGTGCTGCTGTCTCATACTTCGTAAGTGAACTACCCTCGATGGCATTAGAGGACCAAACATGATCAATTTTCTTTTCTTTTTCGATTGCTGTAACTTCTTCTTGGGTTAGAGGTCTATATCGATTTATTTCTTCTTTTAAATCTGTTAGTTGTGAATATTTCATTATGCTCCACTCCACTTTAATATCTATAGACATATTTTAAACCAGATATGATCAATTATATACAATTAAACACCATGGTTTTGCTATAATAAGTCTATCTCAAAAAAAGAAGGTGCAATTCTAAATGACAACTGATCATTTAGGTTTAAGCTTACGGCTTAACTTTTTCTTACAAGCCGTTAAGCGCTACTTGAGGCTCTACCCCCAACTTTTTCTGAAAGTTTGGGGTTTGTTAACTACAACTGAATAGATAACTTTTCCCTGACTTTCAGAAATGCTAATTAATAGTATTTAAAGAAAAGGAAAAGGGAAAATGTTCAAAAGATTTCATTGCAAAAATTTTAATGTCCTAGATCTATTAACAGGGCGAGTAGCTACCAACATTGCTGATTCACTCTTTTACATGACCATTTTATGGTTCTTCAAGAGTAAATTTCACTCGCCAACAATCGTGTCATTGATTTTCATCGCAGATTCAACGATTGACACGCTGGCTTTTGCTTTTGGGCCAGTGATTGACCGGATTAAGATTAAACAGCTGCTTCAAAAGGTTAACATAGCACAAACTCTTCTTAGTCTAATCTGTATTTGGCTGTTTCAATTCAAAAATTGTCAAACAATTGCCATTGTAGCTTTAACTGGAATTTATGTTTTTTCTACAATTGGCTCGACATTGATCTACCCTGCTGAAAGCAAAATTTTACCAGTAATTGTAACTAAAAATAAACTACCGAAAATTAATGGGCTGTTTCAGATGACCTATCAAAGTTTAGATTTATTCTTAGATGCTTTAGCCACCTTACTAATTACTCTTTATTCTTTCAGTGCAACGATGGCTATTTCTGCGTTATGTTTTGCTTTAGCAATCATTTTTTATCGGCAGTTACATCTACCAAAAATAGAAAATACCAATCACGCTGATAGAAATCTTTTAAAAAACTATCTCTTTGATTTAAAAGAGGGCTGGCAAACTTTGCAACATGAAGAGCAAATCTTTGCTTTAATTTTACCTTTCGCAATCACCAATCTTTTCTATGGGATTGCTGCAGTGGGTTTACCATATTTTACCAGTAAGTATATTAGTCACACTGCTTTTGGGTATGGTAGCTTAGAACTGATTTCTTCAATCGGTGGCCTAATTGCGAGTATCGTGATTCAGCGATTACATTTCAAGCAAAAAAAGCTTCCAAACTTAGTTACACTTTGCTTATTTCTAGCAGGAGCATCAATTATTTTTGAAGTTCTAACTGCTAAGTATTTTTTATTACTGATTCTAATCTTTGCTTTTAGCAGCAGCTTTTGGATTGGCTTGATGAACATTAATTTCGAAATTCTAGTCCAGGAAAGTTTTGCACCTAAAATTCTAGGCAGAATTGCTACAATCAACAGCAGCATTATTAATTGCATGATTCCGATTGGTTCTGCTTTGGGTGGCATAATTGTGCAGCATTTAGGTGCTAATTTTGCAATCATGTCACAAGGAATGGCTGAAGTAATTACGGCTATCTTCTATCTGATTATTTTTGCAAAATTTTAATTAAAAAATAAAGGTTGATCTCATACGTGTATTTACACGATAGATCAACCTTTTTCTATAGCAAAAACAAATAAGAAATCGCATTAAGCAGCATCCCTGCAAATGCCCACAATACACAAGATTTGGCTTCTGCCTTATTATGTTTTCCTAGCTCAAACCACAGAGCGATAATAAATCCCAGCAAAGGAAAGAAAAATGCACAGATTTTAGCCCAAACTTGCCCATTACTTTGGTCAACTTGGCGATTGTTCTCATCGGGATATTTACGATAACGGAATTGGTTGAAGAAGTAAACAATAAATCCCGCTGCAATTAATGCAATAATGATAATTAGCCACTCACGCATGAAGATCGCTCCTACTATTTTGAAGATTCTCTATTTTAGACAGTTTAATTTTTGATCGTCCTATCCAACATAGCGGAAATCACAGCTTTTTGCAACATTAACACTTACATATTAGTTTCAGACTTTATAATTTTGACGATTTCAGTTACAATTAATTCCATAAAAGACCAGCTTCTAATGTGTTTTTGTTCTTAACATCAGACTACTGGTCTTTTTGTTTTGGAGTCAAGTCCTAAAATGGATTTGACTCTTTTTAATTTGTAACTAAGCGTCACCGCAAACTATTTTACACTTAGGAAATTTTCATATTTAAAGTTGTAATCAAAATAATTAATAATTGTTCCAATCGCTGTACCATGTCCACCAATAATAACAGTCTTGCCTAGATTGTGTCTTTTATAACCTTTATTAAGGCTTGCATATTCCTCTGCTGAGTTTCTGCTAATGATTCACCATTTACTAATTTATAATTAAAATTCTCCCACTGCTTTTTACAAAACTCATGAAAATTAGGAATCCAATTATCGCCTATTTTACGTTCTCTAAAATCACTTATTATTTCCAATGAAAGGTTTTTGTTTATAACAATTGGTTCAATAGTGTCAATTGCTCTTTTAAATGGACTAGAATATGCAGTATCTACCTGCTTATCTTCAAAATAATTAACTAACTGTTTCCTACTTTTTAATCCTTCTTTTGTTAGAGGTCTTTTTAAATCATCGTGAATAGATAGATCAGGCTGAGCATGTCTGATAAAATAAATAACTGTTTTCATTTTTTCTTTCTTTCGTCATCCATCACAACTTCAAGTTCATCTTCCAAACTCATCTCACTCGTGAATTTCTTTTCCGGAATAAAACCAATGTAATCCTTTTCTAGCCACCATGAACACATTTTTTCTTCACCAAATGAGGCGATATGCCGTTCCTGATGTCTTTTCATCGTTTCTTCAAAAGGAATATCAAAATAATAAGCATTAATTCTGTCTCCAAATAATTCTTTTGCTCTTTCAAATACGGGTAAATACCATTTAGCATTCAAAATGCCTTCTAAAATAACGTAATCACAATCTTCGTGGCCATATTCAAGCAAATTAATTAATAAAGGGATAGATGGATTAGTAGCTCCATCTTTTGCATTAAGCATTTCTCTTCTGACGGTATCCTGAGGGATGAGTAAGGTGTTTTTGCCTAATCGCTTTTGAATCCTTTTAGACAGAGTGGTCTTACCACTTCCTGAATTACCTCTAAGAATGATTAAATTAGACATAGCGTTAACTCCTTAATTAATAGCATTTTTTGATACTATTATTTTCTCATTACTTATAGACACAGCAATTAGCTTTATTTATAAATCGTTGTCCATTAGTCAATTCCCATTCGTGAAAACAGGCATCTCCAGAGGTAAATTTAACATTTGAATTCATAGGTAATTTTAGAAAAGATTCATACAATCTCATGATCATTCCACCATGAGAGACAATAGCTATTGTACTTTTAGAATCATTCTCTGTTATAACTTTAGATAAAAATGATTCCGCCCGCATTCTAAAATGCAATTCGGTCTCCTGTTCATAATTCGAGGTATGAATAGGTGTCGGAACATTAGGATACTTAGTGTAAGCTTCATTATATGGTATATGGTAACTTTGCTCTAAGACCATTGTTAAATTCCTTAAGTTCAGCGATTTTATTCAAAGAAAGATGTGTATTTGCCGCTAAATACTCAGCGGTTTGAATTGCCCGATTTAAAGTACTGACATAAATTTTGTCAAAAATATAGTTTTCAGCGAGATAATTGCAAGTGGTCCGAGCCTGCTTACGACCTAACTCCGTTAGATTATAATTTGCCCAACCTTCACACACTTTCAAAATATCCGCTTCACTTTGACCATGACGTAGCAGTATTAATTTCATTCATATCACCTTTATCTCAACATCCCTAAACTAAATATTTTTTCATTCTGATCGTTAATTCAAAATGAAAGTTACAGGAACTAGTAAGCTCCTTTTATATTCCTTAATTTACTAATTAACTGTGTCCTCGACAGTTGCATCCCTATCAAATTCATATTCAAATCCACAGATAGTCACTATCGGAACCATATTGCCTCTTTGTCCCATCAATAATCCGGCAGATGCAGCCAGCATATCACAGATAGTTTCAACATTAATTTTTCCGTTACTCTGTGTTTTTCGAAGACCATTTAATCCATAAAGGCCAACGGCAATCTGTGTTGCACCTTTCTTATCGATTCGGCCATCACTGTCTGTAATAACTATGGCAACTCTCTTCCCCATTTTTTCATAAATCTTTTCTGCTATTTGCTTTGCAATTTCATCACAATTATTAGGTAAAACAATAGCCATATCTTCGCCTATCTTATCAACTCCTGCACTTGTTAAAAATAGACCATTAGTCAGCCATCCGCCAATGAAATTAGGAGAGATTTGTAATCTTTTTCCACTTAAATCTTCAGTTTGATTAATAATCAATTGAATGATGCGTGGATCTTTGCGAGGAACCTCATGATGAATTTTTAAAGCCAGTCCCGATGGTTTAATCGTATTAAGATCAACGAATAATCCCTGCGACTTAGATATTATTTTTGAAGCAATACACAAAATATCGCCATCTTTTAAATTCGCACATTCTTTTTTACAAAATTTCATTATTACTTCCGCAAGATCACATTTTTTAGAAATTTGTGGGAAATTTAACCAGGGATAGATTGAAATCGTATTTTGGAACATACAGTATGCACTTTCTTAAATATACTGTGTTGATCGCTGTTGAAAATTTTCATCAAAATCGATCACCGTGATTTGATAATCGGTAATTTTATTAGGATCTTCTTCATATCCGTAACCTGCATTAAATTGAGCTGCCATATGACCAAGTAAATTTAGAACTTCCATAAAATCTTGAAAATTATAAACATAAAGTGTATAACCACTTTGACATTCTTCAATTTCACCATTATAAGGTTTACCAAAAGCATCAGACATTTTTGGCTTAAAGAAGCTATACCATTTCAAAAATCTTTTTTCTTCTCAGCATTCATTATTTATCACTTAAATCCTACTTATAATCTCCGACCCAATATTCAAACTTGCACCATATGAACTTCTCCCCCAGCCACGACGATCATAGTTATTCATATCTGCTAAAGAATCACCAGTAAATAAAATCTGAGCAAAATCAATATTTCTGAATTGTGCACATGCTGCTAATGCCGCACACTCCATCTCAACAGTAGCTGCTCCTAATTCTTTAAACTGGCTGACCTTTTTTGAAGTCTCTCTAAAAAAGCCATCTGTGGTCCAAGTAACTATTTCATCATAGTTATAACCTAATTGTTTTATTTCAGCTTCAACGACCGACAAAAATTTTGACTTCAAATCTACAAAATTACCCGATTCCTTATAGTGGAAAGACATCCCTTCATCACGAATGGCTTTAACCGGAACGAACATGGCATTTCAGGTAGTTTCTTTAATGCACCGGCATTACCAAATGCCAATACTCTTTTAACACCATAGGCAATTAACCAATCAAGTAGCTTAACAGCGGCAGGTGCTCCCAATGGAGCTTGACATAAGGTCAATTTTTGATTATTAATTTCCACCTCATAAACTTGAGGTCTAAAAGAAATAGTTTTAAATTTACCTAGAACTTTATGAGGATGTCGTTTCAAAAAAGAATTAACCTCATCTTCTGGAACAAAAGCATATAAAAGTCTCGAGTGAAATTTATAAGGTAATTTTTCGAAAGTTGGTTCAAGCACTGCATGTTGGTCATTATCGAATTCTAAAATAAATGGTTTTTCACTCATCTCTATCCCTCCAACTATTCATTTTTCAAATAAACTTTTATATCGTTTTTACTATCTAACAGTAGTTTCTGACTGTATTTTTTATCTTTTGAAGATTCTTTGATTTTTTGCCACAAAATGGCGGCTACTTTCATTCGAGAGATATATTCTTTGCTTAATGGATCAGCATTAAAATCCTTAACAAAATTATTCCATTGATAAGTCGACTCCTCATTTGCTTTAAACTTATTCGGATTTTCATATGCATCAATTAAGTCCTTAATAGTTGCATTTCCGTTTTGTGTTCTTTCAATTTCTCTCATTTTAATTCCCATTGCTTTATTAAATGAGAATTTTTCAACATTATAATACTTACAAAAGAAGTTTCTTGCTTCTTTATTTAATCTAAATCCACTTGATAAAATTCTTGTTTCCGGAGTGATATCTTTAGCACACAAATTTACATTTTTACGTCTTTTACGATTAGGTTTAATTTCAGAAATATTTTTTCCAGATAGGTACTGACAAATGTATTGAGTTAATTCATATTTCGTGCCATAAGTTGGCAATCCAAGATTATGACAAATCATTTGTAAGTCGGTCTTATACCAATATTTTTCTTTAAATTCTTCGATAGATGAATTTCTATTAAAACCATCTTTTTCCATGAAACTAGTCTTTCTCTTAACAGGCAACTTCCTAATTTATTGCTAAATCTTACTTAAAATCTGCGAACAAACATCTAACCCTACAGCATGCGATTCATGTCCCCAACTGCGATAATCATAATTTTCAATATTAGCTAGTGAATCTGCAGTAAACAGTATTTGTGCAAACTCAACTTTTCTAAATTGAGCACACGCCGCTATTGCTGCACACTCCATCTCAACCGTCGTAGTTCCTAATTTTCGAAATTGATTAACTTTTTTAGATGTTTCTCTGAAGAAACCATCTGTCGTCCAAGTAGTTATTTCATCATAGTCCAATTTCATATCCATAATTACTTTTTCAATTTCATTAAGATAATCAGATCTCATATCGATGAACTGTCCTGGTTCCTTATAGTAAAAGGAGGTACCTTCACCTCTAATTGCTTTCACAGGCAAAAACATAGCATTTTCCGGTAACTCTTTAATAGCACCTGCGTTTTCAAAGGCTAAAACTTGCTTTACCCCATAAGTAATTAGCCAATCAAGCAACATCGTAGCAGCTGCCGCTCCTAAAGGAGCTTGACATAAAGTCATCTTTTCATGATTAATTTCTATTTCATAAATATTAGGTTGAAAAGATATTGTGTCATATTTGCCCAATACCTTATGAGGTACAGACTTTAAGAAATTCTCGATATCAGAAGCTGGAACAAACGCATATAGTAATTTTGAATGAAATTTAAAAGGTAAATGCTCAACTTCTGGCTCAAGCACTGCATGTTGGTCATTATCAAAATCTAAAATAAAAGGTTTCTCACTCATCGCTATTCCTCCAAATTATAACTACCATTTTAGCTGCTCGGAATAACTCTTCTCCGTATTTATGACTAATCACACTCGACTTGAAAACTAGGATCTTTATATGCCTCAAAACAAGCCTTAATTTCATCTAATGAATTTCTATCTGTACTCAAATTCTTTGGTAATTGATCATAAGCAAAATACTTACGAGTTGTAGTCTCAATATTCTTCTTGAATTCACCACCGAGCGGTTTGCAAAGAAAGAAAACGTGAATGACATTGTATGGGTAAATGGCTTCGCTATGCTTATTTTGATCATAGATGCCAATAATTCTTTCAACCTCAATATCAAGACCTGATTCTTCTTTGGCTTCCTTAATACAGTTTTCTTTCACAGCCATATTAACTTCACACCAACCACCTGGAAGAGACCAACTACCATCATTTTCTTGAACTAATAAAATTTTATCATCCTTAAAAATGGCAGCTCGTGTCCCAAGCTTGGGAGTTTGATAACCAATTTCATTGCAAAATAAATCCTTCACTTTTTGCAAAGGTAAATCTGATTTATACGCCATCATTTCTGCAGAAATATCACGAATTTCTTGATAACGTTCTAAGTCAAAATCATCTTTGCCATAAATTAATCCAGCTTGTGCCAAGCTTTGCAATCTTTTCGCCCATTCAATTAATAAATCTTTATCTTCCACAGTTACACCCTACTTAAAATCTGTGAACAAATCTTCAATCCAGCAGTGTGAGAATCACTGCCCCAATCACGTTCGTCATAATTATCAATGTCTGCAAGAGTATCTGCAGTGAATAGAATTTGTGCAAAATCTATCTTTCTGAATTGCGCACAAGCAGCCATTCCGGCACATTCCATTTCAACTGTCGCCGCACCAAGTTCACGGAATTGCTTAACTCTATCAGGAGTTTCTCTGAAGAAGCCATCAGTTGTCCAAGTAGTTATTTCATCGTAGTCTAATTTCATATCTGTAATTATTTTTTCGATTTCATTAAGATATTCGGACTTCATATCAATGAATTGTCCTGGCTCTTGATAGTAAAAAGAAGTGCCCTCGCCTCTAATAGCCTTGACTGGTAAAACCATCTCATTTTCGGGTAAATCGATTAAAGCACCTGCATTGCCAAAAGCCAATACTTGTCTTACCCCATAAGCAATTAGCCAATCTAATAATTGGGTTGCTGCAGGAGCTCCAAGTGGAGCCTGACATAAGGTCAATTTTTCTCCATTAATCTCGATTTCATAAATATTAGGTTGAAAAGAAACAGAATCAAAGCTACCTAAAATCTTATGTGGAACTTGTTTTAAAAAGTTATCGATATCTTCCTTTGGTACAAATGCATACACTAATTTTTCATGAAACTTAAAAGGCAATTGATCATGATTTGGTTCTAAAACTGCATGCTCATTACTGTCAAATTCTAAAATAAACGGTTTCTCATTCATCTCTATCCCTCCAAGTTATAACCACCATTCTGGGGTTAACTCACCTAATGTCAATACTTTATTGCTCTCATAGTCCATCATCACTTCAACATTTTGATAATCTTTTTCCATCATCTGAACCATGAATTCGCGGCAGGCACCACATGGCGCACCATTTTTACCATCAGACATAAGCGCCAATACACGTGAGATTTTAGTTTCACCATTAGTAATCATATTAAAAAGCGCATTTCTTTCAGCACATACGCCTAAAGTACAGGCTGTGTCAACACACACTCCGGTATAAATCTTTCCCGATTTTGACAAAACTGCAGCGGCAACACCACCGGCTTCCATATGATCGGATATTTCATGGAAACCCTGTACTTTTTTGGCCGCTTGGAACATCTTCTGCCAAGTAGAGTCAGGAGCTAATCTATTTTTAACGTCTTTCATTCTCTTCTCCTTTAGTAAAAAATGCTTTAACCATTACATAAATTGCAATCCAAATAGCTAAACTTAGTAACCAGAACCAGGAATTATTGGTCATCGTCAATGAGATTCCATTGTTTACCGTCAAGTTCATTTTTATACCAAAAATTAGCTCAATAGTATGCAATCGCACGTGCGTCCACAAAAAAAAAACAAAATACAGCATAATGCAAGTGCACCAAATTCCTACTGCTTTAAAAATATTTTTTACAATTGTATTCATCTTAATTATTCCAATTCCATTGTGTCCTCAGAAAAGACGACTGGAAATTCATCAGACCATTTCTCAGTCCTTGTTTCGATTACCTTAAAGCCAAATTTCTGATACAAATTCTTGGCTCGTTCATTATCAGTAAACACGTCTAATCTTACTGGTCGTGGCAGCTTCGCCAATGCGGTCTTCATCAATGCAGAACCAGTACCTTTTCCTTGCATCCCTGGCAAAACATACAAGAAATCTAAACGGCGTCGTCCTAGACCGACAAATCCAACTACTTGCTCATCTTTTTCAGCAACGTAAATATCACAGGACAAAAAATACTTGAGATATGGTGCATCCTTCAACGCAATAAAAACTTCTTCCAAGCCTTCTGCTTTAAGCTCTTGCAATCGCCCTTGATCCATAACTTGTGCTAATTGCTCAAAATCTGTGGATTGATATCTTCTAATAGTTACTTTTACCAATCGGATGCACCTCTTTTTTAATAAGTTTTATATTGTTTTCTAATTTTATCATATATAATTTTAAATAAAAGACCTTTTAAAAGAAAATGTGACTTACTATGAAATTAAAAAAGATTAATCCTGATACTTACGAATTATTTGAAAATAGCCATTCAATCGGTACTATTTCCACATACCGTAATCTTTTCCATGACACATGCAGCTATTTAAAATTCAATCTAACTAAAATTCCAACATCTTCTCCTTTTACAGAAATTAGGCATCAAGAACAAAAACCTCTTCAGGTAATGATTGAATCTCAGCAATCAGAAATAGTAAATTTTCTGACTAAAAGCGGCTTTCAATGCAAACGACGCTGCTATGAAGCTGAAGTTAGTTCGACTGAGCTAAAGCATCCCTTAAGAGCAGAACTACCAATACTTCCTTTTGCAAAATGCGATCCTATTTATCAAGCCTGCTATCATTTTCTATATCAATATTATAAAGACGCTCATGAGCAGATTTCTCCTTTGACAGTTACTGAAACAGAATTCACTGCTGAAGTTCCCACCCAAACTGGTTATTATTGTTTGAATGAACAAGGTCAACTTTCCCATGTTGCTTTCACTGAAAAGAACGAAATCGCTTATCTGTGTTCGACCAATCTGCATACTTGCTCTGCTTTCATTGATAGCTTACTAGCTGAAATTTTCAAAAATTATTCAACTACTTTCTTTGAAGCAGATGACACCGATTGGGCCGCTAGTATGTTGCTTGATAAGTTCAAATATTCTAAAACAGAAAGTTTTAATACTTATATTTATAATTGAAAGTTGAATTCAAAGAACCTAAAATAAAACTGAAACGGAGGTCAATTATGGAAAAAGTTGAACCAATGGACATCTTACGTGCTCCTTCACCAGAAGAAGTAACTATTGCAAAAATTGGTAAATGGATCAAAGATTCATACTACGATGAAAATCATCAAGTCAATGTAGTTTTTAAGAAAGATACTCCCAAAGAAGTCTTCCGTTCATTTAAAAAGAATACAATTCTTTTTAAAGCCATTACTGATGCAGACGTCAACGAAAAGTATCAAATTGAAAAATAGTGTTTAAACAGCAATAGCCGCAGCATTACGCTACGGCTATTTTAAATTTCAATCACTTGATCAAAACTAACTTTATTTTCATCATGCAACTGGTGACTAACAAAGATAACTGTGAGGTCTTTCAGGCTTAAAAAGCTATTCTCAACTTGCAAAGCACTTGCTTTATCTAAATTGCTAGTACTTTCGTCTAATAATATTACTTGTCGATTTCTTAACAACCCTCTCGCTAATGCTAACCGTTGTTTCTGTCCTCCTGAAAGGTTAGTGCCATTCTCACCTACCATTGTATTTAAACCTTTAGGTAACTTTTCTATAAAAGTCCATAAATCAGCTTTAGTCAGAGCTATTTTGATTTGCTTATCAGAAAAATCCTCTCCTAAACACAAATTATAACGGATACTATCATTGAACAAATATGGCGTTTGGTCGATATACAAAATAATTCTTCTTAAAGTATCATAACTTAGTTCTTTTTCCTCAATTTGATTAAGCTTTAAGCTACCGGAATAGTTTCTTAATTGACCAGATAAAATCTTCATAAAGGTAGTCTTGCCACTTCCGGATTCACCATGGATTGCTACTTTTTCTTTTGCGTTAATTACAAAATTAAGAGGATGTTTAAAAACAGGTAAATGATCAAATTGTGTCTGTAAATTACTTACTTTAAGCAGGTTAAAGCTTTCATTTCTAATATTTTTTCCAACTTTTTTTGGCTCTACAGTGTCATTTAACTGATATTTTTTAAAAATTGGCTCTAAGGCAGTCATTTCAGACCAAATTGGTGCAATCACTGCTAATGAGTTAAATACGTTATAAGATAAATTACCAGACGAAGCAATCACGCCAATAGAAATAATATGTCTAAGAGCTAGGAAACCTGTCCATGCCTGAATACCCACTTGTCCAAGAATATTAGAAAAACCAGCAATATTATTGGCCACAGTTTGATATTTGACCTGTCCAACTTTTTTCTGAATAACAACTTGAACCGCATTAATAATTCTATTCTCGAGTTGTTGCTCTACGCCAAAAATGGCAAATGTTCTAAAACCACCTAACGCATCATTGATCACATTAAGCAATTTTTCATTAGCTTTAGTAGTTGAAAAACTAGCTTTTGCTAGCTGTTTGCGAATTACTTGCGGAAAAACCACCGTTAACAATGAAACAAATAAAACCAATGGTATAAAAGTCCACGAAAATTGGATTAACGCAATCAAAGAAAATAAAGGATCTGTAATAATTTGAATTGCTTCTAATATATTTCCAAAACCGTCATTTTCAATAGTTGTCATGTCATTAGTCAACCAAGACGCGTAAACTCCTGTATCCTGTGCTTGATATTGTTCAATCGTTCTGCTTGCTAAATGTCTAACGATCTCTTGTCTTAAATCTCGACTCAAATACTGCACTGTTTTTTCTCGAATGATTTGCAAAATAATCAAAAAGACTGACAGCACCGCAAAAATTGCGACGTCATATATAACCCATTGGAAAAATGGTAGCATTTTTAAGGCAATTAAATTATTAAAGATTTGAACATTAATTAAGGCATGCACTACACGTAACGCTGACGTAATGATCGTTAAAACCACTACTTGACTAACTAACAATGGTTCATACTTCAAATATCTAAATAAATACTTCATTGTTCTCACCTCGTCATTCATTATTTGACAAAGTAAGTAAAAATAATTTAATTTGTCGTATTTGAAGGTGAATTGTCGTATACGCAAATTATAATTTGGGTAATGTATTTACGAAATCATGCCAGCCGGCATTATCTAGGACTTCAAAGATCTTTTTAGCTGATTCACGATCTTTTGCAAAAATGGCTTGATAATAGTTAGTCAAAAGCTTAATTAATAGAAGTGAGTTTTTGATAGGCAGCTTCTTCAAGTATCTAATAATCCGCTCAGTTAATTCAGGGTGATTAAACTCATAACAAAGATCAAGAAAGTTAATACAGATTGCTCCTATCGTTTCTTGTAAAGCACTGCTCATCCCTTGAGGATCAGAATATTTAGCCAGAATACTGTTCACTAAAAAGCTAACCTCATCAATGTTATAAACCCGTATCGTTTCGCGAAAAATCTGCAAAGAATTTTTATCCCATCCATTATTTTGAAAAACAAACTGTTTCAGTTTTTCTTTTAAATCAGTAGGAATTGCATCTGTCTTTTTCAAATAAACTTCATTTAGGTGCAATTGCAGTTGTAAATATTTTTTCTGACGGGATTCAGGTAAAGCATCAATTTTTCTTTCAAGATTATAAAAAGAAGCCCCATCTTTCTGTTGTAAAGCTCGATCGATTTCGTGCAAAATGTTTTCGTCAGGACGATTACTATTCTGAAACTCGGCAAAGAATCGCTCATAATTAATGTTATTAGCAGCCAAAATATGCAATAATTCGTCAGCACCAATATTATGGATGCCACGTTCAACTTTGGAATAAAACGATACTGAAACTACTCCAGCCGCCATTTCTGTTTGTGTTAAACCTAAGGATATTCGAATTTCTTTGAGAGCTTGTCCAATCGTCATTTTCTTTTTCTCCTCGCATTATTTTTTACTTTACCTAAAACCATTCCCACAATCAAGCTGCTATAATACTAATATCATGAAAAAGATTTTCTTATTAAGATCTTTGTTGGCAGCCCTAAACTTAACCGCCTGTCAGCAAAAATTCGCTCAACCAAGATCAAACAATGCTAGTAGGTCAACCACCTCACAGCATAAACATCCTACAAGCCAAGCTCAAGTTGCACCCAAAATTACTACTCATAAAAAGTATAAAGGCTTCAAGTTAGCTACTATACCTGTGCAATATCAGGGCACTTGGTATCGCGGCGACCCTTATAAAAGTTGTACGGAAATTCAAAAACTACCCCATCTTCAGATTCACTCAAAGCTTGTAAGTCTGAAAAACTCTTTAAGTTGGTCAACGTAGCAAGATCTTTTTGAATTGGTTTAGCACCATCGGAATTACGTTTGGCAAAATCTTTAGCCATCTTGTATAATTCAACGGCTTTTTTAAGATTTGGAATGTCGGGAATTTTATTTTTGCCTGAAATAAATTTATCCAAATCTGTCATCATGCGCTTTTCAATTCGCATGTCAATTTCAGTATTAACTCCAATTTCAGTCCGGTCTGCAGGAATGACTGCATCCTTTTGCCATTCAGAGTTAACAGCTAAATATAAGTTGTCTTGTGGGCGGGCATTAACATCTGGCTTAGTTAAATCACCAACACCGCCACGTACTTTTTGGTTAAAATGGATCATCGAATCCGTCCTCTCTTTACTTTTTTGTTAAGCCTATTTTAATGCTAAATGAATTTTGGCAAAAGAAAAAGTTGTAGAAAAACTACAACTTTTTGCTTTTTAATTTGAATTTACAGTCTATTCAGCTGGGAAAATCTTGTCAGGGTTAATGACATAATTTGGATCAAAGACGCGCTTAATCTTTCTCAAAATATCAGTGTAATCCTTGCCATAATAACTTTCGAACCAGTCTTTTCTAGCATAGCCAATCCCGTGCTCACCAGACATATTTCCATCTAATGACTTAGCGGTCTTGTACAATTCTGTAATAACATAATCGCTCTTCTTCTTAAATTCTTCATCACTCATGTCATCGGAGCAAAGGTAAATATGCAAGTTACCATCCCCGGCGTGCCCAAAGTTTGGAATCCGCATATTTTGTTCTTTCTCTAATTCATCAATGCGGTGCAAGACATCAGGGATATGGTTGATTGGAACACAGATATCCACTTCATCCATCTTAGGCGTTGATTTTTGAATAGCTAACAGCAATGCTTCACGGCAAGCCCAAATCTTCTTAGCTTCTTCTGAATCAGCATCCAAGACAACAGCCTTCATCGCGTTAAATGGCTTAGTTGCTGCTAAAGCTTGCTTAAGTTCAGCTTGTAATTCTTCATCAGTAAAGGCATCAATTCCTAAAATAATGAACCCATCCCCTTCACTAATTGGGAAGGTTTCATTATAGTATTTCTCCCATAATTGAATAACCTTACGGCCCATAAATTCAACGGTCGTTGGTACTACACCTGAAGCCAAAATGGCTGGGATAGACTTAATCGCATCGTCTAAAGTAGGGAATGGAATAATCGCGTTAATCGCCTTTCTTGGGCGTGGATATAAGCGGATCGTAACTTCAGTGACAACACCCAAAGTCCCTTCAGAACCGATAATGATGTCCTTTAATGAATAACCAGATGCGGATTTAACTGCCTTACTACCAAATTTGTAAAGCTTGCCATCAGTTAAAGCCACTTTTAATTCACGGATGTGTTCACGAGTAACCCCATACTTAATCGCCTTTAAGCCACCAGCGTTAGTATCGACGTTCCCACCAATTGCAGCCCAGTGCATGGCTGGTGCTGGCATGTAAGTGAATGGCTTATCGGCTAAAAATTCTTCGATATCCTTTAATCTAATGCCTGCTTGGACGGTCATGTTTAAACTTTCTGGACTATATTCTAAGATCTTGTTCATCTTAATCATGTCCAGTGAAATCCCACCATCAACCGTTAAGTTAGCTCCCATTAAGCCAGTTGAATTACCACGGGGTACTAATGGAATATTGTGATCACTAGCATACTTCACTACTTTAGTTACTTCTTCATTAGTAACTGGTTGAATGACTAAATCAGGCATGGCTCGAACGGTCTTAAACTGATCGTGATCCCAGTGCTCAGTTGGTTTAGTAATAAATCTTTCATCATCGCTAATATAAGTCTTTAAAATGTCCAAGTCATTTTGATCAATTTTATGATATTGCATATTATTCTCCCTTTTCTAAATTAAATCGCTGAAACTCAACAGTTTCATTCTACGGGAATTTTGTAAGCGCTGTCAAAAATATGATCTTTTTCACAAAAGAAAAAGCCTGCTAGCTTCACTGCTAGTAGACTAAAAAAATTATATTAGTGATTATTTTGCAAAGTATATAAGTTATAGTAATAACCCTTCTTAGCTAATAATTCCTCATGTGTACCCTTTTCAACAATCCGGCCCTTATCCAAAACAATAATTTGATTGGCATCAGCAATCGTCGATAAACGGTGGGCAATCGCAAGAGTTGTCCGCCCCTTACGCAAACGCTTAAGACCTTCTTGAATTAAAGTTTCAGTCTCAGTATCGACATTAGCGGTTGCTTCGTCTAAAACTAAAATCTTCGGATCAGTTACCAAAGTCCGCGCAAAGGAAATCAATTGTCGTTGTCCCTGACTAAGTTCACCGCCGCCCTCAATCACCTTGGCGTGATATTTACCAGGCATCTCTTCAATGAAGTTGTCAGCTTGCACAGTCTTAGCTGCCGCTTTGATTTGCTCGTCGGTGATCTTGTCATTATATAAACGAATATTAGAAGCAATATCACCATAAAACATGAATGGTTCTTGTAAGACCAAACCTAATTTCTGCCGCAATTCTTCTTTAGGATATTTCTTCAGGTCAACGCCATTAATCAAAATTTGTCCTTGGTAATATTCATAAAAACGCATCATGACGTTAATAATCGAACTCTTACCAGAACCCGTATGACCGACAATCCCCAACGTTTCACCAGGGTTAACAGTAAAACTGATATCATGCAGAATTTCATTTTTGCCATCATAAGAAAAGCTGACATGCTTGAATTCAATTTTACCTTGGGTGATCGTTAAGCCTTTTTGCGCATCTTGTTTTGGTTCATACTCCGTATTATCTAAAATGCAGAAAATTCTTTTACCAGCAACAATCCCATCTTGAAACAGTGTCATCTGGTCCATCATCGTTGAGATGGGGTTAAAGAACTGAGAAATATACTGTGAGAAAGCATATACTACCCCTGCTGGGACAAAAGTCTTTTGCAAAGGAAAGCCAAAGTACATCAAGGCGACTGACAAGGCAAGTGAATAGAGCAAACTAGTCAATGGTGATAACAACAGTGAATTAATCCGGATCATATTGAACCGCGTATTCATCAAGCCACCATTTTCTGCTTCAAACTCGCCAGTCATCCGTCCTTCTTGTTTGAACTGCTGGATTAAAGAAACTCCTTCAATTGATTCATTCAAGTTAGTATTAATTCGGCTCAATCGTTCACGATAATTCCGATACAGCTTAGAACTCTTTCTTGAATAAAGCCAAATTACTAAAAGTAAAATAGGCAAGAACGCTAACATCAACCAACCTGCTGTTTGATTAGTCAAAAACATGGTGACTAAAGCTGAACCAACTGAGAAGACACTAATCACGACTGTTGATAAAACCGTTAAGAAATTACTTAAGGTCATCGTATCATTAGTCACTCGGGAAACAATTGACCCAGCTGGTGTCTGGTCAAAATAGCGCATCCCTAGTGAATGAAGCTTACGATAAAGCGCCTGCCGTACACTTTCCAATGATTTTTCTGAACCAAGAGCAAAGAAAAATTGATAGGTAAACTGCAAAATTGCCTTAAGTAGTGAACCAGCCGCATACAGAAAGCCCGCAAATAAAATAACTTGCACAGTCGCCGTTTGTTTTAAAAGAAAATGATCAAGGAAATACTGCAAGCCAAATGGTAAAAGCATATTAATCACACTGACTAAGAATGCTCCGACAGCCGCAATGATCATCTCCGTCTTAAACATCTTCACAAATCCTAACAAACGTTTAAAGATTTGCATTTGTTCTTTGACCGGAATTTCTTCAGACCAAACTGACTTAAACTCATCGTTATTCATTTGCATCACCTACTTTCTCTTCTAATTCTTGCCGGCGCCACATCTCAGCATACCAACCATCTTCGGACAATAATTGCTCGTGATTCCCGCGTTCGACAATCCGACCATTCTTTAATACCAAGATCAAATCCGCATTCATCACTGAAGTTAAACGGTGCGCCGCAATTAAAGTGGTCTTGCCTTGGCGTTCTTTCTTAAGTGATTTCAAAATTTCAGTTTCGGTCTTAGCATCAACTGCCGACAAGGCATCATCCATAATCAAAATCTGACTATGTTTTAACAGAGCCCGAGCAATTGACATTCGCTGCTTTTGCCCACCTGAAAGTGAAACTCCATTTTCACCAACTAAAGTTTGATAAGAGCGCGGCATTTGTAAAATATCATTGTGTAAATCACTCTTTTTAGCTGCTTCAATGACTTGATTATCTCCAGCATCAGCTTGTGAGAAAGAAATGTTCTTTTGAATGGATGTTGAGAACAAGTAATTATTCTGCGGTACATAAGAAATTTGACGCAACAAAACATTTAATGGAATTTCACGAATATCGTGACCATTTAAAGCAATTTGGCCATCATAATCATCAAACTCCCTTAATAATAGTTGGATAATGGTCGTCTTCCCTGAGCCAACCCGGCCCACAAGGCCTAAGGTTTCACCTTTATGCAAAGTAAAATCAATCTTTTGTAAAACCGGAATGTCCTTTTCATCAGGATAGGCAAAGGATTTAATTTGATACTTTAAGTCGCCATCAATGTCCTTAGCAGTTAAACTTTCGTCGGCATGAGCATCGGTGATTAGTGGTTGCTCATCCAGTAATTTTTGCACCCGATCATAACTCGCACTACCACGCTCTAAGATATTATATAAATAACCAATGGCAAACATTGGCCACACCATGTTCCCAATATAAGCAATAAAGGAAACTAATTGTCCAATTGATAGCACATGATTAGTTACTAGTAGACCCCCGTAAATGATCGTAATCGTGTAAGTTAAGCCAATGATAATTGTGCCTAACGGATCAAACAAGGAATCCCAGACAAAGACCCGCCGATTAATTTTTATTGTATCTTGCACCATTTTGTCAAAAGCAGCTGTATCTTCTTTGCCTTGACCAAAAGTCTTTAAGACTTTAATGCCTGAAACTGATTCTTGTGTCTTATTATTTAAGCGCGAAAAAGCAGCTTGTGATTCATTAAAGGCATCATGCAGACGGTTACCTAACTTTTGTGCACCCCAAGCCAAAAATGGCAGTGGCAATAAAGCCACAATGGTTAACCGGACATCGACAAAAATGATCATGGCAATCATTGTCGAGACCCCCATCATCAAAGAGTCAACTAAAGTTAACACCCCATCACCAGCTACATTTTGAATGGCAGAGACATCGTTAGTGGCATGGGCCATCAAGTCTCCTGTTCGGTGCCGCTGATAAAAGGTGCGGTCCATCTTCATAAAGTGTGCAAATAATTTTGACCGCATTTGTCGTTCTAGTTCGGCAGCTCCGCCCCAAATTTGTTTACGCCAAAAATAGCGCAAAATATACAAGACAATCGCGGCCGCAATCACCGCCAAAATGAGCATCCCATACTGACCCCAACTAATGTGGCCTTGATCTAATTGGTCTGCCATTAAACCTAGAACTCTTGGTGGGACCAAGTTAGCAAATGACGTTAATGCTAAAAAGGTAATCCCAATAATATATCGTGTCTTTTCCTTCTTAAAAAACCAACCTAGTTTTTTAAAAATACCCATTAAGTCACCCCCCTATTTTTGAGCAAAAGAAAAAGACGAGATAATCCGTCTTCCTACTAGCTATTCAATAATTGAATTTACTTACCTTGTTGTTGATGCTTCATCATGTTCATCACTTGGTTAACCTTCTTAGCTGAAGGTTTTTGACCCATTTGTGACATCATAGCAACAATCATATCTTCGCTAATTGGAGGATTATCTTGGAAATATTTCTTCATATATGCTCTTGCACCATAAAATCCGCCGATTAAACCGACAGCTAGTGCGACAATAATTAATACAATTGCTAAACCTAAATTCATAATCTAATAAATCCTCCATTACCTAACATTAATATCTTACCTAATTTCAGGTATTTTTCAAGACTAAATTAATCTTTTCTCAAGCCTTTTCTTCTTTGAGCTCTTTTAGCTCTTTCAGAAGTAACTTCCTTACCGTTCTTATCGATAATTACGGTATCTTCTAATTGTTGCTTGAAGCCCGCTCTGAAGTTAGCAATAAACTTCTTATGCAATTCTTTTCTTTCGGCTTCCTCTTCAGGAGTCAAGCCTTGTTCTTGTTTCTTGTGATAAAGTTCGTTAATACGAGCAGTAACTTTTTTCTCTTCTTCTTTGTCCATTTTTAACACCTCTATTTATAATGTAGTTTACAGTATTTAGCCTTTAAAAAAAAGCAAAATAATTTAGAACGCTTGTTTGTAATTTTTGGATTTTTCTGTTAAACTTAATATAAAGCAAATTTGAATTGAGGTAAATAACAATGCCAAGAAAAGAACATGAAACGAAACAATTAGAAATCTTGAAATTTATTTATGACACTGTCGAAGATCGTGGCTTTCCTCCAACAGTTCGGGAAATTTGTGCCGGAGTTAACTTATCTTCAACTTCCACAGTTCACGGTCACCTATCACGACTGGAAAAGAAAGGCTTAATTGTTAAAGATGCAACTAAGCCACGTGCACTAGAAATCACAGCTGAAGGTCGGAAAGAATTAGGGATTAAGCCAACTACAATTCCAATTGTCGGTGTAGTTGCAGCCGGTCAACCAATTTTAGCCGTTGAAGACACAACTGAATATTTTCCATTGCCACCAGATTTAAAGAATGATGCGGGAGAATTATTCATGTTGCGCATTCACGGCGACAGTATGATCAATGCCGGAATCTTTGATGGTGATGAAGTGATCGTTAAGAAGCAAAGTACGGCTGAAAATGGTGAAATCGTGATTGCGATGACTTATGAAGATGAAGCAACGTGCAAACGTTTCTATAAAGAAAATGGTCATTACCGTTTGCAACCTGAAAATGATACGATGGATCCAATTATTTTGAACCACGTCACGATTTTGGGTAAGGTAGTCAGCCTATACAGAAATAACATTGATTAATTAAAAAGTGTTTGGACTTGCCAAACACTTTTTTTATTGCAAAATTTTAGTTAATTTTTCCTCAAAAACCGGTAACCATTTTTCGCGATAACCTGCTCTAGTCGGATGGATTTCATCCGCCATATACAAACTATCTTGATCTTTAAAATCAGGATTGTGATAAAGATCAATTAATTCTAACCCATACTTTTGCACAATTTCTTGTGCGCGATCGACCATTTTGGAATAAAGGTCATTCTCAAAATAAGGATTCGTATAGATGACAATCGGACAATGCCAAGTTGCTTGGGCTTTGGAAACAATATACTCTAGCGCACCCGTGATGGTCTTGGTATCAAACTTGCCATCTTGACTCAATTCTCCTAATTGTTGACTACCACGCTTGGTATCATTAGTTGATAATTGCAAGACAAATAACTCTGGCTTAGCCTCGGGCAATTCTTTGTTGAAGCGAGCAACATATGAATCACCAGGCTCAAAGGCAGCTTCATCAACCAAGGTTGTACCATTCTCGGCATCCTTAATTGCTTCAATTCCGTCTCTTTTCCATAAATAATCAACAAAGGATTCACCTAATGCGCCAAAACCAAAAGTTACCGATGATCCTAAGAACAAGATCTTTTTATTAAGTAGTGGACTAATGACAGTCTCGGTACTGTTGACGCTATACTTGCGACTATTCCCAGGTAAATCAGCAAGTTCTTGGAAGTATTTTTGCATTAAAGGTTTTCGGTCAGCTTCCATTCTTAATTCCGCTAAAGCCACCTTTGACAAGTCATTATTTTGTCCTAAAGAGATCAAAAAGGTTTCATTACTCAATTTATTTTCGCTTCTTTCTTTAAGTATGGCTTAATAACCAACCAATCTTTGGCAATTTGCTCGGTTAATTTTCGATTGTAAAAGACCGCCGCAGGATGATATTGCGGAAAAATTGTATATTTCTCCTTAGACCACACGTAACCATCTTCTTGGTCATTTAATTGTAAAATCGGTGTATCTTTAATTACTGTGCCATGCTCTTGGGAAATCTTGTGTCCAGGTCCTAATAAACGCTCTAAGGCAGTATTTCCCACGGCTACAATTAACTTTGGCTGTACTTGCTTAATTTCGTAATCAAAAAGTGGTGCATGCGCTAAAATCTCTTTTTTAGTAGGTTTGCGGTTAGGATATTTGGTCACCTTTTTATTTTCGCGCTTACTGAAGACCTCTTTCACGCTATAAGGCCGACTACGGACTGCAGAAGTGATATAGACGTCTTCGCGCTTCAGACCAATTGAAGCTAGCGACTTCATTAATTCCTTACCAGAATCACCGTGAAAAGGAATATGGGACTCAATTTCTTCTCTTCCTGGTGCTTCACCGACGATCATTAGCGCCGGATGAATTGGCCCAGCTCCTTCATTGATCCCTTCTATTTTCATCCCTTGAGCACGTTTTTCGACTTTTTGCCATAATTCTTTTGGATAATGCATTTTAAGCCTGCTTTTTCAAATATTCAGTAGCATCCAGCAGCATTTGTTCTAACCCGCGTCCTTTAACAAAATAGGCTGGCCCTTCACTAGCAGTAATCCACTTAGAGTTGAGAATTTCTTCTTTTTGATCAACTACTGCTTGGTCAGGATTATACTCACTTAAAAAGAAATCGACTTTTTTGATAGTTCCTTCTTCAGTATGATATTCAGTTTGACGTTGAAAATTAAAGTCAAACTTAGGATGTAATCCCACTTCTTCGGCAACCTCTCTTTGAGCAGCTTCTTTTTCAGTTTCACCTGGTTCAAGGTGTCCTTTTGGAAAGCCCCAACTGTGATGCAAAACACTTTTAACAATTAAAAATTCCAATTGACCATTATTTTTACGGTAAATAATACTACCGGCTGAATGTTCATGTATCATCAATATTTCCCCCTCGTATTGGCTTAATTATACACGAAAATTAAGAAATAATTTAGTAAGAGCAAGGATTAGACTAGTTGTGATACACTTAAGTAGCTAATCTTTTTAAAAAATCAGGTGAATTAATTGAATAAGAAAACAAAAGGTATCATTGTTTGGTGGGTGGAATTTTTAGCCTTCCTAGCAATCTTGTGGGGTGGTCTGCTAGCCCTGAATACTTACGTCTTAGCCAATTGTACAGTTTCAGGGATTTCAATGGAACCAACCTTTGACAATGGTGAAAGAGTGGTCGCTGTCCGCCATGCGCAATTAAAACGCGGTGAAGTGGTAGTTGTTGATGCACCAGATGAGCCAGGTGCGTTGTACATTAAGCGAATTATCGGGATGCCCGGTGATAAGCTCGTCAGCAAGAACAATCAAATTTATATCAATGGCAAAAAAATTAATCAGCCGTGGCTAAAAGCTGGTTGGAAACTAACCGATAATGGTGAAGATGGCTTTACTGGAACAAAATACTCACAAACGCAGAACTTTACCATTAGTTCCTTAGCCAAAACTGCCAATTATCGCCGTTTCTACACGACTAAGCAATTAAAAACCATGCAAAAGACCAATCGTGTTCCGAAAGGTACTTATTTCGTCATGGGAGACCACCGGAGCGTTTCAAAAGATAGCCGCTATATTGGTACTATCAAACGAAGCAAAATCGTTGGTGTGGTTAAATTTAGTTACTGGCCATTAAATAAGATTAAGTTTTATTAGAAATCAGTGGGAAGAAACTTCTCGAAAAATAGCCGAGATAGTGTAGAACCGAATTAGAATACGTAGTATTCAATTCGTGTTCGTAACTATAGTCGGCTATTTTTGTTTCTGACCACGACAATTCTGAAATGGAGAAGACAAAAAAACAAACAGAAAAAAGCACCATCTTCCACATAAATGTGAAAAATGATGCTCCAAACTGACCAGGCTCCCCTCCTAGTCAGTTTAGTTTTTTTCTAAAAAAGCAAACAAAACCAGATGCCTACCTCTGATAACTTTAAGTAAAAGACTTTTTCGCTAACGCGAACGCATGCTATTACCGAATCATCAATCAGAAATTAGTTTCTCATCTGGTTTCATTCCCTTCTTCACAGTAAATTAAGAATATCATACTATTCTTATGTGTCAACCTTTTTTATCAAAAGGGCTGAACTAAGCAAAAAGTCAACTCAAAACGAGTCGACTTCCTGTTGTTACTAATTCAATGAAATTAGCGACGTGCTTCTGCAATTCTTGCAGACTTACCCTTACGGTCACGTAAGTAGTAAAGCTTAGCACGACGTACACGACCATGACGTACTACGTCAAGCTTAGCAACACGTGGGTCGTTAATTGGGAAGGTACGTTCAACACCAACACCTGAAGCAATTTTACGAACAGTGTAAGTTGCAGCAATGCCAGTACCCTTCTTCTTAATAACAACACCTTCGAACATCTGAATACGTTCGTGGCTACCTTCAACAACACGTACGTGAACACGAACAGTGTCACCAGCACGGAAAGCTGGGATATCGTCACGAATTTGTTCTTTAGTTAATTCTGCAATTAATGGATCCATAATATTTTTTCTCCTTCTTCGGCATTCATTCACGCACCAGCGCCAGCGGAACACCCATAACTTATTTTGTGGCTTTTGCCACGCAGTATAGTTTATCAGATATCGTCAGCTTAAGCAAGGTCTGCTTTGATTTGACGCAAAATTTTTTCTTCTTCTGGACTTAAGCTGCGCTTTTCTAACATATCTGGTCGATGAAGATAAGTTGCCTTTAAAGCTTGATAATGACGCCACTCAGCGATCTTTTGGTGGTTGCCACTAGTTAAAACCTCTGGCACTTTTTGTCCCTCAAAATCAGCTGGACGTGTATATTGGGGATATTCAAGTAAACCATGTGAGAAACTTTCTTCAACTGGAGACGCCTCATTACCTAAAATCCCTGGAATTAAGCGGACAGTGGCATCGATCATACTCATGGTTGGCAATTCGCCACCAGTGAGCACATAATCGCCAATTGAGACCGTTTCATCAGCTAAATCATAAACTCTTTGATCAAAACCTTCATAGTGACCACAGATAAAGGTGAGCTCATCTTCTTTAGCCCAATCTTGTGCCATTTGTTCATTGAACGTTTTACCTTGCGGAGCGGTAATAATCACCTTCCCAGTTGAAGGCAAGGAATCCAGTGCCTTTTTAATTGGCATAATTTGTAGGACCATGCCAGCACCTCCACCATATGGCGTATCATCAACATGATGATGGACATCCGTCGTAAAGTCACGAAAATTGACTAAGTTTAACTGCCACTTATTATCTTCTAGTCCTCTACCAAGCATTGAAACTTGCAGCGGGGTAAACATATCTGGAAAAAGTGTTAAAACATTAATCTTCATCGCGTAACCCCTCCATTAATTCCACAAACACTTGCTTATGCTCAATATCAACTTTTTTCACTACATCCTTAATGTATGGTAACCAAAATTCTTTGCCGTTTTCTTCTTTAACCAGCCAAATATCATTTGCACCAGGTGCTTCAATATCAGTTATTTCGCCAATCAAAGAACCAGTTTCATTGTCCAAAACCTGGCAGCCTAAAATATCACGGTAGTAGTAAGAACCGGCCGGCAATTCCTGTTGATTAGCTTCACTAACGACCAAAGTTTTCCCTTTTAACTTTTCGGCTTGGTCAATATCAGTTATTTCTTCAAATTGGACTAACCAAAATTGCTTAAAGGGACGCCCACTTTTGACCGTTAAAACTTCTTCAGGTTGATCCTTTAAAGCTAATTCTGAGCCAGCACTAAAGCGTTCATTGGGAAAGTCCGTAATCACGGCTACTTTAACTTCACCATTTAAACCATGGGTGGTTAAAATTTTTGCGACATCGTAATATTGCATTCTTTTCACCTTTAAAATTCGTAAGAAAAAAAGTTTGAAGTACAAAACTCCAAACTTTTTAAGTAATTATTTAATTACTTGTTGTACTTTGCATCGTGCAACTTCTTCATAAGGCCAGCACCTGAAAGAAGTGATCTAACAGTGTCTGAAGGTTGAGCACCCTTTTGAAGCCATTCAAAAATCTTGTCTTCTTCAAGCTTCAATTCCTTTGGTTGTGCAACTGGGTTGTAGTAACCAACTTGTTCGATGTAACGACCATCACGTGGCATACGTGAGTCGGCAACAACGATTCTGTAGAATGGCTTTCTCTTGGCACCAGCACGGTGCATACGAATTTTAACTGACATAAATTAATTTCCTCCTAAAACTTAACGATTAATAATATACCACCAAAGCAAATGGGTGTAAAGTGTTTTTCCTTAACAGTTAAAAATATTTTTTATGAATGGAATCGTTTCATCTTCTTCATGCGCTTGCGTTTATTCTTCTTGAATTGCTTTCCCATCTTGCGCATTGCCATCTTAGCCATTGGTGAATTCATTCCTGGCATACCTTGTAACGCCTTAGTATTACCTTTGGTAATCTTGGACATCATGTCGCGGGCCTGCTTGAACTGCTTAATCATCCGGTTAACTTCAACCACTGGGCGGCCGGAGCCGGCTGCAATTCTACGTCTACGACTAGGATTCAAGATATCTGGATCTTCTCGTTCTGCTTCGGTCATTGAATAAACGATAGCCTTAGTATGAGCGATTTGTTTTTCATCAACACTTAAATTCTTTAATTGCGGATTGTTGGCCATCCCTGGGATCATCTTCATGATTTGATCTAGTGGTCCTAATTTTTGCACTTGTTCTAATTGATCAATAAAGTCGTTGAAGTCAAAGGTATTCGCCTTCATCTTTTCAGCAACTTTTTCAGCTTCTTTAGCATCGTAATCTTGTTGAGCCTTTTCAATCAAGGTCAACATATCACCCATGCCTAAAATTCTTGAAGCCATCCGATCTGGGTGGAAGTCTTGTAAATCAGTTAACTTTTCCCCTTGACCAGTATAAATGATCGGCTTACCAGTAACGGCTCTAATTGAAAGGGCAGCACCACCACGAGTATCACCATCAAGTTTCGTCAAAATGACGCCAGTCACATCAAGCCGTTCGTCAAAGCCTTTAGCGACATCTGTAGCAGCTTGACCAGTCATGGCATCAACAACTAATAGAATGTTATCGGGAAGAGCAACTTCTTTTACTCGTTCCAATTCTTCCATTAATGGTTCGTCAATTTCAAGTCGACCGGCCGTATCAATAATGATATAGTCATTCTTATTTTTATCAGCTTCTGCCAACCCATCTTCAACGATCTTAGCGACATCTTTTTCATCAGCTTCGTTAAAGACAGGCACGTCTAATTGTTGACCAATTTGCTTCAACTGATCAATGGCAGCTGGACGGTAAATATCGCCAGCAATTAATAATGGGCGCGCCTTTTCAGTTTGTTGTAAATGATAGGCAAGTTTACCAACAGTTGTCGTTTTACCAGTACCTTGTAAACCAACCATCATGATAATTGTTGGGATATGCTTAGACTTGTTTAAGCCAACGGCGGTTTCACCCATCATCTTAGTCAATTCTTCATTAACAATCTTAATGACCTGTTGACCTGGGTTTAAACTTTCTTGAACTTCCTTACCCAGCGCTTCTTGCTTGATTTTCTTAATAAAGTCCTTAACGACTTTAAAGTTAACATCGGCTTCTAATAAAGCTAACCGGATTTCACGACTGGCTTTATTGATATCTTCTTCCGAAATCTTGCCTTTACCAGTTAAATTTTTTAATGCTTTTTGAATTCGTTCACTTAAATTTTCAAAAGCCATGGGTTATTCTCCCCTCATCTTATTCAACAATTTGACTAATTCTGCTTTAGCCACTTGTTGATCATTATTATCAATTGCTAATACTGCATCGGCAAGACTATTTTCAATCTTGTCATAATCTTGCTTCATATGCAGTTTACTTTCATAATTCTCAAGGATCTTACTTGAGCGTTTTAAATTATCATAGACAGCTTGCCGCGAGACTTCATGATTAGCAGCAATCTCACCTAGTGAAAGATCATTATAATAGTAATCTTCAAAGTAATCTTGCTGACCTTGCGTAAGCAAGCTGCCATAGTAGGCATATAAATCGCCTAATTTTTCATTCTTTGTTAGTTCATCCATTTAAGTTTCACCGTTTTTAAGTATAGCAAAAATCCCCTCTTTTTAGAATTGACTACGCCTAATTTCATTGTTAAAATGAGTTGATTTTTACTTTTATTTTTTAAGTTACTTCTAATTTCATGATATAGTAGTGTACAAGGATTTGAAACATTGTGAATCTTTTTCAAAAGATGAATCGAAAAGAAGATCCACGTGTCTATGAGAATAAGGATGGACATTTAGTGCGATCTTTAAAAGTAAAAGATATTTTAGCTCTAGGTGTGGGAACCATTGTCTCCGCCTCAATTTTTACTTTACCTGGTGAAGTAGCGGCGATGCATACTGGTCCAGCGGTTGCAATTTCCTTTATTTTAGCTGCAGTTGCGGCAGGGTTAGTAGCCTTTGCTTATGCAGAAATGGCGGCAGCAATGCCTTTTGCCGGATCAGCCTACTCTTGGATCAACGTCATTTTTGGTGAATTCTGGGGCTGGGTTGCTGGCTGGGCCTTGCTTGCCGAGTACTTCCTTGCCTTAGCCTTTGTTGGTTCTGGACTTTCAGCTAACTTGAGAGCCTTAATTGCTCCGCTAGGCTGGAAATTACCAGCTGCGCTTTCCAATGCTTTTGGGACTGATGGCGGAGTCATTGATTTGATCTCTGTGCTCTCAATTGCCTTAGTTGGAATTTTAATTTCAGTTGGTGTAGGCCGGGTGGCACGAGTTGAAAATGCCTTAGTTGTTTTAAAAGTATTTGCAATTCTACTCTTCGTCGTAGTGGGTGCCACTGCTTTAAAGGCTGGCAATTACCAACCTTTCATCCCTAAGTACCACCCAACTGCCAATGGTCCGTTTGGTGGTTGGCAAGGGATCTATGCCGGGGTAGCCATGATTTTCCTATCATATATTGGCTTTGATTCAGTGGCCGCTAATTCCGCTGAAGCGATTGAACCTGAAAAGACCATGCCACGAGGAATCATTGGTTCTTTAGTTATTGCAGTTGTCTTATTCGTCAGTGTTAGTTTAGTTCTGGTAGGAATTGTTCCTTATCAAGAATACGCTGGTAACGCTGAACCAGTTGGTTTAGCCTTAAGAGCTGCTAATCATCCAATTGTGGCTGTTGTGGTACAAACAATTGCAGTCTTGGGAATGTTCACGGCATTAATCGGAATGAGTATGGCTGGTTCAAGACTGATCTATTCCTTCGGTCGTGATGGGATGTTACCTAAGGCTTTAGGTAAGCTTGATGAAAATCACCGTCCAAACAACGCTGTCTTAACTATTACCTTAGCAGCAATTATTATTGGGACGATCTTTCCCTTCTCAGCTTTATCACAATTGATTTCCGCTGGGACCTTAATTGCCTTCATGTTTGTTTCCTTAGCGATTTATCCATTAAGAAAACGAGAGGGGCAAGACATCGTTGATCCATCTTTCAAGATGCCACTTTTCCCAGTTTTACCTTTCTTAGCCTTTCTTGCATCTTTAATTGTCTTCTTAGGCTTGGACAAGCAAGCTAAGTTATATGCTGGTATTTGGTTTATTTTAGGAGTTGTCATCTACCTAGTTTATGGTGTGCGGCATTCTAGCTTAAACAAAAAAGAAAAATAATTTTAGCTATTAAAAAGTGAGTGGGAAGAAACTTCTCGAGAAATAGCCGAGATAGTGTAGAACTAAATTAAAGCACGCAGTGCTTAATTTATGTTCGTAACTATAGTCGGCTATTTCTGTTTCTGACCACGATAATTCTGGAATGGAGAATGCAAAGAGTCTGGGAAAGTTATTTCCCAGACTCTTTTTCTTTTTGCGCTATTTATTATAAGTTAGCATCCATGTTGAAGGTCAACTTAGACATGCTGATGGAATCAACCATCATTTGACCCCAAAGCTTTTCAGTATCCTTCTTAGTGTGAGCAACTGTTTCTTGGTTAGCCTTTGTTAAGTAGGCAGTTAATTCTTCACCTGACTTACCTTCAGCACCTTTGATTACTTCTTCAACACGAGCTCTGTAGTAACGGTTAAGTTCAGTTAAATAAGTAGTATCAAGTTGAACAAATTGTGGGTAATGACTTTCTACCAAAGCAGCAACTGACTTGTAGTACCACCAAGCATCATTCATGTTGTAATCCATAGAGGTGTTGTTGTATGAAGGATCAGTATCACTCATATTAGCAAAGAATGGAACATATGGAGTGAAAGTTGGTCCACCAATACATAACCACATAATGGCAGCACGATCAGCTGGAACATCGCTTCTAATTTGCAAAATGTGGGAGTTTTGCGTCCGGTTCAAGCCAATTGGACGGAAGCGGTGCTTTTCTTCATCGGTTCCTTTACCAAATGGATCAAATGGGGTGTCTTGGTAGTGTGAACCCAAGGCAAATTGGATATCTTCGCGACTAATCTTCTTAGCAGCCTTACGGATAAATGGAATGTCGCCATCTTCTGGATCTTGTTCAATTTCTGGGTTAAACAACTTTTGAATGTACCATTGACGGTTAGTGTTGTAGTGACGATCTTGTTCAGTGTAAGTACCAAAAATATGACGGAAGTTCCAACCTTCGTGGTCAGTGTTCAAATGGTGTTCTTCAACAAATTCACGAATACCATCGCTCCACATAAAGTAATCTGGATTGTCAAAATCAACTTGTTCAATGGCTACCCGGTTACCTGTCGCAGCATAACAATCATCTGGAATTCGTTCAGCAACCCAGTGGTGACCAGTAACAATTTCCATGTACCAGATTTCATCCTTATCACTGAACAAAACTGAGTTACCAGCTGGTGAACCATACTTAGCGATTAATTTACCTAAGTAGCAAACACCATCTCTAGCTGAATGAATGTATGGCAAGACTGAGGTTTGCATACAATCTTCGTCCAAACCATCCTTAACTAATGGATCAAAAGCTAAAGTTCTTTCATTACCATAAGTTGATTCAGTACATGACATCGCAACGTTTTCTTCGTTAATACCACTTTCGTCGTAATAACCACGATGCTTGTAATCAACATTTGGTACAGCTGGTACACGTTGAGCATCTTCTGGTAAATCCATTTCGAACTTGTTAAGCCAAGACTTAATATGTTTCTTTTCGCCGTGACGAGCTGGTTCAATAATAAACTTTTGTGGGGTAATTGGTCTAAAAGTATCATCGTTACGAGCAATCATCGTTGTCCCGTCGATTGAAGCTTTTTTACCAACTAAAATAGTTGTACAAGCACTATATTCTTTCATAGTTTTCTCCTTATTATTCTTTAAAATTAAACTTAACACTAATTTTAGACTAATCCATGGAAAAGTCCAATCGCGTAATTGGCGGCATCAAAATCAGCCAAATCTTCAGGCTTTTCGCCAAGACCAACTAATTTTACTGGTAATTTCATTTCGTTGCGGATTGCTAACACAACCCCGCCTTTGGAAGAACCATCTAATTTAGTTAAAACTAAGCCGGTTAATTTGGTAGTTTTATCAAAGTCTTTGGCTTGAAGTAAGGCATTTTGACCAGTTGAGCCATCTAAAACTAACAAAGTTTCAGTTGGTTGATTAGGGGCTAACTTTTTGATTGTTCTTTGGATCTTTTCCAGCTCTTTCATCAAGTTAGCCTTATTCTGCAACCGTCCAGCCGTGTCAACTAATAAGTAATCAACATGTTCATCAATTGCTCTTTGAGTTGCGTCATAAACAACTGAAGCTGGATCAGCCTTTTCCTTACCAGTCACCACCGGAACGTCAACGCGCTTACCCCATTCAACCAATTGTTCAACCGCACCAGCTCTGAAGGTATCGGCTGCTGCCATTAGGACAGTTTTACCTTGATCCTTAAAACGCTTAGCTAATTTACCAATCGTCGTAGTTTTACCAGCGCCGTTAACCCCAACAAAGAGATAAACATTTGGCTTTTCATCTTCGTTGTAAATTAATTTTTCATCGTCGCTGTCACCATTTTGATCATACAAGTCCACTAACTTTTCAACGATGACCTTCTTTAAGTCATCCCGTGACTTGGCATTTTGTAATTTAGCTTCATCCCGCAGTTCTTCGGTTAATTGTTCGGCGGTTTCAAAGCCAACATCAGATTCAATTAGTAAATCTTCCAAATCATCAAAGAAGTCTTCATCAACCGTTCTGAATTTGGCAAAGAAAGCATTCAAGCGGGCAACAAAACCTTTATTGGTTTTTTCTAGCCCTTTTTCATATAATTCTTTCTTTTCTTCTTCAATTGATTCTTCACTAACAGGTTCGTCTACTTCTTCAGTAGTTTCTGCTTCGCTTGCTTCTGGTTCAGTTTCCTGTTCTTCCTCTGGTGCAGAAGGTTCAAGCTCTGTGACTTCACTTGCTACTTCTGGTTCGGTTGGTGCAGAAACAGGTTCAGTCACCTCAGGTTCAGTTGGCGCTGCAGCTGGTTGCGTGGGTTCTGTAGCCGTGAGTTCAGGCTCTGTTGGTTCTGTTGCAGCTTCATCTGGCTCAGTTGCTTGTTCCGGTTCAGTAGCTGCAACTTCCTCTTTCTTTTCTTCTTCGTCTTCTTTTTTACCAAAAAGAGATTTTTTAATTCGGTCAAATAATCCCATTAAGCTTCCACCTCATTCTTTATATCTTTTAGTGAGACTGACAAAATTTGGGAAACACCTGATTCTTGCATGACTAACCCAAATAATTGGTCAGCTTGTTCCATGGTTCCACGACGGTGCGTAATAACGATAAATTGAGTGTGCAAATCGTATTTTTGTAAGAAGCGAGCAAAACGCGCAACATTGGCATCATCTAAAGCTGCTTCTACTTCATCGAAAATACAGAATGGCACTGGATTGACTTCAAGCATGGCAAAGAGCAAAGTAATCGCCGTTAAAGCCCGTTCACCACCAGACAGGAGGCTAAGACGTTGCAACTTTTTGCCAGGTGGTTGAGCAATCATTTCAACCCCAGTAGTCAGCATATCATCTGGATCAGTTAAAACTAACTTAGCGCTACCGCCACCAAACACCACTGGGAAGATCTTCGTGAAATGTTCAGAAACTTGCTTAAAAGTGGTCTCAAAACGACTGCGAACTTCTTTATCTAATTCATCCATTGATTTTTCCAAGTTAGTCCGCGCTTTTAGCAAGTCATTTTGTTGCCCATTTAAGAAATCATACCGTTTCTTGACATTTTCATATTCTTCAATGGCATCTAAATTAACTGGACCAATATCTTCAATCGACATCCGGTGGAGTTTAACAGCCTTCTTTAATTTATTGCGATTTTCTTCAGTATTATCAATCGTCGCCTTATTGAGAGCTGCCTCGTAAGTCAAAGCATAGTCTTCACGCAAAGTCTCTAATTTTTGATCCATCTTAGAGTCAAATTTAGCAATTTGAACTGAATAATTCTTTTGCTCTTCAGCGGCATCTTTACGTAAATCATAATTACGACTGGCCACTTGTTCTAATTGATTAATTTTAGCATCAAATTGGCCCAACTTGGCGGACAAGTCATTAAGTTGTTGTTGCAGATCCTTTTGCTGTTGCGCAATTGTTTGGCGATCAGCTTCTAGTTGCGTCTTTTGTTTTTGCGAAGTCTCCCCATTATCAGAGAGTGTCTGCAACTTGTGCGTCAACTGATCTAATTGTGCTAGATCATTCTTAAGCTGGGTTTGCCGTTCATGACGTTGATTGGCTAAGTTTTCAAGTTTATTCGCAAAAACAGCGATCTGCGGAACTAAATCTGCCACCTCAGCTTGCACCTTTTTATTCAGTGAAGTGAAATTCTTAATGCGATCTTCCATTGTCGCCATTGCTTGTTTAAAGTCACTGGCTTGATCAGCTAAGCTGTTTTGTTTATCCTTTGCTGCTTTAATCTGAGCTTCCAGGTCTGCAATACGATCATCCCGCTCACGCAAACGAGAATTATAAAGTGCACTAGCATCAGCCAAGCGGTTAACTTCTTTTTCTTGACTTTGATATGACAAGGCAGCTTCATTTAACTCTTGCGTTGCCGCCTGCAAGTCAGTTTGTAAATTAGCTAACTCTTGTTTAGCTTGGTCTGCTTCATCACTAATCTTGCCTAAACTAGCTTGATCAGCTTTAAATTGTTTCTGCAAGCTCAAAATCTTGCCCTGCAATTGATTTATCTCAGCCGTTGTTTGCAATGGCGAATTGTTACGTAAGTTTTTCACGCCCCCAGTCATTGAACCACCTGGGGAAATAACATCCCCATCTAAGGTAACAATGCGGTAGCGACCAACTCGTTGAGCAACCTTCATGGCGGTTTCAATTGTATCGACAATAATGACGCTGCCCAGCAAATAGTTAATAGCCGGCGTTAAATCAACATCGGTATTACTAGTAACTAATTCACTAGCCACTCCTTTAAAGCCTGCAAAAGACTGTAAAGTAGTGACAGTTGAGCGTGGAATCGTGTATTGGCGTAAACCGTCTAATGGTAAAAACGTTGCTCGTCCAGCGTGATTCTGTTTAAGTTTATTGATTGCATCCCGAGCACTAGTTTTGGTCTTGGTAACTAGATTCTGTACTCCGCCACCTAAAGCCGTGGTCATCGCTGCTTCTAATTCAGCTGGAAAAGTAATTAATTCACCAACTGCTCCAATCACACCCGGATAATCAGCTAAATGATTCAAAACATTTCTTACGCCGAAATAGTAACCTTCATGCCGCTTTTGAATATTAACTAGGGCTTCGTGACGGGCACTAATCTTTTGCAATTGATTTCTTTCCGCCGCAACTGTTTGCCGCAAAGCTTGCAATTGCTCTTCTAATTGCTGTGCTTCTTGCTCTTTAGCAGTATAATCAGCTTCTTTTTGCTTACGTAAAACCTTTAATTTCTGTCCTTGCGTTTGCAAAGTAGCAAGTTCTGCTTTAGCCTTATCTAATTGCTCAGCTACATCATCATTGTGATAAGAAGTATCATCATTTATTCGCTTCAACTCGGATTGCAAATAGACAATTTGGTTATTATTTGAAGTTTGATCCTGCAATAGCTGAATATAATCATTACGCTTTTCATCAAGTTGATGATTGAGATCTTCAGGATTCGCCTTTAGCGTGCCAACCAGTTTAGCTCTTTGCGCCTTTAATTGATTTTGCTGAGCAGTTAGTTCCTGTCGTGACTTGTCTTGTCGAGCTAAATCTTTCTCAATTTCAGCGATAGCTTCTTTTAAGTCAGCTACTTGCTTACGATATTCGTTTTTAGTTGCTTCATCAAATTGCTTAGACTGTTCTGTCATCTGCAAATCAGCATTGATCTTCGAAAGCTTTTCTGTCAATTGCAGTAACTGACTTTGAATTTCTTCGCGTTTTTCGCGCAAAGCTTGATATTCAGCCCGTTTCTCTGTAACCGAAGCTTGAGATGACTTAACTTCTTGATCTAACTTACTGAGTAAAGACTGATTATCATTCGCTTCTTTTTGCATCGCCAGTTTTTGCTCATTTAGCGTTTGAATTTCAAAGGCTAACAGGGTCTTCAACTTTTGATCAAGACCAGCTTTTTGGAATTGATATTCCTTAGCTAAAGAACTTTGCTCATGCAAGGGTTCAACGCGACCTTCCAGTTCCTTAACTAAATCATTAATTCTAATTAAGTTGTCATTGGTCTTTTCTAATTGCGCTTGAGCTTCTTCTTTTTGTTGCTTGAAGTGTAAAACCCCAGCTGCCTCTTCAAAGATCTCACGCCGCTGCTCTGGACGTGAGTTTAAGATTTGATCAACTCGGCCCTGGGAGATAATCGCTAAGCTGTTTTGAGAAATTCCTGAATCAAGAAATAATTCTCGGACATCTTTTTGGCGAACGTTTTGATGATTAATCAAGTATTCATTATCACCAGAACGTAGAATTCGTCTTGTAACAGCTACTTGATCACTATCAAAATGCAAGTCACGCTTTTTATTATCGAAAACTAGGGTGACTTCTGCTCGATTAAGCGGCTTCCGAAATTCACTACCAGCAAAGATGACGTCGCGCATGTTATTACCACGTAGGCTCTTAGCTCGACTTTCACCCATTGCCCAGCGAATCGCTTCAGTAACATTGCTCTTACCACTACCGTTAGGTCCGACGATGCCAGTGATACCATCACCGAAATGAATCGTGGTTTTGTCTGCAAAGGATTTGAAACCATCAATAATTAATTCTGTTAATGGCACAAGTACCCCTCCTACTCAAGATTTTGCAAAGCCTTCTTGGCTGCTTGCTGTTCAGCTGCTTTTTTATTGTGTCCTTCGCCCTGAGATTGAACCTTACCATTAATTTTCAGTTCAACCACGAAGTGAGATGGCAACTGTGATTCACTAATCGTGACATATTCAATGTTGACTGGACCATCTTGCTGCAATAATTCTTGTAAATCTGTCTTATAGTCACGGGAATCGTCAAATTCACCCTTATCAATTAAAGGATAGACTGTTAAATGCAAGAAGTATTGCACTGCCTTCATCCCTTGATCAAGGAAAAGTGCACCATTAAATGCTTCAAAAACATCTTCAAGCAAAGTCTTACGATGACGAGCACCAGCTTTTTCTTCTCCGCGACCCAGGTTTATTTCATCTTGAAAACCACATTCAATTGCGAATTCAGAAAAGCCTTCAGTTCGAACGATGTTAGACCGCATCCGCGTCAATTCACCTTCATTTAATTTGGGATAATGCCGGTAAAGATAATC
Source organism: Lactobacillus xujianguonis (assembly GCF_004009905.1). Lineage (GTDB taxonomy): Bacteria > Bacillota > Bacilli > Lactobacillales > Lactobacillaceae > Lactobacillus > Lactobacillus xujianguonis. Next base: position 86,033 of record NZ_ML136872.1, read on the forward strand.
GGAAACTGCCAATTCTAGCACAGCATCGCCTAGAAATTCTAGCTTTTCATAATCCCGCGCTTCATCGGGATGTTCATTTGCATAAGAAGAATGAGTAAAAGCTTCTTCAAGCAATTCAAGATTGTTAAATTTAATTTTATATTTATCGTTTAATTGTTTAATAAATTTTGTGCTTACCATATTTCTGCCTTTCGTACCTATAAATTATACCAGTTTTCATAGACAGACAAAAAACAACCTGAGTCATTTTCAGGTTGTTTTTTGAGATTATTTGTTTATGAAAATTACTTAGTGAAAGCAACGTCGTTCCAACCAAGGTCAGAATCGTTAGAAACTGAGTAGCCAGTCAACTTGCTGTTAACAGCAGTAATTTTGTATGCATTTGAAACTGGTACTACATATGCTTCATCGAACATGTACTTTTGCCACTTCCATAAAGCGTTCTTGCGGTATTCAGTATTCAAAGCCTTCTTGCCATCCATTTCAGCAAGTAACTTGTTGTTTTCCTTAGTTACGAAACGTGAGAAGTTAAATGGAGCCCGTTCACCGTAAAGGTTGTTTTGTGAAGGATCACCCGCTAAGCTCCAACCAGCCATGAACATATCAATACCTGGATCGTCGTTTTGAACCTTGTCGTAGAATGAGTTACCTTCAATCAAACGACCACCAGTTAACTTAACGTTCAAGCCCATCTTCTTCCATTGTTGGATGTAGTTTTGGATGATTGGTTCTTGAGTTGAGCTACCAGTCATGGCTGCCAAGTGAATAGTTAATGGCTTACCGTTAGGTTGGACACGGTAAGTACCCTTCTTCTTGTAACCAGCCTTGTCCAAAAGTTCGTTACCCTTCTTAATGTTGTAAGTGTAACCCTTGATATCCTTATCAAAGAATTCACCGAAGGCCTTTGGTACCAAAGTAGGAATTCTGAAGGTTAAGCCTTGAGTATAACGCTTGTTAACTTGATCAACGTTCATACCATAAGCAATAGCTTGACGCAAAGCCTTGTTGTTCATCTTTGCGTTCTTGTTCATGACGTTCTTGCCAGCCTTCTTGTCCCACTTACCAACCTTGAAACCAAGGTAGTTGTATGAAAGTGGAGTGTTGGCAATAAAGTTGTAGCCCTTAGTATTCTTAACTTGTTGCCATTGTGAGTTAACAACATCAATAATGTCAAACTTGTGTGACTTAAGAGCTTGAGCAGCTGAGTTTGAAGAAATTACAGTTTCAGTAATCTTCTTGATGTGTGGTTGACCCTTGTAGTAGTACTTGTTTGGTGACCAAGTTACTGATTGACCACGAACAATCTTATCAATCTTGTATGGACCAAAGAATAATGGCTTTTGACGAACCTTGTCAGATGAAATCAACTTATTCATTGGTACATCTTTCAAGTAGTGGTAAGGAGTTGCAGACTTCCAGAAGTAACCTGAACCAATCATGTTCATACCTGGGTACATTTCCTTAAAGTGAATTACCAAGGTATTACCATTTTCACCATTAGGCATTTCCAAGCCCTTGATAGTCTTAGCTTTGCCTTCATGGAATTCTTTGAAGCCCACAATGTTTTCCAATAGAGATGAATATCTTTGTGATCCACTCTTGGAGTTAGCAATGATTTCATATGGGTATTCCATATCTTTAGCAGTTACAGGCTTACCATCTGACCACTTAACACCCTTTTTAAGTTTGAAGGTAATAGTCTTAGCTTTATTATCTAATTTAAAGGTAGCAGCACCTTTGTTAGTAATTTCATAGCTTCCGTTTGAAGTAACCAATGATTCATGACCAAATTGACCAACAGTATCATCAATTGAATCAGTTGACAAAGTATCTTCAAAGATACCCTTAAATGGGGTATTAGCTAAAATAGCATATTTTAATGTACCACCATTCTTCTTTGGCTTATTTGGAACAGTTTGTGGAAACTTTTCCTTTGAAGCATCTTGATTATTAGCATTGTTCTTGTTACCACAAGCAGCTAAAGCTAATGCAGCACCGGTTAATAAACCGATTGAACCTAAAGCTTTAATTTTATTCATTAAAATAACCTCCCGATTATTGTGGACTTTTTTGAATCAAGTTGATATTTAGAATAATAACACAGAATTAACTTATTGTGAAGTTTAAATTAGAAAAAATATGAAAAAAGTTTTAATTATAGCTTTATAAACAAAAAGAATAGCATAAACTCAACACTTATGCTATTCATAAAGTTTTTATTAAGTTCAATTAATTTTCACGTTGACGAGCATCAGCAGCCTTTTGCAAAGCACGACCAACATAGTTAATACTCAATGAAATAATCAAAAGTAAAATTGCAGCTGGCATCCATAACCAAGGACGAGTAGTAACGTTAACAGGATCATTAGCATACCCAATTAAAGTACCAAGAGATGGAGTAGTGATTGGTAAACCATAACCAATAAATGAAAGTCCAGTTTCAACACCAATGTTACCGGCAATCCCCAAAACTAAATCAATGATGATCATTGAAGAAATATTTGGTAATACTTCTCTAAACATGATTTGCAAATCACTAGATCCCGAAGTCTTCGAGGCCATAACATATTCTCGTCCACGCTGTGCTAAAACGAAACTTCTGTAATACCGCGCCGAACTCGTCCAGCCAAAGATCGAAATCATTCCTACTAAAGTGTAGGCGTTGTAGTTAGGAATAACTGTTGCCAAAACAATCAAGATTGGAAAATTTGGCATAATCTGGATGAAGTCGACAATTCTCATAATGATGGAATCAATGATACCGCCATAGTATCCTGCAAAAATACCAACAATTAAACCAACAACCATGGAAATCAAAGTTACTGAAATACCAATCATGATAGAGTTACGTCCACCCATGATTAATAATTTCAAAATATCACGACCACCTTCGTCAGTACCGAAGATATGGCCATTTTCACCCCAAGCATAGTAGGATTCAGCAATGTTAATTTCTGTAACTTGTGACTTGTTTAAGAACAAAGAACCGACAAAACAGAATAGTAAAATTGCTATTACAATACAAAACGCTGTTAACGCTGCTTTATCTTTAACAATTTCGCGTAAAACAATTCGAATTCCTAATGGAGGAGTTGAAACCTGTTGACTGTTATCTTTTTTCATTTTTTTATCTTTAGCCATTTTCTTCTCCTCCCTACTGAATTCTGATTCTTGGGTCGACAATACTCATGATAATATCTGAGAGCAAGTTACCAATTAAAGTTAAAATACCGTAAAGTAAGATTAAAGCTGTCAAAGTCGTATAATCACGTTGAGAAATTGAATCCATGAACAATTGTCCCATACCAGGATAATTGAAGACAGTTTCAATAATAACGGAACCACTAAGTAAACCAGTAATCGTGTTACCAAAGAAAGCAGCGATTGGTAAAAGTGAGTTTCTCAAAATATGTTTATTAAAGACGACTTTTTCAGGAACACCCTTTGAGCGAGCAGTCCGAACATAATCTTCTACTCGGTTATCCAAAATACCAATTCTCAAGTATTGAACAGTACCTGTGGTAGAAATTACAGCAGCTAAAATTGCTGGTAATAGCATATGATAGAATCTACTCCAAATAACTGGGAAGAATCCAGATGCACTACCAGAAACAGAACCAGATATTGGGAACCAACCAAGCGTATAGCCAAAGAGCCAGATACCTAAAATGTAAACCACGAAACCTGGAATAGCGAAAGTAATGTAGTTAAAGATCTGAATCAAAGTGCCTTGCCAGTGACCTTCACGACGACCAGCAGTAATTCCCATTGGAATAGCTAAAGCATAAGTAATTACAACGGTTAACAAGGATAGCCAGAAGGTATTAACAGCACGATCGGCAATTAATGAAGTAACTGAAACGTGTTGAACATAACTAGTACCTAAATCACCATGGAATAAATTACCAACCCAACGGAAATATTGTACCCAAATTGGATCATTTAACCCAGCAGCTTGTCTTAAGCGAGCAATTTCTTTAGGGTCCGTGTTAGGGTTAATCAAACCGGTAAATGGATCCCCTGGCATCATTTTAGCCAAAATAAAGACAATGATACTTAAAACGATTAGCTGTGGAATCATGATTAAAAGACGTCTTAAGACCGTTTTCCACATTATTATTTGCCCTCCATTTCATTCAATTCAGCACTTGGTAAGGCAACGTAATGAGTCGTAGTAAGTTTTTGTAATGGAAATACTCGACCGTCTTTGTCGTACCACTTACTTTGGTCATTGCGATATTCTGCTTCAACTTCCAAACGGTGCTTCTTGTGCTCTGCACGGTGTTCAACATCGACCTTCGGAATAGCTGATAGTAAACGCTTGGTATAAATGTGCATTGGATGCTTATAGATATCATCTTTAGTACCCAGTTCTACTAAACGTCCACGGTTCATAATCGCAATATTCTCTGACATGTGGCGAATAACACCTAAGTCGTGAGAAATAAACAGATATGCAATATTGTATTGTTGTTGAATATTCTTCATGAAGTTCAAAACCTGTGCTTGAACTGAAAGGTCCAAGGCACTAGTTGGTTCGTCAGCAATGATCAACTTAGGATTAGTAGCTACCGCACGGGCAACCCCAATTCTTTGTCTTTGACCACCAGAGAATTCGTGTGGATACTTGTAAATCGCATCACTTGGCATCCCAACGATATCAAGTAATTCTTGTACACGTTCACGTTCTTGATCAGTCGTCAAATTTTCAAAGTTTCTAATTGGTTCCGCAATAATGTCCTCAATTCTCTTTCTTGGGTTCAAACTGGACATTGAATCCTGGAAGATCATTTGACCATCTTTGTTGTAATTTAACTTTCTTCGGTTAGAAGCCTTAGTAATATCTTGACCTTTGTAGAAAATTTGGCCACTGGTGACCTTTTCAATCCCAACGATCGCCTTACCGGTGGTAGATTTACCTGAACCAGATTCACCAATTAAACCGTAAGTTTCACCTTCATTAATGGTTAAATTAATACCATCAACGGCACGAACATAATCAGTAATCCTATTCCAGAAACCAGAACGAATTGGGTAGTGAACCTTTAAATCTTTAACTTGAATAATTTCTTTACTCATAGATTACTCTCCACTTACTGAATTAACTTCTTGAGGTGCTGGTTGGTCTTCAAAGTGGAAACTCTTCCAGCAAGTACATCTTACCCAATGACCTGGTTCAACTTCATGAACTTGAGGATTTTCTTCATGGGCACTTGCTGGAATCCAAGGAATTCTAGCAGCGAACCGATCCCCAGTACGAGGCATATTCTTCAATGATGGCACTGTACCATGAATCACAAGAAGTTCTTCGTCACTATCGCCTTCATTTTGTGGCATGGAGTTCAACAAAGACCGTGTGTATGGGTGTAATGGATGTTCAAAAATTGTCTTAACATCGGATTTTTCAACGATTTGACCGGCGTACATAACGGCAACTTCATCAGCAGTTTCAGCTACGACACCTAAGTCGTGAGTAATCAAGACAATACCTGAGTGAGATTGCTTTTGAATATCTTGCAGCAAGTCCAAAATCTGCGCTTGAATAGTAACATCAAGAGCAGTTGTTGGTTCATCGGCAATGATGATTTCTGGCTTGCAGGCAATGGCCATCGCAATCACGACACGTTGACGTAAACCACCAGACAATTCGTGGGGATACATCATGTACATTTCTTCAGGATTTGGCATCCCAACTTGATTAAATAGCTCAATTACTCGTGCCTTACGTGCCTTTTCATCCATATCTGTGTGGTAGTAAAGGGTTTCGGCAACTTGATCACCAACACGCATTAATGGGTTTAAGCTGGCTAATGGATCCTGGAAAATCATCCCGATCTTATCACCACGAATCTTATTGAATAAAGATTCATTCAAACCAACTAAATTAAGCTCATTGTAGAGAATGTCCCCGGTTACTTTAGTATTTTGATGATCGTATAAGCCAATAATGCTTGATGCGATCGTGCTCTTACCACAACCAGATTCACCAACAATGGCCAAAATTTCATCTCGTTTTAAGGTCAGATTGACATCATCTGCAGCATCATAAAACTTGCCTTGCAAGCGATATGCTGTGTGCAGGTGCTGGATATCTAACAAGAGATCACTTTGCTTCTCCAAAGGTCATTCCTCCATCTTACTGTACTTATTTATTAAAAGGTACTTAAGTTTCTTAATTTATTTTCTAATTATAAACATAAAGCCGCCCTCATGCAAACTGAGAACGGCTTTTTTTCAAAAAAATTATTCTTGGTGAGCTTTGATATAAGCAACAGCGTCGCCAACAGTTTTAATTTTTTCAGCCTCATCATCGGGAATTTCAGCGCCAAACTCATCTTCTAGTTGCAAAATAAATTCCACTAAGTCAATTGAGTCAGCATCTAAATCACTAGAAAAATTAGTATCCTTAGTAATCTTATCTGCATCAATATCAAAATTATCAGCAATTAAGCCCTTAATCTTATTAAAAATTTCTTCTTCGCTCATATATCCTCCTATTATTTAGCAAACGTAGCCTTAACCTCGCCTACTAAATCTTCGTCTAACATTTTATCAATTTGTTTCAAGGTATAGTAAATTGGTCTTTCATTAGAACGACCATGAGTTTTAACAACCGGAGAATTTACTCCCAATAAGACGGCCCCACCATGAACAGCTGTATCGTACTTGTTCTTTAGGTCGTTAACAGCATTCTTAATCATTAAGGCACCAATCTTTGTCATTAACCCATTATTAAGCAAACTATCCTTTAAGGAGTGGAGTAAGACGCTCGACATCCCTTCCACACTCTTTAAAGCAATATTACCAGAAAAACCGTCAGTTGCAACTACGTCCGCCTTACCGGTCATAATTTCGTTACCTTCAATATTACCGATAAAGTTTAAATCACTCTTTTGAAGCAACTCATATGCAGCTTGGTGAATTTCGTCACCCTTATCGCTTTCGGCACCATTATTAAGTAGAGCAACACGCGGATTTTTCACATCACGAATTTTTTCAGCATAAAATGAAGCCATTTCAGCCCATTGCAAAATATATTCTGGTTTAGTCTTGGCATTTGCCCCAACATCGACAATATTAAAGCCTTTATCAGTATTTTGAGCAGGCAAAGTTGGCATTAAGCCTGGGCGACTAATTCCTTTAATCCGGCCAATAATGAAAATTCCACAAGCAAGTAAAGCTCCAGTATTACCTAAAGAGAACAAAGCATCAGCCTTGCCTTCTTTCACAAAATTGGCAGCTTCAACCATTGATGAATGTTTCTTGGTTCGCATGGCTTTAACTGGCTCATCTTCATCATTAATTACTTCAATAGTTGGAACAATCTTTAATTGATCATTAATTTCATCAGCAGGGATTACTTGTCTCAATTGTTCTTTATCACCAAATAAAATGAATTGCGTCTGAGGAAGTTCTGCTCTAACTTTTAACACTCCATCGACAATTGCCTTAGGCGCATTTTCTCCACCCATGGCATCAATTGCGATTCTTTTCATGAAATAATCACCTAATCTTTTCTAAATTCTATTTTGTTCCAGTTTTTTATATTCTAGCACCTCGCGCAGAGATTCGTGAACTGCTTTTTTTAGTTCTGGATCAGCTGCTATTAATTCTTTAGCAACCTTTTGAGCAACCACCATCGTATTGTAGTTGTTCACGACATTTCCAACGCGAAACTCTGGTAAACCTGATTGGGCTTTGCCAAAAAGGTCACCTTCGCCGCGCATCTTGAGGTCTTCTTCAGCTAATTTAAAACCATCATTAGTGGCAGCAATAATTTTCATCCGAGCTTTACCTGATTCAGTTTTGGGATCAGCAATGAACATGCAGTAACTTTGCGTCTGGCCACGACCAATCCGGCCTCGCAGTTGATGCAATTGACTCAGACCAAACCGCTCAGCATTATAAATGATCATCATATTCGCATTTGGTACGTCGACCCCAACTTCGATGACGCTGGTTGTTACTAAGATATTGATTTCGCCAGCAGCAAAATCCGCCATAATTTCATCTTTTTTAGCCCCAGGCATCTGTCCATGAAGCAAGACAACCTTTTGATCTGGAAAATCATGGCTTAATTTTTCATGTAATTCTTCGGCATTCTTTAAGTCCATCGTTTCAGATTCAGTAATTAAGGGTGTCACTGCATAAATTTGAAAACCAGCCGCTAGCTGCTCTCGCATCAGGCGATAAACATCATCCATCTGACTACTTGTTTTCCAAGCTGAAATAATCGGCTTGCGCCCTGCTGGTAAATGACGAATTTCAGACACGGTCATGTCCCCATAAACCGTTAAAGCTAAAGTTCGCGGAATTGGCGTGGCTGTCATCGCCAGAATATCAGGATCTTCACCCTTATTGATCAAAGCCTGCCGTTGGCCAACCCCAAAGCGGTGCTGTTCATCAATAATGACTAGACCCAAGTTTTTGAAAATAACATTATCTTGAATCAAGGCATGTGTCCCAATGACCACATTGATTGTGCCATCAGTTATTTCACGATAGATTTCTCGTCGCTCCAAAGTCTTGGTATTACCAGTCAGTAAAGCCACTCGCACGCCAAAAGGTCGTAACAATTCATCGATCTTCTTAAAGTGCTGGGTCGCTAAAATTTCAGTTGGCACCATTAAAGCAGCTTGATAACCAGCAGTAATTGCCGCATAAATAGCATAAATTGCTACAACTGTTTTACCAGAACCAACATCCCCTTGCAAAAGACGGCGCATTTGCCTTGGAGAATGTAAATCAGTAAAAATTTCATTGACCACTTCTTTTTGGTCAGCTGACAATTCAAATGGTAATGAGGATGTAAGTTTAGCGATTTCTGTTAAGTCATAGTCTTTAGCCTTGCCTCGTGCCTTTTGATTATTGCTGGCAGTTAACTCAGCTAGTTGAATCTGAAAGATAAAGAACTCTCGAAAAATTGCACTTCGTTTGGCAAGTTCTGCTTCTTGACCATTCTTAGGATGATGCATTTTAACGATAATTTCCTGATCTGATAATAAGCTATATTTTGGCCTAATTGCAAGCGGTACAATATCTTTTACTTCAGGTAAAAAATCTTCAATCGCTAAATTGATTAAATCAACTAGTTTCTTTTGTCGCACATGCTTGTTAACCGGATAAATCGGCGCCATACCACTATCATTTTCCTTAGTAACGACAAACTTGAAGCCAGATAAACTCTGACGAGCAACATTATATTTACCATAAATTGCTACTTCTTGACCGATTTCTAGCTGTTTTTTCAACCAGGGCTGGTTAAAAAAATTGACCATGATCACATCATGGTCAATTCTTAGTTTGAAGCTTAGACGACTCTTTTTGTAGCCAAAACGGCTCACAAACGGTTCAGTCGCTACAATCCCTTTTAGCATTACCTTTTGACCATCCATGATTTGGTCTAAAGGTAAAGTTTGCAATTCATCATAGCGAAACGGAAAGTAGAATAATAGATCATAAATACTATAGATTCCTAAGCTTCCCAAATTGGCTGCAGTTTTTGTTCCAACTCCTTTTAAATCGGTCACAGGAGAAAATAATGCATTATTTTTAATCATTTTATTCAACTGAAACTAAGAAATGGTAAACTGGTTGGCCACCATCGTGAACTTCAAATTCGAGATCATCATGCTTAGCTTCGACTGCTTTAACTACTTCATCAGCTAAAGACTTATTAGCATCGCGCCCAAACATGATGGTTACAATTTCTGAATCTTCATCAAGCATCTTTTCGATCATTTCAGTTGTAGCAGCTACTAAATCAGCATTATCAACCTTGATCTTGCCATCAACAATGCCAAGGTAATCATCTTTATGAATTTCAACATCATCAATGTTAGTGTCACGGTTAGCTTGTGTAACTTCACCTGAAACAACTGAATCTAAGTCTTCAGTCATTGCTTCCACGTTTTCATCAACAGAAGTATCTGGATCAAATGAAAGCATTGCGGTTAAACCTTGAGAAATGGTCTTGGTTGGCACAATTCCTACTGGAATATCACTAACTTCAGCAGCTTGCTTAGCAGCCATAACGATATTACCGTTATTTGGTAAAATAATGGCCTGCTTAGCGCCAGACTTCTTAATGGCATCAATAATATCAGCAGTTGAAGGGTTCATGGTTTGTCCACCAGAAATAATCCGGTTGACCCCTTCACTTTCAAATAACTTGCGAATTCCGTTACCTGAGCAGACAGCGATGACAGCAAAATCAACTGCATCTTGCTTTTCTTCATCGTCATTAACGATGGTTTCGTGTTGAATCCGCATGTTATCAATCTTGATCTTACCTAATTGACCAAATTGGCTACCATATTGGAAAACATCACCTGGGTGTTCAGTGTGAACGTGAACTTTGGCAACTTCACCATCTGAAACAGCTAATAATGAGTCACCTAATTCAGATAAGTGCTTTCTGAATTCTTCCAAGTCAAACTTCTTCTTGTTAGGCACATCAGCAGTTAAGTCAACCATAATTTCAGTACAGTAACCATTAGCAATATCTTGCGTTGCTAATTGACTTTGAACTGATTGGTGGTGCATGGCATTGATCATTTCATCCATTTCAGTTTCATCTGGTTGATATTGATCAGCAAAGTTTTCACCAAGTAAACCTTCTAAGAAACCTTCATAGATGAATAACAAACCTTGACCACCGGAGTCAACAACACCGACTTGCTTTAAAACTGGTAATAAGTCAGGGGTAGTCTTCAAAGCCTTCTTAGCTCCTTCAACTACCGCCTTCATTACTTCTTCTACATCATCAGTGTCATTGGCCTTTTCGGCACCTTCTTGAGCAGCAACGCGTGCAACAGTTAAAATAGTTCCTTCAACTGGCTTCATTACTGCCTTATAAGCAGTAGTTACCCCATTAGAAAAGGCATTTGCTAACTCTTGGGCATTTAAAGTCTTCATCCCTTGAGTTGCCTTGTAAAAGCCTCTGAACAATTGTGAAGTAATAACACCACTATTACCACGAGCACCCATCAGCATCCCGCGAGCAAGACTTTCGGTTAAGTCGCCAACGCTAGTGCTTTGATTCTTAGTAACTGCTCTTGCACCACTTTCAATGGTCAAATTCATATTGGTACCAGTATCACCATCGGGAACTGGGAAAACATTCAATGAGTTTACAAACTCAGCATTCTTTCCCATTCGGTGCGTAGCAACCCGGACCATGTCTCTAAATTGTTTACTATCTATTTCTTTTAAAACCAACCTAATAACCTCCGCTTGCGTTATTCATCAAGTACTTTAACGCTTTGAATGATGACATTAACGGCCTTTGTATCAATGCCTAATTGATTCTTCAAATTATATTTGACACTGCTTTGAACATTACGACTAACTTCCGAAATCTTCAAGCCATAGCCAACAATAATGTAGACATCTACCGTAATTTCATTATCTTCAGACTTGACAACAACACCGCGCTTGTAATTGGCCCGATTAAGAATTCCATCGAAACCATCACGAATGGCATTCTTAGAAGCCATTCCTACAACGCCGTAATTAGACGTAGCTGCACTACCAACAACAGTTGCAATTACTCCGTTTGAAATATCGATCAAACCATTTTTTGTTTTGATTTTAACAGCCATGTTTCTCCTCCGTCTTCATTGTCTCGAATATACGTATTCATTTTATCATAGTAAACTACAAAAGCGCAGTAAAACCTATTTATTAAAAAATACTTTTCCTGTTGAATTAAAGTTCAAGATATGCTATCTTAATTAAGTATGAAAACACATATAAAGGAGGTTTAGCAAATGGCAAAAGATTTTGTGACAGGTAAGAAAACTACTTTTGGTAACAAGCGTTCACACTCAAAGAGATCAGCTCGTCGTGCATGGAAGCCAAACCTTCAAAGAGTTCGTATTCTTGTTGACGGTAAGCCAAAGCGCGTATGGGTATCTGCTAAGACTTTGAAGTCTGGTAAAGTAACTCGTGCCTAATGATTAACCAAGCCCTTACAGAACTATCTGCGGGGTTTTTATTTTGCAAAAAAGTAAGTAATTAAGTACAACATTTGTGCAACAACAAAAGAAGAGCATGGAAATGAGTCATCATTTTCCTGCTCTTCTTTTTCTTTATTTCATAATATTGTGATGTTTGTCATCATCAGGAATTTCACTTGCCATCCGCTCTTGAATTGGCGTGTAAGCATATTCCGTGATTAATTCCCCTAGCTTAGTTGGCAAGCCAAGATCTTGATAAGTCACATTACGTGATAAACCATTAATGGTAGCAACTTCTTTATGATTCTTTTTATCAAAAACATGCACATGATCTTTATGCAAGTATTTCTTAACATCATTCTTTACTCGATCAAGCTCAGCTTCAAAGCGTCCACCTTCAACATCACTGACTTTATTTTCAAAATCACTGTATTTCATAATCTAGCCTCATTTCTTTTATCTGCTTCTATTGTACACGCATTTCTAGAGATTATGAAAGCGATTAATATCTTTTGAATAAATTGCCGCAATCATGCCCTCGTCAAACGAAATTTCAAATTCAGGCTGATGTGGTAAAAACTCATTAGACGAAAAAACTCGTGGATAATTTGCCGAAAAATTATCTAACTCATACCGAGCATGTTTGATGGAAAAATTTTTTACTCCCGTCAATCCGGCAAAACCGATATAGGGATAAGTCAAATCCTGCTGCAATGAATGTTGACCTGGATTAAAAAATAAAATTTTATTTTGCTGATCAAGAATGGTTACTCGCTCTGCAAATTGCCGAATTGCTTGATTCAGTAGCATCAATAAATTGATCAAAAAATGATCAATCCGCCCACCCGTTGCTCCTAAAATCGTTAATTGCGTAACATGATAATCATCAAACACCGTTTGCAGCATCAGTTCTGAATCGGTCCAATCTTTAATCGGATTGGAATAGCGGATATCCGGCACATTACTTTCAATACGGGATAAATCTTTAGGCTTGAGTGAATCAAAATCGCCAACTGCTAAATCTGGCACAATACCCAATTCTTCTAAATATAAGGATCCGCGATCAACACCGACCACTAAATCATGAGCATATTTTGCTTTCAAGAACCGCTTTTTGATGTCTTCGGGCCATAAATCTGTCGGCCCACCTAGTAATGCATATGCTTTCATGAGGCCATAATTCTCTCTAACTTCTGCATTTGGCTGGCAAAATCAGCAGCTTCATATAAATACGAGCCCACCACAAAAACATTAGCACCGGCATCTTTAGCTAACTTAATGGTCTGATCATTAATCCCACCATCAACTTCAATAGGCAGTTCTGATCCGGCTATTTCTCTAATTTCTTTAATTCGATTAGCTGATTCCGCAATAAATTTTTGCCCGCCAAAGCCAGGATGAACAGTCATAACTAGTACTTGCTTAATTTTGCCTAAAAATGGCTTAATGACCTTGACTGGTGTATCTGGATTCAGAACTAACGCCCCAGCTACATGATGGTCAGCTAAATAATCTAGCCAATAATTGAGCTTCGCCTCACTCATTGCTTCATAATGCAATTCAACGCTGTCAGCGCCAGCCTTCACAAAAGCCGGAACAAGATCATCAGGATGATCACTCATAAAATGGATTTCCGATTTAATTGATGGGAACTCCCGCTTAAAATCTGATACCAATTGTGGTCCAAAAGATAAGTTAGGAACAAAATGCCCATCCATAATATCAATATGAAAACGACTGATTCCAGCTGCAACAGCTTCATCAATATCTTTTTTTAAATTTAAATTATTTGCATTCAAAATAGATGGTGCAATCATCAACTTCTAATCTCTCCCATTTACTTCAAATATTCAGGTAACCGTCCCTCACTAATTTCGGTCCGCATTGCCAAATAATCATCATAACGCGCTGGTAGGATTTCGCCTGCAGCCAGCAATCTTTTCACTTCACAGGCTGGTTCTTTTAAATGTTGGCACCCGCGAAACTTACATTTGCTGCTGGCTTTTTTAAATTCAATAAAGTAGTTACACAATTCATTGAGCTTAATTGGGGTTAAGTCAATTGAAGAAAAGCCAGGGGTATCAGCTAAAAAGCCCTGTCCCATCTTAAATAATTGCACTTGTCTTGTTGTGTGTTTACCCCGATTTAAAACTTGCGAGATTTCACCAGTTGCTTGATTGGCATCCTTTTTTAACTTATTTAATAAAGTTGACTTGCCAGCACCAGATTGTCCTGCTAAGGTCCAAATCTGTCCTGCTGCGATTAAATTAGGTAAATCTGCTGCCAATTTAGTCGCATCATCATAAACAGGGTAGCCAATTTTTTCATAATAGGCCAAAATTTCCTTAATTTGACCTAACTTATCGCTATTTTTAAGCAAGTCACCTTTTGACAAATAAATCGTAACTTGGACTTTCTGCCAACTAAAAAAGTTTAAAAAGCGATCAAGCAGTGCTACTGAGAAGTCAGGTTGCACTGCAGAAATAACTAACAAAACGTGACTAACATTAGCCACAGCTGGGCGTCCGATGCGATTCAAACGTGGCAAAATTTTAACTAAGTAACTCATGCCTTGATCATCAATCTGAATCTCAACATGGTCACCGACAGCCGGTTTTTGCTTCTTCTGTCGAAATACACCACGTGCTCTTGTTCTGATTAACCCCTCACTAGTTTGCACGTCATAATAACCTGCAATCAAACCAGTTACGGTGCCTTCAGCTTGCCTTGTCATTTAGTCACCTTTTCATTCAAAATTGTCTCGCCATCACGTACTACTCTTAATTGACCTGAACCATCCTTTAGTGAGAATGGAATTGAAAAGCTCATATCACGCTTAATGTACAGATCACGATAAATATTACCTAAAGAGTGGTCATCATCGCGAATGTAAATTTGCACATGATTACCCTTGGCATTTTCTTTTTCTTCTGCTTCACGATGATTATCACCCTGTGTTTCGTCAGCAGGAGCTTGATAATCAACGGTAAAGGTCTTAGTCACATTGGTATCTTTAGCATCTTCTTTTGGCCCTTTAGAAACTACTACTGTGACCGTTGAGCCACGTTTTACCCGCGTGCCGGCATCTGGTCGCATGGAAATAATCATGCCCTTTTCAACATGATCTGAATATTCTTGGATTATTTGTAACGTTAAGCCATATTCTTTGGCATAATCCTGCGCACTCTTCAAAGAATAATTCTTCAAATCCTTTAATTTGATTAAATTCTTCTTTGGCTTTGGTGCTTTGCCTTGGGAAACTACCAAAGTAATAGTTGTCTGTTTTGGTTTAACTTCAACACCAGCAGCAATACTTTGCGAAATGACTTTTCCTTCATCAATGTCATTCGAATATTGGTTTTCTCGAATGACATCAAATCCCAATTCTTCTAACTTAGTGGCAGCTTCTTCGTAGTCAGTATTCTCTACATCAGGAACTTTGATCATTCCCGCGCCACTAGAAATTACTAGGTCAATAACTTGACCTTTCTTTAGCATCTCACCTGCAGCCGGTTTGGTTTCAATCACCTTACCAACGGCAACACTATCAGAATGCCGTTTAACTGTATTACCAATCGTAAAACCAGCATCTTCGATTTTAGCTTTGGCCTTACCTTCAGCAAGATTAGTTACATCTGGTACTCTAACTCCAGCTGGTTGATGATCTTGATTTCCACCTAAGGCAAAAATCATGATGAGCACAATTAATACAGCGGCAATTCCCATAAAAATAAACCACCATTTATGAGCTCTAACTCCCTGCCAGAAATCATGATGTTGCTCTTTCGCAGTTTCTTTAGGGGAAGATTTTTCTTGCTCAGTGTTTTGCTTAGTCACATCATTATCAGCCTTTTTAAAGCCAGGCAGGATAATAGTTTCATCATCATTAATACGATGATTAGGTACAAAGACTTCTTCATCTTTACGACTAAAGTCTAAACTTGTATCCAGATCCGCCTTCATTTCCTGAGCTGTGGCATAACGATCGCGTGGATCTTTAGCAGTAGCTCTTAATACCACATTTTCTAAAGCTTGCGGAACTTTTGGATCTTTTTTACGAATTGATGGAATTGGTTCTTGGGCATGCTTTAAAGCAATTGAAACTGGCGTTTCACCGTTAAACGGCACTTTACCAGTTATTAACTCATAAAGAATAATCCCTAAAGAATAAATATCTGATTGCTTAGTAACTAGACCACCACGAGTTTGTTCAGGTGACATATAATGCACCGAACCCATTACTGAGTTGGTTTGGGTGATGGAACTCTGATTAAGCGCAACTGCAATTCCAAAGTCAGCAATTTTAACATTACCGCGCCGATCCAGCAGAATGTTTTGCGGTTTCAAATCACGGTGAATGACATTATGCTTATGAGCCAAAGCAACCGCACTTAAGATTTGGTCCATGATCCGAATCACTTCATGTAAATCAAGAGGTGAATTTTCACCAATATATTCTTTCAAATCTGGGCCATCAACGTATTCCATTACCATGTAAGGTAAACCTTGATCAGTCCCGACATCAAGCACAGAAACGATATTTGGATGACTTAATTCACTAGTTGCTAGGGCTTCTCGCTGAAACCGTTCTTCGATTTGAGGTTCTTTTTGCAAATCTAACCGTAAGACTTTGACGGCAACTTTTCGCTGCAAAATGATATCTTCAGCTAGATAAACATTGGCCATGCCGCCTTCACCCAAAGTATCGATAATGCGGTAGCGTTCACCAAGCAAATAAACTTTATCAATCACTTGCCTTCATCCTCCTTGTTCCAAATCAAGCAGACGGTAATATTGTCACCACCACCTAATCGATTTGCCTCATTGATCAGTTTATTACAACGATCTTTCAAAGAGAGATCCTTGGTTGCCAAAATCTGTTGGATTTGCGGATCACTTAAAGAATTGGTCAAACCATCAGTGCACAATAAGATAATATCGTTGTCATTCAGCTTAATCGTGGTAAATTCTGGATCAATCGTACTTGAAACACCTAAAGCTTGAGTGATGATGTTCTTTTGGGGATGATGCTTAGCTTGTTCTTTGGTAATTTGCCCCATTTTTACTAATTCATTAACTAAAGAATGATCTTCAGTTAATTGGGTAAATTTCCCATCGGCATAGCTATAACCACGCGAATCACCCAAATGAGCAATTAAGGCATTATCAGCAAAGGCAAAAGCTAGCACAATCGTCGTTCCCATTCCATTTAGATCAGAAAAACGATCTGCGGCTTTTAAGATAGTTTCATTTTCAGTATTAAGCTGCACATCAAGCCACTTACGGGCAATTTTCGAGTCAGTAAAATCAGTTGCTTTAAAATTATGTCCTAAATGAGTCACGGCCATCGTAGAAGCTACATCGCCGCCTTGATGTCCGCCCATCCCATCACAGACAATTGCTAAAGTAATATCGCTTTTATTTTTAAAAACTCGAACAAAATCTTGATTGCTTTTACGTATTCTACCAATACTTGAAGCATATGCTGTTTCAATCAAAAATCTAACCTCGTAATTTAAACTTCGCAATAAAAAAGCCGTCACTGCCATAACTATCTGGCAATATTTTAAGCATTCCAGTCTTAGTCCCGATCTTGGACAATTCAAACGGAACTAGCTCAAAGTTAGGATGACTAGCTAAAAATTGTTTAACTACATCTTCATCTTCTTCAAGAGAAATAGTACAAGTTGAGTAAACTAACTCACCATTTTCTTCAAGTAGATGACTAACATGATCCAAGATTGACAATTGAATTTTTTGTAAATTTAACAAATCTTGTTTCTTTTTGGTGTAACGTATTTCTGGTTTTCGTCTTAGTAATCCCAAACCAGAACATGGTGCATCTACCAATATTCTAGCAAATTGTTGCCCAGAAAAGTATTCATCCGCCTTCCGCGCATCAATTGCTTTAGTCTTGACCTGATCGGCAACGTGCATTCTAGTCGCATTTTGCCGTACTAAACGCAACTTTTTTTCATGAATATCTAAAGCAGTAACTTGCCCTGTCGTCAAATGTTCTGCAATTTGCACCGTTTTACCACCTGGTGCGCTACATGCATCTAGGACTTCTTCATCACCGTTAAAGTCAAAAGCATCAACCACTAAGCTGGCTGCTTCATCTTGCACTGTTAATTGGCCGTTCTTAAATAAAGTAGTCTCTACAATTCCGCCATGAGCTAAAACATAGTTATTTGCTGCTAATTGAGAAGCTTGAGGCTCATAGCCTAATTTAGTTAAAGCAACTAAAGTTTGCCGCTGATTAGTTAAGCTAGACAAGCGCACACTATTTTTGGCTGGTTCATTAATTGATTGCAGAATGCTAGCAGTCCGTTTAAAACCCCAATTAGTGACAAAATATTTGACCAACCAAATTGGGATACTCTCTTTCACACTTAAATATTTAAACCGGTCTTTTTCTGGCGGCAAAATTTTTCCGCGCCGCGTTAAAGCCCGTAAGATCCCATTTGCTACGCGAAAACCACCCGAATGTTGCTTACCAAATTCCTTGGCTAATTTATTGGCTTCATCAAGCACCGCCCGAGTTGGAATCTTATCTAAAAAGAAAATTTGATAAGCTGACATCAATAGCAATGGTTTTAAATACTTTTCTGAGAGCTTGGTTTTAATTAAATCATGGAGTTGGTAGTCCAAAAAGATCCGATATTGAATTGTCCCATAAACTAATTTGGTAGCTAGATTCTTATCTGCTTGCGATAAATGCGCACCTTGTAAGCTATTATTCAAACTGATATTAGAATATGAACCATCTTGCAAGACTCTAATTAAAGTTGCAAGGGCAATTGCACGGGCGCTTTTTTTATTCTTCGTCGACAATTTTTTCTCCTGTGGTAAACTTACTGCCTTGGCCATTCAAAAAGTTCTTAACTTCCATTCGCTTCTTACCGGAAGGTTGTAATTCAAGTAACTCTAGTACTGTTCCATTCGCAAAACTAATGGCGAAGCGACCTTTATTGGCAACAACTGTACCTGGTGCTAAGTCAGTTGTTTCATCACTGACTTGAGCTTTCCAGACCTTCAAACGTTTACCATCTACCATCATGTAAGCACCAGGGTCAGGATTAAGGGCCCGCACTAAGTTGTTAGCTTGAGCGGCTGTCATTTCTAAAGTGATTTTTTCTTGTTCTTTAGAAATGTTAGGTGAAAAGACTACTTGGTCTGGATCTTGAGCTACCTTCTTAACTGTGCCATCAATGATTTTTGGCAAAGTTTCTAATAACAAATCACGACCAACATAAGATAGTTTTTCAAACAAGCTACCACTAGTATCGTCTGGTTGAATCTCGATGGCTTTTTGGGCATACATATCGCCAGCATCCATCTTTTTAACCATTTCCATGATCGTGACGCCGGTCTTCTTATCCCCATTTAACAAAGAATATTGGATTGGCGCACCACCACGATACTTAGGTAATAATGAACCGTGTACGTTAACTGCAGCAATTTTCACTGAATTTAAGAATTTTGTTGGCAAGAATTGTCCATAAGCGGCCGTAACAATTAAGTCAGCGTGCATGTTGATCAATTCTTCCATTTCAGGTGAACCAGATAATTTAACTGGTTGAAGCACCTTTAAATTATGCTTTTCAGCAGCAACTTTGGCAGGGGTTTTGGTAATTTTTTGTTTACGTCCCACTTTTTTATCGGGTTGGGTAACAACAGCCTTGATTTCATAGCCATGATCAAGTAATCCTTCAAGTACAGGAACTGAAAAATCTGGAGTTCCCATAAAAATAATTGATGTCATCAAAAAAACTCCTTAAATGATGCGTTCGGGTTCATTATCGATATAAACATTCAAACCATATTTTTTAATCTCTTGGGCTGAATATTGAATTTGATGTAGTAGCGAATTAAGATTCATTTCTTTTTTATATTTTACCAGTATTTGGTAATAATATTGATTTTTTAAACGAGAAATTGCACTTGGAGTAGGTCCGAGAATGATTGTTTCGGGGTGTAAATTTCGCGTTAGGCGTCTTTTAATGCGAAAAGCTTCCTGGGCTGCATGCTGTTCATTCTTTGAAGCAACTGAAATTAACACCGTGTAAAAATACGGTGGATAATTACCAGCATGCCGGACGCGCATTTCATAACCATAGAAGCGTTCATAATCCTGACTTTGAGCTAATTTAATTGCATAATGATCAGGATTGTAGGTCTGAATTAACACTTCGCCTGTTTTCTCTGCCCGCCCTGCTCGGCCTGAAACTTGCGTTAATAATTCAAAAGTTCGTTCTGAGGAATTATAATCTGGCACCCATAAACTTGTGTCAGCACTAATCACACCGACTAAAGTAACATTAGGGAAGTCTAATCCCTTAGCAATCATTTGCGTTCCAAGTAAAATATCAGCTTCATGATTGCCAAATGCATCTAAGATTTTCTTATAACTGCCCTTTCTTCTAGTCGTATCCACATCCATACGCAAAATACGTACTCCTGGAAGAAGTTCTTCTAATTCTTCTTGAACTTTTTGCGTACCAGTTCCTAAAAAGCGAATATGCTCACTTTGACATTGCGGACAACGTTGCGGAATTGGCTCAGTATAACCGCAATAGTGGCATTGCATCATGCCTGTATCTTTATGCATGGTCAAGGATAAATCACAATTAGGACACTTCATAACGTAACCACATTCCCGGCAAAGCATAAAATTGGCGAATCCGCGCCGATTTAACATCAGAATAACTTGTTCTTTTTTGGCAAGCCGGTCTTTAATGGCGTCCACTAATTCAACAGATAAATCAAATTGACCGCCGGCAAATTGTACATGCTTTAAATCAATGATTTTAACCTCTGGCAGTTTCTTTTGATTTGCTCGTTTAGTTAAGCGTAAAAGTTCATAGACACCCTTTTGTGCCCGGGCACGGCTACCTAGTGACGGGGTAGCACTTCCTAAGACTAAGGGACAGTGATTATAATGACTGCGCCAAATAGCCACGTCTCGTGCGTGATAACGAGGATTGTCCTCTTGTTTATAAGAAGATTCATGTTCCTCATCAATTACAATCAAACCGATATTATCTAAAGGAGCAAAAACAGCACTCCGCGCTCCAACTACGACCCGCGCTTCACCACGACGAATCCGGCGCCATTCATCATAAAGCTCCCCTTCTGATAATCCACTATGTAGAACCGCAACTTCACCGCCAAAACGTGCCTTCACCTGGCGCACCATTTGCGGAGTTAAAGAAATTTCAGGTACCAGCATTAAGGCGTTGCGCCCTTCAGCCAAAGTTTTACTGATTGCATGCAAATATACTTCCGTTTTACCACTACCAGTAATCCCTTCAAGCAAGAAGGTTTGATCCTGCTTTTCTTCAATTGCAGTCGTAATCTTGCTCAAAGCTGCTGTTTGTTCGTCGTTTAAAGTAACTTTTTTGTCAGGTTGATCTTCATCAAAACCCGCTAACGGATCCCGATAAACTTCAACAGCTTGTTTCTTTAACCACTTTTTCTTAACTGCGGCCGTTAAAGTTGCAGTATTAACGCCCGCTTCTTTTTCCAATTCTACTTGTCGCTTAGGATAGGCATCATAGTGCTGAATAATATCTTGCAATAAATGGCGTTGGTTAACTGCATTTGGCCTAACTGATGCTAAGATTTTTTCATATTCAGCCTTACTCTGACAAAGTTGGTATTCATTTTCGGTTTTCTTTTTAGCCCGGTTTTCGACTAAATATTCGATCTTAGCCTCATCATGGCGTAATAGTTTTCTTGCTAAAGCAATTTGCTTAACATCGGTCATCTTGTTCAGATCAACCGGATCTCCTTGAAAAAGCGGTAATTGTTTTGCTTTTTCAGTTAAAGGAGTCAAGATCTTGCGGTAATTAGCCCGCATTACTCTTGGCAACATCGTTTTTAAAATTGAAATCCGATAAGAAAAAACATGATCGGCTAGATCGGCTGAAAGTTGTACTAATTCAGGTGTTAAAGGTGGCATTTCATCGACAACTAATAAGAGGTCTTTTAATTTACCTTGAAACTGACTAGTTTCAGATAGACCAACAACAAAACCTTGCAATTTTCTTGGTCCAAAAGGCACAAAAACGCGAGAGCCGACTTCAACATCTTGCAGTTCATCGGGAACATGATATTCAAAAATTCGATCAGTCTGCTTAGCAGCTATATCTACAATAACCTGAGCAATCATTTTATCACCTTGCAAAAAATGACCTCCATTGATCAATGGAGGTCATTCACTTTAATCATCAACGAGATTAACTTCTCTATGAGCCGGATCAACTGTTACTTTACCAGCGGCAATTTCTTCTAATGCTTTGCCAACTGCCTTATCACATTTGAAGCTACTTAAAGTAGGTGGATCACCTGCTTCAAGTTCATGAGCTCTTTTAGCAGCTAAAACTGATAGTGAATAACGTGAATCAACGTGTGACAGTAATTTATCAATTGATGGGTATGTAATTCTCATAGTTAATCCTCCCTGACCATTTTACGGTAGTCATCAATAACTCGCTTAACGCTAACATGTTCTGCGTCAACAATCGCCTTAATATGATCGACGGCATTGGCAACAGTATCATTAACTACCGCATAATCATAATCTTGCATTACTAAGATTTCCTTACGGGCTTGTTTAATTCGACCCATAATCACATCTTCAGATTCTGTACCGCGCCGCTCTAAGCGCAAGTGCAAAGTATGTAAGTCTGGCGGTGTCAAGAAAATAAAGACTCCGTCTGGCATCTTTTCACGAACTTTTCTTGCACCATTAACATCGATTTCCAATAAAACATCCTTACCTTCATCTAGCATCTTCTTAACTGGTGCCAGAGGAGTACCGTAATGATGTCCAACGTATTCATTATATTCCAGAAGTTCACCTTGGTTAATAGCTTCTTGAAAACGTTCTTCACTTACAAAGAAATAATCTTTACCATCGACTTCACCAGGGCGCGGCTTCCGAGTAGTCATTGATACTGAATACTCAAATGGAAAAACCTTGTTTTCAACAATTGCGCTCTTAACAGTTCCTTTACCAACACCAGAAGGACCTGAAAGGACGAGTAACAAACCTTTATGTGCCATGCCAAACTCTCCTACAAAATACTAATATAATTATTTTGCACTATCAATGGCTTATTTTCAAGTTTTCATGACTAAAAGAAGTGAGGATGCTAAAAAGTCTGGGAATATTATTTCTCAGACTTCCACTTATTTTTTCTCTTTAAAACTCCGCATTAAGTCTACTGCATTCTGCTTAGCCGCATCAGTAACATCACTGCCTGCCATCATTTGCGCAATCGCAGTAATTGTCTCTTCCGTTGTCAACGGTCCAACTTGCGTAAAGGTGGCACCGTCTTTAACTTCCTTAGCAACTAAGTAACGTTGGTCCCCAGCTGCAGCTACTTGCGGTGAGTGAGTAATCGTAATTACTTGCTTATTTTCACCAATTGAATGCATCTTGCGTCCAATGGCTGCTGAAACTCGACCAGAAACTCCAGTATCAATTTCATCAAAAATCATCGTCCCAACTGGTTCAACCTTACTGAAGATTGCCTTCAAAGCTAAAATCAGCCGTGATTGTTCCCCACCAGAAACTATCTTAACTAATGGCATTAAATCTTCACCAGGGTTAGGCGCAATTAAGAAAACAATCGCATCGGTTCCTTTACTAGTAAAAGTTTTAGTTTCTTCAAAATTAATTGAAAACCGCGCTTTTTCCATGTAAAGATCAGCTAGTTCCTGTTTAATTTGGTGTTCCAATTGTTGAGCCACCTTCTCGCGGATTTGGTGTAATTCACGCGCTTGCTCAGTTAATTTTTCTTCTAACTTAGAAACCTCAGCCTGTAATTTTTCTTCATCAAGGCCACCAGTTTCAAATTGACTTAATTCTTTTTGAACCTTTGCATAAAACTTAAACACATCGGCTAAAGTTGGACCATACTTTTTCTTAAGCGAATTCAAAGTGTCCAAGCGGTTAGTCACATATTGGAAACGCTCCTCATCAAAGTCGATGGAATCCATTAAATTAGACAATTCACTGCGAGCATCATTGAGCGCATAAACGCCATCATCAACAGTCTTGGCAAAATCCTTAAACTTATTACCAAACTCAGTTAAATCAGTAGCTGCGTTTTGGGCATCCCCTAACAAAGTGGCAATCCCATGCTCATCATCGTCATACAACTGCATAAAATAATTTGCGGTATCCGCAATCTTTTGGTAATTGTTTAATTCGTTGTATTCATCTTCTAATTTTTCATCTTCGTCAGGATCTTCTAGATTAGCTGCCTCTAATTCATCATTTTGAAATTGCAAAATATCTTGCTTTTGGGCTAATTCCTGCGCACCTTGACGCAAATGACGCAATTGACTGGTATATTTTTGCCATTTGGCAAAATTAATTTGATAAGCAGCTAACTGATCATGAAAAGCTTGATCAGCATAATTATCAACTAAATCAATTTGCCGATCCTGATCCATTAAAATTTGCTGGTCATTTTGACCATGAATATCAACTAAATAATTGCCAATTTCTCGCAAGACATTAATCGTCGTTAGTTGACCATTAATTCGCACCACATTGCGGCCCTGAATTGCTAATTCACGACTAATAACTAACTGATCATCGTCATGCGGCAAACCATATTGTTCACACAGCTGTGAAATCTTTTCTTTTTGGCCTTTTAAGGCAAAAAGACCCGTAATAACTGCTTTTTTTTCGCCACTGCGGATCATTTCTTTTTGACCACGACCGCCCATTAATAAAGAAACGGCATCAATTAAGATCGACTTACCAGCCCCTGTTTCCCCAATTAAGACAGTCATTTTCTCTTGAAAGCGAACCTTTAAGCTCTTAATAATGGCAAAATTTTTAATATCTAATTCCACTAACATTAAAAATCACCTACAAACCATTTACTGCCCGTTCAACAACTTCACCAGCTTCACCAGACCAGAGCTTTTGACCACCATGGGCTTCATCTTTTTGTAAATGAATCAAAAATTCAATGTTGCCTTTACCACCTTTAATTGGTGAATAATCAACACCTAAGACATCAAAGCCAATTTTCATTGCTTCATTCATCGTATGCTCAATTACTTGCCGATGTACTTCGTGATCATGAACAATACCATGCTTACCAACATTTTCTGGACCAGCTTCAAATTGCGGTTTAATTAGACAAACTGCATCGCATTGATCTTTTAAGATGGCATACATCGGCGGCATGATTAAGTCCAAAGAAATAAAAGAAACATCAGTCATGGCAAAATCAGGTAAACCTTGATCAAAATCTTCGGGCTTACTGTAACGGAAATTCTGCTTTTCCATGACAACTACGCGTGGATCATCGCGCAACTGCCAAGCCAATTGATTATAGCCTACATCTAAGGCATAAACCATCTTGGCGCCATTTTGCAGGGCCACATCAGTAAAACCACCAGTTGAAGCCCCAATATCAAGGCAGATCTTGTCTTTTAGATCAATATTGAATACCTTTAAGGCTTTTTCTAGTTTAAAACCACCACGAGAAACATATTTCTTACCATCATCTTTAACAATAAATTTTTCATCAAGCGGAAACTTGGTACCACTTTTATCAATTCTTTGATGATTATGATCTTGCACTAGTCCAGCCATAATCGCTCTTTGAGCTTGCGAACGGGAATGAAAAATCCCTTGTTCAGCTAATAAAACATCTGCTCTTTCTTTTGCCATTTATAGCACCTTTTGATATAAAGCTAAAAAGCCTGCCAAAACTTCACCATTCAAGCCATGAAGATCATCTTGGGCTTGCTTAATTAAGTCACGTAATTCTTGACGACTACGATCAATTCCAAGCAAGGTCAAAGTATTATTCTTTCCCTCTTCTTGATCCTTGTGAGTAGCTTTTCCAGCTTCTTCACTAGTTTCAACAACATCGACTAAATCATCATAAATTTGGTAAGAACGGCCAAAGACCTTAGCAAAGCCAACTAGCTTGACTTGTTCAACTTGGCTAGCTTTAGCATAAACAGCTGCCATTTCAACACTAGCTTGAATTAAGCACCCAGTCTTAAGCCATTCCATGCGATTGATAAACTTAGCATCCCCGGCAACACTAGCATTATTAGTAGAATCAATATCTAAATATTGGCCCCCAACCATACCGTTGGGACCAACAGCTTGGGTAATAATCGCAACCAGCTTAGCAGAATTACTGCCTTCTGCAATCCACTGAATTCCCATTGGTAGTAAAGCATCCCCAGCTAAAATAGCTTCAGCTTCACCCCATTTTTTATGACTAGTCAATTTACCGCGACGATAATCATCATTGTCCATCGCTGGTAAATCATCATGAATTAAAGAATAGGTGTGGATTAACTCAATCCCACAGGCAATTCTTACTTCAGTAGTGGTAATTTCTTTACCTAAAGCATTCAAAGTTGCTAAAAACAACAATGGTCTTAATCTCTTACCACCAGCCATCACTGAGTAAGCCATGATTTGACTAATCTTTTGATCATCAACTTCACTAGCTAAGTATTCTTCTAAATACTGATTAATAACTGGTGTCCATTCTTCTTGAAAATATTTAAAAGCTGACATAATTATTCCTCTGGTGCTGCGGCATTATTTGGATCTAGTTTGTGTTCAGTTCCATCACTATCAATTAACTTAGCCACAGTTTCTTCGGCTTGAGTTAATTTTTGATCAAGATCGCGACTAATCTTGACTCCTTCTTGGAATTGCTTCAAGGCGTCTTCCAAAGGCACATTACCATTTTCAAGATTAGTGACTATTTCTTGCAAGCTCTTTAATTGTTCTTCAAAATTATTTTTCTTTGTTGCCATTTTCTTTCCTCTCAACTGCTGTTATTGTAGCAACGGCTTTACCATCTTTAAAGTGTAAATTTAACTGCTCTTGCTGCTTTATCTGGGTGGTAGAACTAATCGTCTTTCCCTGATCATCTGTCGCATAAACAAAACCACGTTCAAGAGTTTTTAACGGGCTATAGTCATTCAACTGCTGTACAGCTTGGGCGAATTGATTACGCTCTTGACCTAGATAATGCTTAATTGCTGCAGCTAAATTTTGCGTGTAAAAACTACGTCTTTGTGCTAATTCTTTAATACGTTTATCGGGACTAGCTGCTGACAAGCGCTGCGCTAATAAATGATAATTCTGCTTTGAGCGCTCAAGCTGGTTATTCATGCTATTAGCCAAACGCTGTTTTAATAAATCAACGGTTTGAATCTGTTGATCATACAACCTGGTTGGCTCACGCAAAACGACCGAGTTCTTAATTCGTTTTAAAATGTCACGCTTTTGCCGAATAATTGTTTGCATGCTGGCTAGTAACCGACTACGCAATTGACTAATATTTGCTAACTCATCCGCTAAATTAGGCGTAGCATATTCAGCTGCAGCTGTTGGCGTTGCTGCACGAGCATCAGCTACCAAATCACAGAGGGTGGTATCTGTTTCATGTCCTACTGAAGAAATCACAGGCATTGGCATGTCATAGACTTGCCTTACTACCTCTTCTTCATTAAATGGCCATAGATCTTCTAATGAACCACCACCACGGCCAATGATCATAACATCATATTCATCTCCGTGTGCAGCTATTTGCTTCATCGCATTAACTAGTGTCTCAGCAGCAGTATCCCCTTGCACTTGGGCAGGAAACAGATCGATTTCGGCATGAGGGAAACGCCGATTTGCTGTCACCATAATATCGTGAATAACTGCCCCTGATGCACTAGTTACCACCGCGATTTTATCAGGAAAATGCGGCAACGGACGCTTATGTTCTGGATTAAATAAACCTTCCTTGGCCAGTTTTGCTTGCAATTGCTTTAGCTGCTCATAAAGGGCACCTAACCCTGCCGGTTCCATACTTTCAGCATAGAACTGATATGAACCTTGCGGTCCATAAACACTTACATAACCGGTAACGTAGACCTTCATTCCCTCTTCGGGCTTAAATTTAACCTTATCAAAGTAGGAACGAAACATGACTACGTTAATTTTTGATTTTTCATCTTTTAATGAAAAATACTGGTGAGAATTCCTCCGAAAACGAAAATTGGATAATTCTCCCTGCAAGAAGACCTTGTGTAAGTATGGGTCATTTTTGAACTTTTGGGTAATATAATAGTTTAAATCTGTAACAGTCAGATACTTATTATCTGCCATTTGCTCTCCTTGTTAACTTAACGACTTGCTCCATTAAGGATTCGACCGTTAATGGACCAACACCACCTGGGACCGGTGTAATCCAGCTAGCTTTTTCTTTAACTTCGTCAAAAGCAACGTCACCAACTAATTTACCATTGACATGATTAATACCGACGTCAACAACAACGGCGCCTTCTTTAATTTTATCAGCTGTAATCAAGTTAGCTTGACCTGCTGCAGAAACTACAATGTCAGCGTTCTTTAAGTAATATTCTGGATTTTGCGTCTTAGTATGTAAGAGTGAAACAGTCGCATTTCTCTCTTGCATTAAAGCAGCTAACGGTTTACCAACAATATTGCTGCGGCCAACAATGACAGCATCTTTACCAGCTAGTTCAATGCCATAATGATCAAACATGGCAATAATGCCGGATGGGGTTGCCGGCTCAACGAAGTGGTCACCTTGCCATAAGCGGCCCATATTGCTTGGTGTCAGGCCATCAACATCTTTAGCAGGATCAATGGTCTCCATCAAATGGTTAACATTAATTTGCTCGGGGGCTGGAAGTTGGACCATCACACCATAAACCTTAGGGTCAGCATTTAATTTTTTAATTAAATTAATGACGTCTTCTTCTGTTTCATCATTAGGAAGTTGATAAATTTTTTCTTCAATGCCAATTCTTTCAGCCTGACGTTTTTTCGTCCGGACATAAAGTTTGCTAGCAGGATTGTCACCAATATTAATTACGCAAAAAAGTGGCTGAATTCCGTCATTTTTTAAAATCTTTACTGTTTCTTTTAATTTGTCTGCACGTAATTTTGCTAGTTCTTTTCCATTCAGAATCTTTCCCATCAATATCAACTTCCTTTTCTACAAAAATAGCCGGCAAATTGCCGACTATCAATCTATTTTTCAACAAAGTTTGCTAGCATACCATTAATGAATGGTTTGACTTTTGGATCAGCAAATTCATCGCACAAGTTTAGAGCTTCATTAACCGCAGCTTTGGGTTCAATTTCCACGCTATCTTGAATTTCGTATAAAGCAATTTCTAGAATTGCTACCGCGATGGGATTAACTCGCTCCAAGCGCCAACCATTTTTCAGGTGCTTACTTAAAGCTTCTTTTAATTCATCACGATTAGCAATTACGCCTTCAATTAGAGTTTTAGAATAGGCAGAAAGTTGCTCAAGATCAAGCATTGCAACGGTCTTCACTTCAACTTCTGCGGCAGTTAATTCTGGATCTTGATTAGCCAAAAAAACTGCTTGCATAGCAACTTTACGACTTTCATGTTGATTCATTTACTCTTGATTGTCCTCCGGAAACAGCTCCGTTGTATCTTCTGCTTCTTGGTCTTCATCTTCAGGGAAGACTAAGCCTACAACGTGAATGTTGATTGCCTTTAATTCCAAATCAGTCATTTGCACCAATTGAGCTTTGAGTGTTTTTTGCATTTGAGCACCAACACTTGGCACATTAACGCCAGCTTCAAGATAAACATAAACATCTGCTACCAGCTTGTTATCTTCATCAACACTGACATTAACACCTTTGCCACGATCTTCACGACCCAAAACATGCTTAATTCCTGAAGTTAAATTACCGCGCATACTAACAACGCCATCAATTTTTTCAGCAGCAATGCCTAAAATAACCTCAAGCACACTTGGATCAATCTTGATTTGTTCACCGTTTTCTTCGCCACTCAAGAGAATTTTTGAACTATCTGCCATTTTATTACCTCAAAAACAATTACTTGTTTGCACGTGATACGTAAGTACCGTCGGCAGTGTTAATAGTCAAAACGTCTCCTTCGTTAATGAAGAATGGAACGTTAACTACTAAACCAGTTTCCATTGTAGCTGGCTTACCACCACCTGATGAAGTATCACCCTTGATGTTAGGTTCAGTCTTAGCAACCTTCAAATCAACAGTGTTAGGTAATTGAATACCCAAGGTTTCACCTTCGTGCATAATTACGTTAACTACCATGTTTTCAAGTAAGTAGTTAGCTTCGTCACCAATTTGTTCGTTTGGAATTGCTAATTGGTCATAAGTATTAGTATCCATGAATACGTAACTTGAACCATCATTGTACAAGTATTGCATTGCCTTAGTTTGAATATCAGCAGTTTCAACCTTAGCAGTTGAACGGAAAGTATATTCTTGTACAGCACCGGTTCTTAAGCTCTTAAGCTTTGAACGAACAAAAGCACTACCCTTACCTGGTTTTACGTGTTGGAATTCAACGATTCGCCAAAGATCATTGTTGTATTGAATGGTCAAACCGTTCTTGAATTCGTTAACTGAAATCATTGTCATATTAATTCCCTCATTTCTACATATCTATGTTACCAATTTGCAAGCCATTTGGCTATATATTTACAAAGAAAGAAGCTCATCTTTTGGTAAAGTGGATAAAGTTTCCGGTGTTTGATCATGAATTAAAACATCATCTTCAATTCTCACGCCGCCTTTATCTGGCAAGTAAATACCAGGTTCCACTGTGTGAACCATGTTATTAACCAACTTTTGACTTCTAAATGGCAAAGCAGGCTGACATAATTCATGAATTTCTAAGCCAATGCCATGCCCGATTCCATGACCAAAATATTGACCATAGCCTTGCTCTTTAATATAGTCTCTTGCTGCGAGATCAACATCTGCACCAGTATTACCAACTACTGCGGCAGCTATTCCACGTCTTTGGGCTTCATGCACAATATCATAAATTTTGTGCATTTCGGCATCAACTTTACCTAAAGCAACAGTTCTAGTAATATCAGCGGCATATCCATTATAGAAGCTCCCGAAGTCAATCACAATCATGTCGCCTTCTTCAAGCTTTTTATCGCTAGCAACACCATGAGCCCAAGCTGAACGAACTCCTGACGCTACAATTGTATCAAAATCTGGGCCGTCTCCGCCATTAACTTTAAAAAGATAATCAAGCTTAGCTGCAATAGCTCGTTCCTTAACGCCAGGTTTAATCATTGGTAAAATCTGCTTAAAGCTTTCCATTGAAATGTCAATGGCTTTACGCAAGGCAGCAATTTCTAATTCATCTTTGACATTGCGCACCCGTTCAACTAGTTCTTCGCACATTTCAAACTCTAAATTTGAATTAAGAGCAACTAGTTTTTGATATTCAGCAGCAGAAACAAATTCACCTTCAACTAAAACACGCTTTAAATTCAATTTTTGCAAAGCTTTAGTAATTTCATCATAATCATTACCATGCTTCATGATGACGGTTAATTCACCTGGAGCTTGCGCTTTAATTTGACCCGCAAACCTTGAATCAGAAAGTAAAATCCGTTCACCACTACTAGTTAAAATTAGCTGTGCCTCTTCACCAGTGAAATTAGTCAAATACCGATAATTAGCTTGATTAAAGATAATCATGGCATCAGCATTTTGGGCTTTAATCAAGTCACAAACTTTATTAATCCGTTGATTAATTAAGGTCAATAATTCCTGTGTTTTATCCATTTTTAGGCCTCTTGTATGAAAAAAGCGGGAAGCAGTTTGCTTCTCGCCTTCTTTGCATTTTAAGTCTTACTTAGCTTCTTCAGCTGGAACAACTGAAACTTGCTTCTTGAACTTGCCAAGACGTTCAAACTTAACAACACCATTTACTAATGCAAATAAAGTGTCATCTCCACCGCGGCCTACGTTAGCACCTGGGTGAATCTTAGTACCACGTTGACGGTAAATAATTGAACCTGCGTGGATTTCTCGACCGTCACCAACTTTGGCACCTAAACGACGACCAGCTGAGTTACGACCGTTGGCAGTAGAACCGCCACCCTTGTGGTGGGCAAATAATTTCAAACCAAAAATATTCATTATCATTTCACCTCTGAATTAAGCTTCAATCTTTTCAACTGTAACCTTAGTGTAAGGTTGACGGTGACCATATTTGCTGTGTGAGTGCTTCTTTGGCTTGTACTTGAAAGTTACAACCTTCTTTTCCTTGCCTTGCTTTTCAACTTTAGCAGTAACCTTAGCGCCTTCTACTAATGGGGCACCAACCTTAACATCCTTGCCGTCTGCAACAAGAATTACTTGGTCAAAGGTAACTTCCTTACCTTCTTCTGCATCAAGCTTTTCAACGAACACAACATCGCCTTCAGCAACTTTGTATTGCTTACCACCGGTCTTAATAACTGCGTACATTTGTACACCTCCGAAAAAAATACTTAGACTCGCCAAATGAGGTGTCTTCTTCGTCGAAGAACTTCTAACCTCAAATTGTGCGGTTGCAGATGTGGAGGTCTCCACAAATACAACTACTATAGTCTACTACCATTAAAACAAAAATTCAATCAAAATTTACATCCCCCAGCGCCCGCCATGCACTTTAGCAACACTTGAAGTAATAATAAAGGCGTCGGGATCAATCTCATGAATTTTAGTAATCAAAGAACCATATTCATTAGTATCAACAACAATTAATAATTGTTTCTTTTTATCATCGCTATAGCCGCCAACCACATCATAAATAGTTAAGCCCTGGTAGTCAGCTTGCAATCTCTCACGAATAGCTTCTAGATTAGTATTACTCATAATCCGCACCTGGTATTTTTTATCAAAACCAGTTTCGGTGTAATTCATCGTAATTGCCGTTACTAATTGAGAAAAAGCAGCCAAGAAAAAGGCATTCCAACCATCAACGAAGATATTCATGATAATAACGATCATATCAACGCACAATAAAGTTACGGCTGGATTTAAGTAAAAATACTTCTTCAAAATCATTGGGATAATCGTTGTCCCACCACTTGAAGCATTTACCCGATATAGTAGTGACACTCCCAGCCCCATTAAGGCGCCACCGTAAATAACTGCTAATAAATCATTTTCAGTGGCTTTAAAACTCGGCGTAATTTGCATCAGTAATGGCAAAATCAAACTTCCCAAAGCAATATTCTTTGTGGTTGTTTTACCCAGAAAAATCCAGGCAACGATTAACAGCAAAACGTTAACCACAAAAACCGTAATTGAACGATTTATGCCCCAGACAGCATCAACTAAGATTGAAATTCCAGTGGTTCCACCGGCGGCAATATTAATTGGCCCATAAAAGAGGTTAATTGAAATTGCAATAATTTCTAGTCCGGCTATAAAAAGTAGCCAGCGCATCCAAGAATGTTTAGCTAAATTAGTTTTCATTGATGCATCCTTTCTAAAAGTTAGTACATCAATTGTACCTGGAGATAGGTATACAAAACAAGGAATTTACGCAAACATAAGAAATTATTTATTTTTTCATTTGATAATCAATCCTTTGATTGCCCTCATAGGCAGGTAACCCTTGATCGGCCCGGTATAATGCTCGTTCAAAAGACTGATAACCTTTACTTGAACTTACCGCAAATTTAACACCATATTTGCTAGCAAACTCACGAATATTCCAAGTTGAATCATGTGCCGCAAAGGCAGTCACAAGAACAACGATATCAAGGTCTTTAATTTGCTTTTCAATAACTTTTTTCTTACCTTCAAAAGCATCAATTGGAATAGGAATCCCATGATAGCGCGTAACGATTCCTTCTAAAATCGCCTCATTCTGATTGTCACCAATGGCAATTCCGACTCTTTGGTAGTGTAAATCCAAATCAAGTTTGGCAATTTCTTCATCACTCTCACTATTTGACTTATCTTTTTTCTTCTTAGTATTGGCAATCCGCTTGGGTGGGTCAACTTCATATATCCACCGAATTTGGACCGCATCAGCCGGATTTTTCTTTAAACGGACATCACCTTCATACCAAGCTAAGTCAACAATCGAGCCATCTTCAAGATGGATATTTTCCCCTTGATAATAACTAGAATCAACGGCTAACGTAATCGCCTTACCGCGAATATGCAACTTTTCCCCGCGAATATTGCGACTAATTGATAAATGACCCGGACGGCCTTGGACGACTGCATATTTGAAGTCTGCGATTTGATCATAATCGCGCTTACGCATTTTACGAAAACCGACTACCCGCAAAATTTCCGCTTCATAGTTAGGATTGGTCTTATCTTCCAAAGCTTCAACAATATCGCCAGTCTTCAAATTCAGCGGATGAACTTGGGATTCTTTCACCGTGAGGACTGTTTCACCATTGTCATTGATTAAATCAGCACCAGAAACTAACCGGATCACAGTGTAACGGCGGCCTTTACGATAATCACGCTTTGGCTTCTCAACTGGCTTCATTGCTTCCTTGAAAATCTTCGAATTAACTGCTTCCTTTGTTTCAACGGCTGTTTGCACCGCTTGATCAAGCCGGCCTAATTCTTTGCCATAATTTTTACCGACGCCAGGAACAAAGGTTAATTTATGCAAAGCTGATAAAGTTTGCTTTTTAGCTTCAGGATTTCCTGGGGCTTCAATTAACGCGGTTAAACCATTAAGCAATTGCTTTACTTGCTTGGCATTACTATTGTTTTGCGCAATACTGGCTGTTTTAACCGGCTTAGTTTTAACTGGCTTAGTATTTTTACCATCATCCGCCATCGCAATGATGGCTTTAATCGCCGTTAAACTATTTTGCAGGCTCTGATCGTCACCAGCCGTTTTTTGTAAGATTCTTTTTAAATCATTACGATAATCAAACACGCTTTCCTCAACTCCATGAAAAATTACTGCCTTTAATTATATACTTACTTTTTATCATTAAAAACAAAAACTGTTTCCATCAAGGAAACAGTTCTAAATTATTTGCCATAAACAGCCGTAATCTTGGCTTTAGTTGGAATTGATGGCATGGCCCCTTTACCTTGGACTGTAATTGAAGAAGCACGTTGACCATAATCAATCGCAGCCTTTAAGTTGGACAAGTCTGGTTTTAAAACGGAACTTAAAGCGCCAATAAAGGTATCCCCAGCGCCTGTCGTATCAACTGCCTTAACCTTATAAGCTTTGACAAAACCTTCTTCTCGACCGCAAGCGTAGTAAACGCCTTTTTCACCTAAAGTAATTAAAGTAGCTTTGACACCTTTAGCCGTAAAATAAGCTGCATTTTGCTTCATGTCGGCTTCAGTTTCAACTTTTAAGCCGGTAATCGCACTACTTTCAATTTCATTAGGAGTAATGATATCAGTTAAAGCTAGCAATTCATCACTAATCTTTTGGGCAGGAGCAGGATTTAAAATCGTTACCACACCATGCTTTTTAGCAATCTTAAAAGCTTCAATGGTGGTAACTATCGGCGTTTCAAACTGAGCAATAATATAGTCAGACTTAGCAATCACGTCTTCTGCAACTAAAGCTTGCTCAGGGTTAACAACTCCGTTAGCACCAGCATAAACTAAAATACTGTTTTGTCCTTTTTCATCAAGCAAAATTTTGGCTGAACCTGTTTCAACCATTTCATTAATGGTAACGTGAGTTAAATCAATGCCTTCTTTTTCCATCGTTTGCCGCATCAATTCACCGTTACGGTCATCCCCAACACTACCAATAAAATGAACTTGCGCGCCGCTTCTTTGCGCTGCTACTGCTTGATTGGCTCCTTTACCGCCAGCTGCTGAAGAAATACCGTCAACATGGATGGTTTCTCCAGGTAAAGGAATGCGCGGAATGGCATAAGTATTATCGACATTAATGCTGCCTAAAACTGTAATTTCTGTCATTTTTTGTCTCCTTCTTGAATGCTTTCTTATATTATCCCACGTTCAAGGAAGCTCTTACAACTAGAAAAAAATAAGTGTGAAGAAACCTCTCGAGAAGTTTCTTCACACTCAACCATTAAGCACGCCATTCACCGTTATTACCATATGAACGCTTACCTAATTCATTAATAATCACATGAATATGTTCCTTAGGAGCACCAGTGTCCTTGTGCACTGCTTCAGTGACATCTTTCATCAAATTGGTTAATTGTTCATCGGTTCTACCCTTGATCAATTCAATATGTACAAAAGGCATTTTTCTCTTCCTTTCTTAAACGGCAACTCTCTTCAAAATAGTATTCAACGGAAGTGCAATAATTGGTGTCACAATTGCCGTAAAAATTGCTTCCACAATCCCATTGAATCCTAAAGCTGTCACCAAAACCACTAACAAAGATTGACTTCCACTTGTATTGCCTAAGTATCTTAGCAAAGTAGCAGCATGATTCATAAACAGTAAACTTGTTAAGCCAATAACAAAAACCGTATTGGTCAAAGAAGTAGTTAAACCACTTAATACATAGCTCAATTTATGTTGCTGCATTCTGTTAACAATCAGCCCCGGAAACCAACCAGCTAAAATACTAGGAACAAGTGAAATTAGTGGGTTTTGAAAAAGCATCAAACTAACCATATCACCTGGCTGAGTATATGCAAGCACTAATCGCGTAATTCCCCAAAAAAGTCCAAATAAGAGCCCAGATTTTGGCCCCATAATTGAAGCATAAATTGCAATTGTTAAGGGAATCGTCGTGATCGCTGGTAAAGCTGGAATTAGCCGCACATAGCCAATATTAGGGACAAAAGTTTGTAGTAACAAAATGGCCGCAAATAAGGCGGTAATGGTTAAATTAAGCGTTTCTTTTCTTTTCATCTTTTTATCCTTCAAGTTGTAATGACTTACATTATATAAGATGAAGGAGATTTAGACAAGCTTTTCTCGCTTTAAAAAGTGCGCCCACTTCTTCTGTAAATGCTTAAAGTTAAACTGTTGCGCATGTTTATATGCACCAGCTGAATATTCAGTCAATAACCAGGGATTATTGAAAAGATGATCAATGGTCTGTGTTAATTGGTTAGTATTATCAGCTGGCACTAGTACACCGCTTTTACCGTCAGCAATAATATCACTTGGGCCATAATTAATATCATAGCTAACTACAGGACAACCATGAGCTTGTGCTTCCAGAATTGCCATGGCAAAACCTTCGTTCTTACTAGTTAAAACTTCTAATTGTGCAGAATTATAAACTTCCGTCAGGTCTTGCTCAAAGCCACAAAAGTGAATGTAGTCGCCAGCATCATGATCAGCCACAATTTTTTGTAGGCGTTTATTTTCCGGTTCATCGGTATTATTACCATAGATGTTTAATTTTAATTCTGGATGCTCTTGATGCAAACTGATAATTGCTTGCAGTAAGTGACTTAACTGCTTAACGGCATCGACGCGAGCAACGGCAATAATTTGACCTAGTTTTCGCTGTTCAAACGGTACTTTTTCCTCTTTTTGAATAAATGTAACAGGAATGGCATAAGAATTTTCCACTTGCAACTTCTTAGTGACGTTTTCAGCTTCTTTTCTGGTTGAAGAAATGGTTCCGCGCAATTTACCGTCTGCAACCATTTCACTCACTGGTTGATAGACTGTATAAACTTGATCATCAATTTTTCCACTAGGAGTTAAAGCGGAGTGGAAGACGACATAGCTTGGGACAGTTTGCTTCATCTTCTTAATGGCGGGTAAAACTTGCGTACAACGATCACAATAAAAGACAGCTTGCTCATCATTAGCCGCTAATTGATCTAAAAAGAAGGCTTGAAAATCTTCAAGCTTATCAAAACGCATTTCTTCACCATCACGATGCAACTCAATCATTGTTAATAAGGGCTTTTTTTGCGTGCTTTGACAAAAATATTCCCGAATGACGGGATTTTCGGCAACATCCATAAATTCCCGCATCATTAAATGGACCTGATCATCAAAATATTCTACATAATTAAGATAATTATGTAAGAAAAACTGACGCTTAACGGTGAAACCATAACGATCTAAATGATCGACGTAATAAAGATGATCATTGTATGTGTGGGCTTGAATAATAGTTTTGCCAGCAATCAAGGCATTATTTCCGTCTCGTTCACCCACCTTGGTTAACATTTCATTCAATAATGCTTCAGTATCACCTTTACTACTAGTTGGCAATTGTTGAAAATATTGAAAAATATTAATCACGCACCCCTCAGTGTGGAGCTTAGTTTGACTTTCTTCACTAAAATCATTTTTTTCAATTTCGACAATTTGACTCTCTTGCCCCAACGCATCAAAGATCTGCATCCGCTTTACTTGGGCTAATTCGATTGCAGAAGTATCATAGTCTTCTCTAGTTGATATAAAATAGTGCATGTTTATCCTCGGTTTATAATTATTATCTACTTATATAATAATTTTAGCGCAAAAACAAAAAAGACAACATCTTAACGACATTGTCTTCCTCGAAACTCAATCATTATTTTTGATAAAACTTAATTTCAGTTTGGGCTAAATCAATAGTATAAGTTTCATCTTCAAGTGGCCGCTTAGTCATTCCTTGATCAGTTGAGTAAATAATCAAGGCCAAACTCGAACCACTTGGAATTGTATAGTAAGTTGGTTGCAACTTAAAAGTCAAGTCAACGAATTGACCGGCTTCAAGCTTGCTTGGCTTCTTCATATCTTGATAATTTTGTAAGTTCATATGAGCCTTAGTAATTAATTTGGCTTTAGTTAATTTATCGGGCATAAATTCTTGTAAAGTATCAGTACCAAAGCGGTAACCTAACTCTTGGCCACCCCGCATCAAGAATTTTGGTGTAGCAGTTAGGCGCTTGCGATCACCTAATTCAACTAAGGCAACGGAAAGTTGACCCTTTGGTAAAGAGCCAGCTACTCTCACTTTAACTTCAGGACGACCAACAATTGTTACGGGATGAATAAATTCATCAGTTGTAAAGCGTAGACTTGGTTTGGACCATTTTTCGTCGCCGCAAATAAACTTGTATTGCCAGTCACTTTCTGAAATTATAGCTGCCGTAAATTCCTTACCACCAACATCAGTAAAGCTTTGCTTTTCTTTGCCATTACCATCTTTAGTCAATTCTTGACTATCAGTTGGGTAGTAAACAACTTCTTGGCCTAAGTCATCAGCCCAATCTTTTTCTTCATGCCACTTATCAGCCTCAAGGTTATCTTGAATCATAACCGTTGGCCATTGCTTGTCAGCATTATTTTTAAGACCTAATAATTCATGAACAAACCAAAGATTCATTAAATCAGTAAAATCAATGGAAACCAAATTATTCATGTTGTAGTGTGGGCCTTGGTGCAAGAACAAATGGTGCTTAATTGGCAAATTCTTGACCTTTTGCCAAATCTTGTAAACATTCTTTGGCTTAACATTCCAGTCATTCAAACCATGAACTGAAATCCAAGAACATTTAATGCCATCAGTATGGTGGCGGTAGTTTCTTGCTTCCCAGTAATCAGAATATTGACCAGTTGTCCGATCTTCTTTAGTTAACAAATCTTTTTGCATGGCATCATACTTCGGTTTGATCTTAAGATATGAGCCGGCATCCCACAAGTTAGATTGGCAAGTTTCTGCTAATAAATCAAGATCTTCACCCTGGCAATCTTCCGGAGCAATGACTAAACCATGTTCACGATAGTAGTCGTACCAAGAAGAAATTGCAGCTTCAGACACAACGGTCTTTAAACCAGCTACTCCCGTAGTAGCAACGGCAATTTGCAAGGTTCCTAGATAAGAACGACCAGTCATCCCGATATTACCATTACACCATGAAGCTTTAGTTTCGTGCTTTCTGGTGCGATCAGTATAAGCAATCCGATCGCCATGAAGCCACTCAATTACTTCTTTAGCAGATTCGGTTTCTTCAGGAGCACCGGTAATTCTTAAGCCGTCACTGCCGCGCGTTCCGATTCCGCCAGCAAAGACACTAGCAAAACCACGCGCTAACAAATATTCGTTCAACGGATAAGAAGACTTGTGGACTGCTTTTTCAGTTGCTGGTTTATCTTCGGCAGCAGGCTTAGCAGCCTTGACAATTGGACTAGCCACATATTGCGGATCATTCCATTCAGTAGCGTCAGACAAGTTTTCGTCAACTTTATGATTTCGCTTTTCATTAGCAATAATTCCGCCAAAGTATGGACTAGCTGTATATAATGCGGGGACTTTTAGGCCTGCAGTAGTTTCTCTTGGCCGAAAAATTGTAACTTGAACTAAATCACTCTTACCGTCTTGATCAGTATCAAGGTCAGTTTCAACATAAACAACTTCACGAATTACTTTATTAGTATCAAAAACTGGTAAAGCCTTACCGTTAAAGAACATAAACTTGTTTTGGCCCCAGAATTGGGTGAAGTAACCTTTTCCAGCCATCACATCAAGCAAAATCTGGCCATTTTTGCTTCTAGTGTTCAATAAACGATAAAAGGCCGTAATTAACTGCGCCACATTAGTAATGTCTTTAACTACTGGTAATGCATTTCTTTGCATGAAGGCGGTTGGATCAGCCAAATCGTAGTCGTAATGGACATGATAGCCTAAGAGTTGTAAGGCCACATTATAGAATTCATTAGTCCCAATTTTTTCAGGCTTATCTGCCAAAAAATCAGCTAAGGTTTGGCTTTCAGTAACAGCAAACTCAGCTAATTTGGCAGTTTTGGCTTCATCACTTTTAGCTTCAGCCAAAGTCATTTTAACTAATTTAGCTAATAAGTCACTGAAAGACCAATCTTCATAATTTCTTGGTAAAAAGTTAATGTCAATTAATTCTTTAACTTCTTGCTCGTGGTCAGTTTTCACATAAGCATACTGATTATATTTCATCTAGTGTACCTCGATTTTTGTTAATAATATCTTACTGATAGTTTACTATTTAACTAGCTTAGTTAACAGTTAGAGGCTACTTTTTTAACCAAGTTTTTGCAAAAACATCTTCCTTAAAACCACAGGTTAAATTGTCTTCATCCACAACAAGCGGTCGTTTGATTAGCTTACCATCTTCAGACATTAATTTGGCAGCTTCTTTAATGGTCATGGTTGGAACTTTTTCCTTAAAATTATCGGCCCGATAACGTTGACCGTGCGTATTAAAGAAATACTTTAATCCGCGATCTTGATATTTAGTCATCCATTTAAGTAACTGACTTTCTGTTGGTGGCAATTCTACTAAATCTTGATAGTCGTATTGAATACCATGGTCATCAAACCATTTACGTGCTTTTTTGGAAGTTGAACAACGTTTATAGCCATAAAATTTAATCATGCTTTTTACTTTCTTTCTATATAATTAATCTTTACTTCTATTTTAGCTAAAAATTATCTCGCAAAAAATAAATTTGTCCTTGCATTTTAACCATCCTTTCCCTATAATAGTTTATGTTCTGTTGAGGACATACAAACATACATGGTCTGGTAGCTCAGCTGGATAGAGCAACGGTCTTCTAAACCGTGGGTCGTGGGTTCGAATCTCACCCGGATCATTAGTTAAGGCAACATCTGTGGATGTTGTTTTTTTTGCATCAAAAAAGCTTTACGACAAAATCGCAAAGCTTTTTCTTTTAATTTAAAAGATCGAGGTTAAAACAGCCCCAGATACGATTAAAACCAACCCAGCAACTGTAAAGAGATAACCCTTCTTAGTCTTACGCTCATGTAAAAAGATAATCCCACCTAAGGTTGAAATGACAACACAAAGTTGTGACATGACAAAAGCGAGGTTAACACCATTAACTTTCACTGAAATAATGTAACTAAGTGCAGCAACCGCATAAACTAAACCAGCTGGAATAACTTGATAACTTTTCTTTTCTTTTAAAACAGCGAGCTTCTTTGTACAAAGCAAATAGATAAAAGTGGCAATCATCATCCCAATGGTTTCACCTAAAAAGATTAAAACACCGTCGGCCTTAATTACTTTAGGAATTGAACTAGAAGTAATATATCCAAATGTCGTTAAAATCAAAACGATCATCGTCATGGCTTGATTTTCTTTACCACCTTCAGCTGTTCCTTTGTCAGTCATTGAAGTAAAGATTACTCCGATAATTAAAGCAATAATTCCTAAAAAGCCAAATAATTTAGCTTGTGGACTAGCCCATTCACCAAAGATTAGCACGCCAACT
Organism: Lactobacillus xujianguonis; assembly: GCF_004009905.1. Taxonomy (GTDB): domain Bacteria; phylum Bacillota; class Bacilli; order Lactobacillales; family Lactobacillaceae; genus Lactobacillus; species Lactobacillus xujianguonis. The sequence goes on from NZ_ML136872.1 coordinate 128,005, forward strand.
AGTGGAACTCCGATTAACTGTAAACCAGTTGAAATTGGAATCGTTTCTGACACTCCAATTTTAGTAAAACTAAAGTATTGACCAACTTGTCCAATTACCCAAGCTGCTCCTGCCAGCATTGATAAGCCAAAAGCGAGTACGTTAACGGCTGGCTGTCTAATTAAGAAAACAATCGCCGCAAAAATAAATGCTCCTAAAACAGATCCAACAATTTGGTGATAAATCGTACTATTCTTAACTCCGGCAACAAACAGCGGCATTAAGCCCCAACCAATTGCTGGAATGAAAAGAAAGATGTATTGCATCAAAAAACTCCTTATTTAGAAAATTTAACTTGCACATTGTAGCAAGAGTAAGCATTTTCAAACAAGGAGATTTTTTATTATTCTAAGCTAGACTTTCAGTCGCAAAAGAGCGATTTTCAAGGGACTTAAGCAAAGCATCTGCAGTATCGAGGGCTGTTAATAATGGGACATTCTGCTGTATTGCCATTTGTCTAATGATAAAGCCATCTGAGTTCTTTTCAACATCATGCCCCATCGTATTAACTACTAAATCAATTCGACCAGCTCGCAATTCATTTAAAATGTTTTGCTCACTATCTTCATCCTTATGCACTTTAGTCACTAAGTCGACATGCAAATCATGTTGGCGCAAGAATTCGGCCGTTCCTTTTGTGGCAAAAATGCGGTAACCAATACGGGCAAATCTCTTCGCAATTGGTAAAATATTTTCTTTATCGCGATCTTCAATTGTGAGTAATACATTACCATTTTCAGGTAGTTGCATCTTTGCGCCAGCAAAAGCCTTGTACAAAGCTTTGGCAAAAGTATGATCACTGCCCATGACTTCACCAGTGGACTTCATTTCTGGGCCCAGGTAAGAATCAACATCAGCTAACTTACTGAAGCTGAAGACTGGGGCTTTAACACTAATCATTTCTGGCTCAGGAGCTAAGCCATCGGAGTAGCCTTGCTGGGTTAAGTCTTCACCCATAATCACTCGCGTAGCAACTTGGGCCATTTCAATTCCGGTAATCTTGCTCAAAAATGGCACCGTCCGACTCGCTCTTGGGTTAACTTCAATGACATAAACTTCACCATCGCGCACGATAAATTGAATATTCATGATACCCTTGCAGTTTAAAGCTAAAGCTAGTTTCTTAGTTACTTCAGTAATCTTGTCCTTAACTTCATCACTGAAAGTTTGTGGTGGATAAACCGCCATTGAGTCACCTGAGTGTACCCCAGCATGCTCAATGTGTTCCATAATTCCCGGTAAAAGCACTGTTTGACCATCAGAAATCGCATCGACATCACATTCGCGTCCATCAAGGTAGTCATCGATTAAGATTGGGTGATCTTCCGCAATATCTGCATGATCATGCAAGTATTCTTCTAACTCGGCTTTTGAATAAACAATTTCCATCGCCTTACCGCCTAAGACATATGATGGACGGACTAAGACCGGATAACCTAACTTTTCCGCAGCCGCAATTACACCTTCATGAGTCGTGGCCGTCAAGCCTTGCGGTTGACGCAGGCCTAGCTGTTTGATAATTTGATCAAATTCTTCTCGATCTTCAGCTCGATCAAGATCCTTAACACGGGTTCCCAAGATTTTAACGCCATGTGCTTTTAACCCTGCTGCTAGATTAATTGAAGTTTGGCCACCGAATTGAACAATTACACCTTCTGGTTGTTCTAAATCGCAAACATTCAAGACATCTTCTAAAGTTAAAGGTTCAAAGTAAAGCTTGTCCGAAATTGAGAAATCAGTTGAGACGGTTTCAGGATTAGAATTGATGACAATTGCTTCATAGCCCATTTTTTGTAAAGCCTTCACGCAGTGCACCGTAGCATAGTCAAATTCCACACCTTGCCCAATCCGAATCGGACCAGAACCAATCACAACCACCGATTTTCTGCCTGATTTGTGACTTTCATTTTCACTATCGTAAGTTGAATAAAAGTATGGCGTGCTGGATTCAAATTCAGCGGCACAAGTATCAACCATTTTATAAACTGGCAAGAGCTGTTTTTGCTTACGCAATTCTCGTACTTGATCAGCAGATTCATGCCATAAGTGGGCAATCGTTTGATCACTAAAGCCATATTTTTTAGCCAATTTTAAAATATCTGGATCATTTGGTTGAGCAGCAATTTCCTGCTCCATTTCCACTAAATGACTAACAATATCAAGGAAGTAGAAATTGATCTTGGTCAGTTCGTGAACTTCTTCTAAGCTATAACCTCTTCTAAAGGCTTCTGCCAAATAGAAAAGGCGATCGTCTTGGGCCTTAACCAATTTTTCTTCTAATTGACTATCACTAGCTTGGTGTGCAGCTGGTGAGAACAGATCTTTTTCATCAATTTCAAGGGATTGAACGGCCTTTTGTAAAGCTTCTTCAGCAGTGCGGCCAATGGCCATCACTTCACCAGTAGCTTTCATTTGCGTCCCCAAAATTCGATCTGCCTTAGGGAATTTGTCAAACGGCCAACGTGGGATCTTGCAGACTACATAGTCTAAAGCAGGTTCAAATTCAGCGTAAGTAGTGCCAGTAACAGGATTCTTAATTTCATCCAAAGTCATGCCGACTGCAATTTTAGCTGCCATCTTGGCAATCGGATACCCTGTTGCTTTGGAAGCTAAAGCACTTGAGCGTGATACACGTGGATTTACTTCAATCACATCATACTCAAAACTGTTTGGGTCCAGCGCTAATTGAACATTACAGCCCCCTTCAATCTTTAAGGCTCTGATTAATCTTAAAGAACAGTCTCTGAGCATTTGATATTCTTTATCAGATAAGGTCTGACTTGGTGAAAAGACAATTGAGTCACCAGTGTGAATCCCCACTGGATCAAAGTTTTCCATACAACAAACAATCATGGCATTATCGTTTGAATCGCGCATGACTTCAAATTCAATTTCTTTGTAACCAGCAATTGATTTTTCAATCAAACACTCTGTCACTGGTGATAATTCCAGCCCATTCTTGGCAATTGCAGCTAGCTCATCATGATTATGACAAATACCGCCACCGGTTCCGCCCATCGTAAAGGCTGGCCGGACAATAATGGGATAACCAATCTCATCCCCAAAAGCTAAGGCATCGTCAACCGTCTTAACTGTTTTAGAAGGTGGTACTGGTTCACCTAATTTTTGACAAAGTTCCTTGAACTTTTCCCGGTCTTCTGCTTGTTCAATTGAGGCTAACTTAGTTCCTAAAAGCTCAATGTGCAGTTCATCCAAAATGCCACTTTTAGCCAAAGCTAAAGCCATGTTGAGTCCAACCTGACCACCTAAAGTTGGCAAAATTGCATCAGGATATTCTTGGCGAATAATTCTGGAAACTGAATCAACCGTTAACGGTTCAAGATAAACTTTATCGGCAATAGTGGTATCCGTCATGATTGTGGCTGGATTAGAATTGACTAACACAACTTCATAACCTTCCTCGCGCAAAGCCAAGCAAGCTTGGGTTCCAGAATAATCAAATTCAGCGGCTTGACCAATAATAATTGGACCAGAACCAATGACCATAATCTTGTGGATATCTTTTCTCTTAGGCATGAAGTTCACTCTTTCTTTGATCAATCATTTGCATAAAGTCATCAAATAAACTCTCTTCATCATGTGGTCCAGGTGTGGCATCAGGGTGAAATTGAACTGAAAAGGCAGGATACTTTTTATGACGTAAGCCTTCAATGGTGCCATCGTTAACTTCCACATGCGTCACTAGCAAGTTATCTCGATTAATAGAGGCAGGATCAACTGCATAGCCATGATTTTGGGAAGTAAAACCAATCTGACCCGTAGCAATTTCACGAACTGGGTGATTAAAGCCGCGGTGACCAAACTTCATCTTGTAAGTTTTTGCCCCATTAGCTAAAGCAAAGACTTGATGGCCCATACAAATACCAAATAACGGCAAATGTTGTTCAACTTCGCACACCATTTGACTAGCTGCAACCATTTCTTCTGGATCCCCTGGTCCATTTGACAGCAATACGCCATCGGGATGCAAGGCTAAGACTTCTTTAGCAGTTGCGGTGTAAGGTAAAACAATGCAATTGCAGTCCCGTTTTGCTAATTCGCGTAAAATACTATGCTTAATTCCAAAATCAATGACGACAACATTGCGCTTTGCCCCTGGTACGGGATAAGGAGTTTTCGTTGAAACGCGGCTAATTACTCCTTGCGTTACCTGTTTTTGCTGTAATTCTGAAGCAATTTGCGCTGCTTCTTCTTTACTATTGGCAATCTTGCCCCGTAAGGTACCGTGAATCCGCAGTTTTTTCACTAAAGCTCTAGTATCAATGCCTTGGATGCCAGGAATTGACAATTGCTTTAAAAAGTCTGGCAAAGTCGTTTGCATGCGCCAATTATCAGGACGCCGCGCCACTTGGTGACAAATCACGCCTTTAATTTGCGGCTCAAGTGATTCATAATCAGCTAGCGTAACTCCGTAATTACCAATTAAGGGATTAGTAAAAACTAAGATTTGATCAGCATAAGACTGATCGGTAATGGCTTCTTGATAACCGGTCATCCCCGTTGTAAAGACCACTTCGCCAATCGTTTCAGTATCTGCACCAAAAGCTTCACCTGAATAAACGCTGCCATCTTCTAAAATTAAATAGCGTAACATTATGCTTCACCTCGCTGATATACAACTTGTCCGTCAACCAAAGTCATGTCGGTCATTCCGTAAACTTTCATCCCCGTAAACGGTGTATTGACACCCTTGGACAAGTAATCTTTTTCTTCTAATTTAGCTGCATGCTCTAAGTCAAAAATTGCTAAATCAGCTGGTTGCCCGACTTCTAAATAACCGCAATTTTTCAAGCCGAATACTTTAGCTGGTTGATCTGTCATTAATGACAGTAACTTTTCTAATGGAATTAATCCCGTTTTGACCAACTTAGTGTAAAGAGTGCTAAAGGCGGTCTCACTGCCAGTAATCCCAAAGGCAGCAGCTTTGAAATCGCCACTTTTTTCCTGCTTAGCATGTGGCGCATGGTCAGTTGCAATTAAGTCAATGGTGCCATCAAGTAAACCAACAATTAAAGCTGCTTGATCTTCTTTACTACGCAAAGGTGGATTCATTTTATAGTAAGGAGCATTTTTTGGAATATCTTCGTCAGTTAAGAGCAAATGATGAGGCGCGGCTTCACAAGTTACCTTAATTCCATGGGCTTTGGCCATGCGAACTAAATCTAAGCTAGTTTTAGTGGAAACATGACAAATGTGATAATGAACCCCTGTTTTTTGGGCCAGTAACAAATCGCGGGCAATTTGGGTAGTTTCTGCCAATTCCGTTACCGCTGGGAGATTCAGTTCTTTAGCCTTGGGTCCCTCATTGATCACGCCATGATTAAAGAGGGAATCATCCTGAGCATGGCTGGCAATGATTAAATTATTTTCTTTTGCCTTTTGCATAGCTAAATACATTGTTTGTGCTGTTTGTACCCCATGCCCATCATTACTTAAAGCAAGGGCACCAACCTTTTTCAAGGCAGCATAATCAGGCAGAATATCAGTTGTTTCGTCATTAGTAATCGGGCCATATTGCAAAATATGAACAACCCCTTTAGCCTTGTTTTCGGCGACCATCTTGGCCATTAACTCTGGAGTATTCGGTACTGGCGTGACGTTAGGCATCGCGCCCACAGTCGTAAAACCGCCACGCGCTGCGGCTAAACTACCTGTATGAATGTCCTCTTTATAAGTTTGACCAGGATCACGGTAGTGCACATGCACATCAACTAGACCAGGACTCACCAATTTGCCTTGCGCATCAATTGTTCGCTCAGCATTCAGCTTTTGCCCAATGGCATGAATTTTGCCGGCTTCAATTAAAACGTCAGCCTTTACTAGGCGCCCATTTTGATAAATTGTACCGTTCTTGATGACTGTGCTCATTAATGTAGTCCTCCTAGTCTTCTACCCCGCATTACTGCTTCCAGCATGGCCATCCGCATAAAGACGCCATTTTGCATTTGCTTGAAAAACATTGACTTTGGTGCTTCAACTAACTTACCTGCTAGCTCAACATCATGGTTAATTGGACCGGGATGCATGATGATGGTTTCTGGCTTTAATTGATCATAGCGTTTTTGGTTAATCCCGTATTGCTCATGGTATTTCTTGGCATCAAATGACTTTTCATTTGGGTCTCCGCTATGGCGTTCGTGTTGGACTCTAAGGAGCATCATGACATCCATCTTGGGCACTAATTGATCTAGCTTTTCATACTTACCATATTGATCAAAAGCATGATCATACCAGTAGTCAGGTCCAGAGAAGTAAACTTCGGCGCCTAACTTGTTCAATAATTCCATATTACTTTTGGCAACCCGAGAATTAGTAATATCGCCGACAATAGCAACTTTTAAGCCTTTAAAATGGCCAAAATGTTCATGGATGGTCATCATATCGAGTAAACATTGCGAAGGATGCTGACCACTTCCATCACCAGCATTGACCACACCAATGTTTAAATGTTGGTCAACTTGCGGATGAATTAATTTTTCATAATATTCTTTCTCTGAGTGACGAATGACCTCTAAATCAACTCCTAAAGCATTCATGATTAAGGAAGTATCATACAAAGTTTCGCCTTTGTTCACTGAACTATGCGCTGGATCAAACGGAATCACCGTCAAGCCTAGTTTTCTTTCCGCCATTTCAAAGCTCGTATGAGTGCGGCTAGAATCTTCAAAGAACATGTTGGTGACATAGACTGGTTTAGTTAAAGCCGGTACAGCTCCTCCTTGTTTAAAGTATTCAGCACGCTGAATTAAAGCCTGCACTTCTTTTTCCGTTAACTTTTCAACACTAACAAAATTTGTCAAATCAACTAAAGCTAAATTTTCCATGAGTGATTTCTTTCTAAAAAAATAAGAGTCTAGAGCTTTAATTGCTCCAGACTCTCATCAAAAAGGATGTATTTTCATGCTAGTACATGAAAAAAGCGTCAACCCTTCTGACCCTCTCTGGAGTCAATTAAATGGTTACGTGATTTAAAAATATTTTTATTGTGGCAAACTTTTTAATTCCACGCTGTCTTGTTGGTCAATTTCCTTAACCTTAACAGCTACTTGTTCGTCATTAGCAGTCGGAATATTCTTTCCAACAAAATCTGCCCGAATTGGTAATTCGCGGTGACCACGATCAACTAAGACGGCCACGGCAATTGAACTTGGACGACCGTGATCCATCAAGGCATCCATGGCTGCTCGAATAGTCCGACCAGTGTAGATTACGTCATCAACCAACACAACATGTTGATCATTGATATCAACCCCCAAGTCTACTTCCTTAACAATTGGGTCTTGCTTAAGAGAAGCGTCATGACGATCATCGCGATACAAAGTAATGTCCAGCTCACCTAGTGGCACTTCCACACCTTCTAATTGCTTGATTCGTTCTTGAATTCTTTTAGCCAGATAAACGCCGCGCGTTTTAATGCCGACTAAAACCAAGTTTTCGGTCCCTTTGTTGCGTTCAATAATCTCATAGGTAATGCGAGTTAAAGCCCGTTTCATTGCCAACTCATCCCAAATAACTTTTGCCATTTTTTCCTCCTTGCCAATGCCCATGAAAAAAGCTCCCAGCCTGTTTAGACTAGGAGCAAATGTGTAAAGTCAAACTAACTTTAAGAGAAGTCACTTTGCTAGCCTCACAGGACTAATTTAAAAGGACATTGATTGCATTTAATATACTGATCTTTGATGCACTTGTCAACTATAAATTAATTTAATTTTACTTGCCCAACTAAGTCATTGATATCAGAGACACCCATTTTTGCTAGTAAAGTAGGTAAGCCTTGCGCAATATGCAAACTAGCTAGTTCATCATGAAAATGCGCACTACCCACGGCAACCGCACTGGCGCCAGCTAGCATGAACTCAGCCACATCTTCTGGACTAGCAATTCCGCCCATCCCAATAATTGGCAAATTAGTTGCTTGATGAACCTGGTAAACCATCCGCACGGCAACTGCTTTGACAGCTTCACCAGATAAACCGCCCACATTGTGGCCTAAAACTGGTCGCCGGGTTGTGACATCGATCTCCATCCCTAACAGCGTATTAATCATGGAAATCCCATCGGCACCCCCACGCTCTGCTGCTTGGGCAATCGCCACAATATCGGTCACGTTTGGCGTTAATTTGACATAAATCGGCAAAGACACGGCTTCTTTAATCTGACGCGTTAATTCTTCCACTACTTCTGGATGAACCCCAAAACTCATCCCGCCTTGAGCGACATTCGGGCAAGACACATTGATTTCTAGGGCATTAACCAAATTAGCTGCAGCTAATTTTTGTGCAACTAAGACGTAATCGGCCATGGTATCACCGCCAACACTCGCCATAATTGGTAATTCAGGATACTGCTCTCGCAACGGCTTTAACTTATCATTGATGACGGCATCAACTCCAGGATTAGTTAAGCCAACTGAATTCAACACCCCATCATTAAGGACAGCAATTTGTGGTTGCGGATTTCCAGTCGTTGCCTTGGAGGTCGTTGTTTTAATTACTAGTGCGCCCAGCTCATTTAAATCAAACTTTTTGCAAGCTGGCACATCACCAAAACCAAAGGTGCCACTTGCCGGCATCACTGGATTCTTCAACTTCAATCCTGGCAGTTCAACGCTAATTTTAGACATAATTTTTCCTCCAAAAAATGAATGCTCACTGACATTCGCTTATTTTTTGGCTTATATTTTACACACAATCAGATCTTTTGCAAAATTATTTTTTAACTTGGCAAGAAGAAAATTTGGTGGTACACTCTCTTCAAATCACTTTAAACGGTACAGAGAGACCGCAAGTTAAATATTGACTTAAATTACCACGAGAAACAGTCGATTCTTGTGCACTTTCTCTGCACCAGAATGGACTTTTTTTGTGGAGGAAAAATGGAAAAACCAGTTTTTGTAGCTTTAGATGTTGCAAATCAAACCGAAGCTGAAACCTTACTACAGCAATTAGGTAAGCCCCAGCAAACTGCAGTTAAAGTGGGGATGGAGCTCTTTTATCACCTGGGAAATAGCTTTGTCGAATACTTGACCCAACAAGGCTATCAAGTCTTTTTAGATCTAAAATTACATGATATTCCTAACACTGTTTATCATGGGGCCAAGCAATTAGCAGCACTTGGAATTCAATATACGACCGTTCATGCTTTAGGTGGCAGTGAAATGATTAAAGCGACTAAAGACGGCTTAATTGACGGGACAGCTCAAGGACAAGCAGTGCCTAAATTACTCGCAGTAACCGAGTTAACTTCAATTTCTGACGAAGTTTTACAAAATGAACAAAATTGCCGCCTGCCTATGAAAGCGCAAGTGATTAGCTTAGCTAAAACTGCCAAGAAAGCTGGCGCTGATGGCGTGATTTGTTCACCGCTTGAAGTCCAGGCTTTAAGAGAACAAGTAGGTGACGACTTTTTGTATATCACCCCCGGCATCCGCTTAAGCCAAAACAATCATGATGATCAAACCAGAATTGCGACCCCGGCCAAAGCTAAAACTTGGGGTGCCAGCGGTCTAGTTGTGGGGCGGCCAATCACTCAAGCAAGTAATCCCAGCGATGTTTATCAATTGATTAAAAAGGAGTTTAACTAACATGCATCAAGCTGAAATCATTAATAAATTAATCCAAGAAAACATTATTACTATTTCTCCAAATAAACCTTTCACTTACGCTAGTGGCATGAAATCACCAATTTACACTGACTTACGTTTAACTGTTTCCTACCCTGATTTACGTCACTGGATTGCCCAAGATTTAGCAGAATTAATTAAAAAAGAATTCCCTGAAGTCACGACAATCGGCGGTGTGGCTACTGCTGGCATTCCACATGCAGCCTGGGTAGCAAAAGAATTACACCTGCCAATGATTTATGTCCGGCCAAAACCTAAAGATCATGGTAAAGGCCGGCAAATCGAAGGTCGTTTCACTGACCAGGATAAAATTGTTTTGATCGATGACTTAATTACCACTGGCGGCTCTGTTCTTAATGCCGTTAAAGCCACTGAAAAAGACGGTGGCCAGGTGATTGGGGTCAGCTCAATTTTCACCTACTATTTGCCAGACGCTAAAGCAAACTTTGCTAAAGCTGGTGTGAAGTTTGCACCGCTATTATCTTATCCAGAACTTTTACAAAAAGAAAAAGACTCCCAGCACTTAACAAACGAGCAATATGAAACCTTAAAAACTTGGCATGAAGATCCATGGCATTGGCTCAATGCTTAGCATTAATAAATTACGCTTTCTAAGTTATAATGAAGTTAAATCGAATACTTAGAAAGCGTTTTTTTATGATTAAACATGCTAAACAAATTCTCAACCAGCCCTTTAACCTTAGGTTAACTAGGGTTCTTATTCGCGCACTGATTGTCGGACTATTCACAGGATTATTAGTCGGTATCTTTCGCTGGATCATCGACCACACCATGCAGTTATTAACGGTGATCTATCCCCAAATGATGAAGCAACCACTACTCTTAATTCCATATATTATTTTCTTAATTGTAATTGCTTTATTAATTGCAAAAGTCATGGGACCTTATAGCGATCAATTAACCGGTTCTGGAGTACCTCAGATCGAAGCCGTTTTTCTTAATGAAAATCGAATGCCCGCCTGGCAAATTGTCTGGCGTAAATTTATCGGTGGTCTGTTAGCCATTTGTCCCGGCTTAATGCTTGGACGAGAAGGTCCTTGTATTGAAATGGGAGCGATGATCGGTCAAGGATTAGGTAAAGATTTTTTTAAAACTAATCAAGAAGACTTACGCCTTTTGCAAGAATGTGGGGTGGCAGCGGGATTATCGGCTGCCTTTAGTGCTCCACTAGCTGGTGTCTTCTTCTTAGTCGAAGAAATCACCTTTGATTTCAAGCCAATTTCTGTCGTAACAGCTTTAATTGCTAGTTTTGCTTCTGACTTAGTTACTCTCTTCTTCTTTGGCACTAAGCCTTGTCTTTACTTTCCAATTAAAACCTATTTACCACTAAAATATTATTGGATTTTGCCAGTTTTAGGAATTATTTTAGGTCTTTTAGCTTACCTTTATCAGTATTGCTTATTAAGCTTGAAACCATTCTTCCATAAAATTACGATTATCCCCAATAAATACCACAGCTTAATTCCCTTACTCTTAATTATTCCAGTCGGTCTTTGGAATCCAAGATTATTAGGTGGATCACATGATTTAATTATCGATTTATTCCAAAAGAAATTGACCTTGCCAAGAATTAGTTCAGCAGCCCTTTTCTTGTTACCATTACTAGTCTTTGCCGTGCGCTTTATCTTCTCTATGCTCTCTTATGGAGCTACCGTGCCCGGCGGGATTTTCATGCCGATCTTAGTTTTAGGATCAGCACTGGGTGTGACAGTTGCGCAAATTCTGGTTCAATTGAATTTAATTAGTCCAAATTTCTATCCTCACTTACTAGTAATTGCGATGGCAGCTTACTTTGGTGCAATTGAAAAAGCTCCCATTACTGCAATCATTCTTTTAACTGAAATGGTCGGTAGCGTTCAACAAGTTTTACCAATTGTCATTACCACTTGTGTGAGTTATTACGTGCTTGACTTCCTTGGTGGTAAGCCAATCTATGAAGCTTTACGCTTACAAATGAATTATCCTGGTGATAAATAAAACTTACCAAAAAGATGATGAGCTTGAAAAATTTTTTCTTGCTCATCATCTTTTTTATTTTTCAGCACTAATAATTTCGTTCTTTTCCACTGTAGTCAAGTCAAAGTTTAACTCTTTGGCAATCAACACTTCATCGTCATTAGTTAACAAGATAATCAGATTTTGTTCTAAATTATATCTTAATCTGACAGCCACTGGTTTAACTTGCTTTTGCTCAGCTAAAGTTTTAATCACTGCATTATCTTTTGGCGTTAACTCTGCTTGGACCTTGATTCCTTGTTGATCTAGATAAGTTTGCAATTCCGGATCAACTAAGTTCAACTGATCAACGACTGGCTTTAACGCCACTTGATCCCAAATTGCCTTTACGTCATCCAAATAAAAGCCTAGCATCCCAACATTATTGACGCGACCCTTGGCAGCCAACTGTTCGACTTCATGCCAGACAGCTAAGTCACGGTCATGATCTGAACTAGCTTCAACTAAGACCAGATTAAAATACGTCGCTTGCAATTGCCTCAAATGACCCGTCACAAAGCTAGCCACTTCTTCAGGCTTTAATTCTTTGGGCAAAACCATCTGCAAAAACAATTGTTGCACTAAAATATGCTGGTCACTAATGGCCTTTTTCATTTCTTCTGCTTGCTCAGGCTCACAGTTAAATAAGCGATAACCTAGCTTTAAAGCATGAGCTAGATCTAGATGCTCACTAACTGCTAAGCCGATTTTAGGCATTAAATTACCATTATTTAAAATAATTGCTTCATCTAAAACTGACATGTTGCCTCATTTCTAAGCTCTTGTAACCGTAATTGGTACTGCTAATTTAACTGTTTGATAAACTGTCGAAATTTCTAAAACTCGTTTTAAAAACTTCTCTTGATCAGCTGCAGGCATTGAACTGTCAAAGAAAACTTTAATTTCAATTGCTGCGACAATCGACTTACCATGAGCTAACTTTTTAGTTTCTCCGCTAGTTTCAAGATGGAAATTTTTAACATCCAAATGATGCGCTTTGGCTAGCATCTGAGCTGAAATGGATAAACAAGTATTGACTGCCCCACATAAGTATTCAACTGGGTTTGGGCCACCGGCGTGATCTGCCGCATCTCCAATAAATTGATAATCTCGTGCTTGATTGATGACTTGCCATTCTTTGTCGCCAGAATGACTATTAACTGAATAGCTACTCATTTCTTCACCTCTTACTCTTTCTCGTTAAATGTCTTTTTCTTTAGTTTAAAACTCTTCTTAATGGCGATCAATGGCATTATTTAACCGCTTACGGTAAATCAGGTAAACAATGATTACCAGTGGAATTAAGACTAATTCAACTGGATAAAAGAAAGTAATTGGCAGACTACTATCAATAAAACCAGAAATAATTGGTCCAAAAGCCATCCCAATATCTAAACCTAAATAAAAGGTAGCTGAAGCTAAGCCTTGTTCACTAATTGGCGCTAGTAGCAAGGCTGTGGCCTGCAAGACAGAGTAGATAATCCCGTAACCTAACGCCATCCCTGCAGCAGCTAAGGCCATCTGCCAATTATTTTCCATAATCGCTAACATCACAATGTAAAAGGCAGTTGAAACCGTACTAATCCAGAACCAAATACCAAAGCGAACTGTATCAAAATATTGTTTTAGCCCAATTCTGATCACTAACAAAACAACGGCATAAATTAAGAAATACCCGCCAACAGCTACACTAGCATGCTTTTGTTCAACATAAGTCACAATATCTGCCTGTGTGGTGAAATATGGTAAAGCAAATAAGGTAGTTAAGATAGCAACGGGCAAGACATTGACTTGAATAATCTTGAAGTGCTTCTTTTTGCTCTCTTCTCTGATTCTTTGACTTGACTTGGCTTAGCATGATCACCAACAAATTGGATAGCAATAATCATTAATAAAGCCGATAAAACTGAAGCAAAAAGGGCCTCACGATAACCAATCTTTTGGTAAATGTTGATAGATAAGGCTGGGGCTAAAGCCATGGCTAAGGCGTTCATCAGGCCATAAAAGCCCATCGCTTCGCCAACATGCTGTCGTGGAACCAAAAAGGCTAACCAAGTAGTCATACAAACCGTACACAGAACATAACCGGTCCCATTAATTAGTCTAAATAATAGTAGCCAGCCACTAGAAGGACTAAAAATATAGCCCAAAACTCCGATTAAGATTAAAATCCCTCCAATTAGGAATAAACGGTATTTCGAGAACTTATCGGTTAAATTCCCTGCTACTGGTCGTAAAAACATGGCGGCGATACTCATAATACCGACAATAATGCCGGCGAAGGCACTCGTGGCACCCAAATTTTCAGCATAACCGTTGATTAACGGATTAACAAACATGGTGCTAAACATAAAGAAAAATGAAGCTGCCATGACTAAAATAACATCTTTGGTATAAATTGATTTTCTTTTTACCATTTTTACTCTCTTCATTCAATTACTCTACCTGTTAGTTTAGCACTTTAACCAATAAAAATAGCCTAGATTTTTTCTAGACTATTCTGACTAAATATTATTAATCGATTGCTGAAGTTAAACCAGCAATAAATTCTTGCCAGCCTTGTTCACCGTCAGCGTCATTCTTAAAGACACCTGCACACTGCAAAACTTCTTCAAAGACTTCAACCAGACCTTGATGCACTACTTCTTCAACATTATCAGCAGTAATTTGATTCTTAGCCTTGAACTCTTGAGCCCAAGCTAAATGACTTTCAGGCATCTCATTGTCTTGACCAAGTAAATACTTCTTAACTTCTTCTAGTTCAGTCTTAAGCCGGCCTGGTAAAATTGCCCGTCCCATGACTTCAATTAAACCAATGTTTTCTTTTTTAATATGCCATAAATGCTTATGTGGGTGGAAGATTCCCAACGGATATTTTTCACTAGTATTGTTATCACGTAAAACCAAATCAAGGATAAACTTTTCACCGTCACGGTGCATAATTGGCGTTACCGTATGATGGCGCGTTTCCCCGTCAAAGGCCTTAATCTGGCGTTTTTCATCATCGTAGTGATCCCAATACTTGATAATTTGACTACCTAAGTCAATTAAGCTTAATGAATTAGCACTAATTAAGCGTAAATCGCTCATTGGCCAATCAACAATTCCTGCTTTGACTTCTGGATAACTAGTAAAGTTAACTTCTTGCTTAATCTTCGCCTTCATCATTGGGAAGATATGCCGGCCGCCTTGATAGTGTTCATGAGCCAACATTGAACCTCCAACAATTGGTAAATCAGCGTTGGAGCCAACAAAGTATTCTGGCAATTGCTTTTCAATATCAACCAAGTTAATTAAAGTTTGCTGGTTAATTACCATTGGGATATGCTTTTGATCTAAGAAAATGCAGTGTTCATTGAAATAAGCATATGGTGAATATTGAAAGCCCCAGGGCCGGCCGCCGATATTCATTCGAATGATTCTTAAATTACTTCTGGCATTCTTGCCATAACCACCTAAGTAGCCTTCATTTTCAAGGCAAAGGGCACATTGCGGATATTTTTTACCCGTTGCATGGGCAGCCGCCGCAATCGCTTTCGGATCTTTTTCTGGCTTTGACAAGTTAATGGTAATTTCTAAATCATGGCCTTTGGAACTAGTACCATCAAAAACAATGTTCTTGGCAATCGCTTCTTTTTTAACGTAATTATTGTCTTCACATAACTTGTAGAACCAATCAGTTGCTTCTTTAGGAGACTTTTGCATCTTTTCCCAGAAAATACGGTTAGTCTCACTTGGAATCGGCGTGGCTAAATCATAAAGCTGGTCATTCAAGACCTCACGTGAAGTAACATCATCGGCAATTTTCTCACGTTTAACTGCTAAATCAACTAATTGTTTTACCAAAGGACGATGGCCTTCAGCTACTACATCTTCATCCCCAACGAGGGCTTTAATTTTGTTAATCAAATAGACGCGATCAAGTTCCTCATAACTGCCATTGCTAATCGCTTCGTCTGCAAATGCTTCAATTAATTTCATTGCTAATCTTAAGCCTCTAATCTAAATTCTCTTAGTTCCATCAACGATTTCTGCATCATAGAAACTAGCGTCATAACCAATCTTGTCACGGTAAATTTGACCGACATTCTTCTTGAAGTTTTCAGCTTCAGACTTCTTGACAATGGCAATGGCACTACCACCAAAACCGCCACCGATCATTCTGGCACCTAAGACGCTTGGTTGAGCCCAAGAACTTTCAGCTAAGGTATCAAGTTCTTTACCGGTAACTTCATAATCATAGTGCAAAGAAACATGAGAAGCATTGATCAACCGACCAAGTTTAGCCAAATCATGGTCTTCCATGGCTTGGGTTGCTCGAATCGTTCTTTGATTTTCAAAGACAGCATGACGAGCACGTTTTAATTCAGTTTCATCATTAATGAGGTAGGAATATTCATCAAAAGTGTCTTCGTCGATTTCGCCTAAAGCCTTAATATCTAGCTTAGTTTGTAATTTCTTTAACGCAGCACCACATTCAGCCACTCTGTCATTGTAAGCAGAATCAGCTAGAGTGTGTTCCTTGTTGGTTGACATGATAATAATTTCATAGTCACCAAGTTTTAATGGCTTGTACTCATATTCCATGGTGTTGCAATCAAGGAAAATTGCACTATCCTTCTTACCCATAATGCAGGCAAATTGGTCCATGATTCCTGAGTTAAGGCCGACAAATTCATTTTCAGTTCTTTGACCCATACGGGCTAGTTCTGGACGGGTAACATCCAAATTGAATTCATCTTTCAAGATAATCCCCATTAACATTTCAATCGCTGCGCTAGAGGATAAGCCCGAACCAGATGGTAAATTAGCTTTAATGTAAAGGTTAAAACCGTGATCAATTTGATTGTATTTTTCCTTTAAATAAGTGAGCATCCCTTTCAGGTAATTGGTCCAGAAGCGGTCTCCTTGCTCAACAGTCGCATCATCCAGATCAAATTCAACAATTTCACCATCAACATTACCGGAGAAAAGGCGCACTTTTTTGTCTGTTCGAGGACCATAAACTCCATAAACGCCCAAGCTAATCGCAGCTGGGAAAACATGGCCGCCATTATAATCAGTATGTTCACCAATCACATTAATTCGACCGGGTGAAAAGAAGACATCCTTGCCTTTTTCACCAAAAGTATCTTGATAAGCTGTCAGTAATTCTTCTTTATTCATTGTTATAACCTCAAATTTTGTCTGTAATCGTTTTCAGATTTTAGTATAATACTTTTACTTTAGTTAGTAAATATTTTACTTAAAAATAATTAATTTTAATAAAAAAAGAATGGCTTCCGCCACTCTTTTTTTATTGAAACTTCACTTTTGTCAACGGCATCCCGGCCTGAATCTCTGCTCCCACAGGTAATTTCTTTGCTAATTTTATCCGTCTTGGCTGCGGATAAAAGAGAATCACTTGATCTTGATAACCATTTTTTAAGACTAAATCACGATCAAACTCAATTAATAAGTCACCTTTTTTAACTGCTTGACCATCATCATAATAAGTTTCAAATCCTTCACCGCGCAAATTAACAGTTCCTAAACCAATATGAATAATGACCGGCAACCCTTGATCTGAAACAATTTCAAAAGCATGTTTAGTACCAAAAGTGAAACTAATTTTTCCAGAAAATGGCGCATAAACTCGGCCAATGTTTGGATCGATTGCTAAACCTTTGCCAGGAAATGGTCGGCCCTGTTCATCCTTAATTTCTGCTAAAGATAATAACTTTCCCGTAGTTGGTGCATAAATTGTTTGCTCTTTTAGAGCCTGCTTTTCACTGCTTTTTTCAATCTTGCCTTCTGCTAATTTGTTCTTTAATTCTTCCACAACAGCTGCATGTTTCTTTTCGCTTAAAGTAACCTTTAATAAGAAAACGACAATTGATAAGACTGCTAAGATCAGTGGCACATATAAGGCCATCAAATTAAAAATATGAATATCACGATTGGTCATATCAGCGGCAGTCGCACTGCCCGTCATGCCAGCAGCAATGGCCACATAACCCACTAAAGCATTAGAAACTGCCCCAGTAAATTTATCAATCATTGGCCGCACTGCTAAAACGACAGCTTCATTACGCTGACCACTTTTGAGTTGACCATATTCAATCGCATCGGTCAAAGTCAAAACTGTCACCAGCTGAGCGAAGTTAATATTAAATAAAACCAAGCCCAGATCCATTAAAAAGACATTATTTCTACCAAAGATAAACAGCAGATAAGCTAAAATCATGCTCGTTTGACCCATGATGAATAAATATTTTCGTGGGATATATTTGTTCAAAATTGGGAACATGGGACTGATGCAAACACTAATAATCGTCGCAATCACCCCAACAACCCAGAATTCATTTGGTTTGTCCAAAATGAATTTATACATGTAGAACAAAACCCCGTTGGTGATGACATTAGCTAATGAAAACAACAAATATGCTAAACTTGGCCACAAAATTTGGTCATTATGAAAAATTGCTCCAAAGACTTGACCCAAAGTATTGTTTTCTGAAGCAGAACTCCGAATTAAGTTTTGCTTTTCTTTGGTTCCTAAGCACACAATCAACGCACATAAAACTGCTAAAGCTGAAATGACTAAGGCAAAAGCAAACCAACCTGGAGCACCTTCAGTTCTTTTTCCAGTCATCGCAAAGGTCACACCAGTCACAATTGGCACCACAATAATGGACAAACCATTCCAGCCCACTGCTCCTGAAAAAGCGCCAAGCGAGGTATAAATTCCTCGGGCATGTGAATCTTCACTTAAGGCTGGCACCACCCCCCAGTAAGAGACATCAGACAATGAATAAAAAATATCAAAGCCAATATAGATAATGACAAACAGCACTGCGAATAACACCCAACTGCGGTAAACCAAGCCAAAAATACCAGTAAATAAAATCAGCAATAAAGCAGCACTGGCCAAAGTGCCCAGCAAAATCCAAGGTTTAAATTTTCCCCAGCGGCTTTTAGTGTTATCCACTAAATTCCCTAAAATTGGATCAATCACTAATTCAACAATCCGAATCAAGACCATTAAGATCGTGATCAGCCCAATCAGGCGGTCAGCGAGACTTTTCTCTAAACCGTTAAACATACTACTAGTAATAAAAATAATAAAGTAAGTACTAACTACCCCATAAAAGGCAGCGTGCCCCAAATTTCCTAAACAAAAAGACGCATAGGAAATGAGTTGCTTTTTTGAAGCTTTTGAACTATTCATCTTACTCTCCTCAATTTCTTCTGTAATCGTTTACAAGCGCTAGTATATAGCCTCTTTAGCTAGTAGTAAATAATTTATTTATCTTTACTAAATTATTTACTAGAGGAGTAATAAAAAAAGAATGCTGCAATTAGCATTCTTTTGGTTTGTTCTTTAGTTAAAAATTTTTTTCTTTACTGGTATTTTTACTCGTCTTTAGGGACAAAGCTCTTCCGCACTACTAATTCGGTATTCATATTCACATCGACATGTGAACGACTAGGACGAATGATTAAAGTAGTTAACATATTTAGCGCCATATCGATCATCTCTTGTTGATCAATATTGTAAGAAGACAAAGGTGGTGAAACATATTGCACCACTTTACTATTGTTAACACTTAAAATTGCGGTGTCTTTTGGTACGTTGACATTTTCTTCATTGAAGGCTTGCAATACTCCGACCGCTAAAGTATCTGACGCAATCAAAAATGCTTGTGGTAGATGATCTTTGTATTTAGCTAACACCATCTTGCCTAAGTGGTAACCATTCTCGACACTGAAAGGTCCTTCAACAAACATATAACTATTGTCTAATCCGCGATCATGCATATAATCCGCAAAAGCCACAGACCGTGGATCACTCTCTTGAATATGATCATGCTTCGGTCCTACTCCGCCGATAAAACCAATTCGCTCATAACCATTCTTGACGAATAAATTAATGGCATTTTTAACAGTCAAAGTTAAGTTAGGCCGGATCGAATCAAATAATTCTGGTGCTGGATTAGTATCGACAAAGACCCCGTTAGGCAAAACTTCATGTAGCTTGACCAACTTGGCATTTTCAATTGATCCAGCTCCCACTCCAATAAAGCCTTGAAATAATGAGGCATGTGCGATTAAATCATCAATGTCGTAGTAAATTTTCATTTCAAGTGCTTCTTGCTTAACCGTTGAAATCAAGGCTTCCTTAAGTGAAGTAAAGTATTCATCTTCAAGTTGCTCTTCATGATTTACCCGGTAAAGCAAGGCAATTGTAGGCCGGATCCGCTTTTCTTGATGATCCTTCCAATAGCCTAATTCATTGGCGATTTCTAAAATTTTATTTTTGGTATCTGCAGTAATCGAAAGTTTCGGGTCATTGTTCAGCAAACGCGAAACCGTTGCTGGCGAATAACCCGATTTGGCTGCAATTTCTTTAATTGTTGTCATTTTTTCTTCTCTAATTCAAATTAATCTTTTTTCTTTATTATACAAAATATTTACTGATTTCCAATAAATATCACTCAGTGTTTTTACTAAATATCTTTCACGAGTGCTTTTTATTTATCTGCTTACCGCACTGTGTTATTGGGGTTAAGCAAATTATTTAAGCAGAAAATTTGCCTAAAAAATATTAGTAAAACTTTTTCTTCTCGAAAAATATTTTATAAATTTAGCAAAATAAGTAAATATTTTACTATTTTTGTGCTATACTGTAATCGATTTCAAATGAAATAGATAAAAAAGGAGCTAAATATGCGTGTTTTAGTTATCGGTGGAGCCGGTTATATCGGTTCACACGCCGTTCGTCAATTAGTCAAGGAAGGCAATGATGTCGTTGTCCTTGATGCTTTGTACACTGGCCACAGAAAAGCTGTTGACCCTAAAGCAAAGTTCTATCAAGGCGACATTGAAGATACCTTCTTAGTTTCCAAGATTTTGCGGGATGAAAAGATCGACGCAGTCATGCACTTCGCAGCTTACTCATTGGTCCCAGAATCAGTGAAGAAGCCACTGAAGTACTACGACAACAACGTTAGTGGGATGATTTCTCTACTTGAAGCCATGCATGACGCTGGTACTAAGTACTTGATCTTCTCTTCTAGTGCTGCCACTTATGGTATTCCTAAGAAGTTGCCAATCACTGAAGAAACACCATTGAACCCAATCAACCCATATGGTGAAACCAAGATGATGATGGAAAAGATCATGGCTTGGGCAGACAAGGCTGATGGGATTAAGTACACTGCTTTACGTTACTTCAACGTAGCAGGTGCTGCAAGTGATGGTAGTATCGGTGAAGACCATGCCCCAGAAACGCACTTGATTCCAAATATCTTGAAGAGTGCGATTGCTGGCGATGGTAAATTTACGATCTTTGGTGATGATTACGACACCAAAGACGGTACTAATGTCCGTGACTATGTTCAAGTTGAAGACTTAATTGCTGCTCACATCTTGGCTTTGAAGCACTTGATGGAAACTAATAAGTCAGATGTCTTTAACTTAGGTACTGCCCATGGTTACTCCAACTTGGAAATTTTGGAAAGTGCTAAGAAAGTTACTGGCATCGATATTCCTTACACAATGGGTCCACGCCGTGGCGGTGACCCAGACAGCTTGGTTGCCGACTCAACTAAGGCCAGAACTGTTTTAGGTTGGAAACCAAAGCATGAAAATGTTGATGATGTAATCGCAACCGCTTGGAAATGGCACAAGAGCCACCCAAAGGGTTACGAAGATAAGTAGTTTTAATATTTTTTAGATAATAAGATAATTTGTATTTACTTTTCCCTCAAAAAAAGACTAGCTATTTTGCAGCTAGTCTTTTTTTCTACGTAAAGTCAAGCATCATCGTATGTTTTGCTTTATTATTTTGTATAATTTAACGACTTAATTAAAATTGTGTCGATTTATTTTTAAACGAAAGTATGACAAATAAGCCTGCAAATCT
>NZ_ML136873.1 GCF_004009905.1 Lactobacillus xujianguonis
GAGGCTTACCCCAATCAGGTTGTGCTTTATCAAAGAAGTTCTGCCAAGCATTGGCCAAGTCCGTAACGGCTAGCTGTAAACATCTAGATGATAACTGATACTGCCATTCTGCTTTATTGGCAACTAATTCATCTCGCACTCGATATTCGTTTGGACTAGGATTATCTTCCTTGTTTAAACTACGAGCTTCATAGCTTGATTGGGTTTTAATTCAACTACTTGAGCTTTGATCACTTGTTCCACCTCCAATGCAAACATTAGTTTAACAACTTAAGCAGTTAAGACAAGCGAACAAATTCTTAAATTTTTAGCTTTCGAAAACTGATATACCTCTATGTTTTTTACTTTCTGAGTAGATCAGTTTCCATAATTAACCATGTTTTTCTATGTTTTAGTTAATCATTGCAGCCTCCCTTTTCTTACTTTTTCATAGTCGCTTTTCTATTATAGGTAACTATCGTGAAAATGTACAATGATAAGTTTCTATAGGAAATGATAGTTTTTATGTATTTCAAACTACTAAAAAAGCAATGGCTTAACACCATTGCTTTTTACTCATTAATTAAATGAATTTCTTTATCAAATAAATTATTCATATCCTCATTAAAATTATGGGCAATAAAAATTATAGTATATGGACTCTTCATCAACTGTTTTAAAATTTTCATGGTTGCTCTTTGATCAACAGCACTTGTGCCTTCATCAATCAAAAGAAAATTATCATCGTGAATAGCGGCTCGGGCTAAGACAATCTTTTGCCTTTGACCTCCAGAAACATTTAATGCTTGTAAACTTATTTTAGTTTGCAATCCTAATGGTAATTTTTCAATATCTTGTTCAAATGAAAATTTATCAACATAATCTTTAACTTTACTTTTAAGATTAGAATTAAACATCGTAATGTTGTTTTCAATACTGTCAGGAAATAAAACAGGATCTTGTGGAATATATCCTAATTTAATTTCTTTAGGATTAATCTCATTCCCAGTATTATCCTTAAAAACAACTTTACCCGTATAAGTCTTAATCTTACCAAGAAGCACTTTAAATAAAGTGGTTTTCCCTGCACCAGAGTCTCCAGTTAATAATACCTTTTCACCTTTATTAATTTTTAAGTTAGGAAAATGAATCTCTTTACCATTAGCAAAACGAACTGAAACATTGTCAGTTGTCAAACTAACTGGTGACTTTAATACAAAGAAACTATCCACCTTAGTACTATCTTGATTAATTTCTTCGTTTAATTTATCGACTGAATGAATTTGACCCAACTCAGTAATTAACATTTTAAAAGAAGAATTTATATAAAGACTAAAACTTTCAACCGTTACTATTACACCAAATAAAACCAAATGCTTAGTAACCAAAATAGCAGTCACAGCTAGTAAAGCAAATTGTAATAAAGCGGCCGTTGCTTTGTTTAAGATGGTAAGTGCCTGCACTGTTCCTGTTCTTGTAACATTAGCTTTTTCTAAAGTATTAGAAGCTTGATCCATAACTTTAAATAGCTGTAAACCAGCAGCAAACTTACGTAACTCAGCTAAACCATCTAACCACTTCTCGACTGCATTTAAATAATTTCTATTTGCCCTAGATAAACTTGAAGCGGCTCTTTGCAATGCGGGATGAAGAAATTTAGGTAAGTAAAAGCTTAACATACCCAATAATAAAACAACTACTAACAAGCTCCAATGAAATAGTAATAACCCGATACATGAAAAGATTATCTGTGCTGCGTAGTAGGGAATATCTGTATATACTGACAGCTTTGATTGTTTAATTAAATTCAAATCATTAGTTAAACGATTTTGAACTTTAGCTGGATTATGATTTTCTTGATCATAAAAGTAATGTCTTACAATTTTAGTTCTAACTAGATGATTATATTGTTGAATTTGCTGTTCAATCCAGTACTGACAAACATTCAACCCTATATAACTTATGGCAGAGGCAATTAAAGCCGCAATAATCAGAATAATGAACCGTTGCCATTTTTCTTCTTTAATAGCAGTAATCTGATAGGTTGTAATATAGCTAACTCCAATTGTTAAAGCTGAAGTCAGAAACTCCAAAATAAGTAAAGCAATCATTCTTGGCTTATTAACAGAATACAATCCCTTAAAAGACATTACCATCACCTCTTATTTGCAAGATATATCTTTTTGCTAAATAACTGTTTGGTAGCAGAGTTTAAATTATGAGCTATCACAATAACTGTTTTATTAGAAGACATCAAATTTTTTAATATGCGATAGCTACTCTTAGCATCAATTGCACTCGTGGCTTCATCAGCCATAATAATAGAAAAATCGTAAATTTCATTACGCGCTAAAATAATTTTCTGTTTCTGACCACCTGAAAAAATATTTACGTCAAGATCAACTTCTGTATCAACCCCATTTGGCATCCCCGCTATGTCCTTTTCAAAATCATTTTTTCTAATAATTGAGCTTAACATCTTCTTCAAGCGTCCATTAAACATCGTAATATTATTAGCAATGGTTGTAGGAAATAAGATTCCATCTTGTGGGATATAACCAATTTGACCATAATCTGGAGAAATTATCTGCCCCTTTTTATCTTTAAAGATAATCTTTCCTTTAGTAGGATGTAATTTCCCTAAAATCAATTTAAACAACGTGGACTTTCCAACTCCACTATCTCCATAAAGTAAAACTTTTTCGCCTTTTTTAATAGTGACATCAGGATAAGTAATTGTTTCGCCATTCTTAAATGAATAGCTCAAATTACAAGTGCTTATAGAGTATATATTCTTGGAATTATTAACCGATTTATCCTTTCTAACACATTGCAACTTAATTAGTTCTTGATTAATACCTTGAACTGATTGAATTCTAGTTAATGCCGTTGTAGTCGTTAACAAACAACTCAGAATAGCTGTAGAAAAATTGCCTGCAGCAATAACCACACCAAAAGCAATTTGATGATTAAAAAATAAAATAGCAGCCAAAAGAAGAATAGCAAAATACTACTAACGATAAATAATAAAAAGCCCAATAGTATATTTTTTTCTAGTTGATTGTAGGCAAATTGAATAATGTATGAACTAGCTGCTGATCCCACTGCATACAGTATTTCTAAAATAATTACAATAATGAACAGAGGCTTATCATTTCGAATTAGTTCTCGAAACTTCATTTTAAATCACCTACTCATTGAGATATTTCTCTAATAACTTATCATTGCTTGGCATTAAGCTACATATACTTGTTGAATATAACCAATCTGTTTAAAGATTAGTCTTATAATATTGCTGATTTATTAATAAGTCAATGCTTTATCTCATTTTTTACTTATTTATTTAAGCTCGTTTTAATAGAAATGGTAATCAAAAAAGCAATGGCTTAACACCATTGCTTTTTAAAATCTTATTATTACTTACGATGTCTGACTACATAAACTAAGGCCGCTCCGATCAGGAACAAAGCCCCAACGGTTACGGAAATCCGCGTATCCGGATTAATAAACATAAAGACCACAATCAAGGTCAACATGAATAAGGCAAAGTAATTAGAATACGGATAAAGCGGCAACTTGAACGGATGCTTCTTCATCAAGTCAGGATTCTTTCTTCTGAAGCGTAATTCAGCTAACAAAATTACGAACCATGCTACCATCCCTGGCAAGACGGATGAACTATAAACAATTACGAAGACATTCTCAAGTGACTTGCTAAAGAGCTGAATAATTACATTCAGAATAAAACCAATAAAGATCCCTGAAGTAATTCCGATAATGGCATGACTAGGAACAATTCGCTTGGAAACATGCCCAAAAGTCTTAGGCGCATAACCTTCATGAGCCATCTTATACAGCATTCGGCTTGAGGAATAAATTCCTGAGTTAGCCCCGGACAAGGCTGCCGTCAAAACTACGAAGTTAATCACAGAAGCTGCAGCGGTAATGCCCACTTTTGCAAAAGTTGTTACAAATGGTGACCCAATATTGCCCAGTTCATTCCATGGATAAATTGTCACAATCACGAAGATCGCACCGACATAGAAG
This sequence comes from Lactobacillus xujianguonis, assembly GCF_004009905.1. Lineage (GTDB taxonomy): Bacteria > Bacillota > Bacilli > Lactobacillales > Lactobacillaceae > Lactobacillus > Lactobacillus xujianguonis. Next base: position 4,027 of record NZ_ML136873.1, read on the forward strand.
ATTAAGATGCGCCATAACACTGACTTCACACTCTTCACAATGGCTTCTTGCGGATTAGCAACTTCCCCAGCGGAAATCCCTATTAATTCAATTCCTTGATATGAACCAACGATAATCGCCATTGAGAATAAGAAGCCTTTGATTCCCCCGGTAAAGAAACCACCATGACTCCATAAGTTAGAAAAGCCAATCGGATGGCCCCCATTACCAAAGCCAAAGAGAATTACCATGAAGCCAAGAATAATCATCAAAACAATCGTGACTACCTTGATCATCGCGAACCAGAATTCTAGCGTTGCATAAGCCTTAGCACTCGCTAAGTTAGCCAGCAGCAAGAAGGCAATAATGATAATTCCGGCAATCCAATCAGAAGTATTATTCCACCAGAAGCGTAAATATTCAGTTGTCGCTACTACTTCTGAAATCCCAACGACAACGTATTGGAAAACGTTCGCCCATTCAGCTAAATAGCCTGCAATAGGATGAACATGTTCCGTTGCATAGTCTGCAAACGAACCAGTACCTGGATCAACATAGAGCATTTCTCCTAAAGCCCGCATCACAATATACAAAATTAAGCCGACAAACATATAAGCCAGTAAAACTGACGGCCCGGTCCACTTAATTGTTGAAGCTGACCCCATAAAGAGCCCAACCCCGATTGCGCCTCCGAGCGAAATCATTTCCATCTGCCCAGCAGTCATCGAGCGTTTTAATTCTGGCGCTTTCTTCTGCTTTCTCATCTAAACTCTCCCTAATTTAGTTATCAAAGCAGATTATTTCCTCGGAAATAGTCTGCTTTTTTTAAAATCATCTATCTTAAAAAGCTAATTTCAACAATTTTCAATTGTTTTTAATTATAAGAAGCATCTAGATAATTGTCAATTGCACCAAAAAAGCCATCCGCTAAGCGGATAGCTTCTTCATTTATTTTTAACTAAATTAGTCTTCTTTCTTGTCTTCTTTGGCGTCATCCTTAACTTCGCCATCAGCTACTTCAGCTGGCTTAACTAAGTCTAAGATTGACTTACCGTTCATGTACAAGTGCTTGTCATCAGCAGTAAATTCAACCTTCTTAGTGTCAGGGTAAGCCATGATTAACTTAGCAATTGGAGTTTCAAGGTCTTGTTCAACCACTCTTCTAAGTGGACGAGCACCGAATTTCTTGTCGTAGCCTTTTTCAGCAATCACTTTCTTAGCTTCGTCAGAAACTGTTACTGCAACACCCTTCTTCGTCAAGATGTGTTCCATCTTCTTCAAGTAGATGTCGATGATCTTGCCCATGTCCTTTTCAGTCAATGAGTTGAATGGTACGATTGCGTCCAAACGGTTCAAGAATTCAGGTCTGAAGTAGTTTTCAAGAGCGTGAATTAACTTGTCTTGGTCAACCTTGCCGTCTTCAAGTAACTTGTCTGAGAAGCCAGCATTAGAAGTCATGATCAAGATGGTGTCCTTGAAGGAAACAGTTCTACCTTGAGCGTCAGTTAAACGACCATCATCCATAATTTGAAGTAGTGCGTTGAAGACTTGTGGGTTAGCTTTTTCAATTTCGTCAAACAAAATCAAGCTGTATGGTTGGTGACGAACCTTTTCAGTTAATTGACCACCTTCACCATAGCCAACGTAACCTGGAGCAGAACCGATTAACTTGTTAACGGCCATTTCATCTTGGTATTCAGACATGTCCAAACGAATGAAGTGGTCTTTGTTACCAAAGAGGTTAATTGCTAATTGTTTAGCAAGTTCAGTCTTACCAACACCAGTAGGACCAGTAAGTAAGAATGAACCAGTAGGACGGTCGCTGTCTTTGAAGACTTGCTTACGAGCAATTGCGTCAGTAATTACATCAATTGCCTTGTCTTGGTCAATAACGACTTCCTTCAACTTCTTAGCTAAGTCTAAGTTCTTCTTAGCTTCATCAGCATGAAGTTCACTCATTGGGATATTAGTCTTTTGTTCAATTAAAGCGTAAATATCCTTTTCAGTAACAACTGGAGTTTCAGCCTTATTAGCCTTCTTCAAGTCTTTTTCTAATTCTTCAATCTTAGTCTTGATTTCGCCAGCTTTGTCATAGTCTTCAGCCTTAGCTGCTTCTGCTTTCTTAGCTTCTAAAGCATGAATCCGAGTCTTAAGACTAGCTTCGTCAGCTGGTTCAACAAGTAATGCCTTCTTAGCACCAGCTTCATCCATCAAGTCAATAGCCTTGTCTGGTAAGTAGCGACCTTGAATGTATCTTTCAGATAATTCAACCGCTAACTTCAAAGCATCATCATCGTATTTTACGTGGTGGAACTTTTCGTACTTCTTCTTAAGGCCTTCCAAGATCTTTACAGCAACCTTAGTTGAAGGTTCTGGAACTTGAACTGGTTGGAACCGACGAGCAAGAGCAGGATCTTTTTCAATTCTTTGGTATTCACTAGTAGTAGTAGCACCAATTAATTTCAATTCACCGCTTGCAAGAGCTGGCTTCAAAATGTTAGCAGCATCCCCATTGTTAGTTTCTGAATCAGTAGAACCAGCACCAACAATGTTGTGTAATTCGTCAATGAAGAGCACGATGTTAGGATTCTTCTTAGCTTGGTCAATTACTTCCTTCAACTTCTCTTCAAAGCTACCACGAAGGCTAGAACCAGCAACCATGTCATTAATATTAATAGAAATAATGTGCATGTCTTTCATCTTAGCTGGAACATTACCTTCAGCAATTCTTTGAGCTAAGCCTTCCACAATTGAAGTCTTACCAACACCAGCAGGTCCGATCAAAACTGGATTATTCTTCTTACGTCTTGACAAAATTTCAATTACTTCGTCAATTTGTTTGTCACGACCAATCACTGGGTCGTATTTATTATTTTTAGCTTGTTCAACTAAATCGATCCCAATTGCTTTTTGCTTTGGTTGTTGTGGATTTTGTTGAATGGTTTGTGGATTTGCCATGTTACTTGAGTAGTGAACTGGAATTGAACCATTAGATGAACTTCTAGTAAAGTCATCATTAAAGAATGAGCTGTTTAATTCGTTAAATAAGTTATCAAAATCATTGTTAAAGTATGCCATATTCGCAACACTCCCTGTATTCAAATTGGTAATTAGCACTCTCAACTTTCAAGTGCTAATTCTTTATATTTATAAGTATAGCAGGTTATCCACAAAAAGCAAACAAAAATATAAAAGTTTTCCACAAATATTTCAATTTTTGTGAAATGGTAGTTTTTATCGGCTGAAATTATCGGTATAAAGCTATTTTGCTCACTTCACAAATTCTAAAGAATTTCTTAAGAAAGCGATTAGCTAGTTTATCAATTCAATAAGTTTTCCACAGAAGCTAAAAAATAAGAACCTGAGTAGGATTTGCTCAGGTTCTTATATTGACTCAATTAAATTGTGGATAAATTACTTAATTTTCTTCTTTTCGCGTTGCTTTCCTTTTTTATTATCTTTTGGTATTGGCGCATTTTGCTTATTCTTACTTAATAAGTATTGCTTCATTACCTGCACTACCTGCTCATTTTGCGGTAAATCCGAGTGGTTAGCTTGCTTACCGGTCACCGTAATTTCCATAAAACTCTTTACTTGGTTTTGGAAAATATACTTGGCGGCAGCTACACTATTTTCAGGTACAATCCCATCTGACTCATAAGTTTGACCACCCGTTAATGAATAGACCTTGAGACTCTTAGGGAGCTGCTTCTTATATTTAATAAAGTCGGCCAACATTTGCGTCCGGTGATTTAAATTGTCTTCGTCAAAGTTAAACGGCGAGGCCAAGGTCATCAAGCGTTTAATTTTGATTTCTGACTCATACTCTGAATAACAGTGCTCTAACCAATAGGTCCAGACTAAACCACCATTTGAGTGGCCAAAGGCCTTAAAGTTGTTAAACTTATAAGTCTGCGAGATCTCATAAAAGGCCGTATCTAACCAACCTGCTTGCTTTTTGATATTGCTGTAGCCATCTTTATTATTTTCGAAGCCAATCACAATAAAGGGTTCATTATCGCCACGATTGATGCTTCCTTTATATTTCAGACTACCATCTTTCATCACCTTAATTTTTAAAACACTGTGCGGGTGAGGCGAATCTTCATTCAGCATCGCAATTAGTGAATTGAAGCGCTCGATTGTTGCACTTGATCCTGGCACCATCACTACTGGTGACAAGAGTGATTTTCGCCGCTGGGCCCGATCATGGTTGGTCTTTTTCATCCAAAAAAAAGCTGGAATTGATAAAGCTAGTAAAACTATGAACAGTACCACTAAACACTTTAAGTTACGTTGATTGAACTCAATTTTCCATTTCTTGTTCATATTGCGCCAGCCTTTCACTGATTCTTTGACCAATTAAAACTACTGGGATCAGTATCAAAATGTCCAAAATAAACAACAAGACGGTAAAGATAAAAGTCGGCCAGTTACCGTTTGAACCAAAGAAAGAAATCAAAATTCCAGGAGTTCCACCAAGAACCGGATAAACGCTGGGCCAAATTAAATTAAGCGTAATTGCACCAGCAGCAATCAGTTCATTAATTGCCGGAATCACGATAATCGGTAACAAATAAAGTGGATTAAGTATCATAGGTAAGCCAATTGCTAAGCCATTAGAAGCACCAAAGGCAACTGGCAACAGGTTTATCTTCGCAATCGATTCTAATTGCTTATTATGCGTGTACAGTAAAATTACCACGGTTAAGGACAAAGCCACACAGGCATCCCCCATCAAACCATAACCCTGAATCAAGGAAGAACCCAAATATTTATAAGGAACATTGGCACCACCATGCCGCAAGGCGTAATTTAAATTGGCGATTGCAGCTCCACTATTAGAGGCTGAAACCATACTAGCCAACGGATAACCAATCCCGCACCACCATAAAAAGGTAGCAAGCATGGTTAACGGAATGATTAAGGCTAAGTTATTCGAAGCCTTCATTCCACTGATTAAGCTGCGGAAGTAAACATCATCGAGTAGTTTTACCTTAAAAAGATAAATAATAATGCCAAAGACAATTCCTACTAATAAGGATACTGCCGTTGGAATTAAGGCGCTCCAAGCCCGTGCTTGAATGTGAGCAGCGTGTTCATGGCGAATGTGGTGATAGTCTTGCCCTAGCCAATGGAAGACTTGACCAACCAGATACCCACAAAGTAAGGCAAACAAGATCCCGTTGATATTGAGAATTCGGGAATAAAAAGTAATTCTCGTTCCGCTCACCCGGCCGACCCCACTTAAAAAGGCTGTAAAAGTAATCACGATAACTGAAGTAATTCCGGCCATCGTAGCGTCTTTATGATAGATGCGGGCCGTATAGAGCGCAGAAAAGTAAGCCGCAAAAATCCCAAAGATTCCGAAGGTAACTTGCACCATGCCGGCGCTAACTAAATTACCCACATCCCATAGGCGATCTGACATAATATAGTCAAAATTGAAAATATTATAAATTAAACTATCTGGTGAAAAAATGCAGTCACGTAATAATTGAAAGTATGAGCCAATTACCGCTACCGGCATCAGCATCATAAAGGTGCGTTGCACTACCCTAAAAAATGACCGCCGCCTCAACCAGAAGAGCAATTGGACAACTCGATCGGACATAATTCTCATTCCTTTATTCGTTCTTGTTTTTTACATTATACACGCCTACAAACGCATAAGTTAGGCAAATTTTTGAAAAATGATATAATTATTAACAAAGGTAAAAGGTGAAAAATATGGCAAAAAGAAAAGTTGAATTAGACAGTCAAGCCGATAAGTTAGCAGAAAAGTATATGGAAATAACTGAATCAGACTTTAACGAACTAACTAACGCCGCTCTTAAGTACTATATTTCAAAGCGGTTAAGTTCTAAAGAAATTAGACAAATTATGAAAGAAAAAGATTCTGAAGATTCAAAGTATCTTGATGAATACTTGCAACATACTTTGAATAGTAATTGGAATATTTAAAAAAGCCTGGGAAAATAAATTTCCCAGGTCTTTTTACTTAAAGTGCTTATATCTAAAGTACTTATAACCAATCTTTTTGCCTAAAATCTGCTTAGAAATCTGCGTCTTATTGGTTAGCCAAATATAAAGGGCTAAGCCTAATAAACCATAGATCACTAAGTAAACAAAACTCCAAGTTCGACTAGTAATACCATCGAAATGTTGGCCAATAATAAAGTAATAAAATGCAACGGCGATAAAGAAAATAAAATTGTCTTTGAGTAGCGGCAATAAGTTACCTAACTTGACAGCATAAGTTTTATCAAGGGCAGCATAACTAACTAGCACTACGACAATCATCGCTACATTAGTTGAGGCAATCGCACCGTTGGTTTGAAACAGCTGCACTAATGGAAATTGCAGGGCCAGTTTTAATACTAAACCTAAAAGCATGTAATAAACGGCGAGCCGGTTCATATTCAAAGCTAAAAGCAAAGTCAGTGAGTTCATAACTAAGCCTAAGAAGAGACTTTGAATAATGTTTTGCATCAAATAATAAGTCCCCACATTATCATGGGAGAACAAGATGGTGTAAATAGCGGAACTAGCAAAGGCCGCCATCGTAACGATTGGCAACAAGACAAACAAGAGCAAGCGGTAGTTTTCAATTAATAACTTACGGATCTTAGCAGTTTGCCCATTGGCTCTTAGCCCTGAGAGTAGTGGCAAACTGGTTTCAGAAACAGCCGTAGCAAGAGAAATAATTACCGTGGTAATCTTGCTAGGATTAGCTGAGAAAACTGTGTAGAGGTAACTAATGTAGTTATTACTCCAGTGGGTGGTTTGCGCTAAAATCTGCTTGAAGAAAACTTGATCTACAAACTGCGTCAGCGTAATAAAAGAACCGAGCAAAACAAAGGGAATGGACCGATACCAAAGAGTAATTAAGTTAGACGTTACGTTATCAAGCGTCCGCGGCTCACTGCGAGTTAGATTTTCCCGGTAAGTTGCCATTTGCTTTTGTCCATAAAAGAAAAGATAAAGATATGAAGCAATTGCACCAACCCCGGCCCCAAAAACGCTTAAGTAAACCGCAAAAACATAATTCTGGTGGAGCACTTCGATGACAACGAAGGTGGCAGCTAAAATAAAGAGCACACGTGAAAATTGTTCCCAAAGCTGTGAAATGCCGTATGGTTTCATGTCATTGTTCCCTTGGAACCAACCTCTAACCATACTCATCGATGGCAAAATAATGACGGCAGGAACTAACACTCGAATGGAAAAAGTACCTTGCGCAACTGAGGCAACTGGACTATTTTTCGCAATCATTGGTGCGGCTATATAAAGGGCAACTCCGCACAAAACACCCATAATTAACATGACTAACCAACCGAGCTTAGTCAGATAAACCGCGTCCTTGTAACGCTTTTTTGAATTAAGCGCTGCTACTTCCCGCGCGATTACTGAAGGCAAGCCCGCCGTTCCTACTGACAGAAACAAAGCATATGGCGTATAAGAAGAATTAAAAATTGCTTGAGCATTCAACTGATGATGATAACTGCCCAGCATGATCAGCCATGGAATTAGGTAGATAACTCCTAATACTCTGGAGAAAATGCTGCCGAAAGACAGCCAAAATGAACCTGATAGCATTTTCTTATTCAAAACAATCCCTCATTTAACTTTTGCGTCAACTTTCAATCCTTCATTATAGGCAAATTTACGTAAAAAAACAGGTAAGAAAGCCCATTTTAAGGGTTTCTTACCTTAATTTGACATTAAGCCATTACTTTCACATAATGCCGATTATACAAATACAAGCAAATAATTGCAGCAATTGCGAGTGGGAGAAATACTCCTGCCACTACTCCTAATGGAAGAGTTCCTGTACCAACGTCTTTTGCTACAAGGATTGGCTTAAAATCGATCCAAAAATGCAGCAGTATTCCCCAGGAAATATTGTTAGTTGCTAATCGCAAGAAGGCCAGAATTAGCCCCAATGTAGCAGCAACTATCACCTGTCCTAAAGTTGATTGTAATGGTTGATGTGACAAGTTGACCAAGTGCATAAGGCCGAATAAAACTGCAGTAATGATACTTGTCCAGAAGAAGCGATATTTTTGCTTGGCTAACAGCAATATGACGGCATTAAACAGTAACCCGCGGAAGAGTAATTCTTCAACAAAGGCAACTAATACAGCCGTAATGAAGACTTGAATCAACTTTTGTCCTGGTAAACGCAGTGCTGTGATTGTTTGACCAAAATTGCCAATGATGAACGGCAAGCACACCACTACTAGCACAATCCCCCAGATAATTTGCACTTTATTTTGCGGCAAGCGCGTAATTAAAAGTTTAGTCGTCCGGCAAAACTTCCAAGCACAGAAAGCAATGAGTGCAAGTACGACTATTAAGACTAGTTGATGGAGCCAAAACTCTTTGATATGAGCAAGTCTAATAATTCTTTGTCCGAAAACGTAAGCGATATTTAAGATAATGGTAGCTAAAAGCATAGTTAGAACATTGTGTCTTCTGCTATTTTCATTATCTATTTCAATAAAATCACTCAGTGCTAACTCATAATTATTTTGCATAATTGTCCTCGCTTTCTTCCTATTTGGTCAATTCTTGTTGCGCTAAGTTATAATCCTTAATCAAAGCCTTCATAACCCGGCCAAAACGCCGTGAGAAAGTAATTACTTCCCCACTTGGAAAAGTAATCGTGTGCTTTTTCAAATCGATCTGACGGACGTTTTTCGGGTTAATTAAGTAAGACTGCGAAACTTTTCTCAAAAATTCATGCTGTTCATCAACACTTTTAATATCACCAACAAATTCAGCCTCACCATCCTTCCGCACTAACCGCAATTTGTGCGGGCTTTAGTGGTTGAAATGTAATAAATATCATCAATATTGACGTTTTTGATAATCCGCCCTAAGCGGTAGGAGAAAGTCATTTGCTTAGTAAAGTTTTCGGTATCTAAGTTATGAACAGCATCCCGCAAGGTTTCGTTTAACCGTCTTTGCAAATCGGGATTATTCTTGTTGATGTAGTCCACCGAGCCGATGCGACGTTCATAGGTCAGCTCCATGTATTCGTTATAGGCCGTGACAAAAACGATCTGCGCTCTCTGGTCCAGCTTTTTGATCTGTTCGGCTAAATCCACGCCGTTTGGCGCATCTTTACCCTGACCTAGTTCAATATCAAGGAGGTAAATTCCGCCGTCTAAGGGATGCTGGTCTAAATATTCCAACACTTGCCCATAACTACTAGCAATTGTGCCGATCTCTAATTCAATTCGGGTCTCAGGCGTTTCACCCGACTCCATCATAGCGGCTGTCCTTAACTTTAAAGCTAAATTCGATGCTTGTTTGACGTCATCATCACAAATTATTACGGTATATTTCATTTTCACTCCTACGCAATCACTAAACTAAAGCTGAACCAGTTGTTCTTGCTGCCGTACTCGATAAACATATTGTCATATTGATCATTAATCTCTTGAATATTAGCTAGTCCTAAGCCTTGATGATGCTCCTTAGTCGTGTAGCCCTTTTCTTTAATTTGGGTCAAATTTACCTGCTGCAAGCGACTCTTATTCTTAAGCTCAAATTCCAATTCACCGGGCTCTTCTTGATAAAACATCGCCTTCACCTCGGCTTGCTCAGTGCCCACTTTTTGACTCTCTTCGATGGCATTATCAAAAACGATGCCAATAATGCGCACCAGATCGAAAAGTTTGACGTTTTTTGGCACAGTGGTGATTTCTTGCTCACACTCAAAAGAATACTTGATGCCAAGCTCATTTAAGCGATTCAGCTTCTCGACTAGCAAGCTCTTCAATGCATCATTATGCAAGTGATTCAGGTTCTTGTACTTCCAGAGATTCTGCTGGTTCAGCTGGCTTTCAGTATATCGGTCTAGTTCCGCCACTAGCTCCTGGTTAGCACCACTTTCAGCACTAGTCCGTAAACTCGCTAAGAGATTGGGGTAATCGTGCTTGAAGCGGCGCAATTGGTCCTCACTCTGTTCTAAGTCATGCAGATATTCTTGTAAATTTTGTTGTTCTTGTTCATCAAGTAACCGCGTTTGAATTTTCGTATTGATAAAGTACATGTAAAAAGCAAACCCGATCTGCGTTAACAGCAAGAAAATATAAAGTAAGAGTACCTGCGATGACTCACCGTAAAGCATATTTAAAATGACAATCACTCCTGCAGAAAAATAGGAATAGCCAACTGCTACCAAAAATGAGCGGGCATTCTTTCCAGTAATTTGGTGATAAAACCAACTTGCCTTTTTCTTTACGAAAATAATTGCGAAAAGGTAGAAAATGATAAAGATTAACACTGCTAACCAAGGTCTAACAGCACTACCTTTAGTAACTAACCTTGCTTTAAGTAAAATATTAAAAATAATAGATTGCAAAATCCAAATTACTAAGTAAAAAGTAGTCCCAGAAATGACGGCGTTTACGATCGCTAGGTGGTCGTAACGCCGATAGCGTAAATAAAACAAGAGCATACTGGCTAAAGTGGTAATTAAAATCCCATATGAACCAAAGATTGCTGGAATATATAGCAAGACTGAGATTATTCCGAGAAAGAATTTGTTTTTAAATCCCGCTTTAGGCAGACGAGTAACTTTGAAAAAATACCAAATCAGGAAACTAGTTGAAGTAATCGATTCAACTAGCATTAAAACTAAATAGCCTAAAATAAAATCAGCATGGGGGCCAAAGCCGGAAATGAAACCTTGGATAAAATCGTGAACTGCCTGCATCCCTCTCACCTCGTTAGTTAGATTTTACCCTGCTTTGCCTTTTTCTCATACAAAAATTCAAATTCGGTTGTTTTAGTGCAAATTTGGACAAGAAAAAAGGATAGCCACTACCGGCTATCCCATTTTTTACATTAAATTACCAAAGCAAAGCCCGCGCCATTTCAACTCAGATCCACTTTGACTAACCATCGCCAAATACAGCTCTCTCACCTTATCCGACATTTTTCCTTGCAAAGCAAGTGGCTGCAATCCATCTTCAAGGTCGCGTAAAACTCGCGGTAAGTACTCGTTCTTTTCCAAACCAGCCTTAGCTACTTGCAAAATTTGCCGTTCTTGCGGACTAATTGATCCATCTTCAATCAAATCATTAAGATTAGTAAGTAATTGTTGTTCTGCTTTTTTAGTTTTCTTAATCCCAAACATATTCTTATCTTCTTTCAATTTACATCAAAAATTATAACGCAATTGATTTTGGTGAGACATTAGGATTCAAATTCGGTTGATTTTTAAGCGGATTTGGTAAAAATCAGGACCATCCCTAAATAATCGGTATCATTTTACCCGATTTGATACCGATTTTTCAACTATGATCCTAATTACTGATCTAAAAAAGCAGCCCGTGGGGCTGCTTTTTCTCAATTATTCCAATCTAACATCCGCTGCTGCGCTTCAGGATACTGATCCCGATTAAACTCAGCTACGGTGCCGATTTTTAAGACCGTTACTGTTTGCCCTTCCAGAGCAAACTTAATTTCCATTCCTAATTCTTCATTGACCAAGTACTCAGCGCCCGTTAAATCATCTTGTTTTAAATGTTCCAAGCCTTGATCAATATACGTCCGTTGCGCACCGGTTAATTCTTCGTACTTTTCTTTAGCAGCTAATGAAAATCTAAGCTTTTTCATTTCTTAACCCATTGATCTTCTTTACTAATTGGTACAGAACTACGGCTGCGCTCGCCACGTACTTCAGAATCAGGAAAAGTCTTTTGATTTTTGCTTTTTTCGGCAACATACATAAATACCACCTTCCGTATCTCTAACTATACAGAGGGTGGCATTTAAAAGATATTTTACTGCCTGCTTAGCAGCATTATTTATTTTTCCTTAAGAAATTGATCGCCAGCTAAATTCCGGTAGAAGTTAGCCATCGTTTGCCGGTAGTATGGCGTGATCCAAAGAAAACCAATTCCACAAGTAATGGTTCCAAGAATTGCCCAGCCAATGAAGCTCAGCCATAAAACAAATAAGTCAGTCTTGTGACCATCCATCAACTTCCGGCTAGCAGTAATGGCTTCTGTAGCTGCAGGTTTCTTACCTGCATCGTACATGTCTTTCATAATATAAGGCGTCATGGCATATGAAAAGCCTTTGATAATTCCAGGAATAATAAGTAGACAAGTCCACAAAGCTAAAAAGATAACTTCAACTAAGTAAGTCACAAAAGCTGTAGTAAAGCGACCGTTGGTATAAGCACTAAAGATTCCTTTGATAATGTCATCTTTTTTACCAGTATCTCTAAATTTAAGAATGGTAAAAGCAACACCCCAAAGAATTAAACCAATAATTACAGTGGCAATTAATTGGACAATTTCTCCGGCTGCACTCTCTTGGCTCGCAACAACATAATCTACGCCATTAACAATATTAGAAACTTGCTTATAAACAATGTCTTGCCCATTAAAGATCAAGCTAATAATGTCATTGATTAAATAAGTAATTAACCCAGCAATAAAGGAGACCAAAACGGCCCAAGTCCAATTACCGCGAAGTTGATCTTTAGCAGCTTGTTTTAATTCTTTTCTACTCATCTTACTTCTCCGATCTATCCACAAAATCTATATCTATGTACACATTGTAACACTATTAGAGCATCAAAAAAGCCTAATTCCAACAACGGAACTAGGCTCACACAGTGTGTACCACCATCTCTGACCACATATAGAAGATAACATTTTCGCTACCGGAGAAAATGACTACTTTCTAGTGGCGGTACAATCTTGATTGTAGCATTGACAACTGCAAAATACAATTTTTTATACTTGTATAAAAAACTTTTCTTAAGAAAAAAGGGTTAGAAATTAATATTTCCAGCCCTTTTTGTTAAATCGTAAGATTAACGACATGATATTATTAACTTTTTTTCTTAAATGAACAAAGCGGCCCTTCTTAGTATGATTAGATTGAATAATCAACATATTCTGACCATCATCACTTGCTCTAAAGAAGGTATAATACCCTGAACCAGCACCATTAGCGGCTCTAAAACGTGGTAAGTTGTAAAAACCACCATTATAGTAAGTTGGTGCTTGACCCTTAAACAAGATGGCCTGACTCTTCTCACTTAATAACTTGCCATGCAGAATTGCCGTCATCGTTTTGGCTAAATCATGATTCGACATCACAATTGAGCCGGCTCCTAATTCATCATGCGCATCCTTGACAGCTTTAGCATGCGGGAAGCGCCGATAACGCTGGAGTTCAGAGCGGTATTCATAGCCAGGTAGCCAATGACTAGCCTTTAGTTCGGCTTTACTTGACCACAAAAATTCCGTCTGTTTCAACTTCAATGGTTGAATATAAGTCTTTCTGAATAATTGCTCATAGGACTTATGCTCCAATTTTGAAATTATCCCGCATAACAAGATATAGTTGATGGCCGTGTAGTGCCACTTACCGAGCTGTTTTTCATCAAAAACCGTATTAGCAATGTCACTAGCTAAATTCATCTTATCGGAAATAAATGGATCGGTCCCCAATTCTTTTCCTTTGGCAAGATTCAAGCCAGAAGTCATGTTAAGTAAGTTCTTAACCTTCACTTCTTTAGCACCTGGAACATCAGCAAAGTACTCACTCAAGGGATCATTCAATTTCATGTGATGCTTTTCAACTTCGCGCATCACCATCGTTGCCGTCATTGATTTTTGAACGGAATTAATCAAATAACTAGTGTCAGCCTTATTGCCCGTTGCATAATTGAGCCAAGGTTTGCCATGTTTAATCACAAGAACTGATCCCTTAACGTTCAAACGGTCAATAGCATGTCGCACTACTTGTCTTTTAAAGCTTCTTTGTTACTCAAATTTAATGGCTTAACATTTTTCTTGTTTTGCCATTTCTTTGAGAAGTAGTAGTTACTCAAATCATAATTACAACGACGATTTGGCGTTGCCATAAATGGCTTAACAGCATCATCCACAGCTAACCAACCATTCCACCCAAGGTGAATCGTATCTTCCATGAAGTACTTCTTACCACCATCTTTCGATAAGTCGGCAATGTTTTCAAAGCCTTGGTTAGTCAATTGATTTTCAATCTTAGCCACTGATTCTTGATACATCTTTTGTGATAAACCAGTGTACTTCGCCCATTTAGCATTAATTGGTGGAATGATAAACAAGACATTCGTGTGTTGCTTCGCAAACTGCGTTAACAATAATTGGAAATCGGCATATTCAGGTGACTTAACGTAATCAAAGTGCTTTTGACTACCCTTCAGCTTCTTCAAGACCTTCTTAGGTAACCGTGTCCGGTAGAAGGTATTATCGATCCCCAAATTATTAGAGTTAGTATGCATTGCTGCTTGTTCATCCGCTACTTTTCTCAAAGCAGACTTGGAATAAGTATTCGGCAACAACTTAGCTTTTTGGCAAATCTTATTTACCCGGTTACGCAATTGGAAGGTGCTGAAAAAGTTATCTTCATTAACTAGCATCCGTTGCCGCTGCTCTAACAAGAAGCGGTCCCAATCACTTAACTTTTGACCGCGAGCCACCTTCTTCAAGCAACTCTTAATAATCCCGTTCTTAACGGTTGGCATTGCAGCGATTCTTTGAGCCGCATAACGGTCAGCTTTGCTTTTAGCGTTAGCCTTCAATAAGAACATTGCTGTTTGCAATGGTGAGTAGTATAAATCAAAAGCTTGTGGATTTTGACCTTGTTTGGTGAACCATTGTGGTGAAATAATGACCACAGCTTTTTTATCTCTCAGTTGTTTACTTGTTCCTTGCATCCCTACAAACTGAGCCAAACTCTGACTACCGGCACCACCCAATAAGAATGGGCGGTAATTACGGTGATACTTTTCGGCAAGAATACTTGGGTGCAGCGGATCAAACCGTGACAATTCACTTGAACCGTAGAAAGGCACGTAATTGCGCTTAAAGGCTTCCTGCTTCATCTTCACACCCTTAAAGACAGTGGTGTTTTGCGAATTGGCAGCTTCATAAATTGCCTTATTAGAGAAAGTCCGCTCCCAAGGAATCAAGAAAACAACGATCAACAAAATAACAGCGCAAATAACTGGGCCAAAGATTTGCCACAGCCGGCGTTTATTATTCATTTTCTAAGCTTTCCACCTTTGCAACAATCTTGTTAGGAGTATCCCATTCATCACGGTTGAATTCTGAAACTGGCACATCAATGCCGAACTTTTCTTGTAAACTTAACAACATTTGTACACTAGCCATGGAGTCAAGTAAACCATCTTCAAAAAGGTTGCTGTCCATGTTTTCTGATAAATCTTCACCAGTTAAATTGTTTAAAATGTCTAAAACTTCTGTCTTTGTATCCATAATAAAAACCTCACTAAAATAAAACTAACTATCCCCTCTTGGCTTATTTCCAGCCAAACCAAAGTTGGCTAAGGAAACCTGAGAAGATCAAGAAACTGAAGCAAACTACATTGAAAGTTAAGAAAATAGCAAACCATTCCGTAAACTTATTACGTGGAATTTGCTTTTTATGTTTACGCTTGAAGCGCAGCCATGCATCGTTGATACAAATGGCGGTCGCATGGAAAATACCATAGACAATGTAGTACCAGGTTAAACCATGCCAAAAGCCCATGATCAAGAAGAGCAAGAAGTAAGAAACTTGCGATAATCTAATCCGACTCTTAAATAATTTCTTCTTCATTGCAAAGAAAGTGAACCGCATGTAGATGTAGTCCCGGAACCAGAAGGACAAAGTCATGTGCCAACGATTCCAGAAGTCCTTGATATTCTTAGAAATAAATGGCTTGTTGAAGTTCATTGGGGTGTGAATTCCCATGAAGTAGGAAATTGACACAGCAAATAATGAATAACCAGCAAAGTCAAAGAACAAATACATACTGTAACAGTACATATAAGCTAAGACCCACCAAGATAACTTCAAACCACCAACAGAATTACCAACTAATAAGGCTGCCTTAGCAATCTTAGGTAAACAATACGTTCCAAAGAACCAACCGATAATGAACTTGTACAAGAAGCCTTGGAACAAGTATCTCACGGCATATTGCATATCTGTAATATAGTCTTCTCGGCTTGGTGCTTTATCAAAGTCTTTCTTAAAACGCCGGTAACGGTCAATTGGTCCTGAAGAAATGGTTGGGAAGAAGAGTAAGAATCGAGCATAAGTGCCGGGTTCAATCTCCTTAATTGCGCCATCGCGGGTTTCCATAATTACCTGCACATTCTTGAAGGTAATGTAAGAAAGACCCAAGAACCCCACAACAAATGGGACTGTTCCGACCGGCATTGCCGTTAAGATTTTAACTGCCGTTAATGGCAAGATTGCTAAAATCACCGCTAAGTAAAAGACCCAAGTCTTATTCGGGCTCTTCTTTTTCGTCCGGTATTTCAAATATGCAAAAGTAATCACAAATTCATAAATCAAATACAGGATGATGTTAATTCCTTGTTGCCAGTGATCACCATCAAAAATTAAGAAGATAAAAACTAATGAAAAGATTGCTTCATATGTTTTAAATCTCTTACCATTGTAAAGACCAATGATCATTGGAATTAAGGCAATTAACAAGTAAATAAAGTACTGCGGATTGGAGTAAGGTTGTAAGTTAATGAAATTAAAATTCACTACTTATTAACCTCCTTAATCACGGCCTTGATATCTACCTTGCCGTTTTGTGAAATTGGCAATTTATCTTGATAGATAAACCGTTGTGGGATCATGTATGGCATTACGTTCTTCGCCAAATCTGCCCGAATCATTTTGGTTAAAGCAGCATCAGAATACTTCCGGCGGACGCCGTCTTTTAATTCAATTTCAGCTACAATCTGTTGCACAGCATGATCCTTGTTGTATTTAGGAGCTGCAACCCCGTAACGCACTAAGTCATTCTTAGTTAAGTAGAAGTTAATTTCTTCTAGTTCGATCCGGTAACCGTTGAACTTAATTTGGAAGTCAATGCGGCCACGGTAGAAGAGCATGCCGTTATCATCAAAGAAGCCAGCATCCCCAGAACGGTAACTTGCATATTCATCGCCATCGTTCTTAAAGAAAGCAGCTTCTGTTTTTTCAGGATTATTCAAGTAACCCTTAGAAACGCTTGGACCACTGATGATAATTTCACCTTCGCCAGGGTTATCGCCTTTGGTAGTATCGATACTAATCTTCGTATCTTCTTTGGTGCGACCAATTGGCAAACGATCATACTTGGCTAAAATTTCATCAGTAATTTCAACTTGCGTTACGGCCACAGTGGTTTCAGTTGGAC
The DNA here is from genome assembly GCF_004009905.1 of Lactobacillus xujianguonis. Classification (GTDB taxonomy): domain Bacteria; phylum Bacillota; class Bacilli; order Lactobacillales; family Lactobacillaceae; genus Lactobacillus; species Lactobacillus xujianguonis. Next base: position 21,236 of record NZ_ML136873.1, read on the forward strand.
CATAAGTGTTGAAAATGTGAGCTTCTGGGAACTTCTTCTTAAGCATCGCAGCTTCAGTATGAGGTAATTCTTCCCCGCAGAAGAGGAAGTGCGTCATCTCTGGATGATGCTCACCATCGAAGGTCTTATCCAAAAAGCACATTTGTGCAAATGAAGGAGTTGAAACCCAAACGTTAAAGTGCATCTTTGGCAAAGTTTGGAACAATTGCGCAAAGTTTTGGGTCGTTTCGTGTGGCAAAACCACTAACTTACCCGCAGCAGTTAAAGCTGGATACAAGCTCATAACTGACAAGTCAAAGGAATATGGTGCTTGCGCCAAAAAACTTGGATGTTCTGGCAAGTTAAAATCAGTCAATTCCCAGTTAACAAAACTGAGTAAGTTGTCATGACTAATTTGCACACCCTTAGGTTTACCAGTCGTACCGGAAGTGAAGATAATGTAAAAGTTATCGTCACCTTCCACAAATTGACTTTCATCGATCGTGTAATCGCCGTCAGTAACTTCTTCTGACTTAACTACTACTAAGTTAGACACATCAACATCAGGTAAGTCATCAATTGCCAAAACAGCTGGTGATTCTGATACTTCTTCAATCATCGTTAATCGTTCAGCATTAGAGTAACTAGCGATCGGAATGTACGCATGTCCTGACTTAACACAGCCTAAGAAGCTAGCAATCATTTCAAAATTTTGCCCACCCCAGATCATAATTGGTGCATGAGCTGGCAAATCTAAACTAGCTAATTTGTGTGCCCAAGCATCAGAACGCTGTTTAAGTTCCCCATAAGTATTAGTTTCACCTAAATAGTCATAGGCAACGCGATCAGGATCTTGAAGTGCGATTTCATCAATCTTCTTGATTACATTATTAATCATTATTTGCACCTGCTTCCTAAAATTCGTTATAAATAAAGTGAACTGCGTTCAGACCACTATATTCATACAAATATATAAGGGCCATCAGGATTGCAAAATAAATTACAGTCTTTAAGATAAACATCCCTATTTGTTTACCTCGAGATTCAACTTTTTTTGTTTTTTCCATTATTTCTCCCTTAAAAGTAACAATAGATTTTCATGGTCCTATCTTACTACAAAAAAGCCTATATTAGTAACATTTGCCATTTTTTTACTAAATTTAAAGATTTGATAAGTTCAAGCTTAATTACTGAATAAGGCGTTGATATTTAATGAAAGGATTCGATCCATAATTACTAAATCCCGTTTGGCATATTGCTTAGAACCTGATTCAAAAATGCATAGTAGTTGCCCCTTATAAGCAGTAATTTGTTCCAAGTAAGGCGGCATGATAATCACTTTTTCGGCATTCTTTTCGTCTAAGGCATTTACTGCGGTAGATGGGAAAATATAGAGCTTAGAATCACCACTGCCGTAGGACTGACTAAGAAAGATCTTATTGTCATAAATGGCAAGCCCTTGAATCTGTTTATCCATTGAAGTTTCCCCGGTCGGGTCTGACCAAGAAACAGTTCCCGTCACTGACTTAATTTCATTATTAGTAATTGAGCCCTTGTGTTTACCGCTACGAGCAATGGTGTAACCAGCAACCCGGCCGCGGCCGTACATGTTGAAGAAGCCGACAAATAATTGATTATCATAATAAGTAACCGCTGATGCTCTTTCAATGGAAGGAATTGAAATCCGGTGGTTATATTCAATCGGCATGCGCTTAGCCGGATGATACTTTTTCAGTGCAGCAAGTGAAAAAGACATTAAGGCTGAGGATTCACCCATTGAGCCCGTTACCCAGATATTCTTGGCAATCGGATCATAAGCAATCCCGCCTAGGTGCGGCTTACCTGGAACTTGGAGCGTCTTCAAGTATTTGCCGGTTTTCTTATCCAAAACATAAACCACTGATGCGTGCACGTGATCGCCATCATAAGCCGTCAAGAGTAAGTATTTGCCCGCCACTGTAATTCCTTGCGGCGTCATCGCTTCGGCAGTGTCCGTCTTTTTCGTCTTGAAGTTATAACTCTTAGTTGTCCGCAGTCCCGGAATAATTGCATCTTTACCATCCCAAGTGCGCGGTGGCACATAAGTCGAGGCCCGGTTAATAAAGGAATAATGCTGGCGCAACTTCTTTTGATAAGTAGCAAAATTCTGCCAGGCTGCACTGGTGTTAGTGCCGTCTTTTGCTTTAACTAATTGGGGGCGATTGTGCCAGAATTGCTGGTCTTGGAACCATTCGTAGCCAAAATAGCCACCAGTCCCCACTGCGGCAATAATTAAAATTGCGCCTAAGATGTGCAATAATTTCTTACCGATTTTTTTCACGAAGAACTACCTTTCCGTTAAATTTTTGCAATTATAAATATTATACTTAACTTTCGATGCTTGCCAAATCAAGGTTTTTAGCCTAAGCAAAAACTTATTGTCCAATTATTACTAACTTTGAAACAATTTCATCACAGAAAGTTCACATTTATAAGTTATTTTTTATGTGTAACGAAATACGAAAACAAAATAGTTCGTTACACTCAACTTTTTTGTTTTTCATTCATACTCCTCCAAGTAAATAATGAAATAAAAAAGAATTGGCTTTTGCCAATTTCATATCTATCCCTTTCGGCTCACGTGCGTTGCGTGAGCTTTTCTTTTTGCCCTTAAAAAAATCTCTTACATTTCTTTACTTTTTCATAATATTTTAGACACTTTTAGTTCACAATTTCACCGTATTATATAAACCGTAACGAGATGGTAGAACTTGTTACATACTCCCACTTTTTTATTTCATTCATTCTTACTCCTCCAAAGTAGATGAAACTAATAAGGCTCGCATAACTTGCGAGCCTTTTTCCTTTTTCGCAGAAGTTTAGTACACTAGAGGGAGAAAGCGAGGAAGACGATTACATGTTCTCACCATCAATTAAGCACCTGATCCAAGAAAAATCAGGCTCCTTTTTAATTCCAGCCAGTCGGATTGCCTTTGTGCAAGATGATAATCCACTCTATCACGCTTTTTTGATTTTAACTAAAGTTAAATATTCAAAAATTCCTGTCTTAGACAAGGAAAAAAGAGTTGTTGGCTTACTTAGTTTGGCCATGATTACAGACGAAATGCTTAAGACGGATGAAATTTCAATCGATCCGTTAAACCAGTTAAAAGTGCGCGATGTGATGCAAACCAAGTTCGATAAGATTAACTTTGTGCAAACTACCCTAGAAAAACAGCTGCACTTGTTAATTAACAATGCTTTTTTACCTGTCGTTGATGATCACGGCGTGTTTCAAGGTTTGTTAACTAGGCGTGAATGGATTAAGGCTTTTAACTATGTGGTCCACACTTATGATAGCCATTATGAAGTAGTCAATATTAAGGAAGAAGTTGAGCAATAACTTTCCTAGACTTTTTAATATTCTTTACTACAGAATTGTCGTGTTCAGAAACTTTCTCAAATAGTTTCTGAACACTTCTTTTTTTGCTTTTCTAATTTAGAATGATTATAATTTAGATATAAAAATACTACAGGATTTATCATTTAATTATTTTTGGAGGGGAAAATGTTAAAGAACCAGTGGAAATTAATCGTTGTATTAATTCTTGGTGTCATTGGCGTAATTCTTGACTTCCTATGTGGGAAACCCACAGTCGGGAACTGGCCAATCGCTGGAGTTTTAATTGATATTTTTGGGATTTATGTTGCTATCGGCATGGCCATCGAAATGATCGGCGATATCCGCAAGGGTCGTTGGGGTGTCGATATTTTAGCCATTATTGCTATTATTTCTACCATGGCAATTGGTGACTACTGGGCAGCTTGGATGATTTTAGTAATGTTCACCGGTGGTGAATCACTTGAAGATTACGCTACTAGCCAAGCTGACAAGGAACTTCGTTCTTTGATTAGTAACTCACCACGGAAGGCTAACAAGTTAGTCAACGGTAAGGTAACGCAAGTTGAAGTTGATGACTTGCAAATTGGTGACCATATTATTGTTAAGCCAGCTGAACAAGTGCCAGTTGACGGTAAGATCGTTAAGGGAACTTCAAGCTTTGACCAATCATCATTGACTGGTGAATCTGTACCAGTTAATAAGAAGCCAGGCGATGAATTAATGTCTGGTTCAATTAACGGGGATGTTGCGGTTGAAGTTGAAGTTACTAAGTTAGCTAAGGATTCTGAATACCAGACAATTGTTGCCTTGGTTAAGTCTTCTGAAGCTCAACCTGCTAAGTTCGTTAAGATGGCTGACCGTTACGCCGTGCCATTTACTGTTGTTTCCTTAGTAATCGGAATTATCGCTGCTGGTGTCAGTGGCTGGGACTTTACTAGATTTGCGGAAGTAATGGTTGTGGCTTCTCCATGTCCATTGTTGATTGCCGCTCCTGTGGCTTTGGTTTCAGGGATGAGCTCCATGTCACGCCACCACATTATTGTGAAGTCTGGTCCAACCTTGGAAAAATTATCTCGGGCTAAGACTTTTGCCTTCGATAAGACTGGGACTTTAACCCAAAACAAGTTAAAGGTTAGCGAAATCGTACCTGAACAAGGTGTTGATAAAGATGAATTACAAGCTTTAGCTGCTAGTGTTGAACAACAATCAAGCCACATTATTGCTTCTTCATTGGTTGACAGTACTGCTAAGAGTGCCATCATGCCAGTAACTAATTTGAAAGAAACTACTGGTGAAGGTGTCACTGGGACAGTTGATGGTAAAGAAATTAAAGTTGGTAAGTTAAGTTTCGTCGCACCAGATCACGCTAAAATCGATGCTGGTGCTACCGCAGTCTACGTAGCCATTAACGGCAAGTTTGCTGGTTACATCACCTTTAAGGATCAAATCCGTCCTGAAACCGCTGAAACCATTGCTCGTTTGCGCCGGCAAGGGGCTAAGCAAATTATGATGCTGACGGGTGACCACAAGAACGTTGCTGAACAAATCAGTCAAGCCGCTAAGATTAACGATAGCGAAGTCCACGCTGACTTGTTACCTAAGCAAAAGATTGAAGCTATCAGAAACGTGCCTAAGGACCTACGTCCAGTAGTCATGACTGGGGACGGGGTTAACGATGCCCCAAGTTTAACGGCTGCTGATGTCGGAATTGCCATGGGTGCTAAAGGCGCAACGGCTGCGAGTGAAAGTGCTGATGCCGTTATTATGGTTAACGACTTAAGTAAAGTTAACGATGCGGTCGCTATTGGTAAGCACACCATGAAGGTTGCTAATATCGACGTTTTGACAGCTATTACGATCGTAATTATCTTGGAAATCATCGCCGCAACTGGTGTGATTCCGGCCTTTATTGGTGCGATCTTGCAAGAAGTTGTCGACTTGATTACCATTTGCTTGGCCTTGCTTGCTAAGACTGAACCTAAGAATCCTGAACAAACAGGACTAGAAAAGTAAATTAAAAATTATATTTAAAAAAGGACGAAAGCTATTCGCTTTCGCCCTTTTCTTATGCCCTATTTCAACATGTTATAGTCACTTTTCACTTTCATGTGCGTTAAGACATCTTTCAGGATAACTGACAAGATCATAATTCCAATGACGGCCACCCAGAAGACGACATCATTTAAAGCAGCCAAGCCAATTAAGACCAACATGGTAATGACTGCTACAACTACGTTTAACCACCAAAGTAATTTTTTGTTATTAACTAACTTTCTGATTTTGACCAAGCGATCAAAGTCTATAATCGCTACCCGCATCTCTACTAAAACACCGGAACCCAGGGCGAAATAATAAAACTTAATGCGGATCAAAATCACCAATACTGCAATGGCAATAACGATCAAAATCCCGCAAACAATGTTGACGATTTTGATCAGCTTCGCATTTTCATTAGTAACCACGTGCTTTTCATTGAAGGAGAACTGTTCCGCAAACTCATTAGCTAGATCGATGCCATAATAAATTGGCGCAATAAAGCCAACTTCAGCCATGGGAACAAGCGCACCGAAGAAGGCAGCTTCAATTGCCATCATGGCGATCGCAAAAACTACGATCAAAATTAAAATCTTTTGTGCTTGTTCACTTCTTCGATGCATTAAGATTATCCTTCTTTCATTACCCTTATTCTACTTGATACTGTTTTTGATTAAGATCGATTAACTGATTATACTGTGTACTTTGCTCTTTTCCAACAACATGCTCAATTTCTAAGACAGTTCCTGGAAATTCCATTATTAAATCAAAAATCTTTTTACTACTCTTTTCGTCAAGTCCAGACAAACCTTCATCAACCAAAAGAATTTCTTTTTTAGCTAATAAAGCTCGTGCTAATTCAATCTTTCTTTGTTCACCCCCTGATAAATTGAGGCCATTTTTACCTAATTTTTGATCTAGTGCTTCTAATTTAGCAAACTTTTCAAGATCTACTTTCTTTAAAACTTCAAGTAAAGTCGCATCCGCAATTTTTTGACCTAAAGTCAAATTAAAACGTAAAGTATCAGAAAAGATATAGCTTTCTTGGCCTACAACACCAAACTTTTGCCCAAAATTTGATTCGACATTGATCACACCATTTACTAATGGAATCTCATTTAACAAAGTCTTAAACAAAGTTGATTTACCAATTCCTGAACGCCCCACAATAAGAACTTTCTCTGCTGAATTCACCGTGAAATTAACATTTCTTAGCAGAGCTTGATCTTGATAACCTAATTGACAATCTTTAAAAGCTAGAACTTCATTTTGCTTAGCTACAGTCAAATTATTAATTGATGCTGGCTTAGTATTTAACATACTATTTTCTTTGATTAACGGTGTTGTTGTATTTAATTGATTGAAAATTTGCGAGATAGTAATGATTGGGCTAGTTAAACGATCAGAAGCTAAGAAAAGTGAAATTAAACCACCAACAGAGACTTGGCCATTAACTACAAATAAAACCCCAATACTCAAAGCAATAATTGAAGAAATGGAGTAACTAAGTTGAGAGTAAAAGCTAGCGGTACTTGACCGATAAGACATCTTCCAATATTTATTTTCTTCATTAGCTAATTTTTGATTAACTCGTCTCTTAAACAGGCTATTAACTCTGAAATGACTAATTACAGGAAAACCACGTAAAGATTAATTCAGCGTTAAATTATATTCCTCATAACTTTTATTCCATTCCTCTGAACCCTTTTCAACCCATTTACCAGTTAATCTTGGTACTAAAGAAGGCAACAACCCACAGATTAAAAATGCCATTGAAACGATGCCATTAATACTAATCACGTAAATAAGAGAGAATACGGCCTGCTCAATACAGTAAACTAAGTTTACAACTGAATTAACGTACGAGCCTTCTATTTGTTTAACATCAACATTGACGAAGTTGTTTACCTTTTCAATTCGTTCTGGACTAGGACTATCTAGAAAATGATTAAAAACGTCTTCGCGCATTTTTAGATTAGCTGCTCTTCTAGCTCTGGCCCACAATAATTGCCAAAGCCAATAGCTAATGGTGATGATTAAAAATAGAACTAAATACAGTATCAAGATTTGCGGAACTTTATTAAATTTCTTTGCCATTAAAACATTAGTTAAAGTACCAATAATGTATGGTGAAGCAATCCCATCTAATGACGTAAGTCCACTGGCAATGATAATTCCTAACCACAATAGTTTTTTATGTGGATATAAGTATTGGAAAAACTTGAATTTCATTTGGATTGCCTCTTTTCTAAAATATTTTTATTCTATTTTTAATCATTTTACTACTATTAGAAAGGCTTTGGGGCAAAATTATCAAATTCGATAATTATCTCTTATTTGCATCTTTTTTTCAAAAATCATAGAATATTAATTAACAATTTAATATTATTTGTGGTTGGGTTTTTGCATAAAGCTTTCAAGAATTGCTTATTTGGGTCAATAAGCACTAATCCTTGGAAGCTTTTTTCTTACCATTAGAAGGGAGTCACATGCATTTTTTAGGGGAGTTAATTTTAATCTTAATCACTACTGTCCTGCTCGGACAGCTCTTTTCACGGCTGAACATGCCAGCCGTTATCGGTCAATTATTATCAGGGATCGTCCTAGGACCTGCCATTTTAGGTCTTGTTCATCCTAATAATATTGTTAGTTTATTCTCTGAATTCGGGGTTATTCTCTTGATGTTCTTAGCGGGATTAGAGAGTGACCTTGATCTATTAAAGAAATACTTCAAGTTAAGTTTTACGGTTGCTACCATTGGTGTCATTTTACCAGTAGTTTTCATTGGGATTGCTTCAATGGTCTTCGGCATGAAATTCCTTGAAGCGCTCTTCATCGGGATTGTCTTTGCCGCAACGAGTGTGTCTATTTCCGTTGTGGTATTACAAGAAGCACACCAATTGCACAGCCGCGCCGGCACAGCGATTCTAGGGGCTGCTGTGGTTGACGATATTTTAGCCGTAATTGTCCTTAGTTTGTTCACCACTTTCAGCCACGAAGGTGGTAAGAGCGGTTTAACTAATAACTTCTTCTTGAACTTATTAATTGAAGCAGCTTACTTTGTAGTTGTCTGGTTCATTTACAAGTGGGTGGCACCATACTTTATGAAGCTGGCGGAAAAAGTTGACGTTAACTATGCCGTTGTCATTGCTTCCCTAGTTTTAGCTTTAGCGATGGCTTGGGCCGCTGACTTCGTTGGTTTATCTGCTGTAGTTGGGGCCTTCTTCGGTGGTTTAGCAATCCGGCAAACGCCCGAATATAAAGAAGTTAACTCTTCTGTATCGGTTATTGGTTACGCCATCTTCATTCCGGTCTTCTTTGCCGACATTGGTTTGTCCATGACCTTTGAAAGTTTCTTTAAAGACATCTGGTTTATCATCGTGATGACAATCTTAGCCTTACTTTCCAAATTCTGGGCTGGTAAATACTCAAGTGAAATGTTCGGCTTCACGAAAGATGAAGGTAATATCGTTGGGGCAGGGATGATTTCACGTGGTGAGGTGGCCTTGATTGTGGCCCAAATCGGAATTAACCACCACCTCTTCCCTGAAGATATTTACTCAAGTTTAATTTTAGTCATCATCGTGACAACGGTACTTTCACCATTCATCTTGAACCACTTTATTAAGAAACATCAAACCGAAATGGCTGAAAAATAAGGAATTAAATCATGAAAGAATTCGTCTTGACCTTGGTAGTTTTCTTTTGCCTAGGAATACTTATTGAGACATATTATCTTTATCAACTAACTGTCTTAGATGCTAAAAGTCGCGGCATGAAGCAGCCACACTTGTGGGGCTACTGGGTTTCAGGTGGTAATTTCTTACTTTATTTGTTTAAGCGTAAAAACCACCCACCATTAAGGTCACCGGCTAAGCAAGCAGCCTATTTAGCACTTAAGAAAAAAGCGACAATTGTTGCTGTAATTTGTGCTATTTTAGTGGTAATAATTTTGTTAACAGCGATATTCATCTAAGAAAAAAGATCTGAAAATTTCCAGATCTTTTTATTTTTTCTCTAAATAAAACCTAAAGCGTTATAACACATATGCGTTAACATCGAGTAACGTAAATCCTTGGTCGACATGTAGACCCAAGCCAATACGCAACCTAATACCCAGTAAATCAAAATGAACTTGGTGAAATGCGGATCATGCAGATAAGCGAAGACAAAACCACTAGCTAAAATTCCGGCCCATTTATTCAAGCGCGTCGCCTTCGTAAAGAAAGTGTTGAAGAACATCCCTCTAAAAATCACTTCTTCACAGGCTGGCGCAATAAAGACCACCATAATCTTAAACAATTGCCCGCTTTGCTTAGCTAATGAATTAAGCTGCTCCTGATTAGCAGAAACCTTACCTTGCCCCAGAGCCTGTAACATCACACCACCTAAAACAACAATTAGTAGTAAACCAAAAAACGCGGTTAAAATGCGTTTCAGACTCCAGTGTGGTCGCTGGTTAAAGCCCCAATCGTTAACTTCGCGCAATTGCTGCTTATAAAATTTAAAACTCAGCCATAAAACAAGAACCGTAATCAGCGCCGTCAACCAAATCTGCGCCGTCCAATTTAAATGGAAACGTTCATGCACTTTAACTGGCAAAAAGTATAAATTTTGTAAAAGACCATACAAATAAAAGGCAATAATAATTTCGGCTACATTACCTAAATAATGGAAAAATTTTTTCATTTAACCAACCACCTTGATTTCTAGAGATTTTTCCTAATGTTTCCATTATAATGGATGTGATTCAAAATGACTAAGGGATGAAATAAATGACGACATTTTTACACTTTTTTGAAAACAATCGTGAATTTACCTACTTCTCAATCCTGTTAACCCTTGCCTTAATCATCTGGCTGGTCTGCTGGCTAAAAGAACCACGCCGCTTAATTAACGGCATTTTGTTTACCGTTTTTATATTGCTGCTGGCAATTTGGTTCACCATTATGGTCTTTTCAACTCATCTGAAGACCTTAATGTCCTTTTACGGCTTCCTAGTTTTGGCAATTATGCTTTTAATTTTATTGATTGCGGCCTTTTCTTGGGTCTTTCTCTTCTGGAACGCCTATTTTGTCTGGAAGTATGAAAGCCACACCTTGCCTAATTTATTAACTTTAATTCTGGGGATTGGCATCATTATTGCCTGGGTAATAGCCATCTGGGATCCGAGCCACTACTTACCCGAATGGGTCAAGCTCATTCTAACTTCTGCCCCAGCGATCGCAATTTACCTACTCTTCATCATGTATAATTTCTTGGTAAACCTGATTCTTTACCAGTTTGTACCGCGCCGCTACAATCAAGATTATTTGATCGTCCTAGGCGCTGGTTTATTAAAGGGCCGCACAGTTACTCCGCTACTTGCCGGCCGCATTAACCGCGCCATTCAATTTGCCCACAAGCAAGTGGCTAAGGGACGTAAAATGCCTAAATTCATCATGTCCGGCGGCCAAGGTGGCGATGAAAAAGTGGCTGAAGCCCAAGCGATGGCCGAATATGCGATGAGTCGCGGGATTGATCCAAAGCAAATTTTGCTTGAAAAAGAATCAAAAAACACTTACCAAAACATGGTCTACTCCAAAAAAATTGCTATTAAGGACTTTGGCAGTGAAAACTTCAAAGCTAAATTCTTTAGTAACAACTACCACATTTTTCGAGCTGGTCTGTTTGCCAAAATGGCTGGCCTTAACGCGAATGGCGTGGGCTGCTACACCCGCTTTTACTTCTTACCTAATGCTGTCATCCGCGAATTTGCTGGCGTCTTCGTCATGCACAAGAAGCGCCACTTTATCGTGATGGGCCTCATCATCCTCTTCTTTGTCATCCAGGCCTTCTTACAATTAATTGGCCTAGAGCGGTTTATGCTCTTTTAAAAAAGGGTTAAGTCTAAAGCACACCTTTTCTGCTTACTTTTAATCAATGTTATACTAATTATTAACATTGTATTTCCAGAAAGAGGTAGAAAATGCTACAGCTAGAACATTTATTTAAATCCTACCACGTTGGAGATACCGTCACCCATGCCCTAGACGATGTCTCCATTTCTTTTCGTGATAAAGAATTTGTTGCCATTTTAGGTCCTAGTGGTTCCGGTAAGACCACAATGTTAAACGTCATCGGTGGTCTTGACCGCTATGACAAAGGGGACTTGATCATTAATGGGAAGTCGACTAAGAATTTTAAAGAAACTGATTGGGATGCCTACCGCAACAATTCCGTTGGTTTTATCTTCCAAAATTACAACCTGATTTCTCACCTCTCCATCATGGATAACGTCGAATTAGGGATGAACTTGTCAGGTGTGCCAGCTAAAGAACGCCGTAAGCGAGCTGAAGAAGCCTTAGTTGAAGTGGGCTTAAAAGAGCACATGCACAAGAATCCTAACCAATTATCCGGTGGTCAAATGCAGCGGGTAGCTATTGCCCGGGCAATAGCTAATAATCCCGACATCTTGCTTTGTGACGAACCAACTGGAGCCCTAGATACCGAAACTTCAGTCCAAATCATGAAGTTAATTAAAAAGTTGTCGAAAGACCGCTTGGTTATCATGGTGACCCACAACCCCGAATTAGCGAAAGAATATGCCACTAGAATTGTTAACTTCCAAGATGGGAAAATTTTAGACGATTCTGCGCCTTATACTGCTGAAACTGAACAGGATACCTTCAAGCTTAAGCGGACGAAGATGTCCTACTGGAACGCCATTAAGTTGAGTTTTACCAATATTATGACCAAGAAAGGCCGGACGATTTTAACTGCATTTGCTTCCAGTATCGGAATTATCTCTATCGCTGTCGTTCTGTCTTTATCCAATGGTTTTCAAAAACAAATTGATACCACGATGAGTAAGGCCTTAGCCAAATACCCTGTTGCGATTGCTCCTACCGCCACGGACATGAACGCGATGAGTGAACGCAAAGATTCAGACAAAAATGTCAAAAATCGCGGTTACTTAATCGCCCAGCAAGATGAAAGCGAAAAGGCGACTCACGTTAACAAGATCACACAAAAATACGTCGACTATGTAAAAAAGATCAACCCTGACTACGCTAATAATATTTCTTACCAACGCGCAACCAGTTTGAATTTATTAGCTAAGGACAATGGTAAGATCAAGCGGGTTGAATTTTCTAATAATGATCCTGACCAAAATCAAAATATGAGCGCAATGCGTTCACAAGCCATGTCTTCAGTCGGTGTTGGTTCTAGTGTCTTCCCAACCACCCTTAACAAAAATAAAGGTAATTTCTTAAAAGAAAACTACCAATTGTTAGCTGGTAAATGGCCAGACAAGGCAACAGATTTAGTTTTAGTGACTGATAATAAGAACACTGTTAACATTAATGCTTTGAAGAACTTAGGTCTTAAGCCAAAAGATAATCAGAAATTTAAGTTCAAATCTTTAGTTGGCAAGCAATTCAGTGTAGTTAACAATAATGACTTTTACCAAGAATTGCCAACTGGGATGTTTGTGCCGCAGAAGGCTAACCAAAGCATGTACAATGCTGGGACTAAGCTACACTTAACGGGAATTATTCGGCCAAAGAACGAAGACTCTCTAGCCTTGCTTTCTACAGGAATTGCTTATAGTGACCGCCTTTCACAAAAGATCATTAAGCAAAATGAAAATTCAGCCATTGTCAAAGCCCAAAAGAAGACTAACCGTAACGTCATGACTGGTCAAAATCTTAATCAAGATGCCAAGAAGCAACTTTTACAAACTTTAGGTGGCTCGAGCATCCCAACTGGGATCATGATCTACCCGAACAACTTCGATGACAAAGACAAGGTTTTAGATTACTTAGATAAATGGAATAAAGGGAAGTCTAAGAAAAATCAGATTGTCTACACTAACATGTCAAGCATGGTCACAACGATGACTGGTGGCCTATTAAACGGAATTACCACTGTCTTAGTTGCCTTTGCCGCTATTTCCTTAGTTACTTCCATGATTATGATCGGAATTTTGACTTACACTTCCGTACTTGAACGAATCAAGGAAATTGGGGTTTTGAAGGCCTTAGGTGCTCGTAAGAAAGATATTACCCGGGTCTTTGATGCCGAAACCTTCATCCTCGGAATCTTCTCAGGGGTTCTTGGAGTAGCAATTGCCTACCTGCTTACTTTCCCAATCAACAGCGTGATCTACCACATTACCGAGTTAACTAATGTAGCTCAATTAAACCCAACGCACGCCTTGATTCTAATTATCATTTCAACTATTCTGACCTTGCTCGGTGGTCACTTGCCAGCCCGCATGGCTGCCAAGAAAGATGCTGCCATTGCTTTAAGAAGTGAATAACTATTAGATTTAGCTAATATGCTTTTATTTCATAGTTAATTTAAGGTAGAATAGTAACTGAATATCTTTAAAAAAGAAATACCGCCCTTTCGAACTGAAAGGACGGTTTTTTGTCGTCAATTAAATCATTGCTAATGGTTGTTTACTAGTTGGAACAGGAAAATCAGCGTTAATCAAACGTAATTCATCATCAGTTAATTTGATTTCTTGGGCCGCAATATTTTCCTTCATATGTTTAACTTGCCCAGCCTTGGGAATGGTTAAAACATTTTGATCGCGCATGGTCCAAGCTAACATAATTTGGTGCGGAGTAGCGTGGTGGGCCCGAGCAACTTCTTTTAAGTTGTGCGTAATGCGGATACTGTCACCGGCATCTGAGTTAAACGGCGAATAACCAATGAAGTTGACCTGCTTTTCTTTTTGCCACGGCAAGAGATCATATTCCACGCCGCGGTTAGCTAAATTGTATAAGTCTTCGTTGGCAAAGCACTTGTCGCCATCGGGTACGGTGAACAGTTCCTTCATATCCGCCGTATCAAAGTTAGACACGCCCCACTGCCGGATCAAGCCTTCTTTTTTCAATTCTTCTAAGCCTCTGACCGTATCTGACAAGCGGTGGTTACCCCGCCAATGTAATAAGTAGAGATCCAAATAATCCGTGCCTAGCCGCTTTAAACTAGCTTCTAAGCTTTGCCGTTCTAATTCTGGCGTCGCGTGATATGGATAAAACTTCGAAATTAAGTAAAGCTGGCTGCGATCATAACCTTTGATGGCTTCACCGACTAGGCTTTCGCTCTTGCCTTCGCCATACATCTCGGCCGTATCAATCACTTTTACTCCGTTATATAAGCCATAACGCAGGGCCGCCAATTCATCTTTCCGCTTCTTGGGATCATCACCTAAGTACCAGGTTCCCATTCCTAAACCAACTAAATCCATCTTTTTCACCTCACTTTTATTTTACTACATTTACCAGTTTGACAAAATGGCATAGACCAGTATATAATGGACTAGACCAGTAAGTGAGGAGGATTTTATTATGATGAAGATAATTGTTACTAAAAATGATATTCAAGGTGGAGCTAAGGCTTTTGAATTATTCGAAAAAGGCATTAAAAATGGCGCCAAAGTTCTTGGTTTAGCTACTGGCTCTACTCCTGAACCCCTTTATCAAAATTGGGTTGAAAGCGACTTAAACTGCAACAATTTAATTAGTATCAACCTTGATGAATATGTTGGCTTAAAACCTGACGATCCTCAAAGTTACCACTACTTCATGCAAAAGCACTTATTCGATAAGAAGCCATTCAAGAAGACTTATGTTCCTGACGGCACTGCTAGTGATGTAGCACAAGCTTGCAAAGATTATGATCAAATTATCAAAGACAACCCAATCGACATCCAATTATTAGGTATCGGCCGCAACGGTCACATTGCCTTCAACGAACCAGGTACCCCATTTGACATCGGGACCCATGAAGTTAAGTTGACTGAAAACACGATTAAGGCAAATTCTCGCTTCTTTGACAGTATTGATGATGTACCAAAGAGTGCGATCTGCATGGGAACAGCCAACATTATGCAATCTAAGAGCATTGTCTTAATGGCCTTTGGCGAAAAGAAGGCTCACGCTGTTAAGGAAATGATCGAAGGTCCAATTACTGAAGAAGTTCCAGCTTCTATTTTGCAAAAGCATCCCGACGTAACGGTGATTGTCGACGAAGCTGCTGCTAGTGAATTGGACGATAAGTACAAGAAGTAAAACAAAATTTATTTTAGTTACCAAAAGCACCAACGGCTTTTACGCTGGTGCTTTTTTAATATTTTAAAGTTCAATGCTATGCGTTTTTTGTGCAAAACAGTCTTCCGTGACTTGACTTTTTCACTCAGAATAGAATTAAATTTTCCCTTGTTTAATACTACATCTCGTATTAAACTTATTAATTGTCCCAGATATAGTATTTAAGAAAGAGCGTGATTCAAGTTATTGTCTTAAGTGGGCCCATTGGAGCCGGTAAATCCAGTTTAACCAGTATTTTAGCCGAACATTTAGGTACTCAAGCCTTCTATGAAGGGGTCGATAATAACCCTGTCTTGCCGCTTTATTATAAGGATATGAAGCGGTATACTTTTTTGCTTAACACCTATTTGCTCAATCATCGCTTAGCTCAGATTAATCAAGCAATTCAAGAGAAAAACAGCGTCTCTGATCGCTCCATCTACGAAGACGCCTTGTTCTTCAGAATGAATGCTGACAGTAAAGTCGCTGATCCAACTGAATTTAAGATCTATGATGACTTATTAGAAAACATGATGGAAGACACGCCAGGTAACCCTTCTAAGAAGCCTGACTTGCTAATTTATATTCATGTTTCATTAGACACCATGCTGAAGCGAATCAAGCGCCGTGGCCGGTCATATGAACAATTATCTAGCGATCCTGGCTTAAAGGACTACTACGCTAGACTCATTAAGTATTATGAACCATGGTACAAACACTATGATGCTTCACCTAAGATGCAAATCGACGGTGATCATTTAGACTTCGTCGATGATGAAGACGCTAAAAAAGAAGTTTTGAGTGAGATTGATAATAAATTACGCGATATTGGTAATTTATAATTTTACGAGATAAAAAGAAGGAACGTGATGACAGTTATTGTATTAAGCGGGCCCATTGGAGCCGGTAAATCCAGTTTAACCAGTATTTTATCAGATTATTTAGGTACCAAGCCTTTCTATGAAAGTGTGGACGACAATCCTGTCTTGCCCCTCTTCTACGCTGATCCTAAAAAATATGCCTTCTTACTGCAGGTTTATTTCTTAAATACGCGTTTTCACAGTATTAAGGCGGCCTTGTCTGAAGATAATAACGTCCTTGATCGTTCCATCTATGAAGATGCGCTCTTCTTCCAAATGAACGCTGATATTGGCCGAGCTACTAAAGAAGAAGTCGATACTTACTATGAACTCTTGCACAATATGATGGCCGAACTGGAGCGGATGCCAAAGAAGAATCCTGACTTGTTAGTTCATATCAATGTCTCCTATGACACGATGATTCGCCGCATTAAGAAGCGTGGTCGTCCTTATGAACAATTGAGTTATGATGCTACCTTGGAAGACTATTACAAGCGCTTGTTGCGCTACTACAAACCATGGTATGAGAAGTATGATTATTCACCAAAGATGGAAATTGATGGTGATAAATACGACTTCATGGCTAGTGAAGAGGATCGACAAATTGTGCTTGATCAAATTGTGGCCAAGTTAAAAGAAGTTGGCAAATTACCTGAAGATTGGGATAAGTCAACTGACATTCAAATTGAAGCTTAAAAAGTTTCTAAAATTTAGAAACTTTTTTTATTTAGTGTTGTATTAAGAAAGTAAAAATGATATTATTGTTAAAAATTAAGATAGAAGGAAAAGATAATGAAAATAAAATCTAAATTATTTATGTTATCCTTGGTTGGTTTGCTCAGTATCAGCACATTTTGTGAATTTTCACAAGACGCCTATGCTGCTGATCAAGCATCTAATATCGATGATTCTACCACTACACTTAAATTAGACAATAGATCATTGTTCTTTAATAAATATAATCTTTCAGAGTCTAAATTTTTTGAAAATCCAGCATACCCATCCTTATCTTGGGGTGCCCCATTAGGAAATGGAGGACAATGGGGAAAGTTTGAAAATCCTGGTTACAAAAGTCCTGGTCCTGGACCTGGACCTGATCATCATAAAAAAACTAAACATAAAAAAGGAACTAAAAAGCACTAATAACAAGGTTGAGACGGTTTTCTCAACCTTTTAATATATTATGCTTTGCGAAAAGGTAATTATGAAAAAATATTGGAAAAACATCTACCACTTGCAACTGTTAGTCAATATTGCAATTGGCATTTACTTTATCTTTTGGCTTGATCCTGCAGTCGATGCCGAGCCTGTCACTAAATACACTGATATCATTTTCACTGGCATTGTTTTATTGCTTTTTCTTCTTAACTTCATCTGGACGAAAAATAAGTACATCAGCTTTAGTGTAAGATGGGCTAGTATCATTACCCTGCCGATGATCTTCCTGTACTTTTTAAGTGGAATTTTCGATACTTGGTCTGATAATTTCAGTCAGCATAATCTGTACGCTGCTATTTATATGTTACTAATCTGCGTGCTCTTCATCCCGATTGCAGAGACAGTGTTTAAACAAGTAATTTCACCGCTAGGTAAGATGATTAGTGTCCTTTTTCTCTTCGTTGAAACCGTAACTTTGGGTTATTATGACACTTTTTCTAAACTTTCCCCAATTATCAAGGCCATTAATGACTATCATGTCGCAAGTGCCGTTGCTAGTTTTTTAGTCTTCCAAATTATCCTTGATCAAAAAATGAGCCTAAGAAAACTTAAAAATCCATATTTTAGTTTTCTCATTTTAATCCTGATTATTTTATTCAATATTTGGTTGGCCTTTTTCGAGCAATTCTTTGGTAATGCACACTCTTACGCTGAAGCATTCTGGGATTGGGGCCATAACTTTGATCCGACTGCTTTTACATTTTTTGAATTTAATTTTAGTAATGTATTTAGGTCACTTTATGCGGGGATCCTTGAAGAGGGAATGCGTGTCCTTAACATTATTATGTTGCTAGTAATCTTCAAGAATACCAAGTATCGCCTCTCACTCTCTGTTTTTATTAGTAGTTTGATCTTCGCACTATTACACTTTAATCTTCTATTTGATCCAAGTCGGGATTTAATTAGTGTTATTCAGCAAGTCATAGTCGTCTTTGGAGTTGGCTGTCTCTGGGCAGTTACGTACTTATATACTGGCCAACTCTGGCTTAACGTACTGCTCCACACCTTCTTTGATTACATTGCTTTTAGTACAACTCCGCTTGCTCATGCTGCACTTAGTCCGCTCTCTATCTACTATGATGGTTTCGTTGAGGCGATCTTCCTGGCCCTAATCCCAATTCTCTTTACCATCTTCATGTTCTTTGGCAAACGTAAGCAAACCATGCTAGACAATGCAGATCAACTAATTCAGCCGCAAATTGAAGATTAACAAAAAGCCATCGCGTCGCGATGGCTTTTTTCTATATCTAAATTTCTATTAATGCATAATAGTCGTAAGCATTGCTCCAGCTAGGATCAATACCAAACCACATAAGGTGAAAATGTAACCCTTCTTGCTTTTTTCTTCATGCAAGAACAACATCCCACCTAAGGTTGAAATCACAACTGATAATTGCGAAACAACAAAGGCGGTGTTAACTCCATTGTCCTTAACTGACATGATGTAGCCCAAAGCCGCAATGGAGAAAATGAACCCAGCTAACAAACTTTGCCAGCTGCTCTTTTCCTTCAATTCCTTACCTTGCTTGGTGAAGAGTAAGTAAAGTAAGACTGCAGCGACCATTCCGACTGATTCAGGGAAGAAGATGGCTGCACCTGAAGCAGATAAGGCCTTAGGAATGGCGTTATAAACAATAAAACCAAGAGTGGTACAGATCAACATGATGATCGTCCCCATTTGGTTACTTTCACTACCTTCACTAGTTCCAGTGTCAGAAACTGAGGTTAAAATCGCGCCGATAATCAAAAGCGCAATTCCGATGAAGCCCCAGATTTTCGCACTAGTCGTAGCCCATTCACCAAAGATTACTACCCCAACTAAAGAAGTCCCGATCAACTGCAAACCAGTGGAAATCGGCATCGTTTCAGAAACACCGACCTTGGCATAACCGGTGTACTGACCAAGTTGACCAATAACCCAGAAAGCTCCAGCCAACGCAGCTAACCAGAAAGTCTTAGCATCAACGTTTAACTTAATAAATGGCAAGGCAATAATCGCCACAATTAAGGTTCCGACGGTGGTTCCGATAATTTGATTAATCGGCTTCCCATTAATCTTTGCGACAGCTAATGGCAAAATTCCCCACGCCAAAGCTGGAATTAACATATAAACAATATTCATTTTTTCTCCCTATTCTTGCATATTTAAAGTAAGTATTTAAACATTCTAGCGCTTTCATCGCCTTGCGGTCAACTTTTTTGTCTTTTTGGTGCTTGCTCTTTTAAAAAAATAAGTACACTTTTAATTGCATATCCAAGTACATAATTCGTGTTTACAAATCTTGTAAAGCATGCTAGAGTTAAATAGTTGTCTTTGACAAATAAAAACACGAACATTTACTTTGGAGAGGAAAAATGAATTTTATTAAGCGTTACTTTCAATTAGAAAAGTACAAGACTAGCGTCAAGACAGAATTTATTGCTGGTCTCACTACCTTCATTAGTATGTCATATATCTTATTTGTTAACCCTAGCGTTTTGGGAGCTAGTGGCATGAATACCGGTGCCGTCTTCACCGCAACTGCTCTAGCTGCCGCTCTTGGGACCGCCATTATGGGGATTGTTGCTAACTACCCCATTGGTGAAGCCCCAGCCTTAGGGATTAACGCTTTCTTTGCCTACACCGTCTGTGTCGGCATGCATGTGAAGTGGCAAACGGCTTTAGCCAGCGTTTTTGTTGCTTCCATTATCTTTATCTTAATTACCTTATTTAAGTTAAGAGAAAAGATCATCGACTCAATCCCATCTGACTTGAAGTTTGCTATTTCTTCTGGGATTGGCTTGTTCATCGCCTTCTTAGGTTTACAAAATGGGAAGTTAATTGTTGCTAACAAGTCAACCTTAGTTGGTTTAGGTTCACTTCATGATCCGCTGGTTTGGATCACTATCTTTGGCTTATTAGTAACTGTCATCTTAATGATCTTAAAAGTTCCTGGTGCCATCTTCATCGGGATGGTTTTAGCTGCAATCTTCGGCATCTGCACCGGTCAAATTGCTTTACCACATAAAGTGATTTCTACGGCTCCAAGCTTAGCACCAACCTTTGGTCAAGCTATCTTCCACGTAAAAGATATCAACACTGTTCAAATGTGGATCGTCGTTTTAACCTTCTTATTGGTAACCTTCTTCGATACTGCCGGTACTTTAATTGGCTTAGCCCAACAAGCCGGTTTCATGAAGAACAACAAGATGCCCCGGGTTGGGAAAGCTTTAGCAGCTGACTCTAGCGCCATGGCAGTTGGTTCAGTCCTTGGTACTTCACCAGTTGGGGCCTTCGTTGAATCAAGTGCCGGAATTGCCGTTGGTGGTCGGACCGGTTTAACTGCAGTCTTTGTTGCCATCTTCTTCTTGATTTCCATGATTTTCAGTCCTTTGCTAGGTGTATTCACGGTCCAAGTGACTGCCCCTGCCTTGATCATCGTTGGGGTCTTGATGGCACAGAACACTGCTCATATTCACTGGGATAAGTTAGAAATTGCGGTACCTTCATTCTTGATTATTTTAGGAATGCCATTAACTTACTCAATTTCTGATGGTTTATCCTGGGGTATGATCACTTACCCAATCTGTATGGTGGCTGCTAAGCGCGGCAAAGAAGTTACACCGATGATGTGGGTGTTGTTCTTTGTCTTCCTCATCTTCTTATGGGTATTGAATTTCTAAAGATCATTAATCTAAAAAGACTAGCAATCAATGTTCAAGTTGATTCGCTAGTCTTTTTTTACTTTTCCAATAAAAAATCAATCAAATTTTGATGAATGATGCCATTACGACTCATATCGAATTTATCCATTGAAAGTACGTATTTAGGATAGTTATCGACAATTCCAGCATAAGCGCCAAATTCACGCTCAATTGTCTGCTGACCGCCCAGCATATAAGTCACTTGATAATATCGTTTATCATTGCCTTTTTGCGCGATAAAGTCGATTTCTTTCTTATCGTTAAGACCAACTGAAACCTGATACCTTCTTCTTAATAATTCAACAAAAACGATGTTCTCTAGTACCTGATCAATATTCTGTTGATTGCTGCCTAATACTGTTTGCCGCAAGCCATGATCAGTAATGTAGTATTTATCATTTACCTTTAAATTTTGTTTACCTTGTAAATGAGTCCGTGGCACACGAGTGAATAAGTAAGCATCACAAGTATAAGAAATATAATCAAGAATCGTATCGATCGAGCTACCACGATGTTCATTCTTAAGGAATTTACCTATTCCTGTCGCTGAAATAGGATGACCGATTTCCCTACTCAAATAACTGATAACTCGGCGCAATAAATCGACAATGCGAATACTATAGCGATCAACGATATCTTTTAGCACGACAGAGCTATAAATATCTTGCAAATAGGTATCACAAGCTTGTTGGTCTTGATAAATTAATGAAAGAAATGGCATTCCACCTATTTCTACATAAGTTAAAAAATCATGGTCCAAATTTTGACGATCAGAATTAATCGCTTCTAAGAATTCTTCAAAAGAAAAGGGATAAACCTTGATTTCAACATAACGCCCAGCAATTTCAGTAGCTAACTCACCTGATAAGAGCTGAGAATTTGAACCGGTAAGATAGATATCACAAGCGTAACTTGCACGTAAGGAATTAATTGCCTTTTCCCAGGAAATAACTTTTTGAATTTCATCTAAAAACAAATAAGCTTTACCGTTAATCTGTTTGATACGCTGAACTAATTCTTCATTAAGTGCTTGATAGTCCAATAATGATTCATATTGCAGCTCTTCAAAGTTGATGTAAATAAAATTATCTTTACTTTTACCGCGCTTTATCAATTCGGATTGAATTTGCTGCAATAAAACAGATTTACCACTACGCCGAATACCTGTAATTACTTTGATAATATCCTTATCAATAAATGGACTAATTCGATTTAAATATACAGTCCGCTTTATCATTTAATCACCTCATTTATATCGATTATAATCGATAAAACCACAAAAAATAGAGTATCTTATCGACTATAATCGATAAGATACTCCATTACCAGGGAAATATTAGCGTGCAATTTCTAAGCAATATGACTTTTGATGACAGTTTGGACAAACTAATCTTCTGAATTTAGGTGTATGAGCGGAAAAGATAAATGTAGTTAAATTAGGAACAAACTTATTGCCACAATTAGGACAAAGATGTTCAACTTGATCATAGTAGTACTTGGTCAAAGTTGCAGTTAAACCTAAGACTAAGACCAACATCATCGCTATACTTAGCCACATTGCAGACAAAAAATTATTCTGTTTAAACTGATATGCACTAACAATTCCCACTACTTCAATCAAAAGAATTGAAAAGCCAAACAACCACATTTTTCTTCTTAAACTAGTTAGTCTACTTTCTTTGTTCATGATTTTTGCAATGTCAGTTAACTCATCGGCAGCAATTCTGTGCGTCGCAATTGTTTTCGTTAGACTTTTTAATTCTTGTTGTTGCTCCTCAAAAGCAGCAATTTGGATTTCATTTTCTGTGAGCTGTTGTTTGAAAAGTAACAATAATGATTCTGAGCCGTTATGATCATTAAGCAATTGCTTAATTTGTTTAATTGAAAAGCCTAACTGTTTCAAATAATTAATTAACTCTAACTTTTGAATCTACTGCTCGCCATAATAGCGATAGCCATTTTCACCAACAAATTCTGGCTTGACCAAATCTTTTTGATCATAGAAGCGAATTGCTCGGGTAGTCATGTTTAATTTCTTCGCGACGTCACCAATCGAATATTTCTGTGACATTGCCTTCACCTCCTAAATTGAATATACGGTTTTGCCTTAGGTTAAGGTCAAGATTTTTCTGAAATAAAATAGATTATCACAGAAAATCGAACAAAAATCTAATTTTATATTGTAATTATTAACTATTTGGGTATAATTCTAAGTGAATGTTCATCTTATACAAATTCTGGAGGTTAAAATGAACTCACTTAGCAATTTCTTCCACCTAAAGGAGAACAATACATCCTTTAGAACTGAATTATTAGCCGGATTAACGACCTTTGTCAGCATGTCTTACATTCTTTTTGTTAATCCGAACGTTCTAGGTGCTAGTGGCATGGATAAGGGTGCCCTCTTCACTGTCACGGCGCTGTCAGCTGCCTTTACCTGTATCGTCATGGGGCTAGTTGCCAACTATCCGATTGCTTCAGCGCCAACCCTAGGCCTGAACGCCTTCTTTACTTACACCGTAGTTTTGGGAATGAAGGTTAAATGGCAAACAGCCTTGGCTGCAGTTTTAGTAGCTTCAATTCTCTTTATCATCTTAACAGTTTTTAAAATTCGAGAAATGATTATTGATGCCATTCCCGCCGATATTAAATATGCAATTTCAGCTGGGATTGGGCTCTTCATTGCCTTTATCGGTTTGCAAGGCGGGCATTTAATTCAAAACAGTGACTCCACCCTTGTAACGATTGGCTCCTTAAATACTCCGGCCGTTTGGATTACTATCTTTGGCTTAATCATTACCATCTTCTTGATGATTGCCCGCGTACCGGGTGCGATCTTTATTGGGATGATCCTCGCAGCTATTTTTGGCGTCGCAATTGGGCAAATTTCAATGCCAAAGGGGATCATCTCGGCGGTGCCAAGTATCGCGTCAACCTTTGGTCAAGCGGTCTTCCACTTGAGCGATATCAATACTGTTCAAATGTGGGTTGTCGTCTTTACCTTCCTCTTAGTCACTTTCTTTGATACCACGGGAACTTTAATCGGCTTAGTCCAGCAAGCTGGCTTAATGAAAAACAATAAGATGCCTCGTGCTGGCCAAGCTTTAGCTGCTGATTCTTCAGGGATGTTAGTTGGTTCTGTGCTTGGAACCTCTCCTGTTGGCGCCTTTGTTGAATCAAGTGCCGGTATCGCAGTTGGTGGGCGAACTGGCTTAACTGCCGTCTGGGTCGGGATTTTCTTCATTATTTCAACGATCTTCTCACCAATTTTAAGTGTCTTCACAACTGAAGTTACTGCACCAGCTCTAATCATTGTGGGAGTTTTGATAGCTGAGAACCTTGCTCATGTGCACTGGACTGATCTTGAAATTGCCATTCCTTGTTTCTTGATTGCATTGGGGATGCCGTTAACTTACTCAATTTCAGATGGTTTAGGCTGGGGCTTAGTGGTTTACCCAATCTCCATGCTGGCTGCCAAGAAGATTAAGCAAGTCACACCGATGATGTGGATTCTGTTTGTGGTCTTTGTCATTTACTTCTTTGTTTTGAACTTTAAATAAATAATTTTCTCCGTAAAAATCGCTACACAAAAAGCTAGTTTAGCCCTCATCGACTAAGCTAGCTTTTTAATATTTCCCGGGAAATATCTTTACGAGCAAGAAACTTGTGCTAAACTAGATACAATTAGTTTCTTAAAAAGTGAATATACGGAGGTATTTTTAGATGCAGACATTAGATAAAGTCTTTCATTTACAGGATGCTCATACCAGCGTCAAACGTGAGTTAGTCGCCGCATTGACTACGTTTGTCTCTCTCTCCTACATCCTATTTGTTAACCCTAACATTTTGCACGCCGCTGGCATCCCTGCCGGCGCTGCCTTCACCGTCACAGCTCTTGCAACTGCAATCGGCTGTTTCATCATGGGTTTTGTTGCTAACTATCCTATTGCCTTAGCTCCAACCTTAGGCTCTGGTGCCTTTTTTGCTTACAACGTTTGTGTGGGCATGCACATCAATTGGCAAACTGCCTTAGCTGCAGTGTTAGTAGCATCTATTTTATTTGTGTTAATCACAGCCCTTCACTTACGAGAATTAGTCGTTGATGCGATTCCGCAAGATTTGAAGTTTGCGATTTCAGCCGGAATTGGCTTGTTCATTGCCTTTATCGGTTTACAAAACGGTAAGTTAATCGTAAACAGTGATTCTTCACTGGTAACCTTAGGTAAGTTCTCATCACCAGCCGTTTGGATTACTCTTTTCGGTTTAGTCTTAACAGTCATCTTGATGGCCATGAACGTACCTGGTTCAATCTTTATCGGAATGATCATAACTGCCATCTTTGGTATCTGCATCGGTCAGATTCCATTGCCACATTCCATCATTTCTACTCCACCATCAATTGCTCCAACCTTTGGTCAAGCAGTCTTCCATGTGACTGACATCAATACACCGCAACTATTCATTGTCGTGTTAACCTTCTTGTTAGTTACCTTCTTTGATACTGCTGGTACTTTGATTGGGATGACCCAACAAGCTGGCTTAGTTGATAAAAATGGTAAGATTCCACGGATCGGTCGGGCCTTTGCTGCCGACTCAACTGCCATGATTGAAGGGGCTATTTTAGGTACTGCTCCTCTTGGAACTTCAGTTGAATCAAGTGCCGGAATTGCCATGGGTGGTCGAACAGGTTTAACTGCGATCTTCATTGGGATCTTCTTCTTGATTAGTATGATCTTCAGTCCATTGTTAGCCGTTATTCCAACCACTGTCACCGCTCCCGCTTTGATCATTGTTGGGGTTCTTATGTCCAGCAACTTGAAGTACATTAATTGGGAGAAGTTTGAAATTGCCTTCCCTGCTTTCTTAATTGTGGTCGGCATGCCATTGACTTACTCCATCTCTGATGGTTTGTCTCTCGGAATGATCGCTTACCCAATCACCATGATTGCCACCAAGCGTTATAAAGAAGTTTCAGTGATGATGTACATTCTGTTCTTCATCTTCATCGGCTTCTTCTTGATTACGAATTTATAGAAAAATGACCGCAAAAAATATTATTCATGACGTGACCTTTTTAAGTAAAAAATCACAAGCAGCAACTAAGGCTGACTTGCCTAACGCAACAGACTTGCGTGACACCTTGATGGCTAATCAAGGCCGGGCTGCTGGCCTAGCTGCCAATATGATCGGTGTTGATAAGCAAATTATCGCTTTCTTCGTGGGACCATTACCAGTAGTAATGCTTAACCCCATAATTACGAGTAAAAGTGGCTTGTACACCGCCAGCGAAGGTTGCTTATCCTTAACCGGTGAACGCCCTGCCAAACGCTATCGTGAGATTACCGTTCAATATGATAATTTGAATTTTGAAAAGCAAACACAAACTTTTACTGACTTTACAGCAGAAGTGATTCAACATGAAATTGATCACTGTCATGGCATTTTGATCTAGCAAAAAAAGCATTATATTTTAGCTGATCTAATGCTTTTTTCATGCCCAAATAGCCTAAGTTGACAAGATGCAAATACTAATTGACAAGATTCTGCCAATAATTGCTCGACATTTTTACCGAAAAAAGCCAAGATAAAAATATAAATTTTCAAATGAGGAGTGAAAATGAATGATCGACGGCCAAAAAGTTGGTCAACGCATCAAAAATTACCGTGAAGATGCCCAACTAACTCAAGATAATCTCGCCCAAAAATTGAATGTTTCGCGTCAATCTGTTTCTAAATGGGAAAAAGGCGGCTCACTACCAGACATTGATCGGCTAGTCGCAATGACTGAATTATTCAATATCTCACTAGATAAGTTAATCTTAGGACAAGATAAAAATGTGCAAAAAGTAGTTTTAGAAAAATCTGCTTCTGCTCATCTGAACTTCTGGGACTTTTTAGCCAAATATTGGTGGTTAATTATTATTTTGTTCCCATTACTCATTACTACTTTGAGCGATGCCATTTCTGAAATTATCGAAGCTTTTTCTTAGGAGTTAAAAATGAAAAAACGAATTCTCTTAATTACCTTATTATTAACACTGACCTTTACTTTAACGGGATGTCGCTTGGGCCTCCATCCCCACACCAATGCCGGACCAACCATTTACCGAACGCTGACGAAACAAAACTTCAATGAAATTGATGCCAATGTCAGTCTGCTAGACTTCAAATTGAAGCCAAGTGACACTTCCAAAGTTGTTTTCCACGGTGGTAAAAAATTAACACCGCAAGTTAAAGTCAAAAATGGCAAATTGATCATCCGCGAAAAGCATCATTTTTTGATCACTATCAACGATAATCAAGAAAATTTACTGACGATTTATTTACCTAGACAGCAGCTAAAGCGAATTGCGATCGACACTAGCGACGGCGATATTACGAGCAATGGCAAAATCGCTGCCAACAAATTAGACCTCAGCAGTGATGATGGGGATATTACAGCTGACTTCTTGCAAGTGAACAAGGGCTCTGTCAGTTCTGATGATGGCGATCTCCAAATTAATCGTCTGCGCTCAACGGCTGGCTTTAAGGCTGATTCCGATGATGGGGACATTACAATTAATAATAGTAACGCAACCGGCTTTGATTTAAGTAGTGATGATGGCGACGTAACTTGTCGTGGTCATAATTATGATGACGATGCTGGCGGCTCTTACCAGCACCATCGCCGCAGCAAGAATGTTCTCATTGCACATAGTGACGACGGGGATGTAGAAGTGAATTAGTCAAAAAGACGGAAAAATTCCCGTCTTTTTTATTTTTCTCTAAAAATATAATTTACTTTTTCCCTCAATGGCTTAACATAGGTAAGTGGCAATTCTTTTGGGGGAATATGAATGAAAAAATATCGCAATTACAGCACATTTCTATTAATTATCATCAGCTTAATGCTGCTAACTACTTGTCCAAGTAGGGCTTTAGCCAAAAGTCGCAATAATGCTCGTCTGCTTTTCCGCCTGCATAGCCTCTACCCAACAGTAGTGCAAAAGACAACGGTTAAAGGCAAACACATCTATGCCTTACAAGAAGTCAACGAAGACACAATTATTAGTGCTGCACGCCGGCCGCATCATCGCCGAACAGCGCACTTTTCTATGCATCATCAATTAGTCTTGCGCAACTTCGGGCATACCCAGACCTTAGTCGCTACTAGTAAAGATCACTGGCTGGTAGGCGCCCGGCCCGTTCAATTCCGCGGTGAAGAATATAGTTGGGACACTGAACTGGCACGGGTCCGTTTTCCTAAAAGAGGACATAAGACTATTGTACATTTAAGCAAGATCCCCCACTTAACTCATTTAAATTACGCAACCGACATGTCACAAAAGAAGTTCAGCCGCGTTAAACGTTCTGAAGCAGCGATCTCGCCTGATTATAAATGGCTTTTAATTGCGACGGTTGATACCCATAACAACGGTCACTTTGCCGTCTACCACTTCAAGACGATCAATCATGCCTTAGACAAGGCGAGTCATCGCAAATATAAGGGCATTAACTTAAAGCACCACAAGCCCGTGTCTGCCTTTCACATTCGCCATTTCTTTGGCAAGCATTTAAATTCCATCCAGGGATACGCAATTGATAATCACTGCAACATTTATATTTCACGTGAGCACACTCCAACAGGACGCAATAGTTCTTATCCCCGCGAGATTGTTAAGATCAAGTGGCATCAGACTAATCATAAGAAGTGGCGTCACTACCACGTTAATACGCGACACTGGAAGCATGTGGCGACTGAATTAGAGGGCATTGAAATAAATGGCAACAAGCTGCGCGTAACGGTGGCTTACCACGAGCGGAATTACACGCACCGCGTAACTAAAAATCGCATTTATCAAGTTGCGAATATTGTGAAGTAAAAAAACGATCAGGGACTCTTATTTTAAGAGTTCGCTTGATCGTTTTTTAGTATTTTTAAGTACTCGGCAATCTACGCTATCCATTTTCAACCCATTCTCTTACATCTTCCGGAACATCGGCAGGTAATACTAATTCACCTTTATCATTTATCGTTGGTGTAATTATTGCTTTTTTATCAAAATTTTTATTGTCTTTTGATCTAATTGGAAGACTATTATCTTGTAATAATTGGTCAATTCTTTTCTTCTCATCATCTGAAACTGTAATTTGCATTGTTGCCATATGAATTCATCCCCTCTAATTACCACAATAATTATGCCATATTTCCATACTTTTCATGGATGTTTAAATGTTTTCTGCTTTTATTTAACTTAATATAATTTGTTAAACACCCTTATTCCCACCATTCCATGCTATAGTGAAGATAATACTAGCCAACAAAGGAGGCCTCTCTACATGGACGCACAATTAACAGAAATTCACCTTAAACACGATGACCCTGATAATTATTATCTCGGCTATCAAGTTACAAAATCAGCTAACTTAACGACTTTGATCGCTCTTGATGAGGATGGTAATGAAGGCGGACTAATTTTAATTAATAATCAAGCAATCGCTACTCAGACAAGCAGTTCAGACAATATTGACTTCTTCCAATTTATCATTGATCATGGCATGTCAAAGGATAATTTCAACTTATCACCGCAAAACGCTGCTTTATTGAAAGCAGGTTTTACTAATCTAGAAACTGCCTTAGCTTATGCTCTCAAAGAGCAGCTAATTATTTCACTAGATGCCGCTGACGGTTACACCTATACCGGCCTAGTCACCAGCGTCAACAATCAGGAAGTTGCATTAAAGGAAGAAAATGGTTACGAACTCAACCAATACCCTACAACGATTCCGCTAACTGACATTGATGCTCTTGATCTGAATAGTGCTGACAATCTTCAATTTGCGGCTTGGCTCCAAGAAAAAGATCATCCCGAAAATGACCTTAACTTAGTGGAAATTTACTTCAATTTCGCTAGTGATGACCGTTATGGCGACTATTTAACTGCGAAAATTTTAGGTAAAAATCAAAACAACCTGCTGGTCCAAGTCTATAACCAGGTAGGTCAAGTGGCAGCCATTAGCTTGTTAAACTACCAACAAATTTCTCACATTAGTGAAGCAAGCGACAGTCTGGACTACTACGCCTTTGTGATCAAGCGCAACCAGCAAGCTGGTATCCTTGATCCATATGCCCTGATGCAGCTCTGGCAACTTGACGCCCATGTCTGCGATTTAGCTAACATCCCTACCATCAAGCAAGTTTTGACCTGGAAGAAGCATTCAACTAACCTGATTGAAATTGACGATCGCAATCGCGATGACAGTAGCTTAGGCATGATTACTAAGGTTGATGAGAAGACTGTCACGCAAAAAATTGCGGATGAGTACCAGTTCAACCGTGAAGACACCTTCTTCTTTGATGACATTTGCTTAGTAGATCTTTGCAGCAGAGATCTACTTCAGATGCAGCTGTATTTATCAAGTAAGCGAAAATAATTGACTATATAAAAACCTGCTAAATCTTTTAATCAATTTAGCAGGTTTTTTAACGCACTTTAGAATCAAAAAAGTACTTTTGCATCATTTATCCTTCTCGTCCAATATGATAATCTGGCATTCTTAATTCAGGATCATTAGCAACTGCCTTTTTAAAGTCATAATCTCCCCATTCTGTTTCATACAAATTAACTTCTTTATGAATTTCTACATTTTCAATACTTGATGAAGTCATAACTACCACTCCTTTACATTCTAGCGTCACTATATCATGCAAATTATTTTAATTTAGGTTTGGTATCTTTCTCATTCTTATTTTTCTGTAAAATTATTCAAAATTAACACGATATTTAATATATTTTCCTACTTTAGGATTTTCAACCAAATATAAGGTATTTTGTTTAGTTGGAGTCCCTGTGTAAATCACAACTGTATTATTGCCCTTCTTCAATTTCGTAGTCTTTTTGCCATTGATTGTAGGAACATCAATAAATTTACTTGGTTGATTTTCTTTTCCACGATATAAAACTAACTTATTCAATGGAAACAACGTATTACGTTCAGAGTCAACCTTTAACTTTGCATAATATATCTTACCCTTAACAAAAGATTTCTCCGGAGAAATCTTTAAAGTATGATCAACATAGGAATATTGGTTGGAAGATAAATCTTTAGTTTTTACTTGGAAATCCTTATATGTATTATTAACTTTCACTTTAGCTACTACCATTAAGATAATCATAATACATAAAACTACTGCAATTAGTATTTTACTTTTATTCTTCATTATCTTCTTCTCTCACAATTTTTCCATTACTAAAAACAAAAATATGATCTGCAACTTTTTCTAAAAATTCTTTATCATGACTTGAAACCAAGATGGTTTTGCCTTCTTTTTTTAAATCTTGAATTAAATCAATTAAAAAAATTTGTCCATCTTCATCTAAAGCATTAGTAGGTTCATCCAAAATCACGATTTTATCATCATTAAGTAAAGCAGAAGCTATTAATAAACGCTGTTTCATCCCTAGTGAATACTCTTTCAATTTTTGAGTATTTTTTGGATCTAATCCAACTCTTTCTAGTAAGGACATAAGCTCTTGATGATCTTTATGATGCTTATTCAAAATGTCTAGCAACTGCAAGTTTTCTATCCCTGTTTTATCCTCTAATAAGCCATACTCTGCAATTGCAAAACTTGTATTAGGAGCAAACATAACATCTTTTCTGACATATTTTCCATTAACTTTTACGGTCCCACTAGATGGCTTAACAAAACCTAAGATGGTCTTAAAAGTAACAGTTTTTCCTGAACCATTAGGTCCTTTAAAACCATATATTTTATTACTTTGAACAGAAAAGCTAATGCCATTCAAAACACTTTTTTTCTTAAATTGTTTAGTAACGTTCTCAACTTCTATAATATTCTTATTCATACACCTTTTACTCCTCAAGCTACAAAGTCTATTTTTTTAATACAAATACTGAGTACAACATCAACAACTACAATCACAATAAGCCCAAGAGGCCAACTAATATTGCTGTGCCAACGTGAATACATTAGTAACGATATAAATGGAAAACTATTTATTGAAATTGTAAGTATACACAAAACAATGACAAATAGAAGATCAAACAATGGATTAATAAAAAACTGAATATTTATAAATAATGTGGTTAATGTCCCAAGTACCAACCATACCGTTATAAAGAAAAGGCTATCTCTGTTTTCGGATATTAGATACCAAGTTATAACTATAACTGTATCAACGATAACGGCTAACAACATTATTGAAGAAATATACAGCTTTAAGCTCACTTCATGTACCATTGGATATTCCTTTAAAAACAGTCTTCTCGGTGCTCCTCCTATTATTAAAAAAGAAGAAATAACTAGAAAAAACCATTCTAAAGGAAATTGAAAATTCCCTGGAATTTGAACTACTCCATTAAGCATATTTATAACTGAAAGTTGTTGCCACTTGCGTAAAAGAATCAGCATTAACATACTTAAATAAATAATCCCAAATCTCCATCTTATATCATGAAAAAACAATGTTGCATTACGCTTTATCAACAATAAATTATTCATATTTAATTTGATCCTTAAAGCTAAAAGATGATAAATAGATATCTATAAATATCAGATATGCTAAATATATTAACAAATCAGTTACTACATTGAAGCCGTATTCATTTCCTGGAATACTCATACCATTAGTCAAGAAGATTGAAAACCTAAATATATTAAAAATCGAATAATCGATTAAAAGTATTATTTCTATTCCAATCAATGCAATCAATTTATTAGATAAAAGCGCTATGATATTAACTACACTCAGGTAAATAAAGCTGCCTAAAAGATTACACCCTAGTAAATACACTCCAAAGATTACATTTTTAGGATTAATTATTTCCTTCCCAATACTTAGAAAAAATAAGACACAAATAATATAAGAAATTAGCAAAATAAGTACTGGTAATAAGGTAGAGACAGTAACATATTTTTTAAAATCTTTACCCTTAATCATCCTGAAATATTCAATATTTGTTGGACGATTAAATAGAAGCAAGTCACCAATCGTTAACATTGGAAGGATAAAATATAATTGATTGTGCATACTAGTAACTGTTGTAGTCAAATTAACAATTGCATCTTTATTCCTAAAGCTCAAAGAGCTATTTTGATAAAAAAGCAAGCTTATAATTATCAAAAAAGAAAAAGCTACAATTATTAATTTAACAACATCTTTAACCGTACATTTAGCTTTTAAATACTTAAATAAATACATTTCTCTTAATACCTACATATACCAAAATAAGCTCTACTAGCATTAACAAAATTATCCCTATAACTACAAAGCCAAAACTAGGTACTACAACTGGGCTCATAGGTATTATGAATAAGGTTGGAGCTGCAAAAT
The DNA here is from genome assembly GCF_004009905.1 of Lactobacillus xujianguonis. Classification (GTDB taxonomy): domain Bacteria; phylum Bacillota; class Bacilli; order Lactobacillales; family Lactobacillaceae; genus Lactobacillus; species Lactobacillus xujianguonis. Next base: position 54,816 of record NZ_ML136873.1, read on the forward strand.
TAAATGGGAAAGCAGCTGCAATTACATCCATAATTACTGTTAATAAAAACGGCCCTGCAAAATCTGTAAAATAATTTCTAATAAAGCCCATTAAGGTGACAGATGTTATTGCGCATATGCCACCTATGATTCCAGCAAGAAAGCAATAAAACAGTATTACCGAGACAGGATTCTTGTAATAGATATCCAAAAAATATGTCACACTAGGTGAAATAAAATTGTCACTATTTAATATTCTGTCAGGAATTATATTAGGTAAAGTGCAAAAGAATAAAAGAAAATTAATTATTAATGGCAAAAATACTGTAAAAAAGCCATTTAAAAAGACGTAGAAATAATTAATAAAAATATATTTCTCAAAGCCTAATTTCTTAACTAAATGAGTTATAAACCCAGTCTTCAAATCATCATAGATTGCTTGATTAAATCCTAAGCAACTTATAATAGGTATTACTAAATAGAAAAGTATTGTCCATGAATCCGTATGATAACCAATCCATTGTGTATATGGAGTAAATAACATTTGATTGCCATTTAAATACTGCTTTATAGTAAAAAATTTAACTCCAAAGTGAAGAATTGCAATGATTAGTCCAACCCACAAGCCAATATAATATTTAGGCTGACTCATTCTTTTTAAAAAATACATTTTTAATCCCTTTTCATAAAATTTTATTTTAGCTATTGATTTACTCATCAATCTCATTTATGGTTAATCATTATATCAGAATATTCAACTTTAACAATCATATTTTTGGAGGTATTTTATGAAAAAGAAAATCTTATTTGCCACATTACTTTTATTCTTAGGTTTGGGTGGACTTGTTTCTTCTAAAAGCGTAAATGCAGCAGATACAGATCGCGTTCACTTTGGTTTTAGATGGTATAATCCAGACGACACTACCTACAGACAACAAAAATGGACAAAGAGTGGTTACTACATGAAATCTAATACAGTTACTGTACCTTGGTATACTGCAGCTGCATGGGGTCATTCCTACAAAGCTGGTAGAACAGGAGAAGTAGATGTATCAGAAGGACACAGTGTTCAAGTACATCAAAACACCACTTATAATCTATACAACAAATTAGTGGAATGGTACGGTACAGGAAATAACGCCTACATCAAAGCTTGGTCTTACAGCAATGGATCAGCTTGGGGCTATTGGCACGCAGATCATTAATTTTGAGTTGAAATTCTGATATAATTTCTTGCAAGAATTAAAAACAATGAAATTGATTTTTTAAGAATTGAATCATAACGATTCAATTCTTTTTTTATTTTTAGCATAGATATATTTATAACTGTAAATTAAAAACATACAGTTACGTAAGTAAAAATCAAAACAACCTACTGGTCCAAGTCTATAACCAGGTAGGTCAAGTGGCAGCCATTAGCCTGTTAAACTACCAACAGATTTCTCACATTAGTGAAGCAAGCGATAGTCTGGACTACTATGCCTTTATGATTAAGCGCAACCAGCAAGCTGGCATCCTTGATCCGTATGCTCTGATGCAGCTCTGGCAACTTGATGCCCATGTCTGCGATTTAGCTAACATCCCTACCATCAAGCAAGTTCTGACCTGGAAGAAGCATTCAACTAACCTGATTGAAATTGACGATCGCAATCGCGATGACAGCAGCTTAGGTGTGATTACTAAGGTTGATGAGAAAACTGTCACACAAAAAATTGCGGATGAGTACCAATTTAACCGTGAAGACACCTTCTTCTTTGATGATATTTGCTTAATTGATCTTTGCAGCAGAGACCTACTCCAGATGCAGCTGTATTTATCGAGTAAGCGAAAATAACTCCCCTCAAGCATGAATTCAAAAAATTCGTGCTTTTTTTAAGCAATTATGTTTACAAATGTAAACTAAGAGTATATAGTTACAATTGTAAACGAAAGGAGTCAATCATGACTAAAACTCTTGCACCTGAAAAGAACATCTCAGACAGTGAATGGGATGTCATGCGGATTGTCTGGACTTTAAAACAAACCAGCTCCACTAAAATCATCGAAGAATTGCAAGCTAAACACGCTTGGAGCGAATCAACCATCAAGACTTTGATTCGTCGGCTTGTACAAAAAGGTTGCCTGCAAACCCACAAAGATGGGCGCCGCTTCCTTTATTCAGCAACAGTCAGTCAAACAGAAATGATGATTGCTGCCGCTCAAGAATTGCTGGATCGCATGTGCGACATGCACAAAGGTGAAGTCATTCTTAAGTTATTAGCTGACTCCCCGATCTCCCAAGCGGATCTAAGTAAAATGGCAAAGGTAATTACCAAGAAGCAAAAAACAGCTCCAGCAATGGTGCCGTGCAACTGTCTTCCTGGTGAAGAAAAAATGTGTATGAGGTGATGCAGATGAGTATTGGACAGATTCTTACTATTATTATTGGCTTAACTTTAATTGCCTTCATCGTTTGGTGGTTCTTCGGTAAGCACACTGAAGAAAGTGGAACTTCCACGATCGTCAATGATGAACAAAATGCCACCATTGTTGTTAACGGTGGTTACTCCCCTGCCACGGTTGTCTTGAAGAAAGGAATCCCTGCCCAAGTCAACTTCGACATGCGCGACTCCACTGCGTGCTTGTCCCACGTGGTCTTTGAGCAATTAGGGGTCAATAAAGATTTAACTAAGCAAAAGATTACTACCATTGATATTCCGACTGACAAGGCTGGCACTTACAACTTCGCCTGCGGGATGGATATGTTTCATGGAAAGGTTGTTGTTAAATAATGAGTATTTTTTCAAAGAAGCAAACTAAAAAAGTTGTCGTTAACGCTAAGAATCATGGCTATAAGCCCGAAGTTGTAACCTTCAAGCAAGGTAAGGAGGCCCAATTAAAATTTATTCCTTCCGATAGTATGGGCTGCATGAATGAAGTAGTTTCTAAAGATTTAAACTTTGACCAAAAGTTAGATGGTCAAAAAGAAGTAGTCATTAACATCCCCACTGACAAGCCTGGTACTTATACCTACGCTTGCTCAATGGATATGTTCCATGGAAAGGTTGTCGTTGAATAATGAAGCTTTCAAATATTAAGCGCTTCTGGATCTCCTTTATCTTGGCGATTCCAATGCTCATTCAGATGCTAGCAATGCCCTTCCACTGGATGATGCCTGGCTATAACTGGATTGCCCTAATTACCACAACGATTATTATGGCGATTTCAGCTTTGCCATATTGGAAGAGTGCCATTGCGGCCTTCAAGAAGCACGGCGCTAACATGAATACTTTAGTAGCAGCTGGGACTTCAGTTGCCTACTTCTACAGCATCTTTGCCATGCTCACTGGCCGGCCAGTTTACTTTGAAAGTGCTGCTTTCGTCACCATCTTCGTCTTACTTGGGGATGCGATGGAAGAAAAAATGCACAACAATGCTTCTAACGCCTTAGGTAAATTAATGAGTTTGCAAGCTAAAGACGCTGAAGTAATGCGGGACGGTAAGTTTGTCAAAGTTCCTTTAGACCAAGTTAAAGTCGGCGATTTGATCCGCGTTAAGCCTGGTGAAAAGATCCCAGTTGATGGCGTCATCACTGATGGGACAAGCACTCTGGACGAATCAATGGTTACTGGTGAAAGTATGCCCGTAGTTAAGCAAGTCGGCGATACCGTTGTTGGTTCAACGATTAATAGTAACGGAACCATCACCTTTAAGGCCACTAAGGTTGGCTCTGACACAATGCTGGCTCAGATTGTGGACTTAGTAAAAAAGGCCCAAACCAGTCATGCGCCAATCCAGAATTTAACGGATAAGATTTCTAATATCTTCGTACCTGCTGTCTTAATCATTGCGATTTTAACCTTCGTAATCTGGTATGCTTTCTTGAACGCTACGCCAGTTGAAGCTATGCTCTTCGCTGTTTCGGTAGTGGTGATTGCTTGTCCATGTGCCTTAGGTTTAGCTACGCCAACTGCCCTAATGGTAGGAACTGCTCGCAGTGCTAAGATGGGTGTTTTGATTAAGAACGGTGAAGTCTTACAAGAAGTCAGCAAGATCGACACTGTTGTCTTCGACAAGACTGGTACCATTACCGTTGGTAAGCCTGAAGTGACTGACGTTGTTGGAGATAAGCAAACTGTATTAACTGTCGCTGCTAGCCTAGAAGAAGCTTCTGAGCACCCTTTGGCAACAGCGATTATGAAGAAGGCTCAGGACTTAAAACTGGCTCCAAGTAAGATTAAGAACTTCGCTGCCATTGAAGGTAAAGGTGTCCGCGCTACTTATGAAGGTCAAACAGCCTTTGTCGGTAGTGACAAGTTATTAACTGATATTCAGATTGATGATGACTTAGCTAATAAGGCAACTGCTTTACAAAATGAAGCTAAGACCGTGGTTTACGTCGGCTTAGGCGAGCAGATTATCGGGTTGATCGCTATTCAAGATGTACCAAAGAAGAGCTCCAAGCAAGCTATTTCTGAATTAAAATCCCGCGTCCTGAAGACGGTTGTGCTTACTGGGGATAATGAAAAAGTGGCTCAAGCTATTGCCCAAGAAGTTGGCATTGACCAAGTAATTGCTGGCGTTTTGCCAACCGAAAAGGCGGAGCAGATTAAGAACTTGCAAGAACAAGGCCGCACTGTTGCCTTTGTCGGGGATGGGATTAACGATGCTCCTGCCCTTTCAACCGCTGATGTAGGAATTGCCATGGGTTCAGGAACCGATATTGCCATTGATTCTGGTGGAATTGTCTTAGTGCAGAATGACTTGCGCGGAGTAGTGAGAGCGCTGGATATTTCGAAGAAGACTTTCAACCGGATTAAGTTGAACCTCTTCTGGGCCTTGATCTACAACACAATTGGGATTCCGATTGCCGCTGGCTTATTCATGGGGATGGGCTTGACCCTGAGTCCGGAATTAGCTGGTTTAGCAATGGCCTTCTCATCTGTGTCTGTGGTAACCAGTTCTCTACTTTTAAATAAGACTAAAATTGCTGGTGATACATCAAAAGCGTAGCTTGAAGCTACGCTTTTTTTATTAAATCATATAAATAGCCTTGTATCTTCACGTAATCTCCTTATAATTTTAGCTGTACTTATTTTTTAGCACGTTTCACATGAAACAGTGCAAGAAAAACACGAGGGAGTTAAAAATGGATTTTTCATGGAAACAAGATCTACCTGCCGACCTACAAGCAAAGGTCGACAAGGTTGATCAAAAAATTGCTACACGTTTAAACGAAATTGACGAGCAAGTTTTCTACAATCAACAACGCGTCTTAGAATTATTCAGAAAGCACCACGTTGGTGAAGAAGACTTAGTACCATCAACTGGTTACGGCTATGATGATATTGGTCGTGACAAGATTGAACAAATCTACGCCGACTACTTCAAAGTTGACGATGCTTTAGTTAGAAACCAATTTTCTTCTGCTACTCAAGCAATTTCTGTTGGTCTCTTCAGTATGTTGCGCCCTGGCGACACGCTCTACTACTTGACTGGTACGCCTTATGACACCATTCAAGAAGTGATCGGCTTAGCTGGCAACAAGCCCGGCAATATGAAGGAATGGGGCATTAACTTCAAAGCTACTGAATTACTTGATAATGGTGAAGTGGATTACGAACAAGCGCGCAAAGACTTGCAGGACAAGTCCATCAAGGTCGTAACGATTCAACGTTCACTTGGTTACGCCGTACGTGCCAGTTTCACGATGGCCAAGATCAAGAAGATGCTTAAGTTCATCAAGGAAGTTCGTCCAGACGTGAATATTTTCATCGACAACTGCTACGGTGAATTCTCCGAATGTGAAGAACCAACCTTCTACGGTGCCGACATGATGGCTGGTTCCCTATTCAAGAATGCTGGGGCCGGAATTGTTAAAGGTGGGGCCTTCTTAGTTGGTCGCAAGGACTTAATTGAAGGTGCTGGTTCACGCTTGAACGTTCCTGGTGCAGGTAAAGGCGAAGGCCCAACTTGGGGCTTCTTGCGGGACATCTACCAAGGCTTCTTCATGGCTCCTCATACTACTGGTGAAGCCTTGAAAGGAATGATCTTCACTGCTGCTTTACTTGAAGAAATGGGCATGCAGGTTGCACCTAAATGGGATGATCCGCGAACTGATATTGTTCAAACCGTTACCTTCGGCAAGGCTGATCCAATGGTCAAGTTCTGTGCAGCTATCCAGCACTACTCACCAATGAACTCATTCGTTGATCCTATTCCTTATCACCAAGATGGTTACGAAGATGACGTGGTCATGGCATCAGGTAGTTTCACCGAAGGCTCAACCATTGAATTATCTTCTGATGGTCCTTTGCGTCCACCATACCGGCTTTACATTCAAGGTGGTTTATCATACGCTCATGACAAGATTGCCATCACTCATGCTGTGGAAGAAACTTTTTATCAAAAATAAATTTTAGTCAAAAAAGGCTACAGGGAGTTCATGCTCCTTGCAGCCTTTTTGCTTACTCATCTAACTTCTTCCAAGCCTTTTTCGATCCTCGATTGAGATCTTTCTTTAGCTTGTAATCTTGCCAATCTTTAATGAATAATAAATCCAAATTATAGCCGGCTGGATAAAGGTCTTTTGCTTGTCGCCGTAGCCTTACCCGCTTAAGCGGTACTTCCACAAAGTTTTGTTCAACGAAGACCACTACCTTACCGGCAGTTTTTGCTTTTTGATAGAAAATTGCTTCTTTATTTAAACTCTCGACAAAAACAATATCACCCTTATGAAGGTGCAGGTCTTGGCTTGCCTGTTTAATAGTCTTTTTAAAAGTAACTGTACTTTCAGCAAGTGGTAATTCACCCGTCTTTAAGATCTTAGCAGCACTCTTTAAGACGCGGTCTGACATCCCTGACCGTCCCGCAATCCACAGTGCCCGGCTCTCCCCTGCTTGGTTCATGATCAACTTATAAGTCGGTGTCAGCTTTTTTAAATCAAAGTCCATTGAAGCGGTCATGAAGGCTGGGCTCTTCACGGAATAATCTTTAATGGCGCTATAATGCGTGGTTGCGATGACTAGACAGCCTCGCAGCTGTAATTCTTGCAAAATCGCAATTGCCAGTGCGGACCCTTCATTTGGATCCGTGCCACTGCCTAACTCATCCAAGACAATCAGACTATGCTTCTGCGCTTGGGCCACAATCTGACTAATCTTGACAATTTCACCTGAAAAAGTCGACAAAGAATTATCAATGTCCTGTTGATCGCCAATCAATGAGAAAACGTGATCACAGACCGGAATCTGACACTTTTCAGCTGGTAAAAACAGTCCTAATTCAGTCATCAAGACACTTAAGGCAATGGTCTTCAAGGTAATCGTTTTCCCACCAGCATTTGGGCCAGTGATGATGAGACCACGTTGTGGTTGACCAATTTTCACTGATAAAGGAACCGGGTTAGCCAATAAGGGATGGCGCATTTCGCGTAAGACTAGTTCATTACTCGTGTTTAAATCTGGCCGGGTGCCACCGATCGCTCTAGCGTATTTCGCCCGCGCCAGAATCACATCAAGTTCAGTAATAATTTGTAAATTATGCTCAATTACTGTTAATTGCTCGAAAACTTCAGCAGTCAACATCCCTAAGATTTGCCATTCAATAGCTGAAATTTGAGCAGTGATTTGCGTTTTACGTGCAATCAAGTTAGCCGCCTTAGTCGGTTCCATGTAGACTGTTCCACCATGATTAGAGACGTCAACTACTTGTCCTGGAAAGCTTTTACGGTAATTGGCTTTTACCGGTACAGTATAATGACCATCCTTTTCTACGACCAACTTCTCTTGCAAAGCTGCTTGATATTTTTTACTCTGCAACAAGTGCTGCAAACTATTCTTTAAGTCGGCATTGATTTGCTTCACCTGCACGCGTAATCTGGCTAGGTCATGGTCAGCGTGACTAGCTACTTCTCCATGTTCCACCTTTTGATAAATTTCATCTTCAAGCTGAGTGAGAATTTCAATTTCAGTTCCATAACTAATTAAAATTGGCGCTTGTGCTTGTCGCAGTAAGAAGCGCTTCAATAGTCGGTTCACCCGAATGAAGTCGGCTACTTTTTCTAATTCGGCGGCAGACAAAACTAAGCCCTTACTTACCTTTTGCAGTAACGGCTTCAGTGAATCTGATGATACAAACGGCACATGTAATCCGCGCTGCAAGATTTCAACCATTTCGGCAGTTTCATTCAGCAGCAAAGTAGTCGCGTTTAAGCTTGTCTTCGGCGCCATTTGTGTAATCAAGCTTTTGGCTTCTGGCGTGGTGGCGTAACTGGCGACTAATTCTCTCACCCGATCAAGGCCGAGTTCATCATTATTTATTTTGTTCATTAATTCGTATCCTCAAGAAAATTCAGTGATAGTTTGACACTTTTTCTAGAGGAACAAGTATTTAAGTCCCTCTAGACTAAAATACAATGCTTAGCATATGGCATATTTCCTTTTCTATTTTTTGATTAGGTTAATGATACTATGGAAGTTAAAGATTTGCCAAGATTTTTTAGATGAAGATTAGAAAGATGTCAAAGACGATTATGATGGTTCATTATTTTTTACTTTAGCTTCATTTAAATTACTTAAAGCTAAGTTTACTTCTGCAATTGTTGCCTGCTTGTTATTCAAAACACTCTTAGCTTTTTCAATGTACCAATTATATCTAGATTGATAGAAATCTCTATTATCTCCTAACTTAGCTTGATCTAATGCTTGCTGTAACTTCATTTTATTAGATAAAGTTTCAACTTGACTTTCTTGCTTAGCCTGTTTGTAAGTATTAGCTACCCTTAATTTTGGTCCAAATGCATATCTAGTTCTGGTAGCTTTAACAAAGGCATTTTCCCAGGTATCTGTATCTTGGTAATGCCAAAAATCTTCAATTTGATAGAACAATTCCGTTTTTTTCACTAAGAATCCAAATATATATTAATTTCTTAACAGGAATTACTGTTCCACTAGCAAGTAATGCATTTTTAGTTTTTTCTTTTTGACCATTAATATCGTACACGTTATTAGTTTTGACATACACGTGAGGTGTTTTATTACATGACTTTAAATTCTGTATAACTTTAGTTTTGAGATCTAAGTTTTTAATATATTCCTCTTTAGTACCTTTAATATGATAGAAGGTTTCGTATCCTTCTGTAGGATCATCTTCTCTTAGTTCGCCTATCCCATCAATAGTAATTTTGGTCCTTGGAGATAATCTTCTTATTATTACTAAAGGATCCTTATCACCATAAACTGGAATTGATTTATTCTTAGTTTCAACTTTAAGTTCATTAACACATAAGTAATTCTTGTTTATTAAGTAAACATTAGCTGCCTTAATAAAACCACCATGTCCAATACTGTAGAATTTTTGTCTCTTAATTGTATGATATGGTAAATAATAATAGCGGTAATCTATAGTCACATAATAATATAACTTACCATACGGCTTTATTGATCTTATCTTGTCAGTATATTTAATTAAAGCGTTCTTTTTTAATTTTACAATCGGCCATAAATATCACTTTCTGCTTTTTATAGACAACAATTAAAAAAGCCTACTCTTCAACTAAGAAGAATCGACTCTTTTATGCGCACAAGTGTGTATAATAAAAGCAACGAATTTACGACAGAGGTGAGTTTCATGAGACGAGCTGTTTATCCTGCAGTTTTTGACGATTCCAAAAACGATGAAAAAGATTATTACTCAATTGATTTTCCTGATGTACCTGGAGCCTTTAGTGAAGGACATGGTCTAGCTGATTCACTCTATAACGCTGAACAAACATTGGGCTTAGCTTTATATGACATTCCAGATAACAAGTTACCTAAACCAACACCAATTGCCACTGTAGAAAAGTTCTGCAAAGTACATTACCCTAATGCTAAAGTTTATCCTGTTGCGGCTGATCTCGATGAGGCTGCTAAAGAAGTAGTGCCTGTGATGGTCCGAAAAAACACTCGAATCCCAGGTGATATTGCGGTTAGAGCAGAAAAAGCTGGGATCAATTTTTCTAAGACCTTAACCAAATCACTCGAAAAATAATTAGCAGCTTTAAATCAATAGAAAAAGCACTCTTAAGAGTGCCTTTTTTCATAGCAGCGTAATCTTCTTTCCCTTAACCTGAATGCGGCCATCTTTTTCCAGCTCTTTTAGCTTGCGGCTAAAAGTCTCCGGCGTAATGCCTAAGTAACTAGCTAAGTCTTTCTTTTTTAGCTGCAAAGTCACCGTCATCGTGCCCTGCTTCTTCTCTAAGTCCTCTAAATGCGCCATAATTCTTTCTTTGGCATCCATCGAATTACGCCGCACCGTATTTTGCTCAACGGTAATTAAACGCTGCCCAAAGTCATTAAGTAGGTTAAGCGCTAAATCGGGTGTTTCATGCAATAGTTTTTGAAAATCCTTCCGCGTCATTGAGCACACCCAAGTATCCGTAGTTGCCTGCACATAATTTTCCCTGCTTTGGTCACTAAACAGGTGCTCCTGGCCCTCAGAATCACCCTTGTTTAAGGTGCCCAAGACCACTTCTTTTCCATCTTCGTTCAAGCTATAGACCTTCGCGTGCCCCTTATCCATGACCAGCATGCCGTCTTTGCCATCAAAGGGCTGACGAATCAAACTACCTTTTGGAAAAAACTCCTGGTGAGCTGAAATCGGCACGAGTTTTTCTCTTAATTCAACGGGTAAATTTCTAAAAATTTCTGCTTTACTCAAGCAAGCTAATGGAGAATGATTTTTTTGCATTTTCCTCGCCTTTCTTGATTTAGATCAATTTTATTATAGCAAGTTCTTTCTAAAATAAAAGTTGTCAAGTGTTAGAAAAACAATTCGCTCTCAATTGGTTGTATATTAAAGATGCAACTAACAGTAGTATCTTAGAAAGGACTTTTATCATGACAAAATACATTGCACACATTACCGCCTTAAACGCTGATAAAATTGGCTGCAACCCTCACGGAACTGCCGAATTTACCGAAAATGGTGACAAATTGCACATCAAGGTTGAAATGTTCGATACCCCAAAGAACATCGAACACTGGGAACACTTCCACGGTTTCCCTGACGGCAAGGATGCTAATGTGCCAACCATGGCTCAAGACAAAAATCACGATGGCTTCATTGACTTACCAGAGACTGAAGAAGTTTCAGGAACAACGATGGTACCATTAGACGATGCACCACAAGACATGAATATTCCCCATGACGGCTATCCTGTTGCTGACAGCGAAGGTCACTACGAATACGAAATTGATGTGCCATTGAAAGACTTACAAGCTAAGTTTAAATCTGCCTTTGGTACCGACGACTTGCAATTAGACAAGCGGGTCGTTTACGTTCACGGTGTCCCAAAGGACTTAGACTTACCTGACACAGTTGGTGGTTGCGTAATGAGTTACGATGCTCATACTACTTTGCCAATTGCTGCTGGTAAGATTGAAAAAGCTTAATAATTTTCTCTAAAAACCTCATCATGTATATTTGACATTTAAGCCCCAGGAGGCTATTCCTTGGGGCTTTTTTGCATTATTCACTATCTTTTGATAAGCTATTATATATAATATTTTTTTAATTATATTTTTCAGAAGAAAGGAGCCTTTTTCTCCGCTCATGAATAAAGAAGAAAAGCAAACCTTGCCGCCTAAGAAGAGTTATAAAAAAGCACCCTTGATGCCAGTTCACCTCCGGGTGTTAGTTGCGGTTATTTTAGGTCAAATCGCCTGTGGCTACGCCTTAGGAATCTCTGGTACTGCTCTGTCTAACGCCGCTGATTACATCAAGATTAGTGACACTTGGACGGGGTTGATCGGAGCTGGTGCCTTAATTGGGCTGGCTGGGAGTTTAATCGTAGGTCGCCTATCTGATAAGATCGGTCGCCGCCGTTTGTTAATGATGAATATGTATTTCTTAGCAGCTTTACTTTATTGCACCTCTTAACCGCTAATTTCTTGCTCACCCTTACTATTAGAATCGCCATTGGTTTAATGATTGCCGTTGACTATACGGTCGGTAATGCCCTCTTGACCGAATGGCTACCTAAAGGCGAAGATAGTAAACGTCAAAGTCATTTATTGATTTACTGGACGATTGGCTTTATTATTGCTTATCTTGTCGGAAGTAATTTATCTGGTTTTGGCGCTTACACTTGGCAAGTTATTTTAGCCACTGGTGCAGTACCTGCTTTAATTACTGCCATCTTCAGATCAGTCTTTCCTTTACCAGCTTCTCCAAGTTGGTTGGCCAGTCAAGGTAAGGTTAAACGCGCTAATAAAGTCATCAAGAAGCACCTTGGTCGTAAATGGGGAATTCCTAGAAAGTTTCTCAAGCGCAACAAGCCTAAAAAAGATATTTCCTGGGGAATATTATTTAGCAAGCAATATCTTCGGCGGACTTTAGTCGGCGGAATCTTCTATGCCTGCCAAGCTTTTGCCTTCTTTGGAATCAGTATTTTCTTACCAATCCTTTTTAGAAGGAATGGGTGTTACTGACAGTAAGATTTCTGGTGTCATTTATAACGGCGGGATGTTCATCGGGGTTTTATTCGGAACTTTCATCTTCAATAAGATCAGCCGGCGCGCCTTCTTAATTAGTAACTTCTTGATTTCTGCTGTTTTAATTGGTAGCTTAGCTTTGATTCCAGGAATGAATTCAAACCTGCAATTAGGAATCTTCACTATCTTTGCTGTAATTCTTTCATCTGGCTTAGTCTTAGATTATCCATATCCAACGGAATTATTTGACATTAAGGTTCGTGGTACTGGGGGTCGGAACAGTCATCACTATTAGCCGAATTGGGGCGGCGGCTGGTACTTTCCTTTTACCTGTTTTAACTAATGTTGGTGGAGCTAATTTAGCCATGCTGGTTTGTGGCTGCGTTTTATTATTCAGCTTCATTGTCTGCCTAATTTGGGCACCTGAAACTTCACCTAAATTTATGAAAGACAAGCCACAACAATAATTATGGCTGTCAAAAAGGCGTTATCTTCTGCGATAACGCCTTTTTTGTTTACTTTTGAATTAATTTTTTATCTTTGAACTGATACTGTTTTTGGCAAAACATCTCCAAAAACTTCTGATCATGCGACACTACCAAGCAAGTGAACTGTGCTTGCTTTAATAACTTGGCAATCGCTGTGACACTTTCTGGATCAAGATAATTAGTTGGCTCATCTAGTAATAGAATTTTCTTTTCACTTAAGTACAGACTCTTCATCAGTGTTATCTTCGCCAATTCGCCACCACTTAAAACAGTTAACGGTGTATCTAAATCGGCGAATAGATCTAGTTGGACAAGCAACCGCTTTACGTCTGCTTTAGCTAAATCGGTTTCTTTGAAGAATTGTTCCACTGTTTGTTTGGATTTGGCTACTGTATCATTAAAGCCTAAATAAATCGCTTTTTGGCCCCAAGTTTGTTCAGTGAAATATTGCTCTAAGTATTTAAGTAACGTTGTTTTACCAACACCATTCTCACCCAAAATTCCTATCAGTTCTCCAGTCTTCACTGTTAAACTAGTTTCCTTTAACAATTCTTCCTTTTGCGGACTAAGTAACTGAGGAATTCTTATTTGATACGAGCGCAATTTCTCGTTAGTCGCATGAATCTTAGGCAAATAAATTTGATGCTGATAAAAACTTGCTTGCTTAGGTAACTTTTTGAGTTCTCGCTCAGCGCGTTTAACACGAGCATTTAAGCTCTTTTGCACACTATCTTTACTCTTGGTGACTAATCGGCCTGGATCATCCCTAGTCGGACGATATTGAGCAAAACGCACGCTTTTATCCCTTAGACTTGTAATCCTTGCCGTAATTTGTTTCTGAGCAATTGCTCGTTTTTCATTAAAATTAGCAACCTCTTGTGCTTCAATCTTCTGCTGCTGCACAAAATTATCATAATTACCCGGGAAATTAATTAGCTGATGCGGTCGCAAAATCAAAGTTCTTTGACATACTTGATTAACAAATGACAAATCGTGGCTTGCGATTATTATGGCGCCATCATAATGTTGCAACAGATATACCAGATTTCGGCTATTTTCTGCATCTAAATAGACCGTTGGTTCATCAAGTAAAAGAATTGACCCTGGCAACCAAATGGTATTTTCTATTAGCTCCAGCCGTTTTTCTCCTGCACTTTTTGCGTCAAATTCGCCCTCATAATCGATCTGCGGAACATAGTTAATGTCCCCGTAGCAGCGAATTTGACCGCTATCAGGCTTAATTTGACCGCAAATCAAGTTGAAAAGCGTGGACTTGCCAATCCCATTTGGCCCAATAATGGCTACTCGTTCATTTTGATTAATTGAAAAAGTTAAATCAGTAAATAAATCACGCTTTGGGTAAGCGAAACTGACATGTTGGACATTTAAAATAGTTGTTTGCTTAAATTTTGTATTTGACATTATAACCTGCTTTTTCTAAAAAAGTCAGGATCTGTCATCCTGACTAACGAACGTTGGACAGGTTTTTACGAATTCTCATAACCACACCTTATTTCTATTTAAGATGAATTTATTATAAAATTATTAAAATGAATTGTAAATAAAAAGTTGAGTGCTTACCACTCAACTCTTTTGATTATCCATCTAATTCAACTTCTTGCAGTTTCTTCATTTCATCGTAAACTTTGCCACGTTCATTAGAGTCAACTGCCAGCACTAGCATATCACCAGCCGCAATCTTGGTTTGCCCATGAGGAATGATTTCTTCGCTGCCGCGACGAATCATCTTAACTAAGGTATCCTTTGGCCAAGCAACATCAGCCACTTTTTCGTCTACTAAGCGGCTGCTTTCATAAACTGGTACTGTTAATTGATCTTCATGACCAGACGCCTTAGCCACCCCATTTTTACCTTGCATTGCGTCAGCCAAGCTATCGTAGATTGGGCGACCGCCTAACATTTCATCAACTAAGAGCGCGATAAAGGCAACCACTGCTAACGGCATTAAATGTAAAAGCGAGCCAACCATTTCAGTGATCAAGATAATTGCTGTGAACGGTGCACGAATAATCGCTGCAAACAGCCCTGCCATTGAGAAAATTACCAAGTTAACAACTAACTTTTGTGGTAATAAACCAAGTTGCACCATTAAAGTCCCATAAGTAGCTCCAATCAAAGCTCCCATGGTTAAGATTGGTAAGAAGATCCCACTTGGTAAACCTGAATCATAAGAAACGATTGAGAAAACAATTCGTAAAATAAAGAAGAACGCTAAAACGCCAACTGTAATCCAGCCCTGCGTGGTAATTGTCTTTGATAATGACAAGATTAAACGATTACCAGGACCCGTAATTAATGGCCAGAAATAAGCAATTGGCATCAAGATTGCCAACGGAATTAAGCCATGAAGCCAGCGTGGCAACGCAGTGATTTTTTGATAAACCTTTTTCAAGCTAAACAGGCTTAACTTATAGCAGTGTCCAATTAATCCTAAAACAACGCCTAATAAAAGCAAATGCCAGTACAAGCCGATTGGAAAAGAGTGGTTGTACGAAATTGCTAAGGAAGGCTTCAAGCCAAAAAAGTTAGAAACCACGAAATTAGAAGCAATCGCGCCTGCTAAGGCATTAAGCCAAACACGTGGTGAGAAGTTATGAAAGACCTCCTCAAGAACAAATAAGGCCCCTGAGAGCGGTGCACCAAAAGCAGCTGATAAACCACTGGCTGCTCCTGTTGCCAGCAATACACGCGAATTAGTTTTGGTTTGCTTAAAGCCTTCACCAACACCTTGACCGATTGATGAACCTAACTGTAGCGATGGTCCTTCTGGCCCTAAGAATAGACCGGTCCCAATGACAAGGATTCCGCCAATTAACTTCCGCCATAGAATTGGGAACCATTTAACTGACAATTTTCCTTGTAATTCAAGTTTTACTTCAGGAATCCCAGAACCACCAACGTGTGGTTGGTGCTTAACAAAATAGCCTGCAATGACGCCAACTAAGCAAAATCCAATCGCGATTACTAATAGCCACCACAGATTTTGATGAGCTAAGGCAAATAAATGTAGCCAAAAGCCTGATGTCTTTTCAATGCCAAACCTAAAAAGTCCTACTACTGCACCAGTTAAAATCCCTACAACCAGTGCTTCTAATAGCAGTGTCAAAGTCGTTGTTTTCCCGTGCTTCATAATAACCCCGCTTTTCATAAAATTCGACAGTTACTATTCTACAACAAAAAAGAGAACTCCCATAGGAATTCTCTTTTTTGTTACACGTGTAACTACTATTTTTCTTCGTACCATTCAGTATGGAATGTACCTTCACGGTCATTTCTTTGATAAGTGTGAGCACCAAAGTAATCGCGTTGACCTTGAATCATGTTTTGTGGCAAGTTTGGATTGAAAATTGATTCCAAGTAATTAAGGGCAGCGCTCGAAGTTGGCGTTGGAACACCAGCCTTAGTTGCAAATTCAACTGACTTTCTCAAAGCTGGTAAGTTTTCTTCCATCAACTTTCTGAAGTAGTCATCTTGGAACAAGTTCATGAGCTTGTCACCTTTATCGTAGGCATTTTCAATATCCTTGAGCATTGCGGAACGAATAATGCAGCCTGCTTCCCAGTCTTGGGCAATTGACTTGTAACGCAAGTCCCAGTTGTAAGCTTCAGCAGCCATCGTTAATTGTTGGAAGCCTTGAGCATAAGCAACAGCTTGAGCTAATTGCAAAGTCTTTTCAAATTCGTCAACTAAGTCACTGGAAATTTCACCCTTGTAATCAAACTTAGTAGGCTTAATACCACTCTTAACTGCCAAGTGTGCTTGCTTACTCATGAACCGAGCCATTACCGCTTCAGCAACCACTGTAATTGGAGCACCAAGAGCTACACCATCTTCAAGCATCCAGTTACCAGTGCCCTTGTATGAGGCAACATTTAAGATGTGGTCAATGATATGATCAGAAGTTAAGTCATCTTTTTGAGCTAAAACTTTAGAAGTGATTTCACTTAAGTATGCTTCAACCTTGCCGTGGTTCCACTTGTCAAAGATGGCAGACATTTCATCATTGCTCTTATGAGCAACGTCACGCAATAAGTTATAAACTTCCGCAAATTCTTGCATAATGCCGTATTCAATACCGTTGTGAACCATCTTGACATAGTGGCCTGCCCCTTCAGGGCCCATGTAGCTAACACAAGGTTGGCCTTCCTTATTCTTAGCTGCAATTGCTTCTAAGATTGGTGCAACCTCGTTATAAGCTTCTTCATCCCCACCTGGCATTAAGGCAGGACCATTCAAGGCACCTTCTTCACCACCGGAAACGCCCATTCCGATAAAGTGAATGCCATGCTTTTCCATTTCGTGGTAACGACGGTTGGTGTCGTGATAATTGGAGTTCCCACCGTCGATTAAAATATCGCCCTTATCAAGAAGTGGTAGTAACTTTTGCAAGGTTTGATCAACTGGATTACCAGCCATAATTTGAATCAAAATTTTACGTGGCTTTTCAAGAGAATTAACAAACTCTTCCCAGCTATAGCAAGGCTTTAACTTGTCATCTTCATACTTAGCAAAAGCATCAACTTCTGGCTTATCAATACTAAAGCCAGAAACTGAAAAGCCATGATTTCTTACGTTTAAAGCGAGGTTTTTACCCATAACGGATAAACCGATAACGCCAAATTGTTGCATCTTTTCATTTCCTCCATAAAAAACTCTACTACCATTATACGAGTAGAAAAGAAAAAAGCGAAATCAAAGATTTCGCTTTTTTTATTACTTTTTATCAAGCAAATTAGTGTTGTGAAGCACCTGAAGTAGTATCTGGTTCTGGATCTGGTTCTGCTTCTTCTTCATGTTGAGATGCACCTGAAGCAGCATCAGTAGCAATACCATACTTTTCAGCAAAGTAGCTGAATGGCTTCAAGTCTTCTGCTTGATACTTCTTGACGAAGGCTGGATCGTCAAGGGTGTTCAATTCAGTTGAGTAAGGCATTTCGTGAGTGTACTTAATGTCGATCAATGCAGGACCGTCAGTTTGTTTCCATTCCTTAACTGCCTTTTCGAATTCTTCCTTGGTACGAACAGTGTAACCCTTAACGTTCATACCTTCAGCAACCTTAGCCCAGTCGTTACCTGGAATAAGAACACCTGATAATGGTTGGTTTGATTCATCTTCTTGTTCTGCTTGGATGTAACCAAGAGTGTCGTTACTGAAGACAATGTTCAAAACGTGCATGTTGTAACGAGCCATAGTTAACAATTCTTGACTCATCATAGCAAAGCCACCATCACCGGCTAATTCCCAAACTTCACGGTCTGGGTAAACAGTTGCTGCAGTAAGAGCTGCTGGAGCACCGTAACCCATAGTTGCGTGTAAGCCTGAAGTAGTCCACTTTTGGTCATCGTGCATCTTAAGAAGACGTACGTGGTCCATGTTGACGTTACCAACATCGATTGCGAAGACTGCATTGTCTGCAGCTTCCTTGTTAATTACATCCCAGATTGGTTCAGGACGTACAGGCATTTCCTTTGAATCCTTGAAGCTGTCTTGCCATGCATCCCAGTTTTCACGGTCTGCCAAAGCTGCCTTGTAAAGTGGAGTTTCTTCCTTGTCTTCACCGGCATCGATGATTGCACGAAGAGCCTTCTTAGCATCAGCTAACATTGAAACATCAACTGAGTGACGCTTACCAAGCTTGTCTGAGTCAACATCAATTTGGATAACCTTAGCATCCTTAGGGAACCATAATACTGAGAATGGTGAGTTGTTACCAACCCAAACTACCAAGTCAGTGTGGCTTTGAATTTCGTTAGGAGCCTTTGAACCGATACGGCCGATAGTACCCATGTATGCTGGGAAATCATCTTCAACAATACCCTTACCAAGGTATGATGAAAGAAGTGGAGTCTTGAACTTGTTAGCAAATTCCTTCAATTCTTCACCGGCATCAGCTTCTCTAGCACCGTTACCGAAGTAAACAACTGGGTTCTTAGCTTCCTTAAGAAGCTTAACTGCGTCTTCAACTGATTCCTTAGTTGGAGCAGCGTAATTTGGCTTAACGTGGTTTTGGTAAGTTACACGGAAGTTGTCATCAATCTTTTGCCAACCAAGGTCCTTAGAAATAATTAAAACAGCAGGACCCTTCTTTGCGTAAGCTTGACGAATAGCTTCATCCATCAAAGTTGGAATTAAGTCAGCAGTCTTAGGTTGAGCGCACCATACACTAGCATCTAAGAACCACTTGTCTTCATCAAATGCTTGGAAGAAGTCAATGTCTTGACGACTAGTTGGAACGTTAGCAACGATTGCTACCATTGGAGTCTTGTCAAACTTAGCATCGTACAAACCATTGTAAAGGTGAGCAGCACCAGGACCAGCTGAACCAAAACATACACCAAGCTTACCAGTCAACTTGTATTCAGCAGAAGCAGCTAAAGCACCTGCTTCTTCATGACGGACTTCGATAAACTTGATCTTGTCCTTAAAGTCGTGAATGGCGTTCATACTTGAGTCGAATGAACCACCTGGGAAACCATAAATATGATCGATATGCCAATCATATAACACCTTTAACATAGCGTCTGCGCCGTTAATTTTTGTCATTATAAGTGCATCTCCTTAAATAAATATCATTAATCTCAATACTCATTAAAACATAAATATTCACAATTGCAAACGTTATTTATCACTACTGCCACAACGGTGTAAACGTTTTTAGAAAGAATGTGATTTCACAAACTTGAAGAATAAATAAAAATTTATGACGGCGCTTTAACTATCATTAATGTGAATTTTTTATCAATCTATTCTATTAATAACTAAAAAATTGATATATTTTTTTACTTTTTTTAAATAAAAAAATTTTTGAAATTTTTGATAATTTTACTTATCTCTAAATTATTTTCAACCGTGTTATTTTTGCTAAATGCTTTTAAATCAGTGCTTTAGCTTATTCTTCTAGGAGCAAAAGGTAACATTAATCACTGGAATGTAATTAAATTTACTGATTTTATCTAAAAGCGAATTTTTTATCCACAGAATTAAAAAAGAGCACTTGCTTTACTCAAGTGCTCTTTTATTAGACTGTTGATAATTTTTTATTTTTGAATTTTGGCGTACTTTCCGTTTTGAATGTAGACACTTAAAATAGCCAAGTCCGCTGGATTAACACCAGAGATTCTTTCAGCTTGAGCTAAGGTTTCTGGTCGAATCTTTTCAAACTTTTGCCGTGCTTCAGTTGCTAAGCCTTCAATGGCGTTGTAATCAATATCAACTGGAATTTTCTTAGCTTCTTGCCGGTGCAAACGATCAATCTGCACTTGTTCTTTCTTAATGTAACCAGCGTACTTGATATTGATTTCTACTTGTTCTTTAACATAGCGATCATCAGCCACCTTTTCGCCAGTTAATTTTTCAATATCATTAATCTTAACCCGCGGTCTTCTCAAGAACACATCTGCCTTTAAACCAGCGCTCAATGGATCTTCACCAATATTAGCCAAATAAGTTTGAACTTCTTCAGTTGGATGGATGGTAATTGCTGCTAAGCGAGCTTTAGCGTCTGCGATTTGCTTTTTCTTTTCTTCAAATTTAGCAAAACGTTCATCAGAAATTAAACCTAATTGGTGACCATATGGCGTTAAGCGCAAGTCAGCATTATCATGACGCAAAATCAGCCGATATTCAGCTCTAGAAGTTAATAAGCGGTAAGGTTCATTAGTACCCTTAGTTACCAAATCATCAATTAAAACGCCAATATAAGCCTCATCTCGGCCCAAAGTAAAGCCAGGCTTGCCTTCTGCTCTTAAAGCGGCGTTAATTCCAGCAATTAAACCTTGACCAGCTGCTTCTTCATATCCAGAAGTTCCGTTCATTTGACCAGCAGTAAAGAGATTCTTGATCTTCTTAGTTTCCAAAGTATGGGTCAATTGCCATGGATCAATGACATCATATTCAATCGCATAACCTGGGCGCATCATTTCCGCATGTTCAAGTCCTGCAACGGTATGCAGCATTTTAAGTTGCACTTCTTCAGGCATTGAAGTCGAGAAATCACCAACATAAACTTCCTTGGTATTTCTACCTTCTGGTTCAAGGAAAAGTTGGTGACGATTCTTGTCCGCAAATCTGACCACCTTAGTTTCAATTGAAGGACAATAACGTGGTCCTACGCCGACAATATCTCCAGAAAACATTGGTGAACGATCAAGATTATCATTAATAATTTCGTGCGTCACTGGATTAGTGTAAGTCATCCAGCAAGAAATTTGATCCTTTAAATAATCTTCATCCCTACTCTCGTATGAAAAGTGGCGGGGAATCTTATCACCAGGTTCTTCTTCAGTCTTTGAGTAATCAATGGTATTGCCATTTACTCGTGGAGGAGTACCAGTCTTAAACCGGCGCAACTTAAAGCCAAGTTTTTCCAAATTCTCAGATAATTTAATGGCCGGAATCGTATTGTTAGGACCAGATGAATAATTCAATTCACCAATAAAAATGCGTCCGCGAGCAGCTGTCCCCGTAGTCAAGACGACGCTTTTAGCATGATATTCGGCCCCAGTATTAGTAATTACACCGTGGCAAACACCATCTTCAACTACTAATTCATCGACCACAGCTTGACGCAAGGTCAAATTCTCAGTGTTTTCAATGACATCTTTCATGTGTTCATGATATTGCCACTTATCAGCTTGTGCCCGCAAAGCCCGGACTGCCGGACCCTTACCAGTATTTAACATCCGCATTTGAATGTAGGTCGCATCAATGTTTTTACCCATTTGCCCGCCTAAAGCATCAATTTCACGGACAACGGTTCCTTTAGCAGGCCCGCCAACTGAGGGGTTACATGGCATGAAGGCCACCATATCAAGGCCAATCGTTAGTAGCAATGTTTTTTGCCCCATATGAGCACTAGCTAAAGCTGCTTCTGAGCCAGCATGCCCTGCTCCGACAACAATTACATCATATTCATTGGAATTATAAGTTTTCATTTTATTCATACTTTTCCCCTAAAACTACTTACCTAAACAGAATTGACTAAAGAGTGCGTTAATTAATTCATCTGGCGCACTATCACCAGTAATCTCACCTAATGTATCCCAAGCACCATTAAAGTCAATTTGCGCAATATCAACTGGAATCTCATTTTCGACGGCCTTAATCACATCTTGCAATTGCTTTTTAGCCTTTTGCAATAAGCCGGCTTGCCGCTGGTTAGTGACCATCACTTGATCATTAGAGTTTTCAATTCCTGAGAAGAAGAGCTTCTTGATCAAATCTTCCAATTCATCCAAATTCTTTTCTTTCAAGATCGAAGTTGAAATTACTGGGCTATTAGTCATTTGCTGCATCTTTTCAATGGTTAACTTTTGTCCAAGATCCAACTTATTCAAGATGATAATCCGCTTTTTATTTTTCGTTTCTGCAATTAAAGCTTGATCTTCTTGGGTTAAATCTTGGCTACCATCAATTAACAGTAAAACCAAATCTGCCTGCTTGAGCGCTTTTTGCGAACGTTCAACCCCAATTTTTTCAACCTTGTCTTCCGTATGATGAATCCCAGCCGTATCGATTAACTTCAGCGGAACACCCTTAACTGAAACATATTCTTCCAAAGTATCCCGCGTAGTGCCCGCTACATCAGTAACGATCGCCTTATCACTTTGGGTTAAATAATTTAATAAAGAAGATTTACCAACATTAGGCTGACCTACAATTGCTGTCGCTAGACCGTTACGCAAAATGGTTCCTTCTTGAGCGGTTTTAAGTAAGCGGTCAATCTTCTTAATCACATCGTTAGAAGTATCAGCCATCTGTTTAGCCGTAATTTGATCAGCATCGTATTCTGGATAATCGATATTAACTTCAACGTTGGCCAAAGTATCGAGAATTTCCTTGCGCATTCCGCGAATTTTTTCTAATAAACCGCCTGCTAGTTGTCCGACAGCCACTTGCCGTGCTTTATCAGTTTTCGCACGGACAATATCCATCACACTTTCAGCTTGGGTCAAATCAATCCGGCCATTCACAAAAGCCCGTTTTGTAAATTCTCCTGGATCAGCCATCCGTGCTCCGTTAGCCAGCAATAATTGCAAAATATGGTTAGTGACTACAATCCCGCCGTGACAGTTAATTTCAACCATATCTTCACGCGTAAAAGTCTTAGGCGCTCTGAGGACCGTCACCATTACTTCATCAATGGTCTTATCAGTTTCTGGATCAATAATATGGCCATAATGAATGGTATGCGTTGCTACCTTGGTTAAATCTGCTCCTTTAAAAACATGATTAGCAATTTTAATTGCTTCTTCGCCTGACATGCGCACAATTGAAATCCCACCTTCACCAATTGGGGTTGAGATCGCGGCAATCGTATCAAATTCAGTCAAAGTTTGAGCCATCATCTATCTCCTTTTTCCAATAAAAAAAGCGCATTATGCCATCACGAACAAACCTCATGATGGATAAAGCACTTTGACTACTTTATCTAAAAATGATTTTAGATTTAATATTCAATTATTATTTGCGTCTTAAACGCTTGTAGGTTCTTCTTATACGACGTTTACGCTCACGCTCAGCCTCAGCCTTGGCTTCTTGTTCACGCTTATACTTAATTGGATTTTGTAAAATAAACGTTTGCACTGCCTGGAAGAGGTTAGAAACTACCCAGTAAAGTGTAATCGCAGATTGGAACCAAATTGCCATTACACCAACCATAATTGCCATTCCGTAGGTCATCACCTTCGTCATCATATTTTGTGATGACTTAGGAGTCGACATTTGACTAATATAGGTTGAAATAAAGGTAAAGATCATCGCCAAAATCGGCATGATGTAATATGGATCGGGTTTACTTAAATCCATCCATAAAAAGCGCCCATTTTGGAGTTGTGGCGTCCGCCAAATAGCTTGATACAAAGCATACATAACTGGTAACTGAATTACTAGTGGTAAACAACCAGTATACGGATTAACCCCAGCTTCTTTATATAGCTTATTGGTTTCTTGTGACAATAACTGTCTTGACTCTGCATCGCGTCCAGGATATTTCTTCTGTAATGCACTAACTTGTGGCTGAATTTGTTGCATCTTAGAAGTACTTCTAATTGACATTGCATTTAGAGGCAACAAAATAATTCTGACTAAAATAGTAAAGACAATAATTGTCCAGCCATAATTATTTCCAAGAAGCTTAGCAAGCCAAAGCAAAAATGCAGAAACGTAATAAACAATCCAACGATCCCACCAATTTCCACTTGTATGAGAAATTGGCGCCATTTGTTGACTGGAAGTATTAGTAGCACATCCGGTCAAAACTACCGCGATCGTCAAAACCGCAAGAATCGCAAGAAGACGTTTAACATTTTTCTTTGTTAAAATGTCTTTCACTTTTCACTTTCCTCAATTTCATCTGGCATTTCTTTCATGACGTGAGCCAAGGTCAGAGCATGAACTAAATTTTTGCGTACCTCAGTCATGTCAAAGTTGCGAGCATAAGGCCGAGTAATTACCAAAAAATCAGCTTGCGGATCAATTTCCACCTTCTTTTCGGTAAGTACTGCCCGAATGTAACGCTTGAGTCGATTGCGAACAACGGCAGTATGACCGACCTTCTTACCAACAGAAATTCCCACCCGGAAGTGTTTGTTTTCTGTTTTTTCTATCTTATAGATAACAAAAGCTCGATTAGCGATTGATTCGCCTTCTTTAAATACATGCTGAAAATCTCTTTCAGACTTTACACGATATGATTTTCTCAAAACGTTTCATTCCACTCTAGTAGACTAAAAAAACCACTGGGATTCAGTGGTTTAAGCAGATAAGACTTTTCTACCCTTTGCACGGCGTCTTGCTAAAACCTTACGGCCATTTGATGTGCTCATACGCTTCATAAAGCCGTGAACACGTGAACGGTGACGCTTCTTAGGTTGGTAAGTTCTTTTAGTTGACATAAACTGCACCTCCATTTTTATGTGCCAACTGCACAATTTCTTATCTAGAATAGCATGATTACGCAAAAAAACCAAGTATTAATTGAAAAAAGTCAAGCCCTAAAACTCCTTTTTCGGCTCTTTTTTTGTTTAAAAGCAATGTGGATAAAAGCACCCATTTTTTGTCCACAATTTAAAATCCACAGACTTTTTCTCAGTTTTTTTCACATTCAACAAGGTGTGGAAAACAAAATAAACATGCTTGTGCATAACTTCTGTATTTCAGATGTTTCTAAGTGACAAGCAAAAACATTTATGCACAACAGCCTTGTGGATAAAGAAAATAGTCATTTTTTCATTTCTTTGCTTGTGGATTACTGTATAATAATTATGCACAGTCTGTTAATTCTACTTTTAGTATTTTCGGTTGTGGAAAACTTTCAACTTCAATAATAAAAAATTTTTTATTTAGGAGGAATGTTTTTTGTTCAATATTGACGATTTTTGGCAACACTTCAATGACGAAATGCGCATTCGTTTTAATGAAGTTGCCTACAATGCTTGGTTCAAAAATACAAAACCTCTCTCCTATAACAAAAATACTCATGAGTTAAAAATTTCTGTTCAAAATCCCGTTGCAAAAGGGTATTGGGAAAAAAATCTTGCATCTCAATTAATCCAATCTGCTTACGGCTATAATGGAATGGAAATTTTACCTGTCTTTCAAATTGAAGGTGAAGCTGGGCCTGAGCGGATAGTAACTCCGGAACCGCGTCAACCAGCAAAACAAACTGTTACTCATCACCAAAATGATGAATTCACCAAAGATTTGAGTTTAAACGACAAGTACACCTTCGATAATTTTGTTCAAGGGGAAGGTAACAAGCTCGCTGCTGGTGCTGCACTGGCAGTTGCCGACAGTCCAGGTAGTTTTTATAATCCTTTGTTTATTTTTGGTGGAGTTGGTTTAGGTAAAACCCACTTAATGCAAGCGATTGGTCATCAAATGCTAGCTGAGCGACCAAATGCAAAAGTGGTTTACATTCAAAGTGAGACCTTCGTCAACGACTTTATCAATTCCATCAAAAATAAAACGCAAGACCAATTTCGGGAAAAATATCGGACTTGCGATTTACTGTTAGTGGATGATATTCAATTCTTCGCTAAAAAAGAAGGCATTCAAGAAGAGTTCTTTCATACTTTTGAGACTCTTTACAATGACCAAAAGCAAATTGTAATGACTAGTGATCGCCTGCCAACTGAAATTCCAGATCTCTCAGAGCGTTTAGTTTCAAGATTTACTTGGGGACTCCAAGTTGAAATTACTCCTCCTGATTTGGAAACTCGGATCGCCATTTTGCGGCGCAAAGCTGAAGCAGAAGGATTGACAGTGGACGACGCCACTTTAAATTACATTGCTTCACAAGTTGACACTAATATTCGTGAACTAGAAGGCGCTCTAGTAAAAGTCCAAGCTCACGCAACAATTGAAAAAGAAGATATTAATGTTAACTTAGCCCATGATGCTTTAGCCGATTTAAAACTCGTTCAAAAGAATCGCGGATTGCAAATTTCTAAGATTCAAGAAGTTGTGGCTAACTATTTCCAAACCTCAACAGAAGAATTAAAAGGTAAAAAGCGGGTACGCCAAATTGTGATTCCAAGACAAATTGCAATGTATCTTTCTCGCGAATTAACTGACGCTAGTCTACCTAAGATTGGCCAAGAATTCGGCGGAAAAGATCACACTACGGTCATGCATGCTTGCGATAAGATTAAGAATCAAATTAAGATTGATTCTGATATTAAATCGGCAGTATTTGAATTGACGCAAATGCTTGATCGCTAATTTAGCGTGTGGACAAAAGTCCTAAGTTTTGCACATGTTATTAACTTGCACTATTCCTTTAACTTGGGATTTGTGGAAGTTTTCAACAGAATACACAGGGCCTACTACTACTAAGTAATAAAATATATAATTAAATAAAATAAACGTACTCGTAATTAGGAGGCAGAAATGAAATTTACAATTAACCGTAATTTGTTCATTGAAAATTTGAATAATGTCATGCGTGCCATTTCTTCAAGAGCTACTATTCCAATTTTAAGTGGGATTAAGTTAGTTCTCTCAAATGAAGAATTGACCTTAACTGGTAGTGACACTGATATTTCAATTGAGATTAAAATTCCTGTTAGTGAAGACTTAACTGTTGAATCAACTGGATCAATTGTCTTACCAGCCCGTTTCTTCAGTGAAATTATTAAGAAACTTCCAGGTAAAGACTTCTCTTTTGAAGTAATGGAAAGTTTTCAAACTAAGATTTCTTCAGAGAACAGTGAATTCACTATTAATGGTTTAGACGCTAATAATTTCCCAAGATTGCCAGAAATTCCAGATGAAGCAACTTTCAACATCGCCGGCAAAATCTTACGCGAGATTATCAACGAAACCCAATTTGCTGTTGCTACTCAAGAAAGTCGCTTAGTTTTAAGTGGGGTACACTTTACTTTTAGTCCTAACACAATTAAAGCCGTTGCCACTGATTCTCACCGTTTGTCTGAACGTGAAATCGTTCTTGAAAATGGTCCCCAAACAGCAACTGATTTGATTATTCCAGGTAAGAGTTTGCAAGAATTATCACGCATTATCGGTGAAAGTGATCCTGAAATTACAGTATGCCCAGGGGACAATCAAGTTTTGTTCAAGAGTAATAACATTTCCTTCTACTCCCGCTTACTTGATGGTAACTATCCTGACACTGACCGCTTATTGCCAACTGAAAGCACGACTAGTGTTGAATTTGACTTAGCAGAACTTTCAAGCGCACTTGACCGGGCAAGTTTGTTGACTCATGAGGGAAGAAACAACGTAGTTGACTTAGATCTTGATGTGGAAAACCAAAAAGTTAAGTTAAGTGGTACTTCTGCTGAAATCGGTAATGTAGAAGAAGAAGTTAGCTTCAAGAATCTGGAAGGTAATAATCTTAAGATTTCATTTAACCCAGATTATTTACGTGATGCCCTCAGAGCTTCAGTTACTGATGCAGTAATTATGAAATTCACCCAACCATTACGGCCATTCACAGTTACACCAAATAAAGATGACATTCAATTTGTGCAACTAATTACGCCAGTTAGAACATTTTAATTTTGATAAGTAGACAAGGTTCACCAAATGGTGGACCTTTTTTACTGTCTTTTTACGTTAAGTCCTCAAAATTGACGTTAAATTATTTTTAACCTCAAACACTATGATCAGGTTTGGTTAACTACAAAACGCTCAAAACGCCCAAAAACGGCGTTTTAGTTTGTTTTTTACTTCATAAACGAATATAATTAGATAGGGAAATAAAGTGTATTGAAGGTGAGTGCTATCAAGGAATTTACAATCAAGGGTGAATATATTACCTTAAGCCAATTTTTAAAAGAAGAAAGTATTATTTCTTCTGGTGGCGAGGCAAAATGGTATTTGCGTGAAAATCCAGTAATTTTGAATGGTGAAAGTGAAAATCGTCGTGGCAAGAAATTGCATCCTGGCGACACGGTTCAAGTCGGTGATGCGGAATATCAATTTCGGCAAGCCTAATGTACCTAGATCATTTTAGTGTGCAAAATTACCGCAATTTGAAGCAAATCGACACGCATTTTGATCCTAACGTTAATATTTTCATTGGTAAGAATGCCCAAGGTAAGACTAATCTCTTAGAGGCAGTTTATTTTTTAGCTTTAACAAGGTCCCACCGGACAAGTAGTGACAAAGAATTGATTCACTTTGGTGATGAGTTTGCTAACGTTCGCGGGCAAGTTCATAAGAGTCAAGTGGTCTTGGATTTGAGGGCCTTAATTACCAAAAAGGGTAAAAAAGTTTGGATCAATCGAGTTGAACAAGCTAAATTGTCCAAGTATGTTGGGCAATTAAATGCGATTTTATTTTCGCCGGAAGATTTGGATTTAATTAAGGGTGCTCCTAGTTTACGACGACGCTTCATGGACCAAGAATTTGGGCAGATAAACGCAGAGTACTTGTATTTTGCCAGTAAATATCGGCAAGTTTTAATTCAAAAAAATAATTATCTTAAGCAGCTGGCTAAGGGTGAAGCAAAAGACCAGATCTTTTTGGATGTGTTGTCAGATCAATTAGCAGGAATTGCGGCCGAAGTTATTTCGCGCCGCTTTAAATTTTTAAAATATTTAAGTCATTCCGCTAGTTTAGCCTATCAAGAGATTAGTTTAGCAGGTGAAAAGTTGACATTGACTTACCACCCTTCGGTAGCAGGTATTAATGCTGACGATAGTACTGAGAGTATTTATCAAAAGGTACTAGCTAACTATCAAAAAAATAAGCAAACTGAGATTAGAAAAGGAACCACCTTGTCTGGTCCGCATCGAGATGATCTTGAATTTAAACTTGATGGCAAAAACGCCCACTTGTATGCCTCGCAAGGCCAACAACGTTCAATTGCTTTAAGCATTAAATTAGCTGAAATTAGTTTAGTGCATCATTTAAGTGGCGAATATCCGGTCCTACTCTTAGATGACGTAATGAGTGAACTTGACCATGATCGTCAAAGCGCTTTATTAAACTATATTCACGGTAAAACACAAACTTTTATTACCACTACAGATTTAGAAGGTATTTCCTGGGAAATTATCAAACAGCCGAAGATTTATCATATTGACTCCGGCAAGATTAGTTTAGAAAAGGAGAGTTAAATGGCTGATAAAAAAGAAAAACTTGAACAAGTTAAGCACTATGAAAAAGAAGCTGATAAATATAATGCTAGTCAAATTCAAGTTTTAGGTGGACTTGAAGCTGTTCGTAAGCGCCCTGGTATGTATATTGGGACTACTAGTTCACAAGGTTTACACCATTTAGTATGGGAAATTATTGATAATAGTATCGATGAACGATTAGCTGGTTTTGCTAGCAAGATCGAAGTTACTGTTAATGAAGACGGCAGCGTTACCGTACAAGATGATGGACGTGGGATTCCAGTCGATATTCAAGAGAAGACTGGTCGGCCAGCTCTAGAAACTGTCTTTACTGTTCTTCACGCCGGAGGAAAATTCGGCGGTGGCGGATACAAAGTTTCTGGTGGTTTGCACGGTGTAGGTGCCTCAGTTGTTAACGCTCTTTCCACTAAGCTAGATGTTACCGTTATGCGGGATGGTAAAAAGTATGCCATTGCCTTTGATCACGGCCGGGTTAAGGAAGAAATGAAGCAAGTGGGAACTGTGCCATTAGATCAACACGGAACGATTGTCCACTTCTATCCAGATCCTGATATTTTTACTGAAACAACCACCTTTGATGACAAGATCTTAAAGAACAGAATTCGGGAATTGGCCTTTTTGAATAAGGGCTTGAAGTTAACCTTTACTGATAAGCGGAAAGAAACTGCCGAAACTGATGTCTATAAATTTGAAGGCGGAATTAAAGAATACGTTGCCTTTTTGAACAAGGATACGGAAGTCTTATTTGATGAACCAATTTATGTTGAAAGTGACTATCAGGGCATCAACGTTGAAGTTGCTTTGCAATATACCAACGGCTATAAAACGACTTTAATGACCTTTGCCAACAACATTCACACCTATGAAGGCGGGATGCACGAAGCTGGCTTTAAGACGGCTTTAACACGGGTAGTAAACGATTATGCTCATAAAGCTAAAATCTTAAAGGATAAGGACGATAACCTTTCTGGTGAAGATATTCGTGAAGGGATGACAGCAGTAGTTTCTGTTAAGCACCCAGATCCGCAATTTGAAGGCCAGACTAAGACTAAGTTAGGTAACTCTGACGCTAGAACTGCAGTTGATAAGGCCTTTTCAGAAACCTTTAGTCGCTTCTTGATGGAAAATCCTGCTGTAGGCCGGAAGATCGTGGAAAAGGCACAATTAGCTGAACGTGCACGGACAGCTGCTAAGCGTGCGCGTGAAGTTACGCGAAAGAAGTCAGGGCTAGAAATTGCTAACTTGCCAGGTAAACTAGCTGATAACACCAGTAACGACCCAAGTATCTCAGAGTTATTCATCGTCGAAGGTAACTCTGCCGGTGGTTCTGCTAAGCAAGGACGTTCACGGTTAACGCAAGCTATTTTGCCAATTCGTGGGAAGATTTTGAACGTGGAAAAAGCCTCAATGGATCGAATTTTAGCTAACCAAGAAATTCGTTCTTTGTTTACAGCTTTAGGCACTGGCTTTGGGGCTGATTTTGACGTTTCAAAAGCCCGTTATCACAAGTTAATCATCATGACTGATGCCGATGTCGATGGGGCCCACATTAGAACTTTGCTTTTGACGCTCTTCTACAACTACATGCGTCCAATGATTGAAAAAGGATATGTTTACATCGCTCGTCCACCTCTTTACCAAGTTCGTCAAGGTAAAGTAGTGAAGTATCTTGACACTGACGAAGAGTTGCATGATTACTTAGGTAGCTTGCAACCAAGTCCTAAGCCAGTTGTTCAACGTTACAAGGGGTTAGGTGAAATGGACCCAGAACAGCTTTGGGAAACAACCATGAACCCAGAAAACCGGCGCCTTGATCGGGTTAGCCCAGAATATGCTAAAGATGCCGATGCTGTGTTTGAATTACTCATGGGTAACGAGGTTGCTCCACGGCGAGACTTCATTCAAAAGAACGCTAAATATGTTGAGAACTTGGATGCTTAGGAGGTTTTAAATGGATAACGATAATCAAATGCAGGATCATAGAATCCGCAACGTTGACTTAACTAGCACCATGCGTAGTTCATTCCTAGACTATGCGATGTCAGTTATCGTTGCACGTGCTTTGCCAGATGTACGTGATGGGTTAAAGCCCGTTCAGCGTCGTATCCTTTACGGAATGAGTGAATTAGGTGTTACCCCTGATAAGCCTTATAAAAAGAGTGCCAGAATTGTTGGGGAAGTTATGGGTAAGTTTCACCCACACGGTGACTCCTCAATTTATCTCGCAATGGCTCACATGGCACAAGAATTCTCATATCGCTACATGCTAGTTGATGGGCACGGTAACTTCGGTTCTGTCGACGGGGATGAACCAGCCGCAATGCGTTATACCGAAGCTAGAATGAGCAAGATTGCCGTTGAAATGCTTCGGGATATCAACAAAAATACGGTTGATTGGCAACGTAACTATGATGATACTGAAAATGAACCAGTAGTTTTACCAGCCAGAATCCCTAACTTGTTAGTTAACGGAGCAAATGGGATTGCCGTTGGGATGACTACCAACATTCCACCACATAACTTACGTGAAGTAATTGGTGGTTTACATATGTTGATGAAGAACCCTGATGCCACAACCAAGGACTTGATGAAAGTTATTCCTGGACCAGACTTCCCGACTGGCGGAATTATCATGGGCCGTGGCGGAATTTACCGGGCTTATGAATCTGGTAAGGGCAATATTGTTGTTCGTGCCAAAACTAATATCGAAACTGAAAAGAGTGGCCGTGAACGAATTATCGTCAGTGAAATTCCATACATGGTTAACAAGGCTGAATTGGTTAAGAAGATTGCGGATTTAGCTCGTGAAAAAATTATCGATGGGATTACCGGTGTGCGGGATGAATCCGACCAGACTGGGATGAGAATTACTATCGATATTCGCCGGGATGCCAGTGCTAGTGTAGTTTTGAATAATTTATTCAAAGAAACACAAATGCAGGCTAACTTCGGAATGAATATGGTTGCCATTGTTGATGGTGCCCCACACTTCTTAACCTTGAAGCAAATGCTTCAATACTACTTGAATCACCAAGAAGATGTGGTTACTCGCCGGACTAAGTTTGAATTAGCTAAGGCCGAAGCAAGAGCTCATATTCTTGAGGGGTTATTAATTGCCCTTGATCACATTGATGAAATTGTTAAGATTATTCGTCAAAGTGAATCTAGTGATATTGCTAAGGCAGCTTTGATCAGTCGCTTCGGTTTAGATGATAAGCAATCACAAGCTATCTTGGACATGCGGCTGGTACGGTTGACTGGTTTAGAGCGTGACAAGGTTAAGGCAGAATATAAGGATCTGCAAGCTAAGATCGCTGATTACAAAGACATTTTGGCTCACCATGAGCGGATTGATCAAATTATCTATGATGAATTACTTGATATCCAAAAACGCTTCGGTGATGATCGCCGGACTGAAATCGGTGCTAGTGAAGTAGTTTCAATTGAAGATGAAGATTTGATTGAAAAGCAAAATGTCCTTTTGACTTTAACTCACCGTGGTTACATCAAGCGGATGCCAATCACCGAATTCAAGACTCAAAACCGTGGCGGTAAAGGAATCAAGGGGATGGGTGTTCAAGATGATGACTTTATTGAACACTTAATCTACTCAAGTACGCATGATTTACTTTTGTTCTTTACTAACAAGGGCAAGGTTTACTCAAAGAAAGCCTATGAAATTCCAGAATATGGCCGGATGGCTAAAGGCTTACCAATTGTGAACTTGCTTCAGTTAGACAAGGGCGAAAAGATTCAAACCGTGATTAATATTCCTCAGGGTGCTGATGACAACTACTTGTTCTTCATCACCAAGATGGGAACCGTTAAGCGGACGCATGTCAGTGAATTTTCTAATATTAGAAATAGTGGGTTGATTGCCTTAACCCTGCGTGATGGGGATGAATTAAGCAATGTCTTAACTACTGACGGTCAACAAAATATTTTAATCGGGACGCACTTAGGTTATGCAGTAACCTTCAATGAAAGTGATGTTCGTCCAATGGGAAGAACAGCTGCCGGTGTTCGCGGAATTAACTTGCGTGATCACGATTATGTAGTTGGCTCAGAAGTAATTAAGCCAAATGATGAAGTCTTAATCATTTCCGAAAAAGGTTATGGTAAGCGGACTGCTGCTAGTGAATACCCAATTAAGGGCCGTGGCGGTAAAGGAATTAAGACCGCAAATATTAGTGAAAAGAACGGTCCACTTGCTGGCGTAACCGTTGTTGATGGTACTAAAGATATTATGGTTATTACTACCGACGGAATCATGATCCGCTTTAAGGTGGATGATGTTTCTCAAACTGGGAGAAATACGTTAGGTGTTCGGTTAATCAAAGTAACTGATAATAACCAAGTTGCTAGTTTAGCTATTGTCCCAACTGAAGAAGATCAAGAAGTTACGGACGATGATGCGGAAGCTACCGACGAAGAAGAATAAAAAGTTAAGAAAGTTTAAACATTAATTTTTAGAAAAAAATTATCAAGCATTTCTGTGTATCTAATATTAGAGGAGCAAAATTCCTCGAGGATCACGTGAATTTTGTTTGGTAATTTTTTTGGTTCTGTGCTAGAATTAGGCATTGCGAGTAATAATTTCCATTACTCCTTGTTCTTGATTTTAGCAAGAACCATTTAGTCCAGAAGGAGGTGCAATAGTTCATGGCAACTACTAAGTACGAAGTAACTTACATTATCAAGCCTGATATTGATGAAGAATCAAAGAAGGCTCTCGTTGAAAACTACGATAAGGTTATCGCAGACAACGGTGGTACTATGGTTGAATCCAAAGACTGGGGCAAGCGTCATTTTGCATACGAAATCGACAAGTATCGTGAAGGTACTTACCACATTATGACTTTCACTGCAGAAAACGCAGACGCAGTTAACGAATTCAGTCGTTTGTCAAAGATTGACAACGCCGTTTTACGTTCAATGACTGTTAAGTTAGACAAATAATTTATTATCGAAAAAAGACCGTGATTTAGGAAAGGGAGGACCTAAGTATGATTAATAGAGTTGTACTTGTTGGCCGATTAACACGTGATCCTGAATTGCGTACTACTGGGAGCGGAATCTCGGTTGCTACGTTTACTCTTGCTGTTGACCGTCAATTTACAAATAGCCAAGGTGAGAGAGGCGCAGATTTTATCAGCTGTGTAATCTGGAGAAAATCTGCAGAAAACTTCTGCAATTTTACTTCTAAAGGTTCATTAGTTGGGATTGATGGCCGAATTCAAACCAGAAGTTACGATAATAAAGACGGGCAAAGAGTTTATGTCACTGAAGTTGTCGTAGATAATTTCGCATTGCTCGAATCACGTAAGGATCGTGAAGCCCGCGGTCAAAATGGTGGTTTTACACCAAATAATAATGGAAATGCTGGCGCACAAAACACTAACAATTTCCAACCTAATAATGGCGGAGCACCTGCTGCAAATACCAATAATGCCCCTCAAGATAAGCCACAAGATCCATTTGCTGGCTCAGGGGATACCATTGATATTTCAGATGATGATCTTCCATTCTAAAAATAAAATTGAAAGAAAGGACCTAGGGATATGGCTCAACAAAGAAGAGGCGGCCGTCGTCGTCGCAAGGTTGACTACATTGCAGCTAACCACATCGACTACGTTGACTACAAGGACGTTGACCTGTTGAAACGTTTTATCTCAGAAAGAGGTAAGATTTTACCACGTCGTGTCACTGGCACTAGCGCAAAGAATCAACGTAAAGTAGCAAACGCAATTAAGAGAGCTCGTATTATGGGCTTGTTGCCATTTGTTGCTGAAGACTAATTCAGTCAAATATTAATACGTTTAAAAAGAGATCGAAGAAGTTAACTTTTCCGATCTCTTTTTTTACATTCTATCCCCTCGCTTGCCGGATACGGTATAATTAATTTGAAGAACGATACCTATTTTTAGGAAGGATCTTTCATGAAAGATTTTTTACGTAAACTTGAATTACCCGCCTTTATTCGAGACGCGCGACTCACAGCTTCTGTAGTTGTTATTCTGTGTTTATCGCTATTAGGCGCGGTACTTGGAATGATAATGAAACCTTTATTTGGGCTGGCATTATTATTGATTTTTATCTTAACGGTTGCGATTGCTATTTATGGCACTTATATTTTGGCTGGTAATGCAAATAATTTTGCGATTAACTTGTCTTACCGCATTAAGCGCAGTGAGCAAGAAGCTTTAATTAAGATGCCACTGGGGATTTTGCTGTATGATAATGAGCATCAGATTCAGTGGGTTAACCCCTACTTGCAACTTTACTTAAAAGACGATGATCTGATTGGCCATACAATTGAATCCGTTGATCCTGATTTAAATAAATTACTCAATGAAGCAATTGCTGCTAAAACCGCAGAAAATCATATGGTTCATTGGGATGGACACGAATTTGAAATGGTGGTCCAGGATGATCTGGGAGTTATCTATTTGTTAGATATCACTCGCTATGCTAAGATTGAGCGCAAGTATGAAGCTGATCGTTTAGCAATTGGATTAATCTTTATTGATAACTATGATGAATTAAGCGAAGCTATGCATGATCAGGAATTAACCAGCATGAGTTCTTATGTGCAAAATAAACTCAGTGATTATGCTAAGAAGTTTAATTCATATCTGAAGCGAATCGATGAAGATCACTTTTTGCTCTTAGCGCATATGCAAGATTTGAAGCAAATGGAACAAGACAAGTTCTCAGTGCTTGATCGAGTACGGCAAGAAACAAGCCGTAACAATACTCCATTGACACTTTCGATTGGGATCGCCTTTGGTAGTGATTCATTAACTGAAATTGCTAACCAAGCGCAATCTAACCTCGATTTAGCCTTAGGACGTGGTGGAGACCAAGTTGTTTTGCGTCAACCTGGTAAAGATGCCCGCTTCTATGGTGGTAAGTCTAATCCAATGGAAAAGCGGACTCGTGTCCGGGCCCGGATGGTTGCCCAAGCAATTACTGAATTATTCAAAGATGCCGATCGCGTCTTTGTCGTTGGTCACCAACGACCTGATATGGATTCAGTTGGTAGTGGTATTGGGGTTGTCAAAATTGCCCGTTTGCATGGCGTAACAGCTCACTTTGTACTTGATACCAGCAAGACTAATTATGATGTCGGGCGTTTAGTGGCACGGATGGCTAAAGAAAAGAAGGATGAAGATATCTTCATCAATCCAGCTGATGCCCTGAATACGGCAACTGATAAATCATTACTGGTAATGGTTGACCACTCTAAATATTCGATTACTTACTCTCAAAAGCTCTATGATCGCTTGAAGAATCGGATTATTGTGATTGATCACCACCGGCGTGGTGAAGAATTCCCAGAAAACCCAATGTTAACGTATGTTGAACCTTATGCTTCTTCAGCGTGTGAATTGGTAACGGAGATGATCGAATACCAACAGCCAGCTGGTGGGAAGCGAGTCTTAACTGACTTAGAAGCAACGGCAATGCTGGCCGGGATTGTGGTTGACTCCAAAGAATTCTCGCTGCGGACTGGCACTAGAACCTTTGATGCGGCCAGTTATTTGCGGTCAATTGGCGCTTCTTCAGCAGTGGTCAGCTCCTTACTCAAAGAAGACATTGATAGCTTCTTAGAGCGGACGCACTTAGTAGCCACTTTGAAGATGGTGCGGCCACACATGGCAGTGCTTTGCGGACCGGATGATAAAATCATTGATCCAATTGTGACAGCACAGGCAGCTGATACAGCCCTAGATTTGGAAAATGTGGGTGCCAGCTTTGCCATTACTCGGCGCAGCGCGGATACTATTGGGATCTCCGCTCGTTCAATGGGTAAGATCAACGTGCAATTAATCATGGAAAAATTGGGCGGTGGTGGTCACCTTTCCAATGCTGCAACGCAAATTAAAGGCGTTACAATTGAAGAAGCACGTGCGCAATTGCTAAAGGCAATTGATGAATATGAACAAGAAAATGAATAACAGAAAGGAATATGACAATGAAAGTTATTTTTACACAAGACGTTAGAGGCCGTGGTAAGCGTGGACAAGTTAAGAATGTCCCAGATGGTTACGCTCAAAACTACTTGATTAAGCGTGGTTTAGCTAAGGCTGCAACTAAGGGTAATATGAATACCTTGAAGCGGGTTGAAGCTAACGAAAAGGCTGCTTATGAAGCAGAAAAGGCCGAAGCTGAAAAGATTAAGGCAGTGCTTGATAAAGACGAAACTGTTGTTAACTTCAAGTCAAAGGCTGGTACTGATGCACGGCTATTTGGTTCAATCTCTAGCAAGAAGATTGTTGAAGGTTTGGAGAAGCAATACGGTATTAAGATCGACAAACGCAAATTAAGCCTTCCTGAGCCAATTAAAGCCTTGGGCTACACAAATGTACCTGTTAAGTTGTTTAAGGGCGTAGACGCTACAATTCGCGTTCATATCACCGAACAAGATTAAGACACTAAGTAAAAGTGGTTGTGATTGATGGATAACATTGTTTCTCAACAAATACCGCATGATTCAGATGCGGAAAAAGCTGTCTTAGGGGCAATCTTTATTGATCCTGAAGCAGTGGCTGAAGCTGATGCTGTTGTTCAGCCGGAAGATTTTTATGAACGAGCTAACCGCTATATTTTCCAGGCGATGTTAGATTTATCCGATCGTGGGGATGTAATTGATCCGTTAACGCTGCAGGATGAATTAACTAAGAAGAATCAGCTGGAAGATATCGGCGGGATTGCCTATGTATCACAGTTAGCAATTTCAACGCCAACCGCTGAGCACGTAACTTACTATGCACAGATCGTGCACCGGAAGGCCATGCTTAGAAGATTGATTGCTGCCAGTCAAAACATTATTAATAATGCGATGGAAGGTTCAGATGACGTGACCGACATCTTAGATGATGCCGAAAGCGAGATCATGAACGTTTCTTCAGAAAACAATACTGGTGGTTTTAGGGCAATTAAAGAAATTGTTAACTCAGCCGTTGAAGATATTAACAATATTCCGCAAGACGGTAACATGGTTACTGGTTTGCCAACAGGCTTTTCGGAACTAGATAAAATGACGACTGGATTTCATGATGATGAATTAATTATCGTGGCAGCTCGTCCTGGTGTTGGTAAGACTTCCTTTGCCTTAAACGTGGCGCAATACGTGGGCTTGCATACCGATAATACGGTTGCGATGTTCTCGCTTGAAATGAGTGGGGAACAGTTAGTGCAAAGAATGCTGGCCTCAGAAGGTTTAATTGATTCTCAGCACCTTAGAACAGGTCAACTTGATGAAAATGAATGGCGCAAGTTGATCGTGGCCTCAGGGTCTTTAGCCAATACCAGTATTTACATTGACGACACACCCGGAATTAAAATGAGTGAGATTCGGGCTAAATCGAGACGACTAGCCAAAGAAAAGGGGAAACTCGGTCTGATTGTGATTGACTACTTGCAGTTAATTGAAGGACCACGGAGTGAATCACGGCAGCAAGAAGTTTCTGCTATCTCTCGGCAATTAAAGAAGCTCGCTAAGGAGCTTCACGTGCCCGTCATTGCCCTTTCGCAGTTGTCACGGTCAGTTGAGCAGCGGCAAGATAAACGCCCTGTATTGTCCGATATTCGTGAATCTGGGTCAATTGAACAGGATGCCGACATTGTTTCTTTTCTTTACCGGGATGATTATTACCGTGATGAAGAAGACGGCGAGTCTGGCGATGATGACGGCGAAGTAGAAGCAGAAGACGATAATGGTGAAGTTGAAGTCATCATTGAAAAGAACCGTTCAGGTAGTCGAGGAACAGTCAAATTAATGTTTTCCAAGCCTTATAACCGGTTCTCGAATCTGGATTATGCGCATGATGCGCCGGATAAATAAGCATAAGTACAAAAATTTAATTACATACCCATGAAAGCCTTTACGTGTAAAGGCTTTTTTGCATATAATTAATGCAGCATATAAAACGCAGTTAGAACATAAAAAGAAAAGGATGATGAACATGGCAGATAAAAAGTATGTAGGCAGTATTGAAGCTGGTGGAACCAAGTTTATTGTTGCCGTGCAAGATGTCGCAACTGGCAAAGAAGTTGCAAGAGACCGGATCCCTACCACGACTGCTAAGGAAACTTTAGCCAAGACGGCAGAGTTTTTTAAGGAGCATCCAGTTGATGCTTTAGGAATTGGGACTTTTGGTCCGATTGATATTAACCAAAATTCACGCACCTTTGGTTATATTTTGGATACACCAAAGCCAGGTTGGTCAGGAACTAACGTGAAAGGTTATTTTGAAAAGGAATTAGGCATTCCCGTTGTCATGACGACTGACGTTAACGCTTCTTGTTATGGCGAATATATTGCGCGTGGCCGTGATAATTCTAAGTCTTACTTCTACATCACAATCGGTACTGGAATTGGTGCTGGCATTGTACAAGAAGGTAAGTTTGTGGGATTAAACAATCACCCAGAAATGGGTCATATGTTAGTTAAGACATATCCTGGTGATGACTATGAAGGACACTGTCCATTCCACGGTAACAAGTGTGCCGAAGGGATGGCTGCTGGTCCTTCAATTGAAGGACGTTTAGGTATTCCAGGTGAAAAGGTTGCCCGTGACAACAAGGTCTTCACATACATTGCCTACTATGTTGCTCAAGTTCTTTTCAACGCTTATATGGCTGCTCGTCCTGATGTGATGGTTGTTGGTGGTTCAGTTTTAACTGAAGACGACTTGGTTAAGGTACGGAAATTCTTTGATGACTTTAACAACAACTATGTTGCTACGCCAGATTTGGATAAGTTGATTGTACGTCCAGCTGTCGCAGATAACGGTTCAGCTACTTTAGGTGATTTTGAATTAGCGAAAACTGTCTTGAAATAAAAATTAATTTGCATAGACTAGAAAACTAAGAATTGCTATCGAAAAGTAATTCTTAGTTTTTTTGTAAATAAAATATTTTAGGGGATGAGCTTATGCATAAATGGATTTTTATGCAGCGACTGCAACTGGTTTTAGCTGGTTTAATTTTGGTAGTAGCTAGTATTTAGAATGGCTTAGGGATGCCGATAGCTTTGCTTATTTTCGGCATGCTCTTAGTAATCGCAGCCTTAATTTTTAATGGCTTCAAGTATGAGCAACCATGGTGGCTCACGATTAAGGAATACGTTAATGCCTTCATACCAATAGCGCTAATTTTAGCTTTAAAAATTCTATTTCACTTTGTGCTAAAGAATACTTCATTTCCTAAGCCGATAAGTATAACTATTTACAGTATCTTAGCTTTAACCCTATTTTTACCATTTTTAAAAGTAAGCCTAGTCCCACTAAGAAAATTCATTCCTAAATTATTGGCAGTGTTTATTTTATCAATCTGTGTTTTAAATCTACTAGTTACAAGTTATCATTTTAAGAATGAAATCTTGTTTGCCATTAATGATTCCAGCATTATCAACGCTTTTCTGTTTTTAGGATTTGCACTTTATTTAGGGAATAAGTGGTGGCAAACAGCTAAAATGAATTTATATTTTAGCGGTGCGTTTAAATCTCAATGGCTATTTCTGCTTATTTTGTTAGTTTTTATCATTGGGAGTTCAGTATTCAGTGCTCTAATTAATTTGACTAGTCAATTTAAAGATGCTATTTGGAATTGGACAGCCACATTTTCAATATTAAATAAATTCCCAGGCTTAAATCTCATTTTGGCTGCAATTGAAGCAGGAATTTTAGAAGAAACATTGCGCTGGCTCAATCTACGAATAGTTTTGAGTAAGTTTAGGCATCATCGTGGAAGAATAGAATTAGCGGTTTTAATTAGTGCTTTAATTTTTGCCGTTAGTCATAGCGTAAATTATTTTAGCGGACAAACAGCTGCATTAACGGCAGTTCAAATCTTTATCACTCTAGGTTTCTGCTTATTCTTAGCAGCGGTTTATCTTTATACGGGACAATTTTGGTTAATCGTTTTAATTCATGCTTGCCAAGATTGGCTCGTCTTTCGGATCAAAGTTAATCCTCTTGCAGATATGTCAGCGTCAGGGTGGTGGTTATCAATTGATCCTCATCAGTTTTTGCCTAGCTTGCTTGTCGTTTTAGTATATGGTGCTTTTACTATTGTGCTGTTAACGGGCAAGAGGAGAAGCGTGATTAAAGCTCATCTGGAAAAAATGTCTTGAAATAAAAAAAGCAAGAAAAAAGCCTGAATTCTTAACAAAAGGTTAAGTCGGGCTTTTTTAATTCTTTTCAAATGACACAGTGTCACACTTCATGTAAGATTAAGACATAAACTAAAACAAGAAAGGAGGATTGGCTATGGCTAGAGAAAATACAGGTCTCAAAGACAAAGTTGTCGGCAAGATGAAAGAAGTCGAAGGTAAGCTTACCGGCGACAAATTGCGCGAAGCCCAAGGCAAGGCGCAACAGACCAAAGGAAAAGTGAAAGATAGGATAGATGATGTTCGCAAAAACATCGAAGAACACAAGGAAGAGAAGGTGACCTAAGATGTTACATTGGTTATGGGTATTAATTGTAGGTGGCGTTATTGGCTTGATCGCAGGTGCAATCACTGGCCGCGGTCAATCAATGGGCTGGATTGCTAATATTTTAGCAGGATTGATTGGTTCTTCAATTGGCCAAGCATTGCTTGGGTCATGGGGACCACAAGTAGCCGGCATGGCTGTCGTGCCATCAATTTTAGGAGCAGTGATCTTAGTATTGATTGTTTCCTTCATTATAGGCATGATGAATGGTCGTCGCCGGACAGACTAATGAAAAAAATAAATAAAAAATGAATCCAAAAAAGGTATTTGAGTTAGCTAGCTCAAATACCTTTTTCTTCTAATTTACTTTTTGTGAAAATGATGCCCGTTAAATTTCTTCTTTTCTAGTAACTTCTTGTCTAGCTTGATATCTGGCAGATCAGGATCATAAAATTCAAAGAAAATTGGGGCCTTTTTAGAGTCTGAGCTCTTAGGGTAATCCTGGTACTGATATTCCGTACTAGTGAAGGGCACGTTGTTACTTTTGCGATAAGTTTCCCAGATATCGGTAAACATGGTGTTAAAAATTTTCCGTAACTCAGGGTCAAGGGACATTAAAACCTTACTGAGACGGTAAGTTCCTAGCAGTTTATGAGCGGTTAATT
Organism: Lactobacillus xujianguonis; assembly: GCF_004009905.1. Taxonomy (GTDB): domain Bacteria; phylum Bacillota; class Bacilli; order Lactobacillales; family Lactobacillaceae; genus Lactobacillus; species Lactobacillus xujianguonis. Next base: position 97,478 of record NZ_ML136873.1, read on the forward strand.
GATTAACATCGCTGATGTCTAAGTTTTCAAAAGCATTAAACAAGGCGGAGAACATCTTGCCTCGCTTGGCGTCAGGGATGGAATGGTTGAAGTGAATTAAAGAGTGACGAATAATGCGCGCACCAGTTGAAAGGCCATCAGCTAACACGAAACTATCCCGGCCAACGCGCCAACGACGTGGATCATGTTGATCAGTCATGGAAGCGTCGCATTTGATGATTAAGGTGCGTTCGGGATGGTCCAACATAGCACCAATGATTGAGCCTTCTGGGAGGTAGGTCTTTAGTTTAGGCAGGATGAGCTTAAAGCCAGGGGAAGTAAAGACTTTATGGTAAAAGCCTGGTCCATCAAAGTTGAGAGCCTTAATCACGCGATCTTGAATTTCTGGTCGTACCGCACTTAAGGCATATTGCGCAAAGTTGCCGCCCTTAGAGTGGCCGACTAAGTAGATGCGATCATTGGGGAAGTCATTAGCGATCCGGTTTAAGTAGCTAGCGGCGACATTTTGTCCGTAAACTTCCGGGGTATAGTTCATAACCATATCTTCCTGCCAACCAATCATTGTGCTGTCTGTGCCGCGGTAGGAAATTAAAATTGTTTTATCGGTTAAACGGAAAGTAGCAGCAGTAAATTGCAAGGGATGTGGTGCGGTCTCTAAGCGATTAGTCCAGTCAAGGATCTCTAAATTGCCTAGACGGGGACTGTGCGGCAATAAGAAAACTTCGGTTCCAGTTTCGTCGTGCATTTGATGTTGGAAAGAGGGGAGTTTACGCAATTGTTCTGCCACTTCAGCGAAGGTGTGGCCGACGGCTGATTCATCGCCGGGTAAGTAGATAAGTGAAGCTAAAAGAGCCGCGTCGACGCTATTAAAAGGCTTCTCGCTGAAAGAGAGGTCACCTCGCCAACGTAAGTATTCAAGTGAATTTGCCAAAAAATCTTCCTTTCTAAGATAAGTGTGATGTTATAACTTTAATTTTAGCAATTTTTTACTGCAAAAATAAAAATATGTCCCATCAAAAGGACATATTTTGAAAGAAAATTAACTTTTAAGGCTTATTTCCCGCCACGAGTATAACTAATGCGGGTGATGTCAGGATACTTCCTGAGCGCCATAATAATGTCATTCTCGTCTTGTTTATTATCGATAATGCCATCAACGTTGAAGACAATGCGTTCATCACTTACATCAAGAATCTTGACGGAGACATTTTCGACTTTATTTTCTTCAAGTTCGTGCGTAATTTGCGCCAGAATATGATGCTTGTTGACTGCTTCAATTTGAATATTAAAGCGGACATGGAGGATGATCTTATTAATTAAAGTATCATCGTGGAAAAGCATTTGCACAATAAAGAGAAAGGCTGTTGAGAGAATGCCGATGACGTACATTCCGGCACCAACTGCCATCCCGATTGCAGCAGTTGCCCAGACGCCGGCTGCAGTGGTCAAACCAGAGATTTGCTCCCGGCGTACCAGAATAGTACCGGCACCAATAAAGGAAATCCCAGTAACGATCTGAGCGGCAATTCTGGAAGGGTCTAGCGCGATATTATGCATATTAAGAATATCGGCAAAACCATATTTAGAAACAATCATGAACAAAGCAGAAGCAATCGCAACCACGATGTGGGTTCTCACCCCTGCACTTTTTCTTTGAATGGCCCGCTCATAACCAATGGCGCCACCGCAGACGGCAGCAATAATGATTCTGAGTAGCCAATCAACTTGAATTTGAAATGGAGCCAAGGTAATTAGGCTAAACATGAAATCCCTCTTTCTATTAATATTTGGATCACGGCTTCCATTTTAGTCTATTTGGCTTAAATTTACAGGTAAGAATTTTTTTGAAACTTTTTTCAAAAAACACTTGCATGGGATAGATCTATATGGTTTAATTAATACTGTTGTCGGTGAGACAACGCAAGAGTTGCTGACTTAGCTCAGTTGGCAGAGCACCTCACTAGTAATGAGGAGGTCGGAGGTTCGAACCCTCTAGTCAGCATAAATAGATTCGTTAGACATGGTTTAAACGCCATGTCTTTTTTGTTGTCTTGCATACAAGATTATTTGATACTGTGTGTCAAATGTCATACAATATAAATGAGGTGGTAAATATGGATTCAAGAGTAGATAGTAGAGTTCCAACTGATATTAAAGAAAAAGCCAGCAAAGAATTGGCCGCACACGGTTTGTCTATTTCCAGTTTTATCAGAATGGTATTATCATCAGTTGCAAATGATGGACTACCTAAATATTGGGGAATTCCTAATGCTGAGACTATGTCATCAATCGATGAAGCTATTGATGACATGAAGAATCCTCATTTAAAGAGTGCATCTTCATATGATGAGCTGGAGAAATTACTAGATGAGTAAGATAATTCCTACAAGTCGATTTAAAAAGCAAAGAAAAAAGGTTAAAAAGAATCCGCGCTGGCACAACATTTTCTATGGTGAAGTACCTTTTGAAGATGACCATCGTTCTCCTTGGCAGTACATTATTGAATGTTTTTTAAATGATGATCCAATTCCTGATTACTTTTATGAACATCCAATTACATTGACTAAGCGTCAACGCCAGGAGATTAAAAATAGATTTGGCAGTTTGACTAATCTAGACATTAGAGGATTAGATTTACATTTTGACGGTCATAACGGAGATCATTTACTCCTGTATATTAGAACGAATAAAGACATAATATATTTAGCAGGCATAGGCACTCATTCAGATTTATTTTAAAACGCTAAAACATCTAAGATGGGACTGTCAAAAAGTGGGAGATATTTTTGTTAACTAACCGTCCGCTTTTTTATGTATAATCGCTGAAGTGCATGTCGGAGTAAGAGAATTGCGAGCAGTTGATTAATTTATTAATCTTCTGCTTTTGATACGAAGTAAAAATGGTTAATCTATAAATTAAAATCAATTCTCGTTGATTCTCGTTGATTCGTGTCGATTCTCGTTCAATTCGACACGCAATTCGATAAGTAATCGCTCAACTGCTTGTCCCCGTAAGAAAAAAGCTTGTCGAGAAAGCTCGAGATTTTCGATAAGCAATAAAAAAGTACGTTTCGCTATACCTTTCAATAAAACCAACTACAATAAGAGTTGAAGAAGGCGTTTTTTATGACAAAAAGATATGAAAAAGAAGTCAAAGAAGCGGAAAGTGTATTAGAGGATAAGAAATTAACGGATAGCGAAATCTCACAAGAGTTAGTTTCTAAGGACCATCCAACTGAAAATGTGAAGCCAGCTGAGATTGATTTCTTGCGTAAAAAGCCATCTTTAGCAATGCAAATTGATTTTACCTTGTTAGGTGACCGTGCTGGATTGTCCAAGGAAGCTAAGGAAGAAGCCGCAGCTGCAGCTAAATAATGTTAGTGAAAATAAATTAAGTCCATTGCTCCATGAAAGGCAATGGACTTTTTATTTTTTTGTGAAAAGTAGCACTAACAATATGAATCCACAATCTTCCTCAACTGCTTCAAATACGCATCCTTCAAACTTTCCGGTTCAATAATTCGTACATCACTGCCTAACTTAAGTAAATATTGCACCATGTAATCTAATTCTTGCGGATTATACTGTCCAGTCAGGTAATTGGCGTTATGGTGCGTTTCAACTTTCATACTAGGATAAAGGTCGCGCAAGGCGGCCTTTTTTCCGTGTTCAGTGAGTCGACAGCGAAATTTAATGGTGCGGAAATTATTGAAGTAATTAGTTCTAATCTTAGTGAGTTCTGCAATCTTCTTAGTTTGCTTGTCAGGAGACAGTTTCAACTGTTTTAGTTTATTGCATTTGTAGATACGGTAAGTTTCACGCCTTAGATCAAAAGCCTCGGTGTACCAAAGCCCATTTTGATAAAAGATATTGGCAATCTGCAAAGTTTGCTTTTGCTCGGCTTGAGTATTCTGGCAAGTAACAGCTAGATTCTGCGTCGCAGCCTGCAACAATAAAGTTAAGTTTTGTGTGTCATCGACGGAAGGTTCACGACGATATTTCACAATATTTTGCATCTGCTTGATTTGCTTCTGGTAGTTGATCGGCAATGATTTTAGCAGTTTTTGGTAAATACTACTGAATGATTTTTTTAATGGGGTAGTAGATACCAGATCCATTGATTTTAGTGCAAAAAAGATGGCGTTGATCTCCTCAAAATTGAATTTGATGGGTACCCAGAGTTTTTCTTGGCTAATCTTGTAGCCACCGTTACGACCAACTTCTGAGTATAAAGGCAAGCCCATTTCCTCAAGCTCTGCAATGTCGCGCAGGGCAGTCCTTTCAGAAATTTTAAACTTGCTGGTTAGTTCATTTAAGTTAAAACTTTTGCGATAGGAAAGATAAATTAATTCTTGGTTAAGACGATCTGCTTTTTTCATTAATAAAATCCTTGATAAATACTGACAACTTTTGACAGGGTTTAACTGTATTATAAAGAATGCAAAGTGAAAGGATGAAGAAAATGACGAAGTTTATGAATGAAGAATTTTTAGATGTTTTATTTGATAAAGGACCTGCGACGATCGTTAGCGTGAACGGTAATCCGGCTAGCGTGGTTAACACCTGGACGCAATACATTAGCGTGGTGCGCGATGATACCCTGCTGATTCCTGCTGCGGGGATGCATTCAATTGAAAATGACTTCGAGAATGATCCTAAGCATGAGTTGACGATTGCGATTGGTTCTTACAATTATGAAGGTAAGGCCGGCATGGGTCGCGGCTACCACATTCATGGTCAGGGCGAGTTCATTACTGAGGGTGAATATTTCGAACAAATGAAGGCACAATTCGATTGGATTCGTGCAGTGTTAGTTGTGAAGATCCATGATATTGAACAGAAGATTTAGGCAATAAATCTCCAAAGTTCTTGTCCACGTAAGAAAGAAGAGCAAAACTAAAAGCAATCAGAAATGAGTTTTCAAGTCTGATTGCTTTTTTAGGTTTTTAGAAATTTGGGAATGTATTTAACGAATGAAATTATGAGGTTGTTGCTTATTCAGCTAACTTACCAACAACGTCTAAGTTAGCTAAAACTTTATCACCATGAGGAGAGTGCTTGAGTGCTTCGGTAAGATCTTGTCCTGCAAGGTTTCCATGGTGCTTGCCACCGTGCCATTCAGGAATGTCAGTGACATCGTAAACGACGCCGTTGACTGCTACATATGCTTTGTGTCCATCTTGACCGTTAAATTCTGCTAATTTATCTTTTGTAAAAATCTTTTCTGCCATGAATATCCACCTTTCTAGTAGAAACGTTAAACTAACTAATCGAATAGTACCATTATTTATTTAAAAATGCAACATTATTTTTTCGCCTAATTACAAGCATATAAGTTGAATCAGCTTACACTGCAGTATAAAATAATAATCAACTAAGTAATTGAATAGTTAAAAAGAAGGTGCTTTGATGGAAGAAAAAGAATTAGCTCATTTAACTCCTAAGCAATATGCTGTTACGCAAAAAGGCGCAACTGAGATGGCATTTACTGGGAAGTATGATGACTTTTATGAAAAGGGCATCTATGTAGATGTGGTTTCTGGAGAGCCATTATTTTCTAGTGAAGATAAGTATGATGCTGGGTGTGGTTGGCCGTCATTCACTAAGCCAATTAAGAAGCTCGACTATAAGGTTGATAAATCTTTCTTCATGAGAAGAGTGGAAGTCAGAAGTCCAGAAGCTGATTCTCATTTAGGGCATGTTTTTGATGATGGTCCGGTTGAAGAAGGCGGTTTACGTTACTGCATTAACTCAGCAGCGTTGAACTTTATTCCTTATGATGAGTTAGAAGAAAAAGGCTACGGTCAATACAAGCAATTATTTAGTTAGGGGGGATGGCAAATGGCTTTAGATACTGCAATTTTTGCTGGTGGTTGCTTTTGGTGTATGGTTGAACCTTTTGACAGCTTACCAGGCGTAGAAAAGATCGTGAGTGGTTATACTGGTGGACATGTAGCTAACCCTACTTATGAAGAAGTATGTGCGGGAAATACCGGTCATACAGAAGCTGTTGAAATTACTTATGATCCAGACAAGATGCCTTATGACAAACTGCTCCAATATTACTGGCAAGTAACCGATCCAACGGATGCAATGGGGCAATTCCAAGATCGCGGTGATCAATATCGACCAGTAATTTACTACAATTCCGAAGTACAAAAGCAAGCGGCAGAGAAATCTAAGCAAGCTTTGGCTGATAGTGGCAAATTTGATGATCCAATTGTTACGGCAATTGAACCAGCACAGCCATTTTATGCAGCCGAGGATTACCATCAAGACTTCTATAAGAAGAATCCACTTCGCTACATGATTGAAGAAGCTGGTGGCCGGGCTCGCTTTGTGAAAAAACACTGGGGTAGATAAATTAATTTAGGAGGTTAAGGTTATGGCAGAATTAACCACAAAATTATTTCTTGATGTAAAGAAGTTAGAAAAGTATCAAACTTTATTAAAGAAGCAAGTTCATTTAGAGAATAAGGCTGCATTAACTAATTTCCCTAATAACCGCATTTACAAAAAGGTGCTCAGAACTCTTAGCAAGAATGGCAATGAGTTAACTAGCAACGATTTAATTTTCAAGTATAATTTCCGGTTAAGTGAAGTTACGGACGCAGTCGCTGCTCTTACAGCCAGTGATTTAATCACTAAGGAAGATATCAGCGACACGGAATGCAAGTTGAAGTTAACCGATCAAGGTATTGCTGCAATCAAGGACTTTAATAAGAGCCGTGATGAAATTGCTCAAGCTGCTTATGGTAGTTTAACTGAAGATGAACAAAAGCAACTCGACGATTTAGTTAACAAGTTGCTTAAGGACTACGAGAGTAGAGATGTGGACTACGCTGGTTTAATTGACTTATTGCACCTCAACTAATATTAATAATTAAAAAATGGCTACTAATCGTTTGGGATCAGTAGCCATTTTTATGTTCGTAGTTTGACAAATAATTCATCAGCCAATAAAGTATTCAATATAATGATTTAATACTTTGGAGATAATATGGACAAACAATACCAATACAAGACAGAGATGTTTACAGCACTAGCGCAGATGGCCAAAGGGCTTGCAAGTGATAGTCGTTTAGTCATCTTACATTTACTATTTCAAGCTCCTAGCACGGTTGAGACACTAGCTAAAGAGAGCGGCTTGAGCGTTGCCAATACTTCAAGACATTTGCAGGTTTTAAAGCAAAGCAATTTAGTCAAGTCAGTTAAAGATGGTAACTATATCATTTACAGCTTAGCTAATTACAAAATCTATGATCTAATCAATTTATTGATTGATATTGGCGAAGATGAAATTGCTGATTTTAAGAAGGCGCAAAATACTGCCAATAGTGAACCGGGTGTCAAAACGATTTCTTTAGCCGATGCTAAAAAAATCAAGGCACATAGCTTTATGCTTGATGCCCGAACCGAGCATGAATATAACGAAGGTCATGTCGATGGAGCAGTGAATATCCCTTATACAGAAATTGAAGAGCATTTACAAGAGTTGCCTAAGAATCAACCGATTATTGTCTATTGTCGTGGTCGCTTGTGTCCAATTACTAATGATGTGACGAAAGAGCTGAATGATAATGGCTTTGAAGCTTATAGTTTAAATAATACGTGCCGCGATTGGCAAGAACTAAATTGCTAGAGTGCTTGTCTGCGTAAGAATCAGCCCGTTAGCATTTATTTATAATACGCTTTAGCAAAAGCTGTAGTGAATTATACAGTTTGTCTAAAAATGATCTTAATTACTTGTTCAAGACATGTTTTAATTTTAGCGAAAGTTAAAGACGCGTTGTATGAGATTTTTTAAAGAGGTTTCTACATGAATAAAATTGAACAATTAGTTGACCAAGTAAAAGCTGCCGATGCCATTGTTGTCGGTGCAGGTAGTGGGATGTCCAGAGCTACTGGTTTAGCCTCCTGGTACGAAGATAGTCCCTTGTACATGGACAATATGAAATATTTTGCTAAAAAATATGGCTTTCAAGGCTTATTCCAAGGATTTTATACTCGATTTGAATCAGAAGAAGAACACTGGGCTTTCTATCTGGAACTGTATAAAATGATGACCGAAATTCCGCCACAGAAGCCAACTTATGAATATTTGCGGAAATTAATTGGTGATAAACCCGTGCATTATGTCACGACTAACCAAGATATGCTCTTTACTAAATATTTCCCAGAAGAGCAGGTAAGTGAGATTCAAGGGTCATGGCATTACTTCCAAAGTTCACGTCCTGCAAGCGATCGCAAGCTTTATCCAACTAAGGGAATGCTGGACGTTTTGTACGACAAGATTGAAGATCATCGTCTGCCAAGTGATCTGATTCCACGCAGTGATGTTGATGGGGCAGCACTTATTCCGTGGGTACGTGGTCCGGAATTCTTAGAGGATCAAGAGTATTATGAAGAACACCAAAAGTGGAACAAGTTCATGGGAGAACATCGTGGTGAAAAGATCCTCTTCCTTGAAATGGGTGTGGGCCGGATGACACCGATGTTTATTCAGGAGCCATTCTGGGAAATGACACAATACATGCCTGATTCATTCTATGTGAACATTAATCCACGGGATGCCCGTACTAATCCAGCAATTGAAGATTGTTCCTTGTTAGTTGATGAAGATATCAATGATGCCTTAAAAGCAGCTAGTGAAATGATCAAATAGCTAGAGTGCTTGTCCCAGTAAGCAAAAAGAGTCTTATCGTTGCAAATAATTGCGCTGATAAGGCTCTTTTTGTAGTTAATGAAAGCTTTTAATTTAGAAACTAAGATGATGACAAATTAAGTAGTAGAGAAAGTGATGAGTCTCATTATCTTAGATTAATCTATATCTGTCTCACAAAAGCAACTTAAGTTACTTCGCAGAGTTAAGTATAAAAATGTGTTACTGAGATTAAAACATAACGGAGTTTGTGTGCTTTATTTCAGGGATACACAATTTTCGATAAACCTTTTCCGTTTATCGCTTCTTAATTATACCTACTTCTATTAGCCATTGCTAGCTAAAAGCGTGATTTTGAAGAGGTTCTATCCATTCTCTACTTGAGTGTTTCATTTTAAATAATTTACTTTAAAAGTGAAGAGCACTCTTCATTTTTCGAAACTATGCTTACAGCTAGTAGCAAACCAGTTGCTTGTCTGCGCCCATTAAATAGTATATATTGACATCATAGGTAGGGTGATAATGTTGTTATATGATACGCAGAGTCGCATAAAATACGGCTTGATTAAGGCGTTAGAGCAAAAGCCGCTGTATGATCTCAAAGATCTTGATGTCATCAAAAATGCGGAAGTTGCAAATGCCACTTTTTATAAATATTACGCAAATAAAATTGTTTTATTAAAAGATGTCGAAGCTAGTTTGTTAGCAGAACTAAAGAAGGCACTAGCAGAAGACTTGAAAGTTTGGTACCATCCTAAGCATTCTCTTTCTAAAAAGGATATTGCCCGCTTGGTGGAAAATGGTTTGAACAATACTTTGGATTTCTTCGATAAATATCATCAAGAGCTTTTAGTATTGACTTCCAATAATGGCGATCCTGTCTTGCGGCATACCTTGGTTGACGTGGTCAATCAGCGGTTGGTCCGGATCTTAAAATACTACTTCAATATCTATGAGCAAGAGGGGATGTTGGCTAAGAAGCCCAAGTTGTTTGATTATGTCGCTTATCGCTGGTCCAATGAAATTATTGATGACTTACTGTATTGGATAATCAACCGGAGTAAGATGACGTTTGATGATGCTAAACAATGTTTGAGTATGTCATTTACTCAGTCCGTGTATGAGATTGTTACGCATGGCTTTAATTAAATAGTTAAAAATGATTGGCCTAAAGGCCAATTTTTTCTGCCTAAAAGCAGCTTCATTATATTGTAAATGCTACATATTTTTAGATAATAATATATAAATACCAAATTCAAAAATTTATCCCAAATTATCGCTTCATTCTCAAGATAAAGTTGTATAATACATGTATTAATTCTTGGAAGGGGAATATAAAAATGAAATTCAAAAAGTTGTTAGTAAGTGTAGTTGTTTTAGCTGGTGCAGCTTTGACAATGACTACGATGCAAAATTCAGTCAAGGCTGATACTACTGCTAAGAGTGAAAATGCGGTCCAAACTAAGCCAATGCAAGGAGTCAAGAATCGTCCTGATTTGACTAAGAAGGGCTACATCTTACGCGTGATCAACGATAAGTACGCTGATAAGATCTATGTTGGTAAGAAGAACTACTCCAAGTCTTTAAAGAGCTTTGAACTTAAAGGTGTAAAAACTGTTAGCGCTAAGAAGGTTCAAAACGTTAAGTTCAGAGTTGAAAAAGAATTTGATTACTCAAAGCGTCATACTGGTGCGCCAGTCTTCTTACTTGCATCCAAGGATAAGAATTACTTCATTTGGACGACTCAATCAGGTTTACAATACTTCTACCTTAACAACAAGAACATGCGCGGAGTTAAGAAGGCTTTAACTAAGATTGCAAATTCTGATAACCGTCAAGTAAAGAAGGGTAAGAACAAGAAGCAATTAGACTTAGCCTTTAAAGCTGCTAAGAAGTTACGTGGTAAGCAAAAGAAGTTTGTCGTTAGTTCATTGAAAGAACTTAAGAAAGACGGCACGATGGATATTGAAGGGTCAAACTTATTACTCTTTGGTTTTTAATTAGTAAGTGAGAAACTTCTTTTTAATTAAAATATTTCTATGTGTTACACATGAAACATCTTGCAAAAAATTAAATCAGCGGTATGATTAAAACGTTAGTTGAATAGGCGATGACGTTCGCCATTAAGCGAGTAAAATCTGATGACGTCTACTATTGTGAGGGGCAGAGCCCCACTAATAGTAGACGTTTTTTAATGGAGGTAAATATGTCAGACAAAGTAAAAAACTATCTCAGCGTGGGTTTCTTTGCCTTTTTCGGTGGAGCATTGAGATGTTACTTGAATAATATTTGGGCGCAAAGTGGAACCTTCTTTGCTAATGTTACTGGCTGCTTTTTGTTAGCCTTTTTAACTTACTTCTTCTTGGAATATCGAGAGGGGCGTGATTGGCTTGCAACTGGACTTTCAACGGGCTTTGTTGGTGCTTATACTACTCTTTCAAGTTTTAAACTTGATACTCTGAAGCAATTATTAGAAGCAAGTTATTTACCAGCTGTGACCTACTTTTTATCATCAATTGTTTTTGGCTTGCTCTTTGCAGCTTTGGGTATGCTAGTTGGTAAAAAAGTAGGACAATTTTTTACGAGAAAGGCATAACAATGAACACAATTATTTTAGCAGGAATTGGGGCAATCTTTGGCGCTTGTGGACGTTACGCCATTACTAATTATGGTAAGAAAAACTGGCCTAGCTTCTTCCCATTTGCGACCTTGTTGATTAACTTAAGTGGGGCATTTTTATTAGGATTGGTTTTTGCCTTACATGTTTCACCATTTTTGTATGCTTTAATTGGCACAGGAGTCTTGGGTGGCTACACTACTTTTTCAACTTTAAATGTTGAATTGCTAGGTAAGCTAAAAGATCATCAAACCAAAAACTTTTTCTTATACTTACTTGCTTCATATTTGGGAGGACTACTGTTAGTATTTGCTGGATATTATTTAGGCAAAATATTCTAGCACAAAACTAAAGCAGCATAACTTTTAATCCTGATTGTTGACTTGTAAAAAGTAAGTGATATGATAAAAGCAAAGTTCACCAAAAACGTAGAATAGCAAAAAGGAGAAAAATTATGACTGATAAAAAGAATGAAAAGAAGACCCCACTTTTTACTTCAATCAGTGATGACAACAATTTGAGTGCTGGTGTATGTGGTCCAGATGGTTGTGAAATTGATTGGAGCAAGGCAAAGAAAAATGCAGACTCTGACAAGAAATAAGATCGCAACCTTACCACCAAATGCTGTCCTTTATTTTGATAATGACTGGTGCTCGCAATGCTACAGCGAGAATAAGGTAGTTACTGAGATTGAAAAAGTCGTTGGTGAAACTGTGCCTTTCTTTGAAGTCAATGTCACCGAATTTCCTGAGCTAGCAAGTAAGTATCAGGTACTTTCCGCACCGAGTCTTGTCTTGCTTAAGAATGGCCAAAAGGTTGATCAATTTAGTAAGTTTCTTGATCAAAACCAATTTAAAGCAGTTTTCCAATATTATTTTGGAGCTTTACAGCATTAATAATGAAGAAGGTGGAATAGTTTATGCAAAAAGATCGTGCCAATGCCTATCAAGATGCGGCTTTTGCGCAAGTGCTGCGAATTGGCAAAGCCGTCAGCAATCTAACCCGACTCAAGATAATTTTTATCTTAGATCAAGGTAAGAAGTCGGTAGAAGAGATCGCCAAGGCAATCGGAATCAGTGTTGGAACCACTTCGAAGAACCTGCAGCTTTTAAAGCAAGTTAACTTAGTTAAGGAAGAAAAAGATAAAAACTTTGTCTTTTATGCTTTAGCCAATCCGCAGGTCAGCCAGCTTTTTTCGTTATTAATTAGTTTGGCAGAAAGCTCCTTACCAGAAATGCAGTCACTTGAGGAAAATTTTGAAGTCGTACCCAAAATCACTTTGAACCAGTTAAAGGGAAAAGAATTGACCGGAACCTATATCTTGGATTTACGACCTAAAGATGAATTTGCTAACCAGCATTTGCCGCATGCGCATAATATTCCCTTTAATGAAATTGATTTTAAGAACTTACCATTTAAGAATGATGAAGATGTCGTAGTTTACTGTCGCGGTAGGCTTTGCGGAATTGCGGAAGTGGTTGGTAAAGAGCTAAAGAATCATGGCTATCAAAAGGTAAAGGTACTAAATCAGAGTGTCTCTGAATTAAAAAATTAACAGCTAAAGATTGAGTGGAAAAATTCCACTCATTTTTTTAAACAAAATAGTTGACTTACAAAAAGTTAGTGATATTATAATTATATAATTCAACGAAAGCGTAGAATAGCTAACACGAAATAATCAATGAGGTGAAAACAATGAAAGAATACGACTTAGTAGTAATTGGTGCAGGTCCTGGTGGAATGACAGCCGCTCTTTATGGAGCTCGCGCTAACTTAAAGGTAGCAATGATCGACCGTGGTGTTTATGGTGGTCAAATGAACAATACTGCTGAAGTAGAGAATTATCCTGGTTTTCCTTCAATTTTGGGTCCAGAACTAGGCGAGAAGATGTACAAGAGTACAGTCGACCAAGGTGTCGAATTCGTCTACGGCGACGTGCAAGGAATTGAATTAGGTGAAAACAAGCGCCGCATTATTAAGATGGATCCCGAAGATATTTCTGCTAAAGCAGTCATTATTGCGACTGGTTCAGATAACCGAAAATTAGGCATCCCTGGCGAAGAAGAATATAGCGGCAAAGGCGTTTCATACTGCGCAGTCTGCGATGGTGCTTTCTTCAAAGATGAAGATGTTGCCGTTGTAGGTGGTGGTGACTCAGCTATTTCAGAAGGCTTATACCTAGCTAACGTAACTAAGGACGTTAATGTGATTCACCGCCGTGATCAATTAAGAGCAGAAAAGGTTTTGCAAACCCGGGCCTTCAAGAATCCTAAGATGGAATTCACTTGGGGTAGTGTTCCTGTAGAAATTGTTGGTGACGAAAATAAGGTAACGGGCATCAAGGTGCACAACAAGAAGACTGATGAAGACAAGGTTATTCCTGCTGCAGGGGTCTTCATCTACATTGGTAATGTTCCTAACAGCCAACCATTCCAAGACTTAAACATTACTGACAAAGACGGCTGGATTATCACTAATGATCAAATGGAAACTTCCATCCCTGGAATCTATGCCATCGGTGATGTTCGGCAAAAGAAATTACGTCAGATCGTGACAGCTGTTGGAGAAGGCGGAATTGCTGGTCAAAATGCTTTCGAATATTTGAGTAGCTTAGAAGAAAACTAATTCATAACTTAAGGAGAAAAGAATGGAAATTAAATACTGGTCCGATATTGCTTGCCCATTTTGCTACATTGGCTCAACTAGAATGAAGAAGGCCATGAAAGAAGTCGGCATTTATGACGATACTGATTTGGAATTAAAATCTTTCCAATTAAATCCGATGGAAAGTAAGACTGCTAAGCCTGGCGACTATATTAACCACTTCACTGGTGGTAACAAGGCTATGGAAGATGATGCTCGTCAAAAGATGGCATACATCACCCAAATGGCTGCTGGTGAAGGCTTGGAATTTCATTTAGATAAGGTTGTGCCAACTAATACCATGGATGCCCACCGCTTGATTAAATTAGCTGAAAGCAAAGGTGATCGTGACCTAGTTGAACGAGTTATCAGCCGCTTCTACAAGGTTTACTTTACTGATGGTAAGTCAATTGCGGATCATGGAGTTTTGACTAACGCAGCAGTGAAAGCAGGCTTAGAGCGACAAGAAGTTCAGGATATTTTAAATTCTGATAAATACCCAAAGGAAGTTGTCGCTGATGAAGTTGAAGCCCAACAATTAGGCATTCAAGGCGCACCATTCTTTGTACTGAATAATAAGTATGCCATTAGCGGTGCGCAACCTTATGAGGTCTTCGTGCAAGCATTAGAAAAAGTAAAAGCTGAAGAAGCCCAAGCGTAAAAAATAAGCTCAATCATGACGATTGAGCTTATTTTTTTGACTCTATTTCTGTTTGCTTTTCACATCTTGATAACCATCTAAGACATTAGCGTAACGCGCTAAGACAAAGAGGTAATCAGATAGGCGGTTCATGTATTTCAAATTGCTGGCAGCTAACAGCTGCTGTTCTCGATTCAAAGTCACCATTGCTCGTTCTGCTTGTCTAGCAAGGGTTCGCGCGTATTGTAGGTTTGCACCTGTCACTTTACCACCAGGCAAGATAAATTCGGGAATCTTAGGTAATTTCGGTGTTAATTCATCAATCCTTTTTTCTAACGCAGCCACTTTGTCATCATTAATTCCATGCCGGCGCTTAACGACAATGTCGGCTTGTAATAAATATAAATCACGCTGAACTTCGATTAATTCATCTTGTAAGCTTGCTGTCTTTTCTGAGAGATTGGCTAGTACTACGCCTAAGTAAGATTGCAAAGAATCAATTTCTCCTAAAGCAGTAATTTGCAAGTCATCTTTCGGGACCATCTTGCCCGTTACTTGCTTAG
Source organism: Lactobacillus xujianguonis (assembly GCF_004009905.1). GTDB lineage: Bacteria > Bacillota > Bacilli > Lactobacillales > Lactobacillaceae > Lactobacillus > Lactobacillus xujianguonis. The sequence continues at coordinate 112,603 of NZ_ML136873.1, forward strand.
TTAGCCCTTGGTCACCAACTTTGGTATAAATCTTGATTGTCATTAGATCACTCTTTCATAACGCTGCAAGGCTAAAGTAAGAGGTTTATAAAGCACCAGATAAAAGGCAAAATTACCAACAGCATGGTAGGTATCAAAGACTAAACCTGAGACCCAGTAGGCAAGAAAGGCAGGTAGTCCGCCGTAAATTGTCATCCCGAAGCTGACTAAAAAGCCATACTCGTAACCAAGGAAAACTGCTAGAGTGACTTGCAGTAAGAGGTGTTTTTTCAACGGTAAAATCTTGGCTACTAAGATAACGGTCAAGACGCAGCCGATATAAGCAAAAATTTGCGGAATTGTCCAAATCCCAAAACCTAAGACAATATTGGATAAAATCATGGTTAAAGCCGCCAGGATAATCCCAAAGCCGCCACCCAGCGTGAGGGTCACAATCATAATGATATCCGTTACTGGTTGCACATTCGGAATCGGAATTACCTTGAAAACTCGCAGAACTACGGCTAAGGCGGTTAAGAGGGCCAGCATCGTTAGCCGGCGCAGCTGAATTCTTTCAGTAACCATGTTTTATCACTTCACTTTAGCTAAGGTAAACTTCACGTGATCCTTGTTCTTCACTGTTTGGTCGGCAGCGCCTTTATTAGCCCACTTACCATTGATAGTGTAAGTCCAGTAGATCTTCTTCTTAGGATTTTGCTTCTTGCCAGCAATACCAGTAATGAAGCCTTTATTTTCTTCTACCTTCCAGCCCTTCTTTAAGCCAGTCATGACCTTGGCATGCTTTTTTAACTTAATTTTCTTAGTAGAAAAGTTCTTTTTCCCTTGGCGTAAAGTGTAAGTCACCGTAATACGGTTACTAGATTTGGCAGCCTTAGATTGGTTAGAGCAGCCAGAAAGGGCAAAGGTAAAAATTGTTGCAGTTGCAATTACAGCAGTCAGTTTAGTTTTCATGTTTTTTCTCCTTGTAATAAAAAATTCTTCTATTTAGTTGGGCAAGCGCCGCCAGCACAGTCACTTTGACCGACTAATTCTAAGTCTTTTTGATCATCGTTTTCTTTCATAAAGACGGCTTCGACATTACCCGTAATTTTATTAGCTTTTTCTTCGTATTTGGCCTTATCAATTGGCTCCTTAGGTGCTTGCTTTAAGCTGCCACCATAGTAGGGAAGTAGCGAAGTGGACTTAATAATGTGGCGGTATTGGTGGAGCAAGGGTTCAATTTCTTTACTTTCCTTATCTTGGAAGGTGATGGTGCAGGACACCGCATTATCAGACCAGTAGGTTTGTAAAAAGGCTTGGGTCGCAAACTGTTCCGCAATTGAAACTGTTCCCGCAGAAGCAAAGTTCTTACTGTCGGCATTAGCGGCTCGCAGTGGAAATTCCACACAAATGGTGTTCTTAGTGTAAATATCGGGTTCAGTGTAGTAGCCACATTCCTTTAAGGCTGGCAGCAGTGGATCAGAAGCTTGGAATCTAATTCTTTGAATTAAGTAACCAGCATAGTGGAAGTGCATCCCTTCAGACACACCAGCTAATTTTGCTACCGTTCCTGATGGCTTAACGGTCGTGTGCTTAACCGAAGTTTGGCAGCCTAATTCTTGGCTGTAGTCTTGATCAGCCTGCAGAATCGCTTGGTATAAGTCGTCAAAAGTTTTAACAATTTCTGGATCATAAATTGGCTTTTGGATTGTTTGTCCATCCTCATCAGTAGCCTTTTCAAAGCCAGTAACTACGCGGTGACCAAAGCGGGATAAAATCCAATCTTGAATCCCTGACATGGAGACTCCAATGCGGCGATTCTTCTGAATAATCTTGCGGGAAACTTCCCAATCATAGTGGCTGAAGGTTACTCGCTTAGCAAAACGCACGGCTAAGCTAAAGGATTCTTTTAAGTTCCAGCCTTGCTGTTCAGCCACAAAAGGAAAGACTTCAAACAAGTTACATGGTTCACCGTTAGCTAAGGAAATTTCCCCACAAGGATTAGTCCCTTCAACTGCATCGTCAATGCCAGCTTGATAACCATCCGCAATGCGGCCGTAGTTGCGAGATAATTCGAGGTTAACGACACCAGGTTCGCCGTTGTGCAAAATTCCATCTGCAATTGGACCATAATTATCAAACTTCGAATTGATGGCCACACTATTGTTAGAAGCCCAACGGTGATGGTAGAGTTTTTCCTTATCTTGCTTCATCTTGATAAAGTCTTGATCATCGTTAGAGCCCAAGGCCAATTCAGCTGAACGGCGAACGTTACCAGCGACGACGGTTTTACCGATCAAATTACAAATATCAGTCGCGTCAACAGCGGATAAGTTTTGCCCAGCTTTCGCATTTATAACTTGATTAATGTCCAAGAACATTTCAACTAAGGGCATCGGGCCAGAGGCGGTTCCGCCAAAGCCATGAATTTTAGCACCATAGGGCCGAATCTTGCTGATATCAAGGACTAACTTGTGTTTACCTTCAGGATTATTGCGGTTAAAGTGCATATCAATTAAACGGGCATTAGCTAAGATCCAGCCTTCACGGGTATCAGGCAATTCGTAGTAGATGTAGTCATCTTGCTCTTGCTCTTCTTTAGCCCAAGTATCCTTGTCAACGGCACCAACTTTAAGTGAAGGTTCGTAAGACTGGCTCTTTTTGTCGATAACAACGGTTAAGTCAACAGCTTGATCAACAGTCGGAATCTGCTTAATGTTGTCTTTAACAACAGAGAAGCCGACGCCGCCACCTTTCATTAATTGGTCGAATAAAAAGGAGAAGGGCATGGAGACTGCGACTTCGTTTTTATCTAAGTAAGCAGGTACCAAGTGACTGTCCCCGTAGTGTTGCGGGCGAATAGCAATGAACCAGCAGTTGTTAAGTGAATCACCCGTGCGCTTTTGATAGTCGGTTCCAGAAATCCAAAGATTCCGGCCAGATGGGGTGGCACTTAAGCCATAAGTTAGGCGGAATAATTTTTGGGCTTCAGTAGTTAATTCGTTGATAACCGCAGGAGAAGGATTATTCTTCAAGCGCGGATCGAGGTTAATATTTCCTTCAATGACCCGTTTGACGGTTTCGTCCCAATTTTCTGAACGATTTTTGTCGTCTAACCAGCGGGCGTAGGTCCGTTTATAAGTGACCCAGCCCAGTTCACCCCAATGGGGTTTAATTTGTTGTTTCACTCGTTGAATGAAATTTTGATCTAATTGAATAGTTTTCTGCATAAAAAGTTCTCCCCTTGAAAAGGTGTTAATGTTTCACAACATACAATCTATTGATGACAAAATTGAGAATACCACAATATGTTGTATTGTAAACCGAAAAAAGATCGCTTTTGGGGAGTTGCTAAGTGCAAATCTTTGTCGCTCTTGGCAAGTGCTGACCAAAAATTTTTCGTACATAATTGCTTTTTTTGGCGTGAATTTTTAAATGCTAAATAATCTGTTTGTGTAACGCCTATTATTAGGCATAAAATAGGACACAAGTATTGTTTTTTATTGAAAGAGAGGGATTGAATGCAGAATGCTTGGCAGAGATTTAAAGCTAACGTGCCCTTGCGGCGAGCGGTAGTTTTAATGATCATTATTTTATTTCTTTATAAATTGCGGTCGATGATGAACACCATCTTGTTGACCTTTATTTTTACTTATTTGGTAGTGCATTTGGTGCGTTTAGTGCAAAAACACGCGCCGAAAATTCCGACCGGTTTGATTGTGAGTGTCACCTATATCTTGATTTTGCTCCTCCTGTATTTTGTCATTACGGTTTATATGCCAATGCTGGTGGGGGAAATTACTAAGATTTTTAAGTCGGTGAAAGCTTTTTATGAAAGTAACAATATGCCAGGGATGATGAAATATCTTAAGCATTACGTCAGTCAAGCCGAAATTACGAAGCAGGTTAAAAATGGGATGACGATTATGTTCCATACTTTAACCAGTGTCGGGACGTTGACGGTTGCCACCTTCATGTCACTGATTTTGAGTTTCTTCTACACGATTGAATTGAAACAGATGAATGAATTTTCAAGTCTATTTGTGAAGAGTGGAATTTTTAAGTGGTTCTTTGAAGATGTCAGCTTCTTTGGTAAAAAGTTTACTAACACCTTCGGCGTGGTTTTAGAAGCGCAGTTCTTCATTGCCATTTGCAACACTGCTTTAACGATGATTGGCTTAGCGATTATGCGGATGCCACAGATTGTCGCTCTAGGCCTCATGGTCTTTATCTTGAGCTTAATTCCGGTGGCGGGGGTCATTATTTCTTTGATTCCGTTGAGCGTTATTGGTTATTCAGTGGGCGGATTACGGTATGTAATTTACATTTTTGTCATGATCATGATTATCCATGCGATTGAAGCTTACATTTTGAACCCGAAGTTTATGGCCAGCAAAACCGAATTGCCCATCTTTTATACTTTTTTGGTTTTGCTGTTTGCAGAACATCTCTGGGGTACTTGGGGCTTAATCGTCGGGGTACCAATTTTCACTTTCTTACTCGATGTGATGGAAATTAAATCAGCCCGTAAGAAGAAGCAAAAGAAGGTAACGCAATGAAAGTCTTATTAACAGGTGATAGTATTATTGCCCGGCATGAAGGCTTGAGTCAGCCGCGTTTGAACGCGAACTTGAAGCAAAAAGTACCAGGAATTGAGCTAACCAATACGGCAGTATCCGGCATCAATTCTGGTGCTTTTTTTGCAAGATTGAGCGAATTGGTGTTAACGCAGGACCAACATGACGCGTTAGTGATCTTGCTAGGAACCAATGACTTGGCAACGCATAAGCAGGTGCCGCTGGCGCAGTTTAAGCAAAATATGTCTTTGATTGCTTCGGCAGTGGTGTGTGAATACTGGCCACCAAAGGTGATTTTGGTTTCGCCGCCAGCGGTCGATGAGCAGAAGCAACATGTGCGCAGTAACAAAGTCGTGGCGCAATATAGTCAGGTGGTTGAGGCAGTAGCGCAGGAATATCATTTTCACTATGTGAATCTCTATCAGGCAATGATTGAGCGGGGGAACTTAGCTAGTTTATGTCAGGGCTTAAAAAATGATGGTTTGCACTTCGGTCAAGCTGGTTATGAATTGCTGGCTGACTTACTAGGACAAGCACTTCAGGAAATTTAGGGTAAAGAAAAAAAGCACTTTTGAAGTGCTTTTTTATTTTTATCTCACAACTGCCCACAGCAAACCACCAATCAGTCCCAGTGCCAGCAGCGGTAATAATAAATAAGTGAAGAAGATAGCAGTGATAATGGCTACGAAGAGAAAGGCGAAGATCTTAATGACGCCGATTCCCAATTTAAAGAAGAGCCAAAGTAAAAATAGTCCTAATATTAATGAAAGCATCCTTCAATACCTCCGATTTCTTATGAGAAATATTTTAGCTAATTGGCAAAATATTGCAAGAGATCATCTTCAGTTAACTGCGATTTTTCCGGATTCTTAAGATCTAAGACGATGCGGCCACTATTTAAGATAATGGTACGATTGCCGTATTTTAAGGCGTCCTTTAATTGGTGGGTAATCATGATGCAGGTCAGGTGCTGCTTTTGGACCACGTCATTAGTAAGTTCTGAGAGTTCATGACTAGTATTGGGATCTAGCGCTGCGGTGTGTTCATCCAATAAGAGCAATTTTGGCCGTTTAATGGTTGCCATCAGAAAGCTCAAGGTTTGTCTTTGTCCACCAGACAAGTTGCCCACAAAGGTGTGCAGGCGATCACTTAAACCATTCGGAAGTTGAGCGGTTTCTTGTTTGAAAAAGTCCAGGTGTTGGTCCAGTCCGCGCAAGTGTAAGCCGCGCCGCTGGCCCCGTTTGGTAGCTAATAATAAGTTCTCAGCCACGGTCATTCTTGGAGCGGTTCCCATTTTAGGATCCTGAAAAACTTGGGCAATGTCTTTAGTCCGTTTAACTTCAGAGTAATTAGTGATGTCTTGCCCATCAAGCAAGATCTGGCCAGAAGTGGGCATTAATGAACCATTGATAATATTAAGCAAAGTCGATTTTCCGGCCCCGTTAGTTCCTAAGAGAGTAACGAAATCACCATCGTTTAAGGTCAAATTAATATCTTTCAAGATTCGTTTTTCTTCGGCGGTACCCGCATTAACCGTGGTATTGATGTGTTTTAATTCAAGTTTACTCATGGCTTTTCAATTCCTTTCTTTAAGAGCTGCTTAATGTGGAATTTTTCTTGGAAGAGCGGCAACATCAAGCAGAGCGCTAAGATAATGGCGGAGATCAACTTGAAGTCGTTGGTGCTGAAGCCTAGCTGTAAGACTAAGAGTAAAACTAAGCGGTAAAGAATACTGCCGACCACTACGGCGACAAGCCGAGCAGACAAGCTCAAGTTTTTACCATAGACAACTTCACCAATGATAATTGCTGCCAGACCGATAACCATGGTTCCAATTCCCATGTTTACGTCGGCGTAACCGCCGTTTTGAGCCAAGAGCCCACCAGCCAGGCCGATTAGCCCGTTAGAAATCATTAAGCCGAGGATCTTCATGTTGTCGGTGTTAATGCCAAGCGAGCGCGCCATGGTTTCATTGTCTCCGGTGGCAATAAAGGCTTGACCCAGATCGGTATTTAAGAACAGGGCCAGCAGAACGACAACCAGAATGGCGATTAATAAGCCGATTACAATTGTAGGGAAGTTAGGTGGCAATTTAGCTAAAAATTTGCTGTTTAGTAAAGTGGCTTGGTTAAGTAAACCAACATTGGCTTTACCTAAAATTCGCAAGTTAACGGAGTAGACACCGGTCATGGTTAAAATTCCGGCTAAGAGAATAGGAATTTTTCCTTTAGTATAGAGCAGGCCAGTGAATGCCCCCGTAAGCATCCCGCCGATAAAAGCTAAAATGGTGGCAAGCAAAGGATTAACGCCATGCACTAAGGCGCTAACGCAAAGCGCGGCACCGAATGGGAAGGTCCCTTCCACTGTCATATCGGGGAAGTTTAAAATTCTGAATGAAAGATAGAGGCCAAGGGCGAGGATTCCCCATAAGAGGCCCTGACCGATAGTCGAAGTTACTAAACTCATTTAATGATCCGTCCTTTCTGGTGAGCAGCTTGCAAGATTTTATTAGGTAAGTGAATGTTTAATTGGCGAGCTGTTTTTTGATTAATCACTGTTTCATAGTGTTTGATCCGCTGGATTGGTAAAGTGGCAGGCTTTTTACCTTTGAGCACTTCGGCAGCCATTTTTCCGGTTAAGATACCCATGTCGTATTGACTAACGGAGCGGGTGGCTAAACCGCCTTCCTTGACCATGGTGTCAGCGGCAGGGAAGATCGGAATTTGAGCGGCATTGGTGGCTTTGAGTAGGGCCGCAAAGCCGGAAGCAATTGTGTTATCAGTTGGAACGTAAACTGCGTCAACTTTGCGTGCCATGGTTTGAGCAACTTGTTCAATATCATTGGTGGAAGTGACCGTGTAGGTTTTAACTGTTAACTTGTCTTTTTCAGCTAACTTTTTAAATTCTTGATATTCGGCGGCGGAAGAATCGTCGCTAGAAGTGTAGATTACGCCGATGGTCTTTAAGTCGGGCATGATGGTTTTGATTAAGGCCAGTTGGGCGGCAATGGGTTGCTGGTCTTTCACACCGGTAACTTTGCCGCCGGGATGACGCAGCGATTTGACTAAGCCAGTGCCAATCGGATCACTGATGGCGCCCATAATGATGGGCGTATTGCTGTGCTCGTTAGCAAGTGATTGCACGGCTGGGGTGGCAATCCCAATCGTTAAAGCAGCATGTTCATTGGTAAAACGATCACTCATTGATTTGAGATTGCTCTGATCATTCTGGGCATTTTGGTAATCAATAGTAATGTTCTTGCCATTGCGGTAGCCTTCTTCAGCTAAGCCATGAATAATTCCGCGGTGGATTTGATCAAGAGCGGGATGACTCATGGTCTGCAAGATGCCGATGGTCGGCCGCGCTTGTTGGTCTTTACTTTGTTTTACTTCGCTAGCGAAGGCAACAATGAGAAAAGCGAAGAGCGCGATAATTGTCGTTATCAGTCTTTTCATAATTTACTCCTCATAATAAAAAAAGCATTTCCGATTGCGGGAAATGCTTAAAACAAAACCCGCACAGTGATGGCTGTGCGGGTAATTTGGTGTGAAGATTTACCAGCACAGATGCGATCTTGTGGGTCGCATCTGCACTTGCAGAAAACAACCCTAGTGCTGGTTTTGCCAACGAACGATCATTTTGAGTACTGCTAACATGGTAAATCTTCCTTTCTGACTAAGTTAACTAGAATTTTAATTTTCTTTTTAAGAAAAGTCAACAGGTATAAGTTACATAAATCTGATGCCACTCCATCCGGAACCTTTATAGGTATTGTTGATAATGTTTAAGTAAAATTTACCAACGGCAGGAGATAATTTAGATTGAAGTGCTAAGTTTCTAACTTGAGCTAAGAAATCATTTAGTACACCTTGCATGTACTCTCCCTTGAGGAGTCTATTTTAACTCTGACCAGAGCTTGATATTCTACATCTGAAATTTTGTCGATATCAGTAATTATTTTGTCTTGTGTTGCAATTTGCTTTTTTCTACCAAACATTTTTAATGACCTAGTTCACCTAAAATATTGCTTTCTAAATTTTTGCTGGGAGTTATTTATTCTGGCATTGATCTTCATTTCTCAACGAATGATCGTATTTGTCTAAAAAGATTAATACTATAACACATATTACAACTGCGATGCATTTAAGAACACCATTAAGACCACGGAGACCATTTGCAATACCGAATAGCTTAAGTAAGGCATCAATACACTCGAAATTAAAGAATATATATAAGAAGCCATCAATCAAAGAAAAAATGCTTAAGCAGCTGATAAATACATTTAAGAATTTTTGGCGGTTCATCTCATTTCTTCCTTTCTTGCATTAGAGCGGTAACTAGCTGTATTTTATTTAATAAATATATCATAACGATATCATTTTATTTTTTTACTTGTCAATATGAAGGGAAAATCAGTGCTTCCTAGATACTTATTTTTTGCGCTAAAATGAAATTTGCTATAATTAACTTCTACAAGAAAGGGGATGCAATATGCGCTACCACCAAATAATTTTTGATGTTGATGACACTTTAATCGACTTTGCGACCACCGAAGATTTTGCTTTTAACAGCTTGTTTAAGGCTCATCACTGGCCAACTTCACCAGATATTCAACGCCGCTACCATGCCTATAATCAGGGCTTGTGGCGCGATCTTGAGCAAGGTAAATTAAACTATGAAGAATTAAGTGAACGCTGCTTTAGAGTCTTCTTGAAGCAGAATTTAGACATTGACGTTGATGGCCAACAAACCATGGATGAGTATCGCTCTTACTTTGGCGAAGCTCATCAGCTCTTGCCTGGGGTGAAAGATACTTTGAAATTTGCCAAAAAAGCAGGCTATAAGTTAACAGTCTTAAGTAATGGTGAAAAGTTCATGCAACGCCATCGTCTAAAATTGGCAGGCATCTATGATTATTTTGACTTAATTGTGACTTCTGAAGAAGCTCATTACCAAAAGCCTGACGAGCATGCCTTTGACTATTTCTTCAGCCGGACTGAGATTGGGCCTAATGAAACCATCTTCTTCGGGGATGGGCTGCAGTCAGATATTTTAGGTGCGGAAAAATATGGCCTTGATAGCATTTGGTACAATCATCGTCACCGCAAGAATACCTTGAATTTACATCCTTTATTTACAGTTGAAAATTATCCGCAATTCGTGGAATTGATGCAGCAAGATTTTCAAAAGAAATATTAGTGTGTTACACGTGAAACAGCCAAGTCTTCAATCAAGTAATCAAGCCTAGCTTTCGTTATAATTGAAGAAATGATTATTTTACGAAGGAAGGATATTGATTGATGTTAACAGATACATATACCTTGAATAATGGTGTCAAGATTCCAGTTGTTGGCTTTGGTACTTGGCAAACTCCTAGTGGCGAAGTTGCGAAAGAATCAGTTTTAGCTGCCTTAAATAGTGGTTACCGCCACATTGATACTGCCGCTGCTTATGGCAATGAAGAAAGTGTCGGCGAAGGCATTAAGGCTAGTGGCATTAACCGCCATGATTTGTTTGTCACTACCAAGTTATGGAACAGCGACCATGGCTATGACAAGACTAAGCAGGCAATTGATACTAGTCTCGAAAAATTGGGTTTAGATTATCTTGACCTCTACTTAATTCACTGGCCAAATCCAGCCGCTATGCGTGATCACTGGGCTGAATTAAATGCAGAAAGTTGGCAAGCAATGGAAGAAGCTGTGAAGGCAGGGAAGATTAGAGCTATTGGGGTATCCAACTTTAGAAAGCACCACTTAGATGAATTGCTGAAGACGGCAGAAATTAAGCCAGCTGTAAACCAGAACTACTTGAATCCAAGTGATATGCAGGAAGACTTAGTTAAGTACAACAATGAACTGGGAATTTTGAATGAAGCTTACAGTCCTTTAGGTACTGGTGGTTTGCTAGGCAATGAAACAGTGAAGGCAGTTGGCGAGCACTATGGTAAGTCACCAGCACAAGTCTTGATTCGCTGGTCCTTACAACATGGCTTCTTGCCACTTCCTAAGTCAGTGCACCCGAAGTACATTGAAGCTAATGCAGAAGTGTTTGATTTTGAAATTAGTCCGGAAGATATGAAGACTTTAGATGGTTTGCATGGAGCTGCTAAGGTAGCTAATGATCCGGATGAAGTTGATTTCTAATGAATAATAAAAAAGCAGCTTAAGGCTGCTTTTTCTTTTACTTCAATTCAAAACTTAACCGCACCGGATTATGGTCCGCGTAGCGATAATCAGTATCCAAATTATGGGCTGTAGCTTTAACATTCTTAGAAACAATGAAGCCATCACAAATCGTCATGTAGTTAACTTGGGGATTATATTTCATATCTGTTGCCCGGACCGTCGCAATCTTTTCACGATTATCAGCTTTGATCATCGTGAAGTTCTTAGGCAACATCTTCTGATCTAGAACAGATACCCAATCAGGAATTTTTTCTTGATGAGCAAAATGCGTCATCATATCCTTGCCCAGTGCATGGTTAAAGTCACCACCAACAATGACGTAATTTCCATCATGATATTCTTGTTCCATAACTTTTGAAATCAACTTCATCTGCGCCTTACGCAGCTTGCCACCCTTATCGTAGGCGGACATGTGACTATTGATCATGATTAAGTACTTACCATTATTAATCGGAAAACGCATGACAACAAAACAGCGATCAAGATCAGTAAACTTAGAGATAAAGGCGCTAGTGACAGGATACCTTCTTCTCACCGCACTGGTCATGTGATAGCGACTCATACTAAGCAAGCCAGACTGTACGCTGCCGTGTGGATCATAAGGTGGCCAAGCTAGGTATGCACTGTGAAAGTTATTAACGAAAACATAATTAAAGTGCGGAAAAGCTTGTTTCACCATTTTTACCTGGTTCACATAGTGACTACGAGTCGAATGGGTGTCGATTTCTTGGAAAAACATGAAGTCAGGATCTTGCTTTTTCATGGTATGAATTACGCCATTAGTTGAATCGAGAACCGCTTGTTTAGAAATAGCCGTTCCGCGCCAACCATGCGTTTTCTTACCATTTTTAGTTCACCATGATCCATAAAGAAGTCAACATCATGATTGTAAGCGCCAAAGCTAACATTATAAGTCGTGGCCGTGTAAGGATGATGCAAGCGCAGTTCGGTTTTTTGATTATTACCAATTGCTAAAGGTTTGTGGTCTTTAATCCGGTAGTAGTGGGCTTGCATATAGCCGACGTAACCACCAGCAGCGACTAGTAGAATCCCAATAAAAATTAGGAAGCCGATGCCGATTCTTTTTAATACTTTCATTCTTGCCTCTTTCTAAAATTTCCAATCCATTATAACAAAGCGGTAAAATTGAAGATAAGATGAAACGATAGGAAGTGAACCAGGTGAAAGAATTAACAGTAGGCATGATTGCCCATGTTGACGCGGGGAAGACGACTTTGTCTGAAGCACTGTTATATGAAGCAGGGAACTTGCGCAAGCTTGGAAGAGTGGACAAAGGGGATGCCTTTCTTGATCCGGATGAATTAGAGAAGAAGCGTGGAATTACCATCTTTTCTCATGAAGCGCAGGTCACAACTGCAGACCTTAAGTTAACTTTACTCGATACGCCAGGACACATTGACTTTGCCTCACAGACAGAGGAAGTACTGAGCGTGTTAGATTACGCAATTTTAGTTATTTCCGCACCAGATGGGGTGACGAGTTTCACGAAGACTCTTTGGCATTTATTGCAGAAGTATCAGCTACCGGTATTTATCTTCGTTAATAAAATGGATGCTCCCGATGTGAGTGTAAAAAGTGTAAGCGATCTTTTACAAAAGGACTTAGATAGTAACTGCATCGATTTCTCAACTGAAGATGAAAGTTGGACCGAAAATATTGCGACTACGGATGAAGCTTTGCTGGACAAGTATTTAGGCGGAGAGAAGCTGACCGATGAAGAAGTCCAAGCTTTAATTAAAGAGCGTAAAATCTTCCCAGTTTATTTCGGCTCCGCTTTGAAACTTTCAGGGATCAAAGAATTCTTGGTTGGCTTAACCAAATGGACAATTGAATTTGTCCCTAAACAGGAATTTGCTGCGCGGGTATTTAAAATTTCGCATGATGAAAAGGGCGAGCGTTTAACTTGGCTGAAAGTTTTAGGTGGCAAATTAGCGGCGAAAACGGAATTGTTGTCAGGAGAAAAAGTTGATCAAATCCGTGATTATGATGGTACCAAGTTTCAGGTTTTACCAGAAATCAAAGCTGGGCAAGTGGCTGCTGTTACTGGGCTGAAGTCGAGTTATCCTGGTCAAGGTTTGGGCAAGGAAGCAGATGCTCCAAGTGCAAGTCTGCAACCAGTCTTGTCTTACCGCGTTAATTATCCAGCTGACCAATTAAGCGAATGCTTGGCGGCCTTAAGAATATTAGAAGATGAAGATCCGCAATTACATGTTACTTGGGATGAACATTTACAAGAAATTCACCTGCAGGTAATGGGCGAGATTCAGTTGGAAATTTTGCAGCAGCTGTTACAAGATCGCTTTGGCTTGGCAGTCACTTTTGATGAAGGCAGTATCCTTTATAAGGAAACAATTACTAAGCCAATTGAAGCAGTGGGACACTTTGAACCTTTGCGGCACTATTCTGAAGTCCACTTTTTACTTGAGCCTGGTCCTAGAGATAGTGGCGTTGTCTTTGAAAATAAATGCAGTCTCGAAGTCTTAGACAAGAACTGGCAACATCAGATTATGACGGCCTTGGCTTCTAAAGAACATCTCGGCGTCTTAACTGGCGCGCCTTTAACCGATGTGAAGATCACCTTGATTGGCGGTCGCGGCAGTAATGTTCATACGGTTGGCGGCGATTTCCGTGAGGCAACTTATCGCGGCGTGCGTCAAGGGTTGATGGAATTAAAAATGCGTCAGGCCTGCAAGTTGCTTGAACCGTGGTACAGTTTCCGCTTAGAAATTCCGACAAGCCAAGTGGGACATGCACTCAACGATATTCAAAAGATGAAAGGGACCTTTGATGAGCCAGAAACAAGTGGAGAGCTCACGACTATCACTGGTCAAGCGCCAGTTTCAGAAATGCGTGCTTATGCCAATAGCGTGAGAAGCTATACTCATGGAGCAGGACATCTTGAGTGCGTCGTTAGTGGTTACCAAGCTTGCCATAATGCGACAGAAGTAATTGCAGAGCAGGATTATGATCCAGTTTCTGATTTAGCCAATACGCCTAATTCCGTTTTCTGTTCTCACGGAGCGGGGCACACCGTAACTTGGGATCAAGTACCAGCTTATGTGCAATATCCGTATGAGTTTCCATTAAACTAATTAATGTTAAAATGTTGAGAAAGAAGTTGGAAAGATGGAAATTGGCCAAGCGCTAAAAAGCATAAGAAAGAATCTTCATCTGTCGCAAACGGAGATGGCTGGTAATGTCCTGACTAAGTCTTATTATTCTAAAATTGAACGTGGGATTCATGAGATTAATGCGAGTGATTTGATTAAAATCTTAATGTTGCATCAGATTGATATCAATGACTTTTTTGCTAGTCTGGGAGTGAAAGACGACAAGATGAGCAAAGATCAATGGATGTCAGCGATACGCCAAGCTTATTACAAGCAAGATATAGCAAGAATTAAGCAATTAGAAAAAGAAGTAGGGAATGTTAAAGCTGATGATCATACTCTTCAAGTGTTGCAAGCAATTGCAACAATAGTGAGATTGCAGGTTGATAAGAAGAAAGATCTTACTATAGAACAAAAAGATGATATTAAGGCTTTAATCTTTGAAACAAATGATTGGAATGAAGATAGCCTGGAGCTTTTTTCAATGTCTTTTTCTTTTTGGAAAGATAGTGAACGAGAAGAACTGATCCGATCGATCTTGAAAAAATATGCGCACATTCAAAAATTCTCTCAAAGACTGCAAAATCTGGTTTCCGCAATTTTAGTTAATTATCTATCGTTCTCTATTAGAAATAGGGAGATTAATAAGAGGGAAACTATTAGGAAAATTTTCACCATGTTAGATTCTCTTCCACAACTTCCGGATAACTGCTTTGCCAAGATTATGAGTAGTTATTATCAGGCTTACTTTTTAAAGGATGATAGAAAGATACAAGACATTATCGATTTTCTTAGAAATAATAAAATGAATGAAATAGCTGAAGTTATAAAAGTGTCAATTTAGACACTTTTATTTATTTTTCGCAAAATGTTATAGACTAAATACAAGTTGATTAAAGGAAGATGAAAAATGTATCCTTGGTTTCCACTTTAATCATTAATTTTAAATTGTTGAATAAAATAGAAAGAAGTGATGTATGCAAATCGGTATACAGTGAACACCAAAAAGTAATGTCGATGCAGATTAAAAAATACAAGGAGAAAGATTATGAACACAACTATGGAAAAAGTAAACGTAAAAGAATTGGCAGATCAAGTTTTAGATAATAAGAGTTCATTAGAAGACTCTAAAGGACTTACGTTAACTTACACTTATGATCCAATTACAGATAAGGGTGATAAAGCTGATAAGATTGATACTGGCAACGGAAATAACAATTAAAATTAGATCTCTGAAAAGAGATCTTTTTTATTAACATGACGAGGAGTAATATGAAGCCATTTTTATTAGAAAACAATATTAGAAAAAGAAAATATGCTCATAAAAAGATCGACAAGGATTTTAAACATGCGATTTTAAATCAATATGGTCTTAATTATCAGATAGACGCTAAGAAAAAGATTATAATTTTTTCGACACAAATAGATACTGAGATTGATGAAATGGGGATTTATTTTTTAGCAAATAATATAGATTATGATCGAATAAATTCAGAAGATGTAGCAAAAGGACGGTATTGTTTTAACATTGAGTACTCTAAAAATGAAGTCGTTGTAGTTTTAAAAGATAATAAACTAAATATTGATTATCGACTTAATGATTATGATTTAATTTGGTTTAGACATTTCAATGTTTATATTAATTTCGATGAAAATACATCCAGTTTTGAAAAAGCATATTGTAATAAAGAATGGGAGACACTTTTTTCTGCAATACCACAACTTTTTGCGGATAAAGTATTAATGCCATCTTGTTATGATGGCTTTTTAACTAAACCAATGCAGCTGAAATTAGCTAATGAAGTTGGATTGAATATTATTCCGACCGTTATTAGTAATGATTTTGATCTAGTAAAGACTTTTACTAATAGAAATTCAAAATCAAACATTGCGAAAGCAATTTATCATCATATGTTTTTTACTGGTAAAGATAATGTGGTTGAATTTAACACTAAAAATTTCAATAAATTAACTTTAAAAGATAAAGCTTCAGTATCGAAAGTTCCAGCAATTTTTCAACCTAATTATTTAACAAATGATGCACATGAGATACGGGTTACGGTCTTTGGAAGAAGAATGGTTGCTTATCAATATGAGAACTACTTTGGTAAAGATTGGCATTCTCGGCTTAAGGACTTACAAGTTAAAAAAGTTAATTTATCTAAAGAATTACAAAATAGTATTATTCAATTTTTTGAAAAAGCCAACATAACATTTGGTACAGTTGATTTTATTATTAGAAGTGGTAAATGGTATTTTTTAGAAACTAATGTTAATGGAGATTGGGCATGGCTAGAAAATTTGGCAAATACTTCATTTTCTAATCTTTTAATTTCAACTATATTGGAAAAATAAAAATGAAAACATACATTTTAAAATCTAGGTACAAATTCATTTTCTTGATCTTCTTACTAGTTATGGTTGCAGCCTTACAAGTATATAGTGCGGTAGTAATGGCTAATATCATTAATGCCATTGTTGCTCATCATTTAAATGTTTTCTGCCAGCAAATGCTCCTTTGGTTTCTGATTTGGGTAGTAATTGCGGGGATTCGTTTTTCACTTTCAATTCTAGAGACTAATTTTGAACAAGGAATTGCTAATAATATCAGGAATGATTTGGTTGAAACAATTGCTAATGAAAGCTATGAAAAATATAACAGTCAGGATGGAACTAAATTTGTTTCGTGGATGAATAATGATCTGCAGCAAGTTGTTGATAAGGGCATAACTTATCTTTATGTTGTGACTGAATCGATTAGTTCAATTGTTCTTTCCTTGATCACCTTGTGGAATTACAATCTTTGGATTATGTTAATTTCCATCGTCCTTGCAGCTATTACCTTGTATCTACCGAGCATCCTCAATCGCCGTTTAGCTAAAACTTCTGCCGCTTTATCACGACAAAATGAAGGCTTTGTCAGAGTAGCTTCTGACTTGCTCAATAGCTTCAATATGCTCTTTTCTTTTAATGCCCTCTCTTTGATGAAGAAGAAAATCAATCAAGAGGCAGGCAAGTTAAAAGCTGCATATGTTAGTCAGGCTAAAGTATATGGTGGAATTGCCGTCTTAGGTTTTCTTAGTAATATTATTTCGCAAATTAGTTTAACAGGTTTAACAGGTCTTTTGGTTTACAAAGGGATGTTAGGCATTGGGGTTATTTACTCAGTGTCAAATTTGACGGGTAATATTTTTAATGGAGTTGGTAATTTACCTAATTATCTGAGTTACATTAAAAGTACTGAGCCGATTTTTGCTAAGTTTGAAAAATTTATTGCTGAAAATGCAAGTTCGAATAGTAATTCTCAAGCTTTAACAGTTGCTGAACCTTTTTTAGCAATGAAAGATGTAGAGTTTAAATACCCTAATACTCAAAATATTGTGATCAAAGATTTTTCTTATAATTTTGAACAGAATAAAAAGTACTTGTTAGATGGTGATAGTGGTTGTGGTAAGAGCACTATCTTAAAATTGCTCGCAGGTTATTATCCTTCTTATAATGGAAAGATTTTATTTGAAGGGCATGATCTAAATGAATATGCGCCGCAGCAGCTTCATGAAAATATTTTTTATCTAGATCAACATCCACAAGTGATTCAAGGAACAGTGCGAGATAACTTAGAGTTAATTGATGATTTTACTGAGCAACAATTAAAACAGGTTTTAAAGCAAGTATATTTAGATGATAGCGATGAGTTCTTGAATACTAATGTCGAAAAGGGCGGAAGTAGCTTATCAGGAGGACAATTGCAGAGACTAGCTCTAGCTAGAGCACTTTTACGCAAGTCTAAAGTATTTCTGTTAGATGAAGGAACAACAGGTATTGAAACGAAGACAGCAATTGAATTGGAACAGCTTCTGTTAAAAGATCCTAATAAGACGGTGATTGTAGTAAATCATGGAGAGGCCGAAGAAAACATGAAATTATTCGATCATGTAATTAATTTAAGTAAGTAAAAAAATACTATTTGTCATGTTTAGTTTCGTTTCGGAACAGTACTAACTAAACGCATATAAATTAGAGGAGAAAAATAGTTGTCAACTAAATTAAAGCTGACAACTATTTTAATAAGTAATATGAACTTTATATTGAAGACAAAAGCATTTATAAGATTCTATACTGAATTGGCTTTTGATAATAAGATTAGTTTAGTTTTCACACTTCTATTTCCAGCAATTTATCAATTACTAAATTCTAGAAGAATTTCAATAAGCAACAATAATGATTTTATTCAAGCATGTATACCAATGATTGCATATATCATTGTTGCTACAGCTTTAAATGGTGTAACTTTAGCTATTATTTCAACTAGAAATAGTGGCTATATCAAAGCATATTATTATGCCAGTGGCAGTAGGTGGGCTATTTATTTAGCAAATTTATTTGTTCAGTTAGTTATAGTTTTATTAGAGAACTTTATTTTCATAGTGTCGTTGATGCTGTTATATAGATACTTTTCAATTTATTTGCTGATCAATCTTATGTTAATGACTTTAATTTCATTTCCTTTTGTTGCATTAGAATTTAATTGCTTATTTTTGCTCAAAATAAGGGCATCAGATATGTCTATTTTAGCGACAGCTTTGATGATAGGACTTTTAGTTTTGTTTAGTATTTCTGCTAATATTCCTATGCCTGATTTCTTAAAATTTATAATCGGAATTAATCCCTACTCTTTTATAAGCTTTATTTTACGTGAATTATTGCAACCTGATTTTATGGTTTGCTTTAGTTTAGTACTCGATTTTGTGATATTTAGTTTTGTAGGATTTTTTGGGTTTCAATTTTTAGATTTACAAAATAGAGGCATTAAAAAATAATGATTGAATTGAGCAATGTGACAGCTAGTTATTCCAAAGATAAGATTTTAGAAAATTTTTCAGGAAAAATCTCTTGTAATAACTTGGTTGTTTTAATAGGGAAAAATGGTGTTGGAAAAAGTACTTTATTGGATATTATTAGTGGATTGAAAAAGATTGATTCAGGTTCTTTAGATGGAATTCCATCTACTAAGAAGATAATGTATATGTTTCAGTCAACGCCCTTTTATACAGATGTTAAAGTTAGACAAATGATTGATATGTATAAAAGTTTTGGAAGAACTACTAGCTTTGAAAAATACAAAATTCCAAAAATAAAGGATTTCTTTGAAGAAAATATTAAGCCATTGCTAGATAAAACTCTAGGTGATTTATCTGGAGGTGAAACCAAATTAGTATTTACATATGCCTCTGCAATGGTGGCTAAATCATTATACTTATTTGATGAACCTCTTTCTGGAGTTGATCCAGAAAATCGAATTAAAATTATTAACTTATTAGAAGAATTAGGACGAAGGGTACCGGTTATTATTACTTCGCATGAAATTTCGCCATTTAAAAATATTGATTGTACTTTAAAGTATTTATCGTCACACAGATTTATTTTTTCTGGTAATTATACTCAATTGATTGAAGAATATGGTGTAACATCTGAAAAGGCTTTTCTTAATTTAACTCAAGAAATGAGGGAGAAAAACGATTATATCTAAAACCACACAAAAAGAGCGTTGAATCAATCATCAACGCTCTTTTATTATCTTCTAAATTAATTTTTAGAACTTGTTCTTGTCCAAAGCAACTGGAGAATCTGGCTTTTCGCCGTTGATCATCTTCAAGTTGTTGTCAAATGCCTTAACAACCATGTTGCGTACAGCGTGAGTAGTGTAGAAGGCGGTGTGTGGAGTTACCAATACGTTTGGACGGTCAATTAAGTCAGCCAAACGGTCGTCTGGGAACTTCTTACCTTCCCAATCCTTGTTGAATACACCAACTTCGCCTTCGTAAGTATCCATTACGAAGCCAAAGATCTTGCCTGAATCCAAACCACGGATTACAGCGTCAGTGTCAACAAGTGGACCACGTGAGCAGTTTACAATGACAACGCCGTCTTTCATTTCCTTGATTGAGTCGTCGTTGATCATGTGAACGTTAGCTGGAACATCTGGAACGTGAAGTGAAATTACATCAGCTTGCTTGTACAAGTCGTCAAGTGAGTCAACGTAGTAACCCTTCTTTTCAAGTTCTGGGTTCTTGAAGATATCGTAAGCAATAACCTTTGCACCGAAACCTTCCATAATACGCATAAATACTTGACCAATGTGACCAGTACCTACAACACCAACAACTTGGTCACGAACTTCACGACCAATAGTTGGAGCCCAGCGTAAGTCGCGCTTAGCCATCTTTTCATCCATGCGCTTGTCTTGACGCAAAACACGTGCAGCTTGAATAGCAGCGTGTTCAGCAATAGCATCTGGTGAGTAAACTGGAACATTAGTAATTTCAAAGCCAAGTTCCTTAGCCTTGTCCATGTCAATGTTGTCAACACCAACGTTACGCAATGACATCTTAGTTACGCCAGCGTCTGCTAAAGCTTGAAGAGTATCAGCAGTGTAGTCTAATTGTTGGTAAACAACAACACCGTCAGCACCCTTAGCAAGTTTTGCAGTTTCAGGAGTTAAAAGTTGATCAGTAAAATCAACATCGATATCCTTGTGAGCGTCTTTCCATTCGTTCAAGAATGGTTCTTCGTCTTTACGAATAGCGTAAGCAAAAATCTTTGTCATAAATTTAAACCTCCGTAAAAATTAATAGTATGACCGAAGTCTATTATACACTGCCGTTTGCTCAACAAAACACAAAAAGAGAAGTTTTTCGCTAAAAAAACAAAATAATAATTATTTTTTTGTAGTATGCTTTTTACTCTTTTGGGTATTTGTTATTTAATAAGCCCCGTGGATAGGAATATTGCATAATAAAATACACTGTAAATAAAGGATGATAATGTTTTCAAACTAATGCTTGTATTATATAAATCTTGTTATATAATGAAATTGTAAAACATAAAACACAAAACAAACAGAGTATTAAGACATAACGGAGGAAGAATTTTCGATGAAGAAAAATTATTTCTTAAAGAGTGAAGATCATCACCACTTTAGCCTTCGAAAGCTAACAATCGGTGTTGCTTCCGTTTTGCTTGGAACCACGTTTATGGTTTTGAGTGATCAACAGGCTCATGCCGCTGAAGTAAGCAGCAATGATCAAGGCAGTGTTGTAGTAGAGGACAAGACTGCGAGCGCAGAAGACGCACAACAGAATGTGCAAGATGTAGATGTTAAAAATGTAGAGAATAGTGCTGAAACTAATAAGGAAGTTCAGATAGTTCTAACAAGGAACAAGCTGAAACTACTACTTTCAACGTCAAAGAAGCCGCAGCAAATAAAAATGCTGTGGCTTCTTTGACGTTGAAAGTAAGTTTTCATGGGGCGGCTTTTTCGGTAGTCTCTTTGGCGGACCAACTAGTGAAAGCCAAAAGCAAAACACCGAACAAGCTGTTGCTACTAACAATCAAGCTAAAGCTCAAAACGTTGTTGCAACTGCTAACAATGTTAAGAGCCAAAAGGTTAATGCTAATAGTGACCAACAAGTAGAAGCTACTGCACAAAAAGCTGCGGAAAAAGTAGAGAAAGAAGCAGCTAAGCCAACAATCGTTCCTACTGTAAAGGCCAACATTCCTGACACTTTCAAGAACCCAATTCACGTTAGTGACTGGAACCAATTTGATAGTGCCTTTAAGGACAGTGATGT
This sequence comes from Lactobacillus xujianguonis, assembly GCF_004009905.1. Taxonomy (GTDB): domain Bacteria; phylum Bacillota; class Bacilli; order Lactobacillales; family Lactobacillaceae; genus Lactobacillus; species Lactobacillus xujianguonis. The sequence goes on from NZ_ML136873.1 coordinate 134,109, forward strand.
TGACCAAATCGTTTTGGATAACGATATCAATGTTGACAAGCGCGGTGGCGATAAGATTGTTTATGATCAACGCGGCATTGCTAGAAATCTTGTAATTACTAGTGCTGGTGATAATCAATACTCCTTAAACTTTAACCGTCACTTTATGGGGTTGTTTGATCAAAACCAAAATAAGGGTACTGATTGGAACTTAGTATTTAAGAACGTAAATATTACTTCTACTAATAATACTTTTGCCCCAATCTTTACTAGAAACGTTAACGTTAAATATTCAAAGAGAGACACGATTACCTTTGATAATGTTAACTTCAAAGGTCACCAACTTGCTCAAACTGATGCTGTTAACGTTGTCTTAGCAGGTAACGTTAATATTGATTCTACCCTTGAAGGAGGAGACGAAAATGTTATCTTCGCTCACAGCGTAAAGATGGCTGATGGTGCTAACGTTAACGTTAAGCTTCGTCAAGCTTCATGGGTTGCAAATGACACCACTTGGAATGTTGGTGGTAGTGCTTTTGTTAGAACCATGTACAACGACAGTAACGATGCCGTAGTAATTGGCTCAGGTGCTAACTTTAAGTTCAACCCTGACCAAACTTACACTAACATCAAGGGCTTTGTCTTTGCGGATAAGGCAAACATGATTATTGCCGATGGTGCTCATGTTGAAATGAACATGGATGACGGTAACTCAACTGCAATTTTAGCCCCACGTGAATTAGAAGTTAGACCTAACGCTGTTCTTGATATTAGAACTAAGCAAGATAACGCTGGCAAAGTAGCTTGGGGTGGCGACGTCAACCTTGGTACTCACGTAGCACCAATCAGTATTGGTAACTACAAGTATGACAATGGTAATAGCTCATTCACCATTGATAAAGACGCTACAGTTAGAATTGTTCGTCAAAAAGACGGTGCTACTTTAGACTTGCAAGATGGTGCCCAAGGTACTCGTAAAGATGTAGCACCTGAAGAATATGCTCCATACTTAGGTAAAGACAGCAATGTCCAAACCATGGGTATGATTGCTATGTTTGGTATTCGTTCAGAAGACCACGTCAACTTTGGCAATGTTAAATATGTCAACTTGCAAAGAACTGATTACCAACACGGTAATTTGCTTCGTCTTGAAGGTGGACACGACATTTCAGGTTCTAACGCTGCCATCATTAACGGGGATGCAGTTCCATTAGCTCAATGGCAAGCTGATAACTTCAGTAACAAGGCAGACTTTACTTGGGACATTAACCATCTTCACACTGAAAACAAGATGGGTAACTATACTTCTAACTACAACCTTAGAGGTCAAAGCACTGGCAAAGTATCTAACTGGAGACAATTCTACGATAAGGACACGAAGTTTGATCAATCAACCAGTACGGTAGCCTTTACTGATGGTAAGTCAGTTGAACAACACCAAAGCTTTAACAACAACTTCAGTTGGTGGAAAGCAAGAAGAATTGTCTTTGGTACTGTTTTTGCAACTCCAGTTGCAAGCATCAGTGACAGCAATGCTTTGACTACCCACGTTAACGCTAATGTTAACCAATCACCATCACTTAACACTGATAACATTGTTTTAACTTGGAAAGACAGCTCAGGCAACACAGTTAAGGCACCTAAGAACTACACCATCAACTGGGTAGCAGGACCTGATACTTCAGTTGCTACTAAGGGCGACTTAAACCGCAGCGGTAAAGTAGAGATTACTGTTAACGGTAAAACCCAGGAAGTAGTTGTCCCAGTAAGAGTTTTGGGCGCTGTTGTTAAGAATGAAGGTGCTAAGGTAAACCAAAACGATCCTTCTACTTTGCCTTCAGCTGCTGACATGACTGATACAACTGCCGTAGATCGCTTCGGTATTGGCGATATCACTTGGAGTAGAGAACCTGATATTTCCGTACCAAAAGCTGAATCCTACGGTCAAGTCCAAGTCAACTACGATGACGGTACTTACCAAGTATTGAATCCTTATGTTGATGTCATTGGTGTAGAAGATGGTAGAGATCATAAAGATAATAAGGACCTCTATAGAGTTACGCCATTCCGTCAAAGATACATTGATTATAATGGTAAAGTTGCATACAAAACTGGATTGATGGTTCATTATCGGATTAAGTACACTGATTATGAGTATCCAGTTGGTGATCCACAACGAGTAACTTTGACTAAATGGATTGTGGAGAAAAATTAGTATGGCTAATAAGAAAATAGAATACGGTATGGAAAATCAAAATGATCATACCCTATACAGAAAAGTGACCTTTAGGCAGAAGTATATTGATTATGATGGAACTGTTTCTCGTAAAGAGGGCACAATTAAGAAGTATCGTAATCGTATTATTGACTTATCTATACCAGAAGGTCAAACAGGCAGAGTTACTTACTCTGCTTGGAAAGATGCAGAGTAATTTTTTAATAAAACATAACGGAGAAAAGTATGAAAAAGAATTTTTTAAATAGAAGCGAAGACCACCAACATTTTAGTTTACGTAAGTTAACTATTGGTGTTGCATCAGTTTTACTTGGAACAACAGTAATGATTTTCAGTAATCACACTGTTCAAGCTGATGTAAATACTAATTCTGATCAAGTAAAGACTGAAGAAATTAGTAAAAGCGCTGATGAGGTTAATAAGTCAAGCTTACAAGTTGCTGATGAAAGGGTAGATAGTTCAAAGGTAACTACACCTGTTGACTCTGATGCTTCTAAAGTAAATCAAAAAGTAGCTGATTCAACTGAAACTACTTCAAAATCCAATGAAAATAAAGAAGTAGTTAACAGTAAAAATGAAGAAGTTACCGATGCTAAGAATGTTGGAACTACTCAAGATAAAAAAGCAGCACCTCAAGACATTAATAATAAAGGTATGTCAGATGAGGAAATCAAAAATGCAGTTCCAATTACGGATCCGGCTATTATTCAAAAGTACTATGAAGCTTTAGGATTTAAATCTCTTGAATTAACAGATGCTCAACTTGCAAAACTTGGCTTAGATAAAGACACCTACCTTAAAAATGGTGTTAAATATCGTGCTGTCGGTGAAGTTATTGCTGGACACTTTGATGGTCCAACTACAATTGTAAATGTTAGACCACCTCATACAGCTAACGGTGACTTGATGGATCCAAATAAAGTGTATAATTATGTAATTAATTATATGAGCAAAAACTTTGATGGTGTTGCTGATCTTGAAATTGACGAAAATCAAGGTATTGACTTTACAGCGCGATTAGCACCATATGTAAAAGGTGGGACTGTCTATATTAATAAAGGTAGCTCCCTTACAGAAGCTGATGCCAAGCGAGGCCTTCCATCAGAATATGATCAAGGTTATGGAAAAGTAACTTGGGATCAAGACGGAGACTTTAAAGTAGATACTAATAACCCTGGTTCATATGATTCAGCAGTGGATGTCACTTTTGACAGTGGCGTTAAAGTTGCTACTGGAATGCATGTTGTCGTCGTCGATCTTAAAGGCAAGACAATCTACGACTCAGTAGGACAACCTGATATTGATACCAATCCAACAACTGTTATCACTGGTTATCCAGAAGATTCAACTAATATTCACTGGATTAACAAGCCAACTCCAGGAACTGAAGTTGGTACCCAAACTGATACAGTTCAAGTAACTTATCCAGATGGAAGCACAGGTAAAGCAAAAGTTACCTACATTACTTCAAATCCACAATGGGTAACGCCAACTCCAACAACTCAAACTGGTAAAGTTCCAGATCCAACAACTGTTGTGACTATTAATCCTGGTAGTACTGACATTAAGCCAGGCCCAGGCGGTAATACAACAGTCGAATGGAAGAAAACTTCAGATGTTACTAAACCTGGTACTATTACTGGTACAGTAACTGTTACTTATCCAGATGGAACTACTAAGGATGTAACTGGACCAATCACTGTTACGAAAGATGATATTATTGAACATCATCAATACATCGGTGATGTAACCTTGGTTCGCCATGTTCACTTTGTTGAACAAGGTCATGAAGATGTTGATTTGGCAACTCCAGTTGATCAACCTGTAGAGTTTAAGGTTTATGCTGATACTAAAGATGGCAAACCAATTGAAGGTACTTTTGTACTTGATCCAAAATCTGGTGAATTTGCTGCAGTTGCCGCAAAGAAAATTTCTGGTTACACAGTGATTCCTTCTCAAGCAGATGGGATTGCCGCTGAAGTGGCTAAGCCAACAATTAAGCATGCTAACCAAATAAACGGTGAAATTGATCTTGATCAATACATCAATTACACCAAGAATGCTAGTGAAACAGGTGAACCAATAGTTGAACCTGATAAACCAGTATTCCCAATTCCAAATCCAACTCCTGGTCCTGATACACCAGAGCCAACACCTACTCCAACTCCAGACACGCCAAAACCACAACCAACTTCGGCCAAGCCTGAAGATGAAGATCAACCAGCTCCAACTCCTCATGCAACTAATACTCCTGAGGATGAAAACAAGACTGCTCCAGCTCCACACGCAGCTAAGACTCCAGCAATGGATCAAAAGCATGCCAAGAAGAGCAACAAGTGGAACAACAATGGCCCACTTAACCGCTCAGAAGAAGGTAGAAAATGGGCTGCTGGTCCAGTTAAGGCTGAACAAGTTGCTGCTAACAAGCGTGCTTTAATGGCTGCTAACAAGGTAAGCTGCAAAGCTAAGGTTTTACCACAAACTGGCAGCAAGTCTAATGGCTTAATCGCTGCAATCGGAACTGCGATTGCTGCAGTTGGTAGTTTGTTTGGTTTTGCCAGCAGAAAAAAGCGTAATTTCTAAAAAATAAAATTGTCAAAAATGTCATTTAACTAAGATAGAATCTTTATATTTGAGATATAAGGCCTAGCTTAGGGAGTTAAATAATCAAATAAAAACGCAATTGTGCTATCGGTTTAGCTGATAGAGGATTCAGAATTTTTGCCATGAACTTGTTTAAAAGTTCATGGTTTTTGTTTTATCATGATAAAAAGGAGGGATTGCTAATGAAGTTAACACGCCAATGGCTTGAGCAGCTGCCGATTAAGGGCATTATTTCATGTGAAACAGTCCGCGGTGGTGATATTAATTTAGCCTATCGTCTTCATACTCAAGATCAAGATTATTTTATGAAAGTGCAGCCACATCACCCCGCAACTTACTTTGACCATGAACAGCACGGCTTAAAAGAAATTGCGGCAGCTGGCGTCAACACCTTAACGCCGATTCATAGTGGCGCAATTCATGGCGATGCTTATTTACTCTTGAACTGGCTGGATGCAAGTAGTGGTAGTCAAGCAGATTTAGGCCGGCAAGTGGCTAAGCTGCACCAACATCACCGTGATCAGTTTGGCTTAGGTGATCATTATGAAACTAAAATTCTGAAAGAAGATAATCACTGGAATGCTAGTTGGCCTGATTTTTATATTAAGCATCGCCTCATGCCGGAAGTTACATATGCCAGACAAGTAGGACGCTGGAATGATTTTCGCGAAGAACATTTTCAAAGAATGGTAGAAAAGTTTAACGCTTATTATCAAGCTCATCCCGTTCAACCCAGCCTTTGCCACGGTGACCTTTGGTTTGGCAACGTCATGTTTGCGGCAGGGCAACCTTATTTGATTGATCCCGATGCCGTTTACGCTGATCGCGAATTTGACTTGGCGATGACGACTGTCTTTGGCGGCTTTAATGCCGATTTTTATCAAGCATATAACGAAGTCTACCCAATTAAGCCTGGAATTGCAGACCGCCTTCCTTGGTATCGTTTCTATTACTTGTGTATGCACCTTGATTTATTCGGTGAAAGTTACGGTCCAGAAGTCGATGAAATCCTGCAGCAGTACTGATTCTAAATTTTTTCTTAAGGCCAATTAAAAATAATGACATTGTGTCACTCCGCTGATATTCTATAAACATAGCAGAAATGTTAAACCTAAAAAAACAAAGGAGGTCGTCTAATAGCAAGAAACTAAGATCGATTTATGATCTTCAAATTCCTTATTGCTTATAGATGTTCCTGTTATTCCCTAACATGATTGATACACATCATCCTAATCCCTAAAACAATCATGTAATAGGACATCCATTAGTTGAGAAAGCTAATGAAAAAATAAATTCTCGTTATTCTCATTCAACACAACTCCCTTTTTTAAAAAGTTCAGGATAGAAAAAGTCTATCATGAGCTTTTTTTGTTTATACTTAAGTAAAGAAAACAGAAAGAGCAAAGGGGAGAGAAAATGAGATTAATTTCATGGAATATTGATTCATTAAATGCGGCTTTAACTGGGACATCTGATCGTGCTGCGAAGACGCGCGAAGTTTTACATAAAATTCACGACTTAGATCCCGATATTATTGCCATTCAAGAAACAAAATTGCGGGCGACTGGTCCTACTAAGAAACATCAAACTGTCTTGGCTGAAGACTTCCCAGAATATGATTATGTTTGGCGTTCTTCAGAAGAACCGGCACGCAAGGGTTATGCCGGAACCATGTATCTTTATAAGAAGGACTTAACTCCTAAGGCCACCTACCCAGTTATTGGGGCCCCAGAGCCGATGGATGAAGAGGGCCGGATAATTACCCTCGAGTTCCCTGATTACTTTGTGACGGAGGTTTATACGCCAAATTCAGGCAATGGCTTGAAGCGGTTAGCTGAAAGACAAGCTTGGGATGAAAAATACATTGCTTATTTACAAAAGTTAGACCAAGAAAAGCCAGTTATTGCCAGTGGGGACTACAACTGTGCGCACACGCCAATTGATCTGAAACATCCCGAAAATAACCACCACTCAGCCGGCTTTACCGATGAAGAACGCCGCGATTTTACTGCTTTACTAGATGCCGGCTTTACCGATACTTTTAGAAAAATCAACGGCAATGTCGAAGGCGTCTACTCCTGGTGGGCTCAAAGAGTTCGGACGGCTAAGGCCAACAACTCCGGCTGGAGAATTGATTATTGGCTCACTAGCAACCGAATTGCTGATAAAGTAAAGCGGTCTGAAATGATCGACACGGGAAGCCGAGCTGATCATTGCCCGATCTTATTAGACATTTCTTTATAAAATTATTAAAAAAAGCATTTTAAAATAATGCTTTTTTAAATTGGTCTAAAGTGTATAATTAACTCATATTGATTTTTTTATGAGGTGAGCGTGTGAGTAAAGAAAACGACTGGAGCCTCGAACAAGATATTGTCTATAATCGCTTAACGGCCTTTAAGCTGTTTGCAATGACAAGTTCGATGGTAATTTCTGTTAATGAATTGGCGCCATTCGGCAAAACTGGCCCCACAGCACTGTTTTATTTGCTGATAGCGGGTTTATCCCAATTACCCAAATGGCCGGCGAAATGGCGTCAATTGACGGCTGGGCCGAAGGCGGAATTTTCACTTGGGTGAAAGGTTCCTTGGGCGAGAAGACCGGTTGGGTCGCAATGTTCTATCAGTGGGTCCATATTACCGTCGGCATGTGTACCATGATGTATGTTGCCATTGGTGCTCTATCGATTACCCTGAATACGCCATGGTTTAATACGACGCCGCTAGTGCGTTTTATTTTGATGATGGTTATTCTGTGGGGTGCAACGGCGATTCAAGTAATTGGCGTTAGAAAAATTGGTAAAATTGCGGAATGGCTTTTCATTTTAGGAATTGCTTTACCTGTAATTTGCTTGATTCTTTCTTTGTTTATGTCTTGCAAGGGCATCAATTACATATGGCAATTAATTGGCAGACCGTAATTCCACATCATTTAGATGGTGCAACTTTAGTTGCCTTTGTACCGTTTATGTTAGCCTTTTGTGGTGGGGAAGCATCAGCACCGCACGTTAAGAACTTGGAACATCCTCGTTCTTATGCCAAAGTAATGATCGGCTTGGCTGCTACAGCTATCTGTTTTGACTTACTCGGAAGTATGGCTATCGGAATGACTGTACCAAAGAATGAAATCGAAAATAGTACCGGTTTTGTTTATACCTATGGTAAGTTGCTAAACACAATTGGCTTACCAGGAGATCTATTACAAAAAGTTGTAGGTATTCTCTTAGCTTGCGGGGTGATTGGTGAATTAGGTAACTGGATTGCCGGCCCTAACCAAGGGATGTTTGAAGCTGCTAAGCAAGACTACATGCCAAAATATTTTGCTAAGGCAACTAAGCGCGGCGTACCTTTTAGACTGATGGTTTTACAATCATTGATTGTAACTGTCGCCTCAGTGTTAATTACCTTTACCAGTGGTACAGATGCTGATTTTGCTTTCAACGTTTCCCTAGCTGCAACAACTGCGCAATACTTGATGGTGTACATGATTATGCTAACGTCTTACATTGTCTTAAAGCATGAACATGAAGATTTGCACCGCACTTATTACATGTCCAAGAGTCCATTAAGAAGTACGATTATTGCTTGCATTGCGATGATCATTACGGTGGTTGCGTTCTTTGTCACCTTTATTCCCGCTAATGGTACTCCAGCCAACCTACGGACGGCTTATGTCATTTTGCTGGCAGCAATGTGTATCGTGGTCTTAATTATTCCGCTAGTACTGTATCGTTATAAGAATAAGTGGACTTGGTAATTAAATATTAAAAATTTAGAATAGAAGCTCAACTTTTGGGCTTCTATTTTTATTTGGTTAAAATAGTGGTCGAAAGGATTTTACTGATGAACGACACACTGAAAGATGCAATTTTAAATAGTCTATATGATCAAGCTTATCCCGGTCATGAATTATTGGGCCCGCAGCTATTAACTAATACTGCAGATGATAAAATCTGGCTCACTTTACGCCGGGAGTTGTTGACCTGCAAGAGTTTTACTTGGGGCGTGGCTTTTATTACGCCAGATATGTTAGTGCCCTTTAAGTTAGTGATGGCTGAATTGGCCCAAAAGGGCGTCAAGGGGACGTTAATTACCGGGACTTACTTGGGCTTTAATCAGCCACGAGTTTTTACGGAACTGCGTAAGATTCCGAATTTAGCAATCCGGATTGTGCAGGAAAATGGTTTTCACGTTAAGGGTTATTTATTCGATCATGGCACTTATGAAACAGCTATTATTGGCAGTGCCAACTTTACGCGTTCAGCTTTACTCAGCAATACTGAATGGTCGATGAAATTATCCTCAACCAAGCAAGGAGAATTTGTGGCCCAAATTAAGCGGCAACTTGCTAGCTTAGAAGCGCAAAGTAGTCCTTTGACGAAAGAGTGGTTACATAATTATGCTGCAAATTGGCAGCAGCTTACAGCGACAAGTAAATCTAAGGCTGTATCGTCAGAAAAAATCACTCCGAATGCGATGCAGCAAGCAGCCTTAAAGAATTTGACGGCTTTGGTTAAAGCAGGAGCAAAACGTGGGTTGATTGTTTCGGCAACTGGCACTGGTAAGACTTACCTGGGGGCTTTTGCAGTTAAGCAGTTTAAGCCGCGGCGCTTTTTATATGTGGTTCACCGCCGGCAGATTGCGCAGAAGTCATTAGAGAGTTTTTATCGTGTAATTGGCGGAGACCGCAGTAATTATGGCATTTTAGCGGGAGATCAACATGATACTGCTTGCCAATATCTTTTTGCGACGGTGCAGACTTTAAGTCAGCCGCAGGTGTTGGCTCAATTTGATCCGGCAGACTTTGATTACATCTTAATTGATGAGGCTCACCGGGCCACTGCTCCTAGTTATCAAAAAATTTTAAACTACTTTCAGCCGCAATTTTTATTAGGGATGACGGCCACGCCCGAGCGGATGGACGAAGGCAATGTTTACCAAATTTTCGACTATCATTTAGCTTATGAAATCCGCTTGCGGGATGCGTTAGAAGAAAAAATGCTGACGCCTTTTCATTATGTTGGGGTGCAAGACTACGAAGCAGACGGACAAGTGATTGATGAAACGTCAGCTTTGCGCTATTTAACTGCTAAAAAGCGGGTAGCTTATATCTTAAAGGAACTGGCTTATTACGGCTATAGTGGAGAAAAGGTGCAAGGCCTTGTTTTCTGCAGCCGGCAGGAAGAAGCACGCAGTTTAGCCCAGCAGTTTACTGAGCAAGGGCATCCGGCAGTAGCCTTAACCAATGAAGACAGTTTTAAAAAACGGCAGGCAGCAATTGCGGATTTGCAGGCGGGAAAACTTGAATATTTAATCACGGTTGATTTGTTTAATGAAGGGGTCGATATTCCCTCGTTAAACCAGATCGTGATGTTGCGTAATACCCAGTCCAGCATTGTTTTCATCCAGCAATTAGGACGAGGGTTACGAAAATATCCTGGTAAGAGTTTTGTGACTGTTTTAGACTTTATCGGAAATTATCGCAACAATTTCTTAATTCCAATTGCCTTAAATCATGATGTCAGCCGGGACGTAGATCGAGTGCGGCGCGAAACAATGTTGCCCAGTCTTATAGGCCTGTCGACCATTAACTTTAGCAAGATTGCGGCAGAAAAGATTTTAACGTCCTTAGATAAAATCAAATTGGATGGTTTAAAAGAGCTGCGTAAGTCCTATCGTGAACTGAAAGAAAAGATTGGTCGCGTGCCGCTACTGCAGGATTTTGCCGATTATGGCTCAACTTCGCCATTAGTTTTTGCACAAAATCATAGTTTGCCGAATTACGGGACTTTTTTACAAAAAATGGGTGAGCAAATTACCCTGACTGCAAGTCAGAAAGGGATGCTGACGTTTGTAATTAAGGAATTGTTAAACGGTAAACGGCCACATGAATTGGTGCTGCTGCAGTTGTTACTGGCACAAGGGCGAGTTAGCTCAGCAGAATACATTGCCGCCTTAAAGGAACATGGTGCCTATGTTAATGAGCAGGTCTTACAATCAGTGCGAGAGATTTTAAGCCTGAGCTTTTTTGAGGTTAAAAGTGGCAAAACTACTAAAAAAGCCCAATATGGTGGGGCAACTTTAATAACTTTTACGCAAAATGACTATGCTTTATCGCCAATTTTGCAGCAGAATCTGACTAATTCTGAATTTAAAAAATTGCTGCAAGATGCCATTGTGACAGGCTTGAAAATGACTCAGGCTTATCGTGGCGACCAGCAATTTACCCTTTATGAGCAATATGATCGTGAAGATGTTTGCCGGTTACTTAATTGGCCACTGGATGTGAGTGCACCAATGTATGGCTATCGTGTAGGCGAAACTGAAACGCCGATTTTTATCACTTATCAAAAAAATGATGAGGAGAAGAGAAATGCGGTGTACGATAATCGCTTAATTAACGGTCGGAGTTTGCGCTGGTATACGCGTAGCCCGCGGCATCTAGATTCAGATGAGGTCCAGCGGCTTTTAGCTCAGCAGATGAAATTACATCTCTTTGTTAAGCGCAGCGATGCTGCCGGTAAGCAATTCTTTTATTTAGGTGAGGCTAAAATAGTACCTGAGTCAGTTAAAGAAGAGCAAATTGGTCCGAAGAAAAAGGCGGCAGTGGGGATGGACTTGTTGCTGTTAAAGCCGTTAACTGTCACCATGAATGATTTATTATTTGGCGAATAAAAAAGAGCGCATCTGCGCTCTTTTTGTGTGCGATTTAGTTACTGCTAAAGGTGTCAGGCTTAATATGGTTCAAGATTTCATAGCCGACAACTTTGTTGGCTTTTTCGCTATCAGTTGTTTGGTTTAAGAACATGACTAAACCGTTTTGATTATCAGTTGTCATTTGGAACCAATTGCCAAAGTGAGTTCCGGCCAAGTTACCATAAGCCATCTTTAAATTATCATTGTTCTTTAAGTAAACTCCGCCAGAATAGTCTTTTTCATTTCTTGTTTTTAAGTGGGTAAGGTAATTGAAGTCTGCTTTACTTAAGATTGACCCATTAGTTAGACCGACTTGGATGCGGTAATAATCCATTGGTGTTGAGAACATATTGCCTGCGCCAGGAAGTTGAGAAGCTAAACTTCTTTTTACGTAGCTAGGGTCTTGGTAATTTTTACCATTCCAATAGTAAGAAATTGGGTCCGTTAAGCTAGAAGGAATATCTTGGTAAAGGAAAGTGCTCTTAAGATTAAGCCGATCTACAATTCTTTCTTGGAAGTTTTCTTCATAAGATTTACCGGTAATTTTACTAATAATTCCTGCTAGCAAGATATAGTTGGAGTTGTTGTAAAAGTATGACCCAACTTTACCTTCAGGGGTAGAGTTAATGTTGTTGATGACCCACTGAATAGCTTTATCTTCTGAATAGTTGCGGCCGCGGTTAACTTCAGTTCCAGTAGCATGAATTCCAGAAGTGTGGGTTAAAAGATTACCAATGCTAATTTTGTCGGCATTTTCAACATTAGGATACCAACGTGAGATTTTAGTGTATTGACTAAATTCTTGGTCAGTATTTGCTGTTTCATTAATTAATTGCACAATCATTGCACCGGTAACTACTTTTTGCAGGGATGCTGTTGGATACACTACCTTGCTATTGCCGTTACCGATTTTTTTACCATACCAAGCATAGCCGTAACTTATTTGCTGAGGGGTGCCGTCTTTAATGACAACGACACTGCCACGAACGTGATTTTTTTGTAAAGTATTGCGGACAAAGCTACGCATTTCACTTTTTTCTGCTTGAGTTGCTGCTTTTGCAACATGAGCTGGATGGGCGGTACTAAAGGCCGTACTACTCAAAGCTAATGTAGCAGCAGCTAGAGTAAGTAATTTATGTTTCAAAATATGATGCTCCTCGTTAGAAATGTATTAGTCATATTATAGAACTTCTTATTCATAAGAGGTACTGTTCAAGAGATATTTAACGATATTGTAACTGCTTTTAAATAAAAATTGAAAAAATTTTACTAGTTCTTTACTTAAAAATTAGTAAATCACTAACAATTCAATTAAGTAAGAGGAAAATAGCAGCAAATTTAAGATAAAAGCTGTTATTAGATTAAATTATTATCCGTAAATCACGGACTAATCCGAACGAAAAGAAATAGTTGACGAAAAGAGAAACAAAGGGTAATATATTTAACTGCCGTCGGGTGATGCGAAAGCGTCGCTGAACGGCAGAAAAATAAAATAAAAAAGTGCTTGACATGAAGTCAAGTAACGAGTATTATTAAATGCGTTGTCGATGAGACAACAGGTAGTACTTTGAAAACTGAACAAAGTTTCGCTAAAAGTGTGCGGGTGTAAAAACCCAAACAAAGAAGCGAAGTCAATTCGCAAGCAATAAATCTTGAGACAAAGATCTTAAGAAATCGAAATGAAGTC
>NZ_ML136874.1 GCF_004009905.1 Lactobacillus xujianguonis
ACATCAAGTGTCTAAAAGCGACAGGGCATATCGTTTTACTACTACTTTAATTCTACAAGAGAACAAAAATAGTGAATCAATTATCCCGTCGGATAACTAATTCACTATTTAGCTTAGAATGTTTATTTTGCATAGGCTAAGACATTATTTTTCATTTGTTTTAATTGTTTTTTTGCGCCTTGCTTTAACTGCCAGTTATAAAACCAGGTACCGATATTAGAATGTTTCTTTTCATCATAGCTAAGAACATCCTCTTTAAAAACAATCTGACAACCCTGCGGTCAATGTCATTAAGTTAAGACATTGACAAATCCATTTGCTTTTATAGAGCTCAAATCAATAAAGATTTGAGCTCTTTTTTGCTTTCTTTGCACACAAAAAGAGCTATCCTAAGATAACTAATCTTTTTTAAGCAACTCGATAAATAAAACAAACTGGCGGTTGGACTTTCATAGCTCTGGTGTACTTACGTCCCAGTCGAATTGGAATAACATAATGTCTCATTCTACTCAATATCTTAAGGAAGATTTGATCAGATGAAGATTTAAGATAGTGTTTATGAATGATGGAACAAGCCATTTTGAAATTAACAATATACCTATACTTACAATGCTTTTGTGGCAAATAAACCTGTCAGCTTATCTGACTATTTACATTGAACATAATCATATGGGCTAAAATTTCCATTTCGATGAAGTCGTCTTGCTTAGAGTGAAATTGAACACAGCCTAAATCATATTTTAATTTTCTAAATGAGCTTTCAATACCCCAGCGCAGATGATACAGGTCTCTCATACGTGATAATGGAAAATCTTTTCGGTCCAAATTAGTTAAAACAACTTCCCACTCCGCTTTACCAGAATCTGGATCATTGATTCTAAACTTACAAGCTCTAAATTTAACTGTACAGAAATCTTCAAAGTCCCAACGAGCATCTTCGGTATTCTTGGAGCGAAATTTCTTATAATGTTTTTTCTTATGCTTTACCAAGTGAATGTTTTCATATTGATGATGAGTAACATAATATCGATGAGAAATGGTAATTCTACATCCAATATCGACATCATATTCCTGGTCTGGTAATGAGGCTATTTCTTTAATTCCACCGCTACCCGTTTTAGTACGAATGACATAGTAACAGTTAGGCATGCGATTACAGTTTTCAATCATATTAAAACTAGTATAGCCACGATCCATCGTGACAATGTATGGACCACATTCTAATCTATTAAGCATGTCAATAGCTGCTGTACGTTCGTCCATTTTAGCTTTAGGTTGGAAAATACAGTCATGATAGGTATTATTAAGCAAATCATAGAGAGCATTAACGTGCAGCTGACAAATTGGCTGAGGGAATTGGTTGGTTATTATAGTTTTAGAATTAGGATTAAAGAGCTGGTTAAAGTCAGATCCATCAATAGCGAAAAGACGATATTGATGATCAAGAAGCTGGAGATTAACCAATTCTTGATTAAACATCTTTAAAATATGTTCAAAGCATTTAGATGTCAGCTTAGATTTTTGTTGAACATAAGCAGACGCCGTCATTAACTTATCTTCATCTTCAAAGGCATCATCCAGTTCTTTTTCCAAACTGTTTCCCTGCATGTTAAGGGTGGTTTTAATTAAAGTGAAGGCATCGAGCTTACGTTTTCTAGTAAAAGCTGATGGCGAATTGATAAAGTCATGAATATGCTCTGCTGTTTCATTGATAATTCGATCTAAGCGCTTTAAAATATTGATATGAAGGTTTTTCATAATAACACTTGACTTTCTATGTGATTATTTGAAAGACCCGAATAATAATTTAAGTAGAGGGGAAGGGGGCCTATCCTTCCTCTTTTATTTTACGAAGAAAAAGGTCGAAATAATAAAAAAAGAGCTCAAATCATTATTGATTTTAGCTCTATAAAAGCGAATGAATTTGTCAATGTCTTAACTTAATGACATTGAGTTTTTTGCTCGTCCTCTTTTTCTTTATTAATTCTTAACTTTTATACTTGCTTGTTAATGAAGTAATGGCGAATATTTCCTAAAGCGTCTTGATGCATTAAGCATTTTCCTACACGCTTAATATTTTGCATTTCTTGTTTATTAATTTTGATACCATATTCGTTGGCAATTGCCCACGCATCTATCGGCTTTAACTCTTGATATTCATCGCTAACAAAAGCTAACTCAATAAAGTATTTTCCTTGATCATAATATAAATTGGAAGCTAAATCTGAAGCATGTAAATTATCGGCTAATTCAATTACTGTGCTTAAATCATTAAACCGATATGCACGCTTAGTCGAACTTTTAGCTTGATCACCAGTCTCACGCGGCTTAAAGGCATGATTTACCCGCTCAACTTCCTGATGAGTAGGCGGCTCATCAAGATCATCAAAGCCATGCCCTTGCAAACTATCATCATCATTATTACCAAGCATCTTTGAAAAAGTATCGTCGTCTCTTACTTTGGTAATTAACAACTCAAGTCCACTGGTATTAGGCATTACTTGAAAAGAAACTGGTGCTCCACTATCAAAACTATGGTCGGTATCAACTTCAGATAAAATTGAATAGAAGAAATTTTGAATCTTACTGCGATTATTAAGCATATCAAGCATTCGAATACCGCGTTCTGCCAATTCATCCTTGCTAATCTTTACCCGAATAGTATTTTCATCAATGTGATCTACCTGCATAGCTTTCACCTCCATACATGAATTCGCTGTTTATAGTATAACAAAATCTATTCACTTTTGCTTAAAACAAAAGCGTTAGTTAACCAACTAGCGCTTAAATTATTTTTATAAATCTGCAATTTTTTGAGCTTCAGCTAATTCTAACCGACGTACCTTCCGAGGTAAAAATCTCCGAATCTCGTCTTCGTTATAACCAACTTGCAAGCGCCGATCATCCATAATAATCGGTCTTCTTAATAAACTTGGATTCTTTTCTACGAGATCAAGTAACTGATCAATTGATAAATCGTCTAAATCGATTTTTAATTGTTGAAAAGCTCTTGAGCGAGTAGAAATAATCTCTTCAGTGCCGTTTTCAGTCATACGCAAGATTTGAAGTAATTCATCTTTGGTCAACGGTTCAGAAAAAATATTTCTTTCTTTAAAAGGAATATCATGCTTTTTTAGCCAAGCCTTAGCCTTGCGACATGAAGTGCAGCTAGGAGAAACATATAAATCTACCATATAGTTCACGCTCCTTGAAACAAATAATTGTATACTTTTCTGTCCTTACACTAGTAGTATAACACATCTACTTCTTTTTTGTAAGTAGCTTATTATAACTTTTGTTATGTATTCTTTATATATCTAAGAATACAGTCCTTTCGTGAAGAAAGTGTGAATTTTTTGTTTTAAAAGTTTAAAACAAAAAAATACAATCCATATTTGGATTGTATTTTTACTTAACAGTATTGTTTAACTTACTTAGTAAGCTTTGCCATTAAATCATTAACTAGTTTTTCGTTATCTTCAGCAGTTTCTGATACGTAGCAAGCTTGGTTAGCTAATTCCTTCAAATCAGCAGTACTTAACTTCTTCATTAAGCTTCTGATTCTCAAGATTGAAGTTGCACTCATTGAGTATTCATCAAGTCCCATTGAAAGCAAAATTGGGAACATGGTGTTATCACCAGCAGCTTCACCACACATACCACACCAAATACCATTTTCATGAGCACCATCAATTGTGTGCTTAATCAAACGTAAAACTGATGGGTTATATGGTTGGTACAAGTATGACACATTATCATTACCACGGTCAGCAGCCATAGTGTATTGAATAAGGTCATTAGTACCAATTGAGAAGAAGTCAACTTCCTTAGCAAATTGATCAGCTAAAACAGCAGCTGCAGGAACTTCGATCATCATTCCGACTTGTAAGTCATCACCGATCTTAACTCCCTTAGCAACCAACTTTTCCTTTTCTTCATTTAAGATAGCCTTAGCTTGACGCAATTCTGCCAAAGTACCGATCATTGGGAACATAATTCCCAACTTACCATAAGCAGAAGCACGAAGCAAAGCTCTTAATTGAGTACGGAAAATTTCTTCGTTCTTAAGTGAAAGTCTAATAGCACGAACACCTAAGAATGGGTTCATTTCTTGTGGCAAATCCCAGTAATCAAGGTGCTTATCACCACCGATGTCCATCGTTCTGATGATAACTTGCTTACCATTCATGCCTTCGATAACTGATTTGTAAGCTTCAAATTGGTCATCTTCGGTTGGGAAGTCTGAGGAGTCCATGTACAAAAATTCAGTTCTGTACAAGCCAACAGCTTCGGCACCATTTTCATGAACACCTGGCATATCGTTAGGAGTACCAATGTTAGCCGCAATAGTGAATTTTTTGCCATCGGCAGTTACTGAAGGTTCGTTCTTCAACTTTTGCCATTCAGCTTTTTGTTCAAGGAATGCGTCACCCTTGTGTTTGTATTCAACTACTTGTTCCTTACTTGGTTCAATGATAGCAACACCATCTAAACCATCAACGATCAAATCTTGACCGTCTTTAACATCTTTAGTAATTGAATCAGTACCAACAACAGCAGGCAATTCCAATGAACGAGCCATAATTGCTGAGTGAGCAGTACGTCCACCAATATCAGTTACAAACCCCTTAACATATTTCTTGTTAAGTTGAGCAGTATCACTTGGTGTTAAGTCATGTGCAACCACAATAACTTCATGATCAATTGATGCTGGGTTTGGCAACTTCTTTCCAAGAAGGTGAGCCATAATACGCTTAGAAACATCGCGTACATCAGCTGCACGTTCTTGCATGTATGGATTATCAGTCATTGCTTCAAAGATGCCGATGAACTTTTGAGCAGTTTCATCAAGAGCAGCTTCAGCATTAACCTTTGAGTTCTTAATTTCAGTTTCAATGGCACCAGTAAATTCTGGGTCATTCAAAATCATTAAGTGAGCTTCAAAAACTTGAGCTTCTTCCTCACCCAAACTCTTTTTGGCAACATCACGAATCTTTTCAACTTCAGCAGTTGAATCAGTTACAGCTTGCTTGTAGCGAGCAACTTCTGAATCAACATCGCTAATTGATGACTTAGTGAATGAAAGATCAGGCTCAACAAGAAGATATGCTGGAGCAACAGCAATACCGTCACTGGCAGCGATTCCGTTTAAAGTCTTGGTCATTATTCAGCTAAACCTTCTTTTTTCATAGTATCAGCAATTGCGTCCAAAGCGTCCTTTTCGTCATCACCTTCAGCAGTGATAGTAACGTCAGCGTTTTGACCAACACCAAGTGACATGACACCCATGATTGACTTCAAGTTTACTGACTTACCGTTGTATTCCAAGTTAACGTCTGAACCAAACTTTGAAGCAGCTTGTACCAACAAAGTAGCTGGACGTGCGTGAATACCTGTTTCTGCAATAATGTGAAAATCGCGTTTTTCCATTTTGAATATCTCCTTTAAATCGAAAAAATTAAACTGGTAATAAAATACCCATTCGGATATTAGATTATCATTTTTTTCCGTTTTGTACAACAATATTGTAACAGTTTACATCATTTAGTCATCGCTATTCGCACCTGTATAGACAATATTGCCGCCTCTTTCGGCCTTTCCATTGATGTTTTGCCGTTTCCCAAAATTACGCAAAGCCTTTTGAAATTCAAAAGCATTCTTTGGTTCAACCGTATATTCCTTAAGTTCTCCACTAATTAGTTGCTCAAGAATTTTTTGATAATCCAAGATATTCTTCCTTTCTTTTATTTCCTTATTTATATTTTACAGAAAAAATTTTTTAGTGAACAAATTTAAATAGAAAATAAAGCTTACAAATAATAAGTTTTTCAAGTCTTAGCACTTGACTTTGTAGAGTGCTAATCATACAATTTGTATAAGCTCAAAGCGAAAGGCGGTAAATAAATGCTTTGTCAAAACTGTCATCAGCGGCCTGCTTCCCTTCATCTTTATACCAAGGTGAATGGCGCCAGCCGTGAGATTGATCTATGTCAACAATGTTATCAAGAATTAAGAAATCAACAAGGAAATTTAGGTAATATTAACATGAATAATGATAATAATGAATTTTTTGGCGACTTTGATGACTTATTTAATGCATTAAACGGAAATGGTCGCAATGCCGCTAATAACAATAATGAAAATCAAGGCCCAGCAATGCAAATGGGCGGTGGCAACAATGGTGGCGGTCAAAATAATAACCGTTCTCTGCTTGATCAATATGGAACAGACTTAACTGCTCTAGCTAAAAAAGGTAAGATTGATCCAGTTATTGGTCGTGATCAAGAAATTGCCCGCGTAATTGAAATTTTAAACCGGAGAACTAAGAACAACCCTGTTTTAATCGGTGAAGCTGGAGTTGGTAAGACTGCTGTAGTTGAAGGTTTAGCTCAACAAATTGTTGATGGTTCTGTGCCTGCTAAATTGCAAGATAAACGAATTATCTCATTAAATGTGGTTTCTTTGGTTCAGGGGACTGGTATTCGTGGTCAATTTGAACAAAGAATGGAACAGTTAATTAAAGAATTACAGAGTCACGACGACATTATCTTGTTCATCGATGAAATTCATGAAATCGTTGGTGCTGGTAACGCCGAAGGTGGTATGGATGCTGGTAATATTATTAAACCAGCCTTAGCTCGTGGCGAATTACAACTAGTTGGTGCAACCACGATCAAAGAATATCGTGAAATCGAAAAAGATTCTGCTTTAGCAAGACGTTTCCAACCGGTTGAAGTTAAAGAACCTTCAATTGATGAAACTATCAGAATTCTGAAAGGTATCCAAAAGCGTTACGAAGACTACCACCATGTTAAATATACTGATGCTGCAATTGAGTCTGCAGCCAAATTATCAGCTCGTTACATTCAAGACCGCTTCTTACCCGACAAAGCAATTGACTTGTTAGATGAAGCTGGTTCAAGAATGAACTTAACTATTCCTTACATCGATAAGGATAAGATGATCGAACGCATCAATGCTGCTCAACAATTGAAACAAGATGCCTTGAAGAATGAAGATTATGAAAAGGCAGCTTACTACCGTGATCAAATTGAAAAGTATGACAAGATGAAGGGCCAAAAAGTTGATCCTGATAAAGCTCCAATCATCACTGATAAGATCATGGATAAAATTGTTGAGGAAAAGACCAACATCCCTGTTGGTGATATTCAAAAACAAGAAGAAAATCAATTGCAAAACTTAGCCAGTGACTTGAAAGCTCATGTTATTGGGCAAGATCAAGCCGTTGAAAAAGTAGCTCGTGCTATTCGGCGTAACCGAATTGGCTTTAATAAATCTGGTCGTCCAATTGGCTCCTTCCTCTTTGTTGGACCAACAGGTGTTGGTAAGACTGAACTTGCTAAACAATTAGCTAAGCAAATGTTTGGTTCAGAAGATGCCATGATTAGATTTGATATGTCAGAATATATGGAACAATATTCTGTTTCTAAGTTAATCGGTTCTGCTCCTGGTTATGTTGGCTACGAAGAAGCTGGTCAATTAACTGAACAAGTTCGCCACAATCCTTATAGTCTAATTTTATTAGATGAAATTGAAAAGGCTCACCCTGATGTCATGAACCTCTTCTTACAAATTTTGGATGATGGCCGTTTAACTGATTCACAAGGACGAACAGTTTCCTTCAAAGACACTATCATCATCATGACTTCTAATGCAGGTCAAGGTATTAAAAATGCCAGTGTTGGTTTTGCTGCAGAAAATAGCGATGAAGAAAAAGATTCTGCTAGAAGCTCAATGACCCAATTCTTCAAGCCGGAATTTTTGAACCGACTTGATGATGTCATTGAATTTAACGAATTAATTAAGGATGATTTGATTAAGATCGTCAACTTGATGCTTAACAATACTAACAACATGGTTAAGGACCAAGGTTTGCATATTGATGTTACTGACGCTGCTAAGGAGAAATTAGTTGACGACGGCTTTAACCCTGCAATGGGCGCTCGTCCACTTCGTCGGACAATTCAAGAAGAAATTGAAGATAATGTAGCTGATTTCAAGCTTGATCATCCAGAAAGCAAGAACCTATTAGCTGATGTCGTTGATGGTAA
Source organism: Lactobacillus xujianguonis (assembly GCF_004009905.1). Classification (GTDB taxonomy): domain Bacteria; phylum Bacillota; class Bacilli; order Lactobacillales; family Lactobacillaceae; genus Lactobacillus; species Lactobacillus xujianguonis. The sequence goes on from NZ_ML136874.1 coordinate 8,073, forward strand.
AATTACTATTTCAGATCAGGATCAAGCAGTAACTGCAACAAATTCAGCCTCAGACAATAACTAAGACTGCTATCAATAATAGTTTTAAAAATGATGAGGAAAATGTTTCCCCATCATTTTTTTCTGGATTTACTCTAAAACTTTTGTGAATTTAGAGTATACTAAAGTTAGGATTTATATAGAACAGAAATGGGTGAATTACATGCACTTAATAGATGTAACCAATAGCTACGCTGAGTTGGTTCACAGTCAGTTAAACACAACTGACGCAATTTATGTTAAGGTTTATTCTTTAGGTAATACTTCCGTTATATACACTGAAAGTAAAACTGCTATTGGAATTGCTTTAGAAAATCACGATCGCCGAATTCGTGAAAATGAAGTTGAATTTGTGATTAAGCGATTAGTTAAAAATACCGATACTACTTATAATTTAACAGTTGATAAAAGTCGGCATATTGTTGAAATCCATATTGATAAATAAAAAAATTCCTAGGATTAAAATCCTAGGAGTTTTTTTATTACAACTTTTCAGTTAACTTCACATCTGGATACTTATCCTTAAAGAAGCGTTCTGCAAATTCATTTTCAAACAAGAAGAGCGGATTATCGTAACGATCTTTAACTAATAAGTTTCTCGAATTAGACATCGCCGGATCTAATTGTTCTGGATCAATCCAGCGCGCTACGCGATGCCCGATGCTACTCATTTCAACTTCTGAATTATATTCATTTTGCATTCTGAACTTGAAAACTTCAAACTGCAACTGACCAACGGCCCCTAAAATATATTCATCGGTTTGGTAATTACGATAAAGTTGAATGGCCCCTTCTTGGACTAATTGGTTCATTCCCTTATGGAATGACTTCTGCTTCATCACGTTCTTAGCAGTTACCCGCATAAAGAGCTCTGGCGTAAATTCTGGAAGTGGTGGATAAACAATCTTGCGCTTGCCTGAATAAATACTGTCGCCGATTTGGAAATTACCAGTATCATACAAACCAACAATATCCCCAGCAACCGCATCTGAAACCTGAACTCGTTCACTAGACATAAATTCTGTTGCATTATTCAAACGAATTGGCTTACCCGTTCTAGCTAAGGTAACATCAAGCCCCTTCTTAAATTCTCCACTACCTACCCGAACAAAGGCAATTCGGTCACGGTGGTGCGGATTCATATTAGCTTGAATCTTAAAGACAAAACCAGAGAATTCTGAATCTTCAGGACTTAGTTCTTCATTTTCATTAACTGTATGACTTTCTGGCGATGGTGCTAAATTAACGAAACTATTCAAAAAAGTTTCAACCCCAAAATTAGTCAAAGCAGAACCAAAGAAGACTGGCGTTTGATCACCCATTGCAATCTTTTCGCGATCAAAGGTATTTCCTGCTTCTTTAATTAAATCGATATCATCTAAAGTCTCTTGGAATTGTGGACCTTGACTAAGTGCTTCAGAAGCTGGCAACTTACCATCTTTATCAAGCGGAATAAAGCGATCTGCCCCATCCTTGTGGTAAAGTTCAACTCGATTATTAGCAATGTCATACAAACCCTTTAAAGTTTGTCCGGAACCAATTGGCCAGTCCATGGCTACACCCTCAATACCGAGCAAATCTTCCAATTCAGCAATTAAATCTAGTGGCGGACGACCATCACGATCAAGTTTGTTCATAAAGGTAAAAATTGGAATACCTCTTTGTTTTACAACCTTAAACAGCTTTTTAGTTTGTGGTTCGATACCTTTAGCAGAGTCAATTACCATGACAGCCGAGTCAACTGCCATCAAAGTCCGATAAGTGTCTTCGGAGAAATCTTGGTGACCTGGAGTATCCAAAATATTAATCCGCTTGCCTTGGTATTCAAACTGCATAACGGAACTAGTAACTGAAATACCACGCTTTTTTTCAATTTCCATCCAGTCACTAGTAGCATAATTACCAGTCTTACGCGCTTTAACAGTTCCGGCTTTTCTAATTACCCCACCAAAAAGCAATAATTGTTCCGTAATTGTCGTCTTACCGGCATCCGGGTGAGAAATAATCGCAAACGTTCTTCTCTTCTTAACTTTATCTAACAACTCTTTATCCATTAATCCTTCGATTCTTCTTCCTTTACTTCATCTTCGGGGATCGTTAAAACTAACGTTAACAATCTTGACCCCTTCATTCTACCAGTTGTTAATACCATTTTATTAGGTAATTCAACCCTCAGCTTTTCACCTTTAGCGGGAATAACTCCTAATTGGGTTATTACATAACCAGCGACTGTATCAACATCATCCATTTCAAGATTCGTGTTAAATTGTTCATTAAAATCATCCAGCGGCATCTTGCCATAGATAATGTATTTGTTTTTAGCAATCTGATTAAATAAAACTTCTGCGTGATCAACCTCATCATCGATGTCGCCAACAATTTCTTCAACCAAATCTTCAATGGTTACAATCCCCACAACTCCGCCATATTCATCTAATAGTACTGCTAATTGCCGTTGAGTTTGTTGCATCTCAGTCAAAAGTTCACTAATATCAGCAGTTTCTGGTGCAAATAATGGTTCATCCATTACATCCTGATAATCAATCTGATCAAAGCCCTGTTTGCGGGCTGCTCTTAGGATGCTGCGAATATGTATAACACCAATGATCTTATCTTTATCTTTTTGATAAACAGGGATACGCGAATATGGCCGCTGCAAAATTAAATCTAAGTTTTGACTAAAAGGAACTTCTTCGTCCACCATAAAGGCATCTGTTCGCGGAACCATGATTTCACGTACAGATTTACTTTGAATATCTAAAACACCCTCCAGCATTAAATATTCGGCATCAGTTATCTTTTTTTGCTCATGGAGGTCATTAATTTCCTGGAACAAATGATCCTTTGTTCCTTCAGCCTTCTCGCCAGAAAACTTATTTTTTAAACGGCTAAATAATCCTCCGGCTTCCGGGTCACTAGTCATATTTGCTTTACTCTCTTTCTATGAAAAGTCTTTAAATACTCATATTATAGCATGTTTACTAGTTTAATATGATAGAATACTCATAAAGAAGCGAGGATGGATCTTATGAAGAAAAGTCATATTTTACTAGTTTTTACTTTTTTACTATTAATTCCTTATCTTTGTAGCTTAGCTATCATCGGTATTGGTTATAATGCATTAGTTTTACACTCAGCTGAGCTTATGCGAACCTTGATCGGTGCTTTCGTTGGCTCTTTGATCATGTTTGCCATCAAAGCAACTATTCAGCGCCCAGTCGACTTATTAGCTATGCAAACGCAAGACGGTTTGCTCAAACAACTATTGCGCTTTTTCAGTATTCGTCGGCGTTATTGGCTATTATTTGCCAATGTCATACTTGATTTTATCTTGTGCTTACTAGCAACAATTGTTGTTCGCGACTTTTTAACTTTAGATGCGATTGTCGGAACAGCTACTGGAATTGTCTTATTAATTATGTTTATTTCCACCTGTTTAGGTGCTTATGTTGAATATGACAACCTTTCAATTGACCCTAAACAACACTAATTACCCAACTTATTTACTGGCTTTCAGATACCAAGTCTGAACCAGTTTTTTTGTGGTCAAATTTAAGTCTTGTAAGAAATATGGCGTTTCACTATCACCAGGATTTTCATAAACTTCAATTCCGCGATCAGTTAAAGCTTTAAAGAAAGTTGGCACAATATAGTTGAGCGGTAAATTGAAGTTAGTTAAATTACCATTACTCTCTTCTTGGGCTACTTCAGCTTCTGGTAGAACAAATTTCATCAAACCCTTCGGCACTTCAACTTTTTGATCGGTCACGATCCCATACCAGTACATAAAGTGATCAGGACCAAAGTCGATCATGACAGTCCGGTGATCTGCTAAATTGTTATCCTTTAAAAACTTTTGGAAATTTTCGTCCTTCTCCATTTCCAAGTTACTCTTAGAAAAAGTCCGTTGAGCATCCATCATTCCATCTGGAAAAGGACGACCAATAAAGGTTAATGATTGTAGTTTCTTATCTGCCATTGTTTTTTACTCCTTAATATTCATCTAATTCTTCTAGGGGAATGATTTCACCCTCTAAAAAGGCGTCGATTTCCCCGCTAGAAAAGCCATGACTAAACAAATACCTTTTAATTTTAAACCTTCGTTCACGTTCATCAAAACGTTTGAACCGCTTATAAGCCTTTATTCCCTGTTTTTTTAGCGCGGCTAACTGTTCATCTTCACTAGGGGCAAGATCTAGTTGCTCAATTACTAAATCTCCAAGACTGCTATCAAATCCATGGGTCAGCAATTTAGTTTTGATTTTTTGTTTTAATTCACGTTCGGATAACTTGCCTACCTGATGCTTCATTGACTTAACGACCCGCTGACCAATTTCAACCCAGTCTTCATCACTAACTTCCTCAAGCTCAGTAGCACTAATTTCTGGATCAACGCCTTTTTGCGTTAACTTTCTTTGCAAAGTTTTAGGGCCATCGCTACCGACGCGCAAATTATTTTTGATAAATAATTGCACATATTGACGATCATCTAAATAGCCAAGCGCCTCTAGTTCTTGAACCGCATTCTTAGCCGCTTCATCAGAAATCTCATGCTTTTTTAAGTACTGTAAAATTTCAAAAATCGTTCGCGGTTCATAACTTAAAAAGTGTGCCGCTAAATCACTTGCCTTAGCATCTGCATCAAACTGCTTAATTGCTGTGACTTTTTCTTCACTTAATTCTTTTCCTTTAAGCAGAATAAATTCAGCCAGTGTTTTTTCACTAGCAGAAAATGCATATTTACCATCTAAAAAAATGTTGTAACGACCCGGTCTTTTCTGGGCACTAACTTTGGTAATGATTGCCATTTTTTCACCCTTTCTAACCTATTCACAACTATGCTAACAAAAAATAATAATCCTTGCTAAGAACTTTTTTAACGTTGTACAATGATATTTAAATTGTCAAAAAGATTATTGTAGAAAGAATTAACATGCGTAGAAATTTTAATCAGAATAAACCCAAAGAAAAAGATGTCATTATTACTATTAAACGCTTAGGGATTAACGGTGAAGGAATTGGTTATTACCGCAAGAAGATTATCTTCATCCCTGGTGCTTTACCAGAAGAAGTGGTTGTCGCCAAAATTGTCAAAGAATATCCTCACTACCTTCAAGGTGAATTAATCCGAATTAAAGAAAAGAGTCCTGACCGCGTCGACTTTCCTAAAGACGTGGATCCTGAAATTGGCGGTTTAGAGTTAGCACACTTATCTTATGACAAACAATTAGAATTTAAAAAGGATAACGTGCTTGAAGCTTTAAAGAAATATCATCCCCGTGGTTATGCCAAATATAAAATCAAGAATACCTTGCCAGCTCCTGATCAATGGCATTATCGCAATAAAGCTCAGTACCAAATCGAACGCAATCACGGTAAGGTCAAATTAGGATTATTTGCACCTAATTCTCACCGACTAATTGACCTACCTGTTATGCCAACCCAAAGCGAAGACACCAAAAAAACTGAACTAGCAATTAAAGATTTAATCATCAAATTGCACGTCTTCATTGCTGATCGCCGCAAACATTTAGACGGTATTAAAACTGTCGTAGTCCGTCAATCTGAAGCAACTGGGGAAATTCAAGTCACTTTGATCACGATTGGCCACAAAATTAAGAATTTACTGGCTTTAAGTAATGAAATCATGAAATTACCTAACGTAGTCAGTGTCTTTCAAAATGAAACTGATTGGCGTAATCCACAAGTTTGGGGCAATAAAACCGAAAAGTTAGCTGGTAAAAATACAATTACGGAAGAAATTTTAGGTAAGAAGTTCGCTTTATCACCACGCGCCTTCTTCCAATTAAATCCTGTGCAAACTAAAACTTTGTATTCGGAAGCTTTAAAATATTTGGATTTAACGCCAGATCAAACTTTAATTGATGCCTATAGTGGTGTCGGAACTCTTGGAATTTTAGCTGCTGATCAAGTTAAACAAGTTGTGGGAATTGAAACCATCCCTGAAGCAGTTGAAGATGCAAAGCACAATGTCGAGTTAAACCATCTTAAAAATGCTGATTATTTCCAAGGCAGCGTTGAAAAAGTCTTACCAGAACTCCAAAAAGGTGGCTTACCAATTGATGCTTTAATTGTTGACCCACCAAGAACGGGCTTGGCTAAAAGTTTGATTAAGACCCTTTTACGCGTTCAACCGCAAACTTTTGTGTATATTTCATGTAACCCATCAACTCTTGCTCAAGATTTAGTTTTACTCTCTGAAGCATATGATGTCCGGTTAATTCAAAACGTTGATATGTTACCACAAACTCCACGTTGTGAATGCATTGCTAAATTAGTGTTAAGAAAATAAAAGAGCAAAAAAACAGTTATGACACATCTGGTCATAACTGTTTTTTTTAATAGGTGGACGAGGTAAACTCATCAATTGATAGTCACGATTCATAATTGTTTATTTATGTCTAAACAATGGCTAGTCGCAACCAACATTAACATTCACTTGTTTGGGTTTTACGTAAATACGTAATTTCTATAAATTGGAATTCTTGCAAACAGCCATTGTAATAAAGATAATTTTACTAATAGGCCGACACCTCTAATTGTTATAGAGAATCTTTTTTCCAACAATAATATACAATTCTTCTGGAGATAAAAACTTACTTATTCTTATATTGTTAAAATATTTTTACCCCTTCCACACTTTAACTATAGCACGAGTGTAACCGCTTGCAAACAGCTTATTTCACATATTTATGTAAAAATGTTGCCACGTGTTGCTGGTAAAGCTTAGGATGTGTCTCAAAGGATTTGGCATGCTTAGCACCAGGAACAACCCATAACTGTTTTGGACCACGGCTAGCATGATAATTTGCGTAAACCATTTTAGTAGGCACAAAAGTATCTTTAGCTCCATGAATAAATAGCATTGGTCGTTTGTTCTTGGCTAGTTGCTTAACAGAAGAACCATCCCCTAAAAAGTAGCCTACTTTTACCCGATTAATGCCACTTAAGATTTCTACTAAAGGAAAACGGGGAAAAGCTGGCATGTGGTATAAGGAATTTGCTTCGTGCTCAATTTCAGCTTTTACATTACTGTAACCACAATCTTCAACAAACGCCTTAACTTGTTTAGGAAGTTTTTCACCACTAGTCATCATTGTGGTTGCACCACCCATGCTGACCCCAAAAATGACAATCTTACTATGTGGACCGTTCTTTTTAACTACCTGCTTAGCCCATTTTTTGACATCTGCTTTTTCAATCCAGCCATAACCAATATATTTTCCTTGGCTTTGACCATGCGCGCGAGCATCAGGTAACAAGACGTTATAGCCTAATTGATGAAAGAGACTCGCATAAGCTGACATCTCATCTTTATTTTTCATATAGCCATGCAAAATAATGACTGTCTTCTTAGACTTCTTATCTGGTAAATAATTAGCGTCTAAGCGATAATTTTGACTAGCAGATTTTAGATACCAATGCTTTTTAGGCTGCGCAAAATACCATTTCTTTTCTTTAGCTAGTGGATCAGATTTTTTAACCACTTTAGTATTAGCGCTAATAAAAGATTTATGACTAGGTACACACGCAACATTAAAGAAATAGAAGCCGGCACCAACAAAGGCAACTATTAAAACCGTTATAATAGTTACTAAGGAAATTAAGAGCTTTTTATGTTTCAAATTAATCACCATTAGTTATTCTATTCAAAAAGCGATATTAACAAGTATAGCACTTGCTGCTTCATATAGGAAAGAGCTAAAAAATGAAATTACCTGATTTTTTACAAATGATTAGTAACTTAAATCCTGAAACCACCTTTTTTATTAAAAACAAAGATCAAATTCTTCCACTAGCTAAAATTACCTTAACGGCAAATGAATGTTTATTTTTGCCTGGAAAAAAAGCAATGACCCAACAAAAGATCATTGCTCTTTTAAAGAAAATTCATCACCGACATTTAAGCATCTATTTATTAATTGATCAGCAGCAATACCCCATTTATGGTTTACATTTAACCTTAGAAAAAGGACAAGCTACGGTAATGTAACTATGCTTTTACCCGGCGATATTGCCGAATATTATCTTTTAACCCAGCAAAGTACCAAACGCCTACTTCTTCATCACTTTCAAGTTCAACATTATTAGCCGGATCTTGTAAAGCCTGAGTGAAGATTTTTTCATATTCTGCCACAGTTAATTGATGCCGGCGGTCAAGTAAAGCTTGGTCAACACGGGGATTTAATTGTTTTTGATAGCCATCTACTAAATTACCTGAGAAAAATTCAGCCATGGCGCCTGAGCCATAAGAAAACAAACCAATTAATGAATTAGGTTCCATTTTGTCATTTTCTAATAAGCTTAATAAACTCAGATAAAGCGAAGCGGTATAAATATTACCAATGCGCATACTTAACCACTTAGAAGCTTCAAAGCTCTTTTGCAAACAATCTTGTACTGCAGAATCTTGATCTTTAATTGCCAGTCGATTTGCTTTTAGGCCCTGTTTAGTAAAAGGTAAGTGGTAAATAATAGCCGCAAAGTCTTGGGTATGCCAGTTCTTTTGTTCTTTATAAGCAGTGAAAGTTTTTTCAAAGAAATCCAAATATACTTGCGTTGAATATTTTCCATCCACCATGGCAACTTTAGAATTATTAGGCCGCCAAAAATCATTAATATCTTCGCTGTAAGCACTATGACCATTATTTAAAGAAAGAATCCGAGGATTGCTTGAAACTAATAGACTAACACTACCAGCACCTTGAGTAACTTCTCCTGGCGTGCCAATTCCATAACGGGCAATATCACTACCAATGACAATTGCCGTCTGATCTGGGTGAACTCGCACAAAATCACGCGCAGTCATTAAACTAGCCGTTAAGCCAAAACAGGCCTCTTTAACTTCAAAAGTACGCACATCTGCTTTTAACCCTAAAGCAGATTTAACAAACAAAGAAGCAGACTTGGATTGATCGACACCACTTTCAGTACCAAAAATTAACAAACCGATTTTATCTTTATCAATTTGATCAAAATAGCGCAAAGTAGCATTAATTCCCATTGAAACCGCATCTTGGGTTTCATCGGCAACACTCATTTGTCTTTGCCCAATCCCAATCAAATATTTATTAGGATCTTCATTTCGTGCATGAGCTAAATCAACCATATCGACAAATTTATTTGGCGTGTACATTCCAATCTGATCTATCCCAACTTGCATTACTTCTCTTCCTTTCTGAGCTTTATCAACATTTTTTGTGCAAAAGTCTGTGAATATTTTTTATGCTTGATTAATTCTTTTAAAACTAGCTTTTTTTCTGTGTCAGTAGCGTCTAAACTGGCCACTGTATTTCGCGCCTGCAATTTCATATGTCCAGCTTGAATTCCCGTTGTAGCAATTGCTAACATCGCTGTCAGATTATTGGCTAACCCAATCGCAGTAATAATCTCGCCGAGTCTTGCACTAGAAATTTTCCCCTTAAAAAAGCTAAAAGCTTGTTGGATATCCTTTCTAGCCTTAATCGAGCCACCAACAGTTCCAATCATCATGGGCAAGGTTAATTCTCCTACTAGCTGCTCCTTGTCAATTTTCCAAGTACTCAAGCTCTCATAGCGACCGTTTTGACTAGCTAAAACTCCGCAAGCAGCCTCAATTGCGCGATAATCATTCCCAGTTGCCACCAAAACAGCATCAACACCATTCATAATTCCCTTATTATTGGTCACTGCTCGATAAACATTATTGTGAGCAATCTGACTTAATAAGGCAATCCGTTCAGCGTTTTTACGTCCACCAACACTGGCAAAATCAAGTGCAACTTTAGCAGTAGTGCGTTGACTCGGATAATTAGATAAAATTGCAAAAAGTTTTTCTTGAATACCTTTTTCTTCAACCAGCAGCTTACTAAGATATTCCAAAATTGAATTAGTCTTATTAGCGCCCATCGCTTCAGCTGGATGAACTAAAACTTTGAGATAAAGCAAATCGTCTTTAACTTTAAATTCAATTGAACGTAAACCGCCACCGTGGCGAATTAAACTAGCAAATTCCTGATTAGTAGTCGTAATTAAAGCTGGAATTTTTTCAGTTAATTGTTTAGCTTCAAAATCAGCATTAACCTTAAGCACAATCTGCCCATAAATGCCTTGACGATGACTAACCGCTTGAACGCCGCCATTTTGAGCAAAAATATGCGCACCATGATTAGCGGCAGCCACCACGGATGGCTCTTCAATAGCCATCGGTACCCAATAGCTTTGGCCATTAACAATTAACTTTTCCACCAAACCTAGTGGTAAACGTACCTGACCAACCACATTTTCAATTAACAAGTTTAAACTGTGCAAAGCTTCTGGGTCAATCGGAGCTAAATCAATCCCCTCCTGCGCTAGTAAACTGCGACGCTCTTCAGGTTTTAATTGATAAAATTTCATTTTTCCACACATTCAATCTCATAAGCAATGGCTTGTCCACCGCCAATACACAAAGTAACTAACGCTCTTTGACCATGTTTTTGTTTTAAAGCGCTAATAGCAGTTGTAATTAATCTAGTGCCAGTAGCTCCTAAGGGATGTCCTAAAGCGATAGCGCCACCTAAAACGTTTAATTTCTCAGCTGGAATCTTTAAATCTCGAGCTAATGCAACTGATTGAGATGCAAAAGCTTCATTAATCTCAAAAATGTCATAATCATCCACAGTATGATGCGTCTTGTGCAAAAGTTTTTGCACAGCATAGTACGGAGTATAGCCCATTAGGTCTGGATCAAAGCCAGCTTCTGCAAATTCGCCTAACTTGGCAATCGGGTGTAAGTTTAATTCAGCTACTTTTTCCTTAGTGGCTAAAATAATCATACTTGCTCCGTCAGTTAAAGGTGAAGCATTTCCCGCTGTGACCATGCCGTCTTCTTTAAAGACTGTTTTAAGCTGCTTTAAAGCGGCTAAACTAGTATCAGGTCTGACTGGCTCATCATGGGTCAAAGTCTTCTCACCAATCGTTACTGGTAAAATTTCATCTTCAAAAGCATTACTTGCAATTGCTTTGACTGCTTTTTGATGTGAGTGCAAACTAAACTCATCCATTTGTTGGCGATTAACATGATATCTTTGTGCCACATTTTCTGCTGTGATTCCCATATGTTGACCAGAAAATGCATCATTTAAACCGTCAGTAAACAAAGCATTTTTAAGTTTTCCGACCGGATTTTCTTTATCTTGCTTAGCTACTAAGTAAGGAGCATTGGTCATACTTTCACTACCACCAACAGCTACTAAGTCTAAGTCGCCCATTTCCATTTGTCCTTGAGCCAGTCTAACAGCCTTTAAACTTGAGCCACAGACGTCATTAATCGTAGTAGCCACCGTTGTTTCAGGTAAACCAGCCTTCAGCGCAACTTGACGTGCCATATTTTCCCCAAGTCCTGCAGAAACAACATTTCCCATTAAAACTGCTTGGACTTCAGCTGGATCCAAATTAATTGCTGCTAATGTTTTCTTTAAAGCAATAACTCCAAGATCAACCGCACTCTTCTCACTGAAGAAGCCGCAATATTTGCCAAAAGGAGTCCGCTTAGCTGCTACAATATAAATCTCTTTCATAAAAAATCCCTTCAAAAAATTTTTCCTTACTAATTATAATTAATCTTTGGCAAAAAGAAAAAAGCTATGCAGAAAACTCTCTTACATAACTTTTATTGGGCTACTTTTGATGCCGCTTTTTTTGAATATATGAAGCCAAATTACCTGCCGAAAATTCAATCTGACCATACCTAATTTTAGCAATCGTTGCATTTATACTCGAACCAAATAAGAGTAATAATGAAGCTAAGTTCAACCATAGCATAAAGATAATGAAAGTCCCAATAATGCCGTAGTTTTCCCAACTAATTGCAAAATTATGTAAGTAAAAACTAAAACCATAAGATAAGGCCAACCAGCCAATAACAGTCGTAAAAACTCCTGGCCAAATTACCCGTTTCTTCACTTTGATATTTGGCAAAGCGTAATTTAAATAAGCTACCGCCAAAATCATCATCATGATTACTACCGGATAACGATAACTAAAAATCTTTTTAATTTCGCCTACTGAAAGTCGAAAAATCGGTTCAAGAAAATCTAACACTTGTTGTCCAAAGATCAAGATCAAACTGATGCCGGTAAAAACGATAATCATTAACGCCGTTAACAGAATAGTAAATGATCTTGTCCACAAAAAAGTAAGTAGCGACAATTTTAATTCTGTTCGGTGTACATCATATACCCGATTCATCCCAATTCTAATTGCATTAACCAAATTAGAAAAAGACCATACTGCAAAGACAATACCAAATGAAATATATCCAGTTGACTGACTTTTCAGCAACGAATTAACAATCGGCATGATATAAGTAGAAATTTGCTGCGGGAAAATCAAACTTAAATAATTCGCGATTGGCTTAGTATCAATATGAAAAAGTGGCAAAACATTTCCGATGATAATGATAATTGGAAAGATTGAAAATAAAATGTAGTAGGCAATCACAATTGCACTAGCTAAAACTTCACCTTCGGAAATTGTCGCTGATAATACTTTATAAAAGCGATTTAGCTTTGTGCGAATATCCGCAAAATTCATCCAAAAACCTTAATCATCCATTTCATCGAAGTGAGGCAAGTATTTTTCATAACCATCGTATGGTTTTTGCAAAGTTAAGATCTTAGGACCATCTTTAGTAATTGCAAAGGTGTGCTCAAATTGAGCAGAGTTGGAACCATCTGGAGTTGCGTAGTAAACCCAATCATCATTTGGATCATCTACTGTTCTTTGGTCAATATGCCAATCGCCACCCGCTTCAACCATTGGTTCACAAGTAATTGTCATACCTTCACGTAAACGCAAACCATGACCAGCTTTACCCCAGTGTGGTACTTCTGGATCTTCGTGAATTGAAGGTTGGATACCATGACCCACTAATTCACGCACATCACCATAATGATTTTTATCTTCAACCCAATGTTGAATTGCAGCCCCAATGTCTCCAATACGATTGCCAAGCACTGCTTGATCAATTCCTAAGTACATTGCCTTCTTGGTCACTTCAATTAACTTTTGATCAGCTTCTGAAATTTTACCAACTGGATAAGTAGTACATGAATCAGTTTCATAACCATTAAGATTGCAAGTAACATCAACTTTAACGATGTCACCTTCGTTTAAAATTCGATCTTTTCTTGGAGTTTGGTGAGCAATTTCATCATTAACTGAAATACAAGTACCATATTTGTAACCTTCAAAACCTTGTTCTGAAAGGCGGCCACCCTTTGATTTAACATATTTTTGGCACCACTTTTCAATATCCCAAGTAGAAATTCCAGGCTTAATAACATCACGCAATCCTTCAAACATTGAAGCAAGAAGTCGACCTGACTTTTGCATACCTTGAAGTTCACGTACAGATTTAATTGTAATCAAATTTCTTCGCTCCTCTAAAAAAATAGTTAGTTCTATTATAACGTTTTTTAAACTCTTTTTTTAAAACTTTACTAAAGCATTACGAATTTTTCAATTTTTTAGGTATAATGATAGTTAAAAAACGCTAGAAAGGGTATGGCTCATGAAGGCAAAAATTGTATACGCGAGCATGACTGGAAATGATGAAGATATGGCAGAAATGCTAGAAGAGGATTTACAAGACTATGGTTTTGAAGTAGACTCCAGTGATGTTAGCTTTACTGATGCTACCGACTACTTAGATGCAGATCTTTGCATTATGATTACTTATACCTATGGTGAAGGTAAAATGACCGATGAAACGGCTGATTTCTATGCCCAACTTAAAGAATTAGACCTTAATGGCAAGTATTTCGCTGTAATGGGATCAGGCGATAAGACTTATGGTGAACACTTCTGTGAAAATGTTTTTGACTTCGAAAAGGCCTTTAAACAATGCGGCGCTACTGAAATTGTCCCAGCCGTAACCATTGAAAATGCCCCTGACGATGACGATATTGACCAAATCGATACTGCTGCAGAAGAAATGAATGATAAGTTAAATGCATAAAAATCTTAAAAAAGTTGTCTCTGATGAAGCAAATATTAGAGTTTTAGGTCAAAAACTCGTTAAACGACACCGAAATTTATGGGTCTACATGATTTTTGGATTCGTAGCAGCCCTAATTAACACCGTTGCCTTCATGATCTTGCACCAATGGTGGCATAGTGCAGTGGTAATTTCTAATACGGTTGCCTTTATTATTTCTAATTTGGCTTCATTTTATTTCAATCAAAAAGCTGTTTTTATTAATAATGTTGATCACGATCACTCAACTTGGCATAAACTGATTGTCTTTTTCACTTACCGGATCATCAGTCTAATTCCCGATACGTTGATTATGCTAGTCGGCTTATCTTGGTTACACTTAAATGCTTTACTAGTTAAGATTATTGATCAAATTTTAGTCGGTATTTTTAATTATTTGACGACTAGATCCGTCTTCCAAAAGCAAGAGCACACGATGATTGAACGGGCTAAAATTCGCATCCAAGAACAAAAAGACAAACACGTACAAAAGCAAAAAGAAGCTGGGAAATAATTTTCCCAGCTTTTTTGCTTATCTTGATTCAAAATTTTTTGGCTTGGTTTGATTTTCTTGATCAAAGTAATAGCTAATTGCGTCCATAATGCGCTCACTAGCATGCCCATCTCCATATGGGTTCTTGGCATTCGCCATTTTTTCGTAAGCAGCCTTGTTTTCCAATAATTCCAGCATACTCTCTCTAACAGAATCAACCTGCGTGCCGACTAATTTCAAAGTACCAGCTTTCACACCTTCTGGACGTTCAGTGGTATCACGCAAAACTAAAACCGGCTTCCCCAAACTTGGAGCTTCTTCTTGAACGCCGCCAGAGTCAGTCATAATGAAGTAACTACGCTTAGCTAGATTATGGAAGTCAACTACATCCAGTGGATCAATTAAGTGAATCCGGGGATCGCCACCCAAGACCTCTTTAGCCACCGCCTGCACTCTTGGTGATAAGTGGACCGGATAAATAATTTCGACATCATCATGACTATCAACCACTTGCTTCATGACCTTGAAGACGCGACGCATTGGTTCACCTTGGTTTTCCCGGCGGTGCATTGTTACTAAGATCACGCGATTGCCTGGAGTAATTTCATTCATGACTTGATGATGGTAATCTTTTTGCACAGTTTGCTCTAAGGCATCAATTGCCGTATTACCTGTGACAAAGATATTGTCAGCCTTGTGATTTTCTTTCAGTAAATTACTCTTAGAAAGTTCAGTTGGCGCAAAGTACAAATCAGTTAAGTCATCAGTCATTTGCCGGTTCATTTCTTCTGGAAACGGTGAATACTTATTCCACGTTCTCAGCCCTGCTTCCACATGGCCCAAAGTAATTTGCTCATAAAAGGTAGCTAGACCGGCCGCAAAGCTAGTGGTGGTATCACCATGGACTAAAACAATATCTGGCTTTTCTTGTTCAAGAACTTTAGTTAAATCAAGTAACACTTTGGACGTAATATCAGCCAAAGTTTGATTCTGGTGCATAATGTTAAAATCATAATCTGGTTTAATCTTAAAGATATCCAGAACCTGATCTAACATTTCCCGGTGTTGGGCACTAACTACTGTCACTTCTTCGAAGCACTCATTTTTTTGCAATTTTAAAACTAATGGCGCCATCTTAATTGCTTCTGGCCGCGTACCAAAAACAGTCATTACCTTAATTTTTTTCATAAAAGCCTCCATTTAATTACTTTAATCTTACTGATTTTTCTAACCTGATTCAACATAATATGGTTTAATTGAGGTAGATTATTTAGAAAGTTGGATATTGATGAATTTAGGATTTGCTTATCTCTTAACAGCTGCCCTTTTTATTCTTGTGGGCTCGTTCTGCTTGGTTTTTGGTTTAGATAAAAAACGCCCTGCCAAAACCCGGCGGCGACTACTTTATACTGCACTTATTTGTGTATTTGTTGTTTGGGGCTTAGTCACAATGAGTATGCTTCATCCTTTAAACTAAAAAAACGTGTCTGGAAAAGTACTTTTCCAGGCACGTTTTTAATTTAATGATCCTGATGAGATTCGAACCCATGACACACGGTTTAGGAAACCGATGCTCTATCCAGCTGAGCTACAGGACCATACAGATTAACTTTATCAAAAATACTTGATAAAAGCTAATCATTTTCATTAATATTCCACATTAAAGTAAGTTTTGGATTGTTCAACTGGCGCAATCTTATCAGCCGCAAAAACAAACGGCATCCAAATTAAAACTGCAATAACCAGATTAAGCAAACTTAAAACAATCGCCCGCCAATCATAATTGCAAGCTAGATATGGTGCAAGCACTGGTGGCACAATTGACGGAACTGCTACCTGAACCGGATTGACTAAGCCCATCACGGTGATCCAATAAGAAAAGGCCACATTAACAATTGGTGCAACAACAAACGGAATAAAGTAAACCGGATTAAGAACTACCGGTAACCCGTAAATTACCGGCTCATTGATATTAAAAATTCCCGGTGCCAAGGCCACCTTCGCAATCGTGCGATAATCACTGCGTTTAGAAAAAAGAAACAAGGCAATAATTAAGGCTAAAGTACCGCCAGTCCCACCAAACCAAGCAAAGACATCAAACGACCCTCTAACCCATAAGAATTGCGGGACTTTTCCACTTTTAGCAGCCGTGACATTGACATTTTGAGCAGTCAACCAGATTGAATCAACAATTGGAGCTAAAACGCTCAATCCATTTAAACCAAAGAAGCCAAAGATTTGAATTAACAGAGTTACTAAAATAACCATGCCAAAGCCTTGCCCAGCTTTAATCAGTGGCACTTGAATTGAATGCAATAACCAGTTACCAAAATAGGTTCCTGTTCCTAGTTGAAAAAGATAATTAATACCGCCAATACTAAAAATGGCAATCATCCCTGGTAAAAGCGAATCAAAAGCAGCCTGTTCAGCATGAGGCAGATTGGCCTTTAACGGAATAATTAACCGCGCTTTGTAGCATAAAACATAAATCGCAAAACCAACTGAGCCAAACAAGATCGCCGTAAAAATACCAGTGGTTGAAAACTGGGAAATATCAAACGCATGCTGGACCGTCATTGTCTTCCCATCAGATGAAAGTTGGACAAAATTTGCCACACTCATCATAAAGGAAGCAAGCGCAATAATAGCCCCTGCCAAGCGATTAGCTTCAAAGGTTTTCGCTAATTGGTAACCTAAGGCTGCTGCTAAAAATAGTGCAAATAAAGAAAAGGTCCCACGCCAAACAATATTACTGATACCTAGTAAAGGATGAAGCACTGTCGCAAAAGTATCCCAACCCAATTGAGTTTTAGCTACGCTGATTAAGCTTTTAATTAAAACCGCTAATGAACCCGCAATAGTAATCGGCATCACCGAAATAAAAGCATTCCGTAAAGAAACTAACCATCTAACCTGTGCTAGTCGATTGGCAATCGGTAAAATATAATCTTCTAACCACTTGACTAATCGACTCATTTCTTCACCTTCAAATAGTGGGGATGATACCCTTTATTCTTGTTACGCCGTTTCTTTTTCTTCTTTTTATTTCCTTTTGTGTTAACTTGCTGTTTAACAGTTGGAGTTTGCTCTTGGGACTTTTTCTTAGGCTTTTTGTCTGTTAAATGAAAACCTGCAAAATAAACTCGCGTAACCTCAACTTGATCTGCCAGCAATTTTCTTAAATCACGGAAATCATGGTCATCCCCTAAAGTCACAACATAGCCTACTTTATTCATCCGACCTGTTCTGCCAGCCCGGTGCAGATAAGTATTAACTTCACTCGGAATTTCAAAATTAATGACATAGGTTAAACCTGGAATATCGAGGCCTCTAGCCGCTAAATCCGTTGCTAAAAGCAAGTTGGTCTTCCCTTGAGCTAAATTACGCAAGGCTCGCTCACGTCTTTCTTTGCCAAATTCATTAGCTAACAATTCAAATTTAGTTTTAGTATGACCAAAAATCCCGGCAAACCGCATCATTGTTTCATTTGAATCAAAGAAGAGAATTCCTTTAAACTTATCAAGTTTGGTCATTCTTTGCAAAAATTCAATTTTATGAGCATTATCAACTTGCAGAAAATAATGCTTAGTTGTTGATTCTTGCTGCGGACGAACATCAATTAACAAAAAGGTCCGATTAAAGACACTTTCAGCTTCCCGCGTAATCTCTGAATCGGTCGCACCAAATAAAAGAATCAGGGCACTTGAAGCTAAATTTTGTCCTAAAGAACTTAATAATTCCATCTTAGTAAATTCTAAAATATCATCAGCTTCATCAATCACCAAAGTCTTAATTTGATTAATTTTAATTCGACCACTTGAGAAAAAATCAAAAAACCGTCCGGGAGTAGCAACAACTACTTCAGGATGTTTTTTCTTCAAGTTATCTTCTTGACGCTTCCGATTACCAGCCCCTACTAAGGAAACGCCGTGTAACCCTAAGGCATTTAAATATGGATTAATTGCGTGACGGATTTGCACAGCTAATTCTGTCGTTGGCGCAATAAAAATTGCACTATTAGCGGCACCAATTTTCGTCTTTTCTAGAACTGGCAAGGCATAAGCCAAAGTTTTGCCTGTCCCTGTTTTAGCTAAAGCAACTAAGCTAGCACCATTGCGAATTGCTTCATACGTTTCTTTTTGAATAATTGTTGGTTGATCTTTATGTTCTTTTTGTAGAACTGCTTTAATCTTTTCTTGATACATTATTGTGTTAACTGCCCATACTTCTGTTTATATTGTGCAACTGTACCGTTATAGGTATACATTGTTACACCTTTTTCTAATCCACTAACATCTTTAACGCGGCCATCAGTTGTATATTGCCAAAAGGCATACTTTAACTTATCAGGTTGCCGCTTCCCAGTAGCCATAAACTGCACACCTGCTGGATAAAACTTACGATAGCGGCTACTTACTGCAACAACAATCTTTTTACCCTGCCATTGCAATAATTGACTAAACCTGCCCATTGACCGTAAGTAACTTGCATTTCTACTATTAACAGCCGGAGTAATTAAAACCGGTAAGCTACCAGTTTCTAAGCCAACTTTTTTGATAAAAAAGTTATACTGCTGATTAGCAGTCGACTCATTACTATAATAAACTTCCGTACCAAAAGCTAATTTTGTTCCTAAAACTTGGTCACGATAGGCTAAATAATTTTCATCAAAATATGATCTTCCTTGTGTGCTGCGCAAATAGACAAAAGAAATGCCATTGGCTTGTAACTTATGTAAATCAACATAATCCACATCTTGATTAAGTTCAATACCTAACGCACTGGAATTAGAATTACTTGGCTGCGTAGTCTGATGCTTAAAATTGAAAAAACCGATGAAAAGACCAGCAATTGCTAAAACTAGCAAAGTTAAGATCATCGGTAAGGTTAATTTATGCCTGAATCTTTTCATCTTGTCCTCCTCAAGATACTATTTTAACCAATCTTTGAAACTATACCAAGCCCTGTTTATCCTGTATAATGGATTCAATTGTATCCACACTTTTATGAGGTAATTTAATGAACAGACAAATTTCTTTTTTTCAAGCTTTAGCTACAGTAGTTGGCTCAGTGATTGGCGCCGGTGTCTTTTTCAAGATTGGTACCATTACTGCTCAAACTGGCAGTACCTCAATGACACTTTTCGTCTGGATTCTAGCAGGAATTGTTTCCATTGCTTCAGGTTTAACTGTTTCTGAAATCGCTGCTAGTTTAAAAATGAACGGTGCCATTAAGTATCTTGATTACACTTATGGTCGCGTCTTCGGCTTCTTATTTGGCTGGGCACAAATGATTGTTTACTTCCCCGCTCAAATTGGAGCCTTAGCTTCCATCTTTGGCGTTCAATTTGTGTCATTATTTGATATCCCTGCGCGGTACGCAAATTTAGTAGCCATTCTACTGGTTTTAATTTTACTAGGCATCAATCTAATTGGGACTAAGTTTTCAAGCAAAATGCAATCAGTCATCACCGTTTTAAAAATCATCCCAATTGCCGTGATTATTCTGTGGGGTTTATTTAATCAAAACCAAATCAGCATTAATCTTTTTCCACTTACGGTCGGCGCAGGACAAAACTTCGCTGGCGGATTAAGCCAAGGTTTACTTTCTGCTTTATTTGCCTTTGAAGGTTGGATTGTGGTTACTAATCTAGCTAATGAAGTTAAAAATCCAGAAAAGGATTTATCACGAGCAATCATTGCTGGCCTTTCAATAATTACCGTCATTTATGTACTGATCAATTATACCTTCCTCACCGTTTTACCACTGCCAGATTTGGTAAACAACAATAATGCTGCTTTTGAAGCTTCCATGAAATTATTCGGCCAATTCGGAGGTAAACTAGTAACTATCGGTATCTTAATTTCTGTTTATGGTGCTGTTAATGCCTTTATGTTAACGGGGATGCGAACACCTTATATTTTGGCACAAGACAATTTGCTCCCTTACTCAAATAAAATTGGTAAAGCTAACATTCATACTGGTGTCCCAGTCATTGGTGCAATCATTGTCGACAGTATTGCGATTATCATGATTTTACTGGGAAACTTTACCGTTTTAACGGATATGTTAGTTTTTGTCATGTGGACTTTTACAACCATGCTGTCAATTGCCGTTTTCATTTTGCGCAAGCGCGAACCAGAATTAAAGCGGCCCTTTAAGGTTCCTTGGTATCCGGTAATTCCATTAGTGTCAATTGTTGGTGGAATCTTTATTATCGTCTCAACAATTATTAACCAATTTTTCTTATCATTGATTGGAATTGGCTTAACTATTTTGGGTTTACCAATTTACTATTACAAGCAGAAACAAAACGCTAAAAATCATAATTTGATGAACTAAAAGAAGAGTGAGTGGTCAGAAACAGAAGTTTCTTTCCACTCACTTTTTTCGTTTAAAAATGTAAATTAAAGAGCGTGACTACTAAATACGTCATCCCACTCGCAATCACAGGGCCGGCCGCAATCCCTTTAAAGGCTACTACCCCGATAATTGTTCCTAAGACCAAAGCAATTGTAACTTGCGGCACAGCAGCTAATTGATCAACACCATATTTAGACAAAATAGCAACGGCAATTCCGGCAGCTACAGCTACCCAACCAGCTGGACTTTTAAAAGCCTTAATTAAGTCATTAAAGCCAATCCGTCCTGTCGCAATTGGAATTAAAATTGCAACCGAAATTACAGTCACACCCCAATTAATACCCTTGGCTTCAATCACTGGTAACCATTTACTAGCAAATGGTAATAATTTTAAGACCATCACTACCCCAGTAGCGATAATTAATGACATATTATGTCCTACTAAGGCTACAACTAAAATTAATGCTAAGAATAACCAACTTTCCATACAGTTCTACTCCCACTAAAAAAAGATTAACTATTATTCTAGGATAACAATTAATCTTTTTAAAACCAAATATTCAAACTGAAAAGTATGTTACCAGTTGTAGTCAGTCTGATCTTTTCTGCCTAAACCTGTTGCCTGATCAAGCAGAATTCTTTGCTCATAATGAGCTACATTCTTCTTAGTTGCTTTAACCATGTCAGGGTTGACTGAAACATAATCAATTCCACTTCTTACCAAAAACTCAGTAAATTCTGGATACTCAGAAGGAGCTTGTCCGCAAATGGAAACAGTCTTTCCGTCTTGATGAGCGACCTTGATTAAGTGCCGAATTGCTCTTTTTACCGCTAAGTTTCTTTCGTCAAATAAATGCGAAATTCCATCATTATTACGGTCACATCCCAGCAAGAGCATCGTTAAATCATTAGAACCAATTGAATAGCCATCAATATATTGATTAAATTGATCAGCTAGAATGATATTGGCAGGAATTTCAGCCATCATATAAACCTTAAAGTCAACACTTCTTACTAAGCCTTCAGCACGCATAATTTCCGTTACCTTACGTGCTTCTTCAATCGTGCGACAGAATGGAATCATAACATTTAAATTCTTTAAACCAAATTCTTGGCGAACCTTTTTAACCGCTGCTAATTCCAACTTAAAGGCTTCAATATATTTTGGATCATAATACCGTGAAGCACCACGCCAGCCTAGAAGGTCAGCAGGTTCATGTGGCTCATATTTATCCCCGCCTTTAAGATTACGATATTCACCGGACTTGAAGTCTGAGAAACGTAAGACTACTAGTCTTGGTGCCATTGCGCGAGCAACCTTACCAATACCATTTGCTAATTCATTGACCACTCTTTCTGGATGTCCGGTTTCTATTAAATAAAGTGGGTGTTGATGAATATAGGTTGTCCATAAGAATTCTTCCCGCATTAATCCAACACCGTCTGCAGGTAAACTAGCATACTTTTCTGCTAAATCGGGATCACCTAAGTTCATCATAATGCCAGTTGCCGTTGGTGGATAATATTCAACTACTTCTGAACTAGTCTTATTAACCGGCTGCTTTTTTACTACCTTTTCAACTACACCAGCATAAACCACACCATTCTTAGCATCAACGGTTACTACTTCATTATTCTTTAAAGCTTTAGTTGCTGCTAAGCCGCGACTAACTGTTCCTACTAAACATGGAATCTGCATTTCTCTTGAGACAATTGCTGCATGACAGGTCATCTCACCATTATTGGTAATATTCGCTGCTGCTTTTTTCATCGCAGGAACCCAATCAGGAGAAGTCATTAAAGTAACTAGAATTTCGCCCGGTTTAAACTCATTAATATCCTTTGGATCATCAATAATGTGAACCTTCCCTGAAGCTACACCAGGGGAAGCTGGTAAACCTTTTAATAATACTTTTTGTTCTGACGTCATTTCAATTTCTCCTTGTTCAGTAGCTTGCGTTTTCTTCTTACGTGACCAAACTGTCTCAGGTCGCGCCTGTACTAACCATAATTTATTATCCTGATCTAGCGACCACTCCATATCCATATAGCAGCCATAATGCTTTTCAATTTCTTTGGCATATCCTGCCAATTCAACAATTTGAGCATCGGTTAACACTGGAGCTTCAACGCGCTCATCATCAACTTTCTGTTGAATCGTTCCTCCTGAAGGCAAACGGACTAATTCAATTTCTTTTTTGGTAATGGTTTTATCAGTGATTTTCATGGTATTCTTGTCAATCACATAATTGTCTGGAGTAACGGTTCCAGAAACGATATATTCACCAAGACCCCAGGAGCCTTCAATCATTACCTTCGTATCGTCCCCATTAGCCACATTAACAGTAAACATTACTCCCGCTGCCTTTGAAAAGGCCATCATCTGAATGGCTGCCGACAAAGCTACTTTTTCTTGAGGGAAATTTTGCTTAATCCGATAGTAAGTTGCTCGATCTGTAAATAGTGAGGCATAACATTCCTGTACTTTTTGCAAAACTTGTTCTCTAGCATGAACATTGAGATATGTATCCTGTTCCCCAGCAAAACTAGCATCAGGCAAATCCTCGGCTGTAGCGCTTGATCTAACTGCCACAAACGGTTCGTTTTGCCGCATCCGCTGAGCCAATTCATCATAAGCACAACCAATATCAAGTGCTAAATCCTCTGGCATTGGTGCACTAATCATTAACTTTCTGATTTTTGAACAAATATAATGTAATTCCTCTGAGTTTTCTGGATCCTTTAAATCAGCCAGTAATTTATCAATATTTTGATTAAGATTGGAATAATTCATAAAATGTCGATAAGCAGTGGCTGTAGTTGCGAATCCATACGGTACTGGCACATTGGTTTCAGAAGTTAATTCGCCTAAAGAAGAGGATTTTCCTCCTACCAAATCAACATCATCACGATGTAATTCATCAAACCATAAAATATAACTCTGTTTGTTTGCGTTCATTTTGATCTCTTTTCTTTAATTACCGGACAAAAGCATTTGGTATTTTTTCTGACTTCAAGTTAGGATTTAATACGACATCTTTAGCTGGGGGCAACATAGTTAATAAATTTCAATTGATCATCAATTGCTGTCATTTTTACGACACCGCAATTGTCATATTCCTTAAATTTCGGATTTACTGCTTGAGTAAACAATCTCAGCGCTGTCCCATGACCTACCACCAAGATTGTGTCATGGTTACGAGTGGTATCAATAATTTGGGTAATTGCTTTTTCCATTCGCTGTTCAACACAAGTATCTGCCTCCATCGCAGCGTTAATCCTACTAAATCCACGACGCCAAGGTAACATGAATTCATCTTGTCCCTCATATTCACCATGAGATTTTTCATGCAAGTCATATAGCCTAGTGTATGGCATTTGGTGATTAGTAATAATTTCTAAAGTCGAACTAGCTCTTTCTTGCGTTGAACAAAAAGCCGCATCAAAGTTAATTCCTTCTTGTAAAAAATATTGGCGAACGGCTTGTGCTTGCGCTTTTCCTAAAGCAGTAAGTGGCGAATCACAAGTCCCTTGAATCTTATGATGAACATTAAACAAGGTCTGTCCATGACGCACTAGATATATTGTTCTCATTAGTTTGCATTCCTGCTTTCCCTCTAAATCAATCTATCTTGTGAACGCCTGAAGCATACCGCATAATACATAAAATCGCTTAACGTCATGTATGAGTAATATTTATCAATATATACCAATTTTGTGATTTAAATCAAAAAGACTTTGGTCAGTTTCTAAAGAACCGCCTTGTCTCAGTCTTTTCGCCATGTGCACGAATAGACATAGTTGGACCGGTTTATTTTTGGCAGTTATTGGAAAATTAAGATCAAATGATATTTTTGACTTTTTAGGAAATTAATCTCATTCTTTTAAAACTATCTTTAAGTTAGTGTTTTTTAAACAAAAAAGAAGAATTTGGCAAAATTACCAAATTCTTCTCCAATTCTTATTGCTTATTAATGCTTATTTATTAACGTACTTTTGAATTACTTCTGGCTTTAATACTCCAACATAAGGGATATTACGATACATGTTCAAGAAGTCCAAGCCAAAGCCAACTACAAATTCATTGCCAACTTTTGACCCATAATAATCAACATCAACGTCAACTTCACGACAAGCTTCTTTATTAAGCATCGCACAGCACTTAACGCTCTTTGCACCACGCTTTTTGATTAAGTCCTTCATAAACTTTAAAGTCAAACCAGTATCAACGATATCTTCAACGATTAATACGTCACGATCCTTAACATCGGCTGACATATCAGTGACAACTTTAATCTTTCCAGTTGATTCAAAACCATCGCCATAACTAGAAACATCTAAAAAGTCCAATTGATGTGCTACATCCATTTGTCTAGTTAAATCCGTTAAAAAGTAAATTGCACCTTTCAAAGCACCGACAACCAAAGGACGCTTTCCTGCATAATCTTCAGTTAATTGCTTACCTAAACGGACACACATTTCGTGAATATCATCTTCAGAAAACAACTTGTGATCAATAATATCGTTAATCTTGTCGCCTTTAACCATTTATCTACCCTTCAATTTACTAAATATAATAATCTCTTTAATAAAGGAAATTATAACATCTTTAAATAAAAAAGCGCCTTAATAACGCTTTCTTTTACTACTTATCTTTTTCATCAACACTAGCCAATTCTTTTTGCTTACTTGGCTTAACAATAAACCAACGCATAAAGCCTTGCTCAATGCTGTCTAACTTAAACTCATAACCTTCAAGTTCAACAGTTTCATCCTTCTTCAAATCAGGATAATGTTCCATCATATACCCACCAATCGTGATAATATCACTGTCTTGGAAGGCCTTGAGATCGGCATGGAAGTAACGTTCAAAGTCATACAAAGTAGTTTTACCAGAGACATGAACATTGCCCTCTTTATCTTTGATAATATAGTCATCAGAAACATCATCGATCTCATCTTTAACTGAACCGAAGAGCTCTTCATAAATATCTTTATCAGTTACAATACCACTCGTACCACCGTATTCATCAACAACCAACACAATTGGCGTGTGCTTTTTGATCATCAAATGCAAAATATCTTGAATTGGCATTGACTCTGGAACAGTAATAATTGTCCGAATAATTCTGGTTACTGGCACGGTTTTATCAAGCTGAACTTGTTGAACTACGTCATAAGCATAGACATAACCGACAACGTCATCTTTATTATGATCACGAACCACTGGGAAACGGCTGAAGCCTTCGTTCAGATACATCTTTAAAGCTTCTTCAACACTATCAGTTGAGTCAAGCACCGTTAATTGCGTTCGATCAGTCATAATATCCTTAGCAACTTTATCGTTTAACTCAAAGGCCCGCTCCATATAAGTTAAATCATACTTATCAAGAGAACCACCATGAACTGCGTTTCTTGATAATTTAATAATTTCTGACTGAGAATAAATTTGATTCTCTTCATCAGCTGATTGGAAGCCCAATAACTTTAATAAGCCATTAGAGCTACTATTTAAGAGCCAAACAAATGGATAAACTAAGGTATGAAACCATTGCAGTGGTGTGATAATCCCCATCAGGATTTTAACTGGCATATCAATAGCAATATTCTTAGGCACAATTTCAGTGACTACCACTTCTAAATAAGTCAATAAAATCAAGCCTAGAATCGCACTCACTGATTTAACCAACGATGGATTCATCGGAGTTAAATTGAACAGCTTTTGTAAAAGTGCCGCAAAGGTATCAGCTGAGAACCAACCCAAAATGGCACCAACTAAAGTTGTTCCCACCTGTGTAGTGGACAAATATTCATTTAAATTATGCACCATGTGCAAGCCGCGCTTTAGCTTTTTTTGATTGCCTTGACCATTGGCTAGCATATCTTCTAATTGACTAGCACGAGTTTGCACCAAAGCAAATTCGGCAGCTACGAAGAATGCCGCAAAGACAAAAATAACTAAAGTGGCAACTAAATTTTCTATTATTTCAGGATCACTCAAAGTTATTGTCACCTTTTTATTAATCTCTTAAGTTTGTTTACATCCCTTATTCTACCATTCTTAAACTCTTTTATTTGATTAACTTGTAAATCTTTTCAAGTGGTAAACGTGGTGGGAAAAACTTCGGATCATTAACTTCAGCGCCGCGATCTTTATAGCCGACAGCAATGCCCATGCTGATTGCTTCTGTTTCGGGAATGCCCGCATATTGATGGATAACATCAGGATATGAAACTAAAGAATGCGCAGGCATCACATGCAATTCATGATTAATAGCACATAACATTAAGCTTTGTGCAAAAATCCCTAAATCAAATACAGACCAAGCTGGAGATTTCTTTGGAATCGTCAAATAATAAATTGCTGGCGCATTAAACATTTCATTGTTTGACTTATTGAAGAGTTCCATTTTATTTCTAAAGAAATAAGTTTGTGACGCACCCATTGTTGCCATATTTTGACTTGGAAAAGTATCCCAATTCAAAGATAACATTGAGGCAAAATCTTCGTTAGCCTCTTCACCTGCTTTAGCTTTTTCTTTAAAGCTGGCTTTAATCTTGCTTAAGCTATCGCCAGTAACTGCATAAACTCGCCATGGTTGTGAATTAAGTAAGGATGGTGAATGTTGTGCTTCTTTGACGATTTCTTCTAAGACTCGATCCAACACTTTGCGATTAGTGAAGCGACGGGTAGCTCTTTCACTTTCATATACTTCATTAAATCTCATTACTTATTCTTCCTTTATTTGATAAATTTTAACTCATAATTCTTTTCAATATTTATTATAAAGAAAATCCTTTAAGAAGGTGGAAATAACCTCTTATTTTGTCTTATTTTTTTCTTCAGCAGCCTTTTTGGCCTTTTCATTTTGCCTAAAAGCTAAATCATTTTTATGCATTGTAACTAAGGCAGTAATTGTCAATTCTAATCCGCCAAGACATAGCAATAATAAGCCCAATGGGAACAAGAAGAAAAAGTGTGGATTTTCTTTTAGTGGGGCCATAATTCCCCAACATAAAATTCCAACTACCATTAAGACTAAACCGACAACAACTGTTTTAGTACTTGGACGATAATTCTTCATTACTTTCCTTATTCCTCAAGATATTTTTCTACTGCTGTTAATTTTTCTTCTGCGACTTTGCGACCAATTTGATAAACTCGCTTAATTTCGGCTTGGTCATTTTCCAAGGTACCAATCGACAATGGCTGGGGTGGACGAATTACAAATAGTTTACCGCTCTTCTCATCTGCATCAATTTTATCCAAAACCCGATTATAATCTTCGCTGCGAGTTTTGATCTTGTCCAAAACTGCGGGATATTTGTGTAAAACTAATTTTTCAATTGGCCATAATTTATCCTTACCCTTGCGGTATTCTTTTGGTTGGGTAGTCACTAATAAATTCTTATCGTAGCGCTGTTCCGCAAAAGCAACCGGAATTGAATCGGATACACCACCATCAAAATATAATTTGCCTTGAATGGCAACCGGATGGGCAAAAAATGGAATTGACGCCGAAGCTCTAATCCATTCACAATCGGCATAACCACAATCTTTTAATAGATGATAATTAGCCTTGCCAGTGGCAGCATCAGTTGCTACACTCCAAAATTCCATTGGATTAGCCATAAAAGCTTTTTTATCAAACTTATCTAATTTATCTGGCAAAATATGG
Source organism: Lactobacillus xujianguonis (assembly GCF_004009905.1). Taxonomy (GTDB): domain Bacteria; phylum Bacillota; class Bacilli; order Lactobacillales; family Lactobacillaceae; genus Lactobacillus; species Lactobacillus xujianguonis. The sequence continues at coordinate 36,667 of NZ_ML136874.1, forward strand.
TAACAAAAATTGGCATGGTACAAATTACCTGAATGCCGCCAAGATTTCCAACTGGTGAAATATGGCTTACCAGCAAAACGCAAATTATAGCGTAATACTCGCCCCACTTGCCCAGATTTATAATTTACACCAAAAGCAGCTCCCGCTGAGACACCGACTGCACCATCAAATTTAACCTGATTTTCCATTAACACATCAAGCACACCAGCGGTGAATAAGCCCCGCATTGCGCCACCTTCAAGGATAAGCCCTTTCTTCACATGACCACCTCTTTAAACTAAATAATACTTTAATTTTAAAACAAAAGAAGACTTAATTTCACCCACGAAATTAAGCCTTCAATCTTTTTTTATTCACTATTGGAATTGAATGCTTTGAACTACTTGACCATGTTGCACAGCTTGCCCTTCAATTGGTGAGACTGACTTAAGTAGATCCATATTGGTATAAACGACAATGCAAGTATCATCATAGCCTTGGTCACTAATCTTTTTTAAATCCATTGTCCCCAATTGTTGACCAGCTTTAACTTGGTCACCTTGCTCAATTAAAACTGAAAAAGGCATGCCTTTTAATTCAACTGTATCTAGACCTAAGTGAATTAAAACCTCTAAGCCCTCATTTGTCTTAATGCCAATCGCATGCTTAGTAGGAAAGAGCGTAGAAATTTCGCCGGCAACAGGAGCAAAAATTTGTCCGTTACTTGGCTTAATAGCAAAACCATCGCCCAACATCTTAGTTGAAAAAACATCATCCTTTACCGCTGTAATCGGCATCACGTTTCCATCAACGACAGCTTGAACGTTTAGCTCTTCTTCTTTTTTATGTTTTTTGAAGAAATTAAACATCTATTTCTACCTCTAAATCTTTTTCAAATTGCAATCACAGTACTTTAATCATATCATAACCGTCGGCTTTTATAAAAGCCCTTTCATAATTGAACCACAAAAAATGCCTGGGAAATATTTTCCAGACATTTTTAAATTTATTCTCTGTTAATTAGTTAAGGCCTTCCCATTTCCATTCAGTAACTTCAGGAATATCCTTACCGTTATCACGAATGTATTGGTGGTGCTTAGCAAGTAAGTTGTCCATTTCATTGATAAAATCAGCATTCTTACCTGCTAAAGCTGGAATACTTTCAACAGCATCCTTAGCTAAATCGAAACGATCAAGGTGGTTCAAAACCCGCATGTCAAATGGTGTAGTAATATCACCATTTTCTTCGTAGCAGTGAATGTGAACATTATGACGGTTTCTAGCAAACCAGATTGATTCCATCATCGTCTTGTAGCCGTGCCATGCAAAGATTACAGGTACATCACTTGGAAAGAGACGATCAAATTCTTTATCTGAAATTGCATTCTTATTATCCTTAGGGCTCATTAACTTCATCACATCAACTACGTTAATGTAACGGATCTTAAGGTCTGGGAAGTGCTTATGCAGGATATCAATCGCAGCTAAACTTTCCATCGTTGGTTCAGTTTCAGTTGAAGCAAAGACAACATCTGGCTTAGCACCCTTATCAGTTGAAGCCCAGTCAATGTAGCTCAAGCCTTTATCAGCAAGCTTAGTAGCTTCTTCAATTGAGAACCATTGTGGACGAGGTTGCTTAGAAGTTACTAAAATGTTGATACACTCACGATCTTGGAAAGCCTTGTTAGAAACAGCTAATAATGAGTTGGTATCAGCTGGTAAGTATTCATGAACAAGGTCTGGACGGTTCTTTTCAAACATATGAGTTAAGATACCTGGATCTTGGTGAGTGTAACCGTTGTGGTCTTGTTGGAATACAGTTGAAGTAGCAACAAAGTTAAGGGATGGGTAATCATGACGCCAGTATTGTTCCTTAGCTTTTCTAAGCCACTTCATGTGTTGTGTAAGCATTGAGTCAACTACACGGCCAAATGCTTCGTAAGTGGCAAAGAAGCCGTGACGACCAGTCAAAACGTATCCTTCTAAGAAGCCTTCATCTTGGTGTTCTGACAATTGTGAGTCAATTACTCGACCACTTGGAGCCAAGTTTTCATCATTTGGTTCGTGAATATCTTCTTCCCATTGACGTTTTTGATCATCAAGAAGTTCAAACAAACGGTTGGATTTAGATTCATCTGGACCAAAGCCACGGAAAGTATCAGGGTTAAGCTTAGCAATTTCGTTTAAGTATTTAGCCCATTCAACCATATCTTGAGCTTCCATTTGGCCTGGCTTAAATTTCAACGCAAACTTCCGATAGTCTGGCAAGTTCAAGCGTCTTGAATTCTTACCACCGTTAGTTACAGGGTTCATAGCCATTCTGTGGTCACCCTTAGCGGTATTTTCGGTAACAATTTCCTTAGGTGAACCATCTTCATTGAATAATTCTTCTGGCTTGTAGCTCTTAAGCCAATCTTCAAGCATTTCCTTATGTTCCATATCGCCTTGAGCAACTGGAATTGGAATTTGGTGAGCACGGAAGGAGTTTTCAATTGGGTTACCATCAAGATCCTTCTTTGGACCAGTCCAACCCTTTGGGCATTGGAAGATGATCATTGGCCAATGTGGCAAAGTAGCATCGTTATTTTCACGCGCATGCTTTTGGATGTCCTTAATTTCTTTAATAACTTCATCCATGGTCTTGGCCATTTCTTCATGGACTTGCATTGGATCTTTTTCACCATCAAAGCGTCCGCCCTTAAAGACTGAAACAAAGTGTGGATCCCAACCTAAGCCACGGAAGTATTCAGTTAATTCTTCATCACTCATGCGGGCCACAATTGTTGGGTTAGAAATCTTGAAACCGTTGATTTGCAAGATTGGTAAAACAGCACCATCTTTGATTGGGTTAATAAACTTGTTGCTGAACCATGAAGCTGCAAGTGGACCAGTTTCTGATTCACCATCACCAATTTCTACTGCAGCAATGACATCAGGATTATCTAAAATCGCACCTGTACCGTGTGAAAGGGAGTAACCTAATTCCCCACCTTCATGAATTGAACCTGGTGTTTCAGGAGCAGCGTGTGAAGCAACACCACCTGGGAAACTGAAGCGTTTAAATAATTTAGCCATACCCTTTTCATCTTGGGTAATTTCTGGATAACGTTCAGTGTATGAACCATCAAGGTATGAGTTAGAAACCATTACTTGGCCACCGTGACCTGAACCTTCGATGTAGAACATATCCAAGTCATATTTCTTCAATACTCTGTTTAAATGAGCATAAATAAAGTTCTGTGGAGCAATTGTACCCCAGTGACCAATTGGCTTAGGTTTAACATCTTCAGCTACTAAAGGAGTCTTAAGTAGTGGGTTCTTCATTAAGAAAAGTTGACCAACTGATAAGTAGTTAGCAGCACGCCAATAGGCATCAACGCTCTTTAAATATTCTTTTGAATCGTAATCAACAGGCATAATGTCCTCCTATAGACAGATTCTATTTTTTGAAACCGTTTTTCTTTACACTCTTATCATACCATTTTTGCCTAAAAGTTCAACTTATTTTTAAATTGGTACCACCCAATTTTATCAATAAGGATTTATCTTGATTCCGAAAGCATAAATCCTTTTAAATCAAGCTTAAATATTAAGTGGTTAAGAATTTACATCAGTATTTACTGACAAATACTGATCATTCTTGCTAAAACACTGATAAAATAAGTATTTAAAGTTGAAAAAATGTTAATTTATTTTTGGAGGAAGAAAAATGAATCAAGAAGAGCGTTTAATAATGATCAAGAAAATGTTAACTAAGCAGCAGCAACTTTCTACTCGTGATTTAGCTAATCATTTTCATGTTTCTTTTGATACGGCTAGACGTGACGTTTTACGCTTAACTTCAACTGGACAAGCTGTTCGCATTCATGGCGGTTTAATGGCCATTGACCAAAATGACGTTCCAAGTTTTCTAATGCGAAATCAAATTCAATCTCCATTAAAAGAAAAAATGGCTCACAAAGCCAAACGCTTTATCCATCCTGGACAATGTGACTTTATTGGGCCATCAACTACTTTACGTCATCTTTGCACTCAACTTGGTGGCAATGATTTACAAATTGTCACTAATTCAATTGATAATGCTTTAGCCTTAATGGCAGAACCATTACCTTCAGTAATCTTATTGGGTGGCGAAATTCGTAAAAAGGAACGTTATATCTTCTCTGCGTCGTCCTTAAATGAGCTGAATCGTTTTTACTTCAATACTGCTTTTGTCGGTGCTTCTAAAGTTAGAAATGATGGAATTTATACTCCGTCTTTGCAAGACGCAGAAATGATTGAAGCAGCTGTTAACCATGCGAAACAAGTAGTATTAATCGCCGAAAATTACAAATTTACTAATCATAATTCCTCCCCTTACCGTTCTGCGTCTCTCGATCAAATTGATGTGGTGATTACCGACATGCCGTTAGCACCAGAACGACGTCAAATTTTTAAAAAACAAACACAGATTATCTCGGTTATGAAAGGAGACCACTATGCTTAAACTTTTCACTCATAAAACAGCTAAAACCCAGTTAACTGGGCAAGCTTATCAAATTTTGGATCAATTTTATCGGAGTTTTTCTAGTAACATGTACAATGAATTAAACATTCATCGCTATAAGCAAATTCGTGATGCGGTTGGCTTAGTAATGCGTAAATTTGATAGTCATGATCATCCTTTGGCCTATACCAGTAAATTGGTGATGTACATTCAAGCCCGGGTTTGTCTTAACCACTTGCCTTTAACCAAAGAACAACAATCTTGGATGAAAAAATTAACTGACATCACTAAACACATTAATCTTAATTATGTTTATCTCAGTCCACTAGATAGTGAAAATCAATTTATTTAATGAAAAAAGCGAGCTAAAGCCCGCTTTTTTATTATCGATTAACATTTACAAAAGTATTAAAGCGCATGTACCGATAATGTACCCGCATATTAGACACTTCAAACGGTGTACCATCGTCTAAAAAGAAAATCCCTTCCATGACTCCCAACCGGCTCAACTGGCTTAAGGGCCATTTCGATCTGATCCTCTTGGTCTGATGGCTCAACCGTAATATTTAAGAAGGCCTTCGTGACCGTCTTATTTTTTTCGTCCTGCAAATAATTAAATAAAGAACTTTGAAGTATTTCAGCTTTTAATTCTGGAACGATTTTTATTGGCAGATAACCCGTTTCGATTAAAAATGGTTGTCCATCAAGTAACCGTAAACGTTTAAATTCATAAACAAAATCGGTTTCGTTTAAAAATAGATCTTGAGCAATTTCCGGTGTAGCTTGAATAACATGAAAATCCAATAATTTAATGCTTTGCTTTTTACCAGGGACACGAAAACTATCTGTCAATCCTAAATTTGACCCTTCATATCTAAATAAAGCCTGATTTTTTAAATATAAAGGGTTAATGAAGGTCCCGCTACCTCTTTTTTTGAAGACGATTCCCTCATCAGCTAGTAAACCCAGTGCGCGTTTCATTGAGGAACGACTAACTTGATAGTATTCTGCTAAACTGCGCTCATCTGGCAAGCGCATCCCATCATAACTATTACTTAAAATCTTCTGTTTAATATCGTGCATAACGCTCCGATAAACAAAATCAGCCATTATTTTCTTCCTTGCTCAGCTTGCTTGATACTCTGAATAAACCAAGCTGCAAATTTATCCGTCTTCACATCCACTGCAATTTCGGCATTAGTGTCATCACTTAAAAAGTCCATCACACTAGCGCCGTATGTATAACGACCAGCTAACTCAATTTCAACATTAGCCTTTTTCATGACAAAGCACTCTGGTGCTAGCAAGATCCCCACTGCAGTTGGATCATAAATCTTAATTCGTGGATCGCCATCAGGCTCATGGATATTAGAAAACATTGCATATAACATTGCCCCAACTTCACCACAAGCTTTAATTGCCTGCATTTGTTCGGGAGTTAAGTGAGCTTTATTCCCAACTTCAAGTGGCGCAACTTTAACTGGCAAACCACTATGAAAGACAATTTGCGCTGCTTCAGGATCCCCTGCAATATTATATTCAGAAAATGGTCCGTGATTACCGTGACCGATATTACCACCCATGATGATTACCTGCTCAATTTTTTCCAAAACGTCTGGGTACTGCTTAAAAAGCAGAGCATAATCCGTTAATGGTCCGATTCCAAGTAAAGTTGTCTTTTCAGGATTGGTCATAATTGCATCATGCATCACCGTGGCAGCCAGTCCTGGCTTAATCAAGCTTTGATCAGCTTCTGGAAATTCGAAACCAGCAATCCCGGTCTTACCATGAACAGAATCAGCACTAATCGCCGGCCTTACTAATGGTTGATTAGCTCCTACAACTACTGGTACCTCAGTATGTAAGAATTTTTCTAAATTTAAAGTATTTTGTAAAGTATATTCAAGTGCAACATTGCCCCATGTTGGCACAATCATTTTCACATCTAATTCTTTAGCAAAGAGGCTGATCGTCATTGCGGCAATGTCGTCAATTCCTGGATCGGTGCTAATAATCAATGGCTTTTTAGTCATCAAATCTTCCTCTCTTTTTTCTTCCTGTAATTCCTAATACCAATTATAGAAAAATTAAGGCAATAAAAAAGCTGGTGCGCACCAACTTTTTCAAAAAACCGGTCTTTTTTACTTTTTCTTATCTTCAATCGTGCCGTCGCTGTGAGCAATAATAACTTCGTCACACATATCAAGGAATAAACCATGTTCAACTACGCCAACTGTGTGGTCAAGATAATCTGCTAAGCCGTGTGGGGCTGGTACTGGATCTGCAGCTAAATCGATGATGTAGTTACCATAGTGAGTTACGTAACGATGCCCATTTTCATCCATGCGCCATTGCGGCTTTAGACCTTCTTGCTCAAACTTCTTAAAGTTTTGTTCACAAGAAATTGGTAAGACTTCAACAGGCAATGGAAAACCACCTAAGCGATGAACCAGTTTTGATTCATCCACAATCCAAATAATCTTTTTAGAATTAATAGCGACATTCTTTTCCAAAGTTAAAGCACCGCCGCCACCTTTAATTCCGTCTAAATTATCAGCTACCCGGTCAGCACCATCAACGGTTAAATCAGCTTGATCAATTTCTGAAAGTTCATCGACTTTAAAGCCTAAACCTTCAAGTTGTTTTTTACTCCGGTTGCTAGTAGTTACAATATGCTTTAAAGTTAAGCCTTCTTTAGCCTTTCTTTCACCTAAAGCATCAATAAAAAAGGCAACTGTTGAACCAGTTCCGACACCTAAAACAGAGTTATTTTTGACCATTTGAGCAGCTTTAGTAGCAGCTTCTTTTTTTAATTTATCTTGCTCTTCTTTGTTCATTTTTGACTCCACAATGCTTAATCACTTTTTTGACTCAATTATAACAAAAAAGCCTAGGAAAGTATTTTCCTAGACATTTTACTATTACAAGTTGGCGATTATTGATCAATTTCTGGAGCTTTGCCGATTTCAGCTGACATCATCCAAATCCGCTTTTCAACAGCAGTATGGAAGGCAATTAACATATCGTTAGTTGAATCGTCGCCTTCCTTAGCACTAACTTCAATTCCCTTTTCGTATAATTTATCAAGATAGTGGTAACCATCAATAATTTTGGCGTAGCGTTCATTAATTGTTTCATCCCAGTTACCTTTTTCATCGGGAATCTTAGTCATTTTGACAATTTCACCTAAAGTTGAAACAGGTGAACCATCCAAAGTAACTAATCTTTCTGAAACTTGATCAAGTTGGTCAGCTAATTCATCCATAACGTGGTCGAGGTATGGGTGTAACTTAAGAAAACGTTCACCACGCATATACCAGTGATGTTGGTGAACAACCATGTGCATTTGCGTTAAGTCTGCGACTAATTGATTTAAAACCTTTTTTGTTTCTGGATATTTCATATTTTACCTCTTTTTCAACAACAACTTGTTTAATGTCATGATGGCAGTTTCAAATTTGATTTGCATCAAGAATGCTTGTTATCTTTTATAAAAGAGCTTTTATCAATCAAAGAGGTTAATTTGGCAATACCACGATGATCAGGTAATTTTTGTTGCAATGTATTTAGCTTGTCCAAGGCCACTTTTCTAATTGAATCGCCTTGTCCCATTCTTTCCAGAGTATTAGCAAGATCGTTTGAGCGTCTTAGAATCCGGTGTTCATTTCGACTTTCTTCTAAGAATGCCTCATCAACTGCCCGAAGTTTTACATTTCCTTGCTCATCAAATTGGTAACCACCCCACATATGCTGCTTAATTGGCTTCATTTGTTTACTATCAACATAGCACAACTTGCCTACCATATGAGGCGAAGCTGTAATGCCTAAAGTTACTGGATCATAAATATCAACATAGTTATAAATCTTGGACCGCATTTCACTTACTCGGCGGCGCTGCTTTTGATCAAGTAATAACCAGATATTAGTTCCTTCATAAAGATATGCACCGGCAATAGCTTCTGGGTGGTGACAATTAGCCAAGGCATACTGAGCATTAATTGCTCCTAATGAATGTCCATAAAGATAAACCCGTTGTCCTTTAAACTGGCTAATTGTCCGGTTTAAAAGCTCTGCTGCACTCTTTAGTTGACTGGGAACACGTCGCTCATTTGCTAATAAAGCTAATAAAATTGGAATATTAGTATTTAGCCATTCATCTCGCCAAGTTGTAGGATTACCTTTCACTAAGCCATAGGAACCCTTATACAAAATAGTCACTTCATTAGGATTAGTGATGACAAAGGCTCGCATCCCGTCACTGGCGTACACTGAATTACTAACAATCCCAATAAAATGATCACCGATTGTAATTCGCTCACCTAAAGCTAATTCTTGATATGATTTTTGCGTTAATTTTATTCTCTCTAAATCTGTTAATTGCTTATTAACATCCATCTTTATTTACCACAAAAAAATACTAACTACAGGTCCATTTTACCATGTAGTTAGTATTTAACTTAATTTTGGAATCGCTTCTGCAAATAGCTAGCAGTAAGTGATAAGCAGAAACAAACAATGAAGTACATGATCGCAATAATGACATACATTGGAATTAAATAAGTCGTATTTTGACTGTAAATAATTTGCGCATGATAGAGCAATTCCGGCAAAACGATGATTGTTGCCAAAGAGGTATCTTTGACTAAAGAGACAAATTGCGATAACAAGGCTGGAATCATATTATGTAAGGCTTGTGGCAGCACAACATGAAACATCGCTTGACCAAAAGTCATCCCATTAGATCTGGCACCTTCCATTTGTCCAGGATCAATTGAGGAAATCCCACTTCGAACGATTTCCGCCAGCATTGCTCCCTCAAAAATTACCAGGGCAATAATTGAGGCCGTAACCGGATTAGTAACAATGCCTAATTGCGGTAAACCGAAGTAGGTAAAGAAAATAATTAACAGTAATGGTAAATTACGAATCAGGTCAATGATAAAGCCGACAATTGCGGAAATTCTAAACTTTTTGATATCCATATAGCGGATCAAGCCTAAGAATAACCCCACAATAAAACTCAAGGCAATTGAAATCAATGAAACATAAATTGTCACCCACAAACCTTGTAATAAGAAGCGAATGTCAATCCATGAATAAGCATGAATAAAAGTTTCCATTTTTCTTCCTTTCTTACACTAGTTTGCAAATTTCTTTTCAAGGTAACGCATGTAGTAGCTAAGTGGCATGGTCAAAATCAAATAAAATAAACCAACAACCACATAGGTATCAATCGTCTTTAGCGTTGCAAAGGCAATGATTTGCGCTTGATACATTAAATCAAATCCGGCAACAAAAGCTAAAACAGATGAATTCTTAATCAAGTTGACAAACTGATTACCTAATGGTGGAATTACGATTTTCATTGCTTGCGGCAAAATGACATAGCGCATCGCCTGAATATAGGTCATGCCGTTGGAGCGAGCACCTTCCATTTGCCCTTCTCCAATCGAATTAATTCCTGACTTAACCGTTTCAGCAATAAAAGCTGAAGTGTATAGCGTTAAGCCAATTGTTCCGGCTTGAAAGCCTGATAATTTAACAATAAAGCGGGGAACAATCAAATAAAAGATCATCACGATAACCAATAAGGGAATATTACGAAAAATTTCAACGTAAATCCTAGCTATCACACGCCCGAACTTAGGTGGTGCAACTTCTAATAAGGCAAAAATTACGCCAAGAATTAAACTGAAGAATAAGGCAATAATGCTGCACAAAATTGTATTCCAAAAGCCCATTAGAAAGGCTGACCAATTGTTAGTGATTATTTGCCACACTTTTAATTCATCTCCTTCACGTTAAAACCAGGAATGCCTTTGAACCATTTATCAAGCAATTTTTGATAAATGCCATTGGCTTTTAATTCTGCAAGAGCTTGATTTAAATGTTCAACCATTTGTTTTTGCCCTTTATTAACAGCAATCCCGTATGGTGCGTTTACATAAACGCCACCAACTAACTTATAACCCGGATTTTCTTGTGCAATTCCGGCTAAAATCCCATTATCAGTAGTCAAAGCAACACCTTGACCAGCCTTTAAAGCTGACATTGCTTGGCCATAATCATCATATTGTAAAACTCTAGCCTTAGGGGCAAACTTATGCACATCATCAACAGCTGTTGTTCCCTTAACTGCTAAGACAGTTTGATCATTTAATTGTCGTACACTAGTAATCTTGCTAGATTTAGGGACTAATAATGATGATCCAGCTGGAAAGTATGGCTTAGTAAAAGTAACCTGTTTTTCTCTTTCAGGCGTAATCGTCATCGTGGCTAATACTGCATCAATATTGTGATTCTTTAATAATGGAATTCGCGTGTTAGCTGTAGTCGTTACAAAGTTAGCCTTGGCCTTTTTGCCTAACATTTGTTTCGTTAATGCTTGGGCTAAATCAACTTCAAACCCTTCGATTTTACCAGTGCGAATGATAGTCAAACCAAATAACCGCGTATCTGCTCGAATCCCCCAAGTAATCGCATCATCACGTTTAACTTGTTGATAAGTATTGCCCTCATCCTTTTTACATGCCGACAAAGTCAGAACAAGCAAAAGACTAACAACAAGTAAAATAATTCGTTTATTTTTTCTCATTGTTATCACCTAATCTTTGGAAATAACTTTACTCAAGAAATCACGAGCACGTTCAGTATCAGGATGAGCAAAAAACTCTTCAGGTTTGCGGTCTTCTAAAACTTCCCCTTTGTCAAAGAAAATTAAACGCGTACCCACTTTACGTGCAAAGCCCATTTCGTGAGTTACTACAACCATCGTAATCCCTTGTTCAGCAACATACTTCATGACATCTAATACATCCTGAATCATTTCTGGGTCCAAAGCACTAGTTGGTTCATCAAATAAAATCACTTTAGGATGCATTGCTAAAGAACGAGCAATTGCCACTCGCTGCTTCTGCCCACCTGACACCTGTCGTGGATAAGCGTTGGCTTTATCGGCCATGCCAACTTTTTCTAAATAACGCATCGCAATTTCTTTATTTTCATCATCTGGACGTTTTAACACAATTTTTGGTGCTAAAGTGACATTTTCAAGCACAGTGTGATTTTCATATAGATTGAAATTCTGGAAAACCATGCCTACATTTTTACGAATTTTATTAATATCAGTTGCTTTATCAGCTAAATCATGGCCAGTAACAATTAATTGACCGCTATTGATTCTTTCTAAACCATTCATAGTTCTAATCAAAGTACTTTTCCCTGAACCAGATGGGCCAATAATTGAAACAACTTCACCTTCATTGATTGTTAAGTTAATATTCTTTAACGCGTGTAACTTGCCATAATATTTATTTACATCACGAAATTCGATAATCGGTGTCATACTCTATAAACCTTTCTGTTAAAATTAATTAATTATTATTTTACCTTTTTTCGCTAATATTAAAAAGCTATACCAAATCAATTACACACATTTTTAAACTTTATTCGATAAATGATCTGCTATTTGCTAGATGTTTATGCGTATTTTATTTAAAATGTACGTATCGATTAGGCGAGCGATTTTTTCTGAAAACTCCAGCGAAAGTGTTGTTTTTACTATAGTTAACCGTTAAGATGTTAGGTGATGAAAACAAAGGAGAAAAGAATGAAAAAACTTGATAAGCCTGTGATTATTGGGATTGCCGGTGGGTCTGGTAGTGGTAAAACTACCATCGCTCATGAAATTGCTGCACGAATTCATGATAATGATCGAATTATGATTATGACGCAAGATTCGTATTATAAAGACAATACTGGCGTATCAATGCAAGACCGCATGAAGATTAATTACGATCATCCTGATGCCTTCGATATGCCATTACTTGAAGCACAATTAAATCAACTGCTTCATTGTAAGCCAATCGAAATGCCAACTTATGATTTCACTGCGCATACTCGTAGTGATGAAACCATTCATGTTGAGCCAGCTGATATCATCATCTTAGAAGGAATTCTGGTTCTCTTTAACGAAGAAATTCGTAATCTAATGAATATCAAAGTTTATGTTGATACGGACGATGATATTCGGTTCATTCGCCGTTTAGAACGTGATATGAAAGAACGAGGCCGTTCACTTGATTCAGTAATTAACCAATACTTAAGTACGGTTAAGCCAATGTATCATCAATTCATCGAGCCTACTAAACGGTATGCTGATATTATTGTTCCTGAAAGCGGAGCAAATAATGTTGCCATCGACATGTTAACCACTAAAATTAAATCAATTTTAGGTTAGCAAAAAGCGTTCAAACTGATTAAAGTTTGAGCGCTTTTTTCTTATGTTTGAAAAAGATCATTCTTCTTGCTGGTGACTAGTTTCCAAAATTCGATTATATTTCTTAGCAAAGAAGACAAGTAATACCACACTGGCAATAACATAAATTACTGCAGCAATGTAATAAGCATTAGCATAGCCGTCTTGCGTATTGAACAAGTAAAATTCGGTAAACAAACCATCGATTACCCCAACTACGGCATAGGCAATTTGAACTACCGCTGTAAAGGCTGGACGCAAGTCTTTATCAACAATGACCATTTGAACTTCTTGTTGAATTGGCATCGTCGCATTGGCTAATCCAGTTCTCAAGAAGAGCAAAATACCAACAATGACGAATAATACCATGCCACTACCGAGGTGACGGCCATTAGCTAACAGCAACATAACTGGAACACAAGTTAAAGTTCCGGCCGCTACGGAAACGATCGCACCTAATTTCTTTTCTAAGAATGGGGCAAAGAAATAACCAATTAACATTGCGGCTTGCACAAAAGTATTAATTGTCGAAGTTACATCCCGCGGAATATGTAAGTAATTATTCAAATAAATTGGAACATAAACTGCAATTAATCGTGCACCTAATTGAACTCCCGCAATATAAGCAATCCACATAACTGCTTTTTTGTTAAGCAATTTCTTGTACATTGCCTTTTTATCGGTTTTAGTATTGGAAGCTGTACCTTCTGAACGATAATCACTTGGAATATCCTTAATAAATAAAGCCAAGATAAAAGCCAACATCGTAACTGCAGCAGTGATTAACAATAAAATTCGATATGAATTAGTATAGTCAACTAAAGTTTGACCTACCATTGTTTCAGGTCTAGCAGACAAAGTTGAAGCTTCGCCATAACTAATTTTTCTAATCATACTGAAGAAAAGCACGATGGCTTTCCCACCCAAAAAAGTACAGATGGTTTGCGTGATCAAGTTAACGATCATGACCACTGAGAACATCTTAGTTCTAATCTTACCTGGAACATATGACGTCCACATCAATGGATACATCAGATCATAAACTCCAATGGCAGTCCAAGAAATGGTATAAGCAATCATAATTACTGCTTGGTTAGTTGTTACACAAGTCAAGGCCATAAAAATCGCGGTCATTGGTGGTAAAACTAATAAAATTTTACGATAACCCCATTTATGAACGGTCGTGATCATCAGTGACATCAAAATAGCGGTCGCTGCATTAAAAATATTTAACCCCGAAATAAGATGAGGAGCGACAATTTTATAATATGATAAAGCCGCATCATTAGTAATCCCAGTAACTGCGCCTAAAATTCCGTAAATACAGAGATAAATATAGACGTTTCTTTTATAACGAGGATTCCACTGTCGGACGACTTCTTTTTCTTCTTTAGTCATCTAATCCTTCTTTCAATCATTCAACACTGTAAGCGATAACAGAATAGTTATATTTAATTTTATCACTTATTGAATGCTTCGCAGAGAAATTAAAATAACTATTATTTTTCACTAATCTTTCACTAATTACTTTCTGGTCGTAAGACATGATCAAACAAATTAGTAATTAACTTAACTAAAACACCATCAAATAATAACGCCGAGATCACACCTGCAATAAACATGGCAACTTGCAAATTAACAGAATACTTATACCAGCCATATAAGAAATACTGTGGAATATATCCACCTAAATTAGCAAAAAAGGCACCAGTCATGACACTTGCCCAAGAAAAGTTTTGATAACGACTCTTTTTAGGGAAAAAGCCAATTTCATTAGTGGCCCCTTGAATCAAACCTTCAAGCATAGTTAAGGCTCCCCACTGACCACCGATTGCCATTTCAACAACCGAAGCAAGTAACTCACCTAAAGTACCTGAACCAATCGTCGGCACAAAATACATTGCTAATGGTGCCGCCATATACCATAGTCCAGAAAAAGCCATGTCCATTACTGGTGCATAACCTGTGGGTAACAGCGCTAGTTTGGTTAAGTTATACACATTATTAAAACCGTAAGTGTAGATAACCCCCATAATAATTCCGATCAGAGCAACTAAAATAATTGCTTTAACATCCCATTTGGAAGATCTTTTAAACATGAAAAAACTCCTTTTTAACTAATCTAATAAGTCAAAAGGAGTAGTTTAAAACTCAAATTTTAACACTTCCCTTGCGCAAGTATTATCTTGTTCAGGTTCAAAGGGTTTTATCTCAGCTTTCCAGCACCCCTAGTGACTTAAATATTTACTTATGTGTTAAGTATACCACACTTAATCAAAAGCCATTTGATCAGTATAAAGTTTGTAATAAAAACCTCTTTCTTTGATTAACTGTTGGTGATTGCCAGCTTCAATAACTTCTCTATCTTTTAAAATGACAATTTTATCGGAATTAAGGATCATTTTTAGCCGGTGAGCAATGACAAAACTAGTTCTACCGGCAATAACCGCAGCCATCGCTTTTTGAATTTTTTCTTCGGTTACTGTATCCACATTTGAAGTAGCCTCATCCAAAATCAAGAATGGCGGATTGGTCAAAATAGTCCGCGCAATCGAAATTAACTGTTTTTGCCCAGTTGAGAAAACTGACCCACTATCACTAACCCAGGTGTCATATTTTTGAGGTAAACTCATAATAAAATCATGAATATTAGCTTGTTTAGCGGCAGCAACAACTTCATCCATTGTGGCATTAGGTTTTCCGTAGCGAATATTATCTGCAATGGTACCACTGAACAAAACAGAATCCTGTAAAACTATTCCTACATTGCTGCGTAAGGAACTTAATTGAATTTGGCGAATATCAGTCCCATCAAAGGTAATTTTTCCTGCATCAACATCATAGAAGCGATTAAGTAAATTCATAATGGTTGTCTTCCCAGACCCTGTAGCACCAACAATTCCGACCATCTGACCAGGCTTAACTTTAAAACTAATATTTTCCAAAGTTGGCTGCTTACTGCCAGGGTAAGTGAAGGTAACTTGATCAAACTCAACACTGCCACCTAATTCATCTTTATTGGCTGCTTCATTAAACTTTACCGCTGGCTGAGTTGCTAGGACTTCGCCAATTCTGCCTAAAGATATTTGCGCCCGCGCAAACTGCATCATTGTCATCCCTGCAATCATAATTGTCCAAAGTAAGGTCAAAATATAATTAACAAATGGACTGATCACAGTAACATCTGTAGGATGGCTGGCAATTGCCCGTCCAATGAGAAAGACAACTAAGGTAATTACCAAATAAGCAATTAATTGAAAGGCTGGCATTACTGAAGAGAACCAGTAACCAATCACAATATTGTAGTCGTTTAACTTATCAGAAGTTTGATCGAATTTTTTAACCTCTTGCGGACCTTGATTAAAGGACTTAACGACACGAACTCCTTGTAAAGTTTCTTGCGCTTGATTGAAAATTTGATCCATTTTTTCCTGAAATTTACCAAATAAAGCTCTCATTTTCTTGAGCACAATCACACCAAATTCGACAATCAAAGCAACCATCAAAACCGTGACCCACCAATAACGAGGAATAATAACTATGCAGAAGATAAAGGAACCCACAATTAAAATTGGCATTCTTAAAAGCTGCATGAACAGCTGCATAATCATATTCATAACCTGGTTCATATCGTTAATTAACCGCGTAGTTAACGAACCTACTGAAAATTCTTCAATATTACCAAAAGAAAAACTTTGAATTTTAGCATAAGTTTCTGCACGCAAATCACTGGTAACACCCTGAGCAATACGAGCCGCATAATAAACATTTACAATTCCGCTCACAATTGCAATCAGACCTAAAGCTATCAAAATTATTCCATCCTGGACTACTATTTATTTTTGGTCAGCCATAATGGCTTTTTGGATATTTTCCAATAATTTTGGTTGATATAAACTAGCAAAAGCTGAATCGATAATTGCTAGCAAAGCACAAATGACATCTTTTTTATAGTGCTTTAGATGTGGAACTAAGATTTTAAAGTTACGCATTATCTTCCTCCTCTTGCATTGCTAAATACTTAAAAAAGATCTGGTTCCATTCTTCAGTTAGGTCAAGTAATTGTTTCATTTTAGCCGCTCCCATTTCTTGGGCGGTTTTTTCTTCTAAATCAAATAAAGGTTGCATCTTCTTTTGGGCATACTTTTTCCCTTCAGGTGTTAAATGACACAACTTAGCACGCTTATCTTTAGGATTAACTTTTAATGCCAAATATCCTTGCTTTTGTAGAAGCTTTATCCCCTTATTAATTGATTGCTTTGGCATATCGCTAAGTTTAGTTAATTCTTTTTGCGTCAATTCTTGCCGCATCAATAATTCATAGAGAATCATTGCTAAGTAGTCAGGCAAATGATGCTGGTTATTCCATTGTTCATACCCCTTGCTACCACGTACAATGGCTGTAGTGACTTTTTCCGTAATTGAAATTTTCATAGTTAGTCCTCACAGATACTAATTTGCTTAAATATAATAATAGTACATATGCGGACTATTGTCAAAACAAAAAAAGATCAAACTAGTGATTAACACTAATTTGATCCCTGTCAGTTGGTTAGAATTGACTAAAACTAGCTAATTTTTCTTTAGTTAAGTCCCGGATGATTGCGGTGGCTAAATTAACAGAAGCTTTAAAGTCATGATAACTACTGAAGCAGTATGGTGAATGTTCATAGCGAACTGGAATCCCGATAACAATAGTTGGTGCCCCATTTTCATAATAAATTGCAGCTCCATCTTGTCCGCCACCAGTACGAACTGACCGGGTATATGGAATGCCATTCTTATCAGCTAAATCACATGCATATTGCTGGAATTTTGGATTAGGCAAAAAGGTGGTATCCATATCTCTTAGCATTGGTCCACGTTTAAGACCGGTTTGTGATAACCAATCTGGAGTAAAAGTATCATCAGCTGGACAACTCTCTAAAACTAAACAAACGTCGGGTTTAACTTTTCTAGCAGTCACATAAGCACCACGCAGGCCAACTTCTTCTTGGCTAGATAAAGCAGCGACTACATCAAAGTTAGTTTCTTCACCCTTTAAGTTGTCGAGTACATCCGCCATTGCAGCTGCACCGAATCGATCATCAAAGTCTTTACCAAAAAAGAGTCCAGTGCGTTCGTTATATTCACACTTAACGTCAACAAAGATTGGACAGCCAGTATCAATCTTGAAGTCCTTAATTGTCTCTTCCCGGCTCAAAGAACCAACATCAATTGACATCTCAGCCACATCGGGCACGCTATTGCGCTCTGCTGCCGTCATAAAGTGTGGTGGTTTAGTAGCAACAACTCCTGGAACATATTCACCATCACGGTTTCTAACTTTAACTTTTAATGCGGGAATATTATATTTAGCCCATCCGCCAAGGGGAACAAATTTAATCAAACCATTTGGCCGGACAGCTTGCGTAATAAAGCCAACTGCGTCTGAGTGTGCATCCAGCTGAATTACTGGACGATCACCTTTATTTTCTTTCTTATTAGCATAAACGTTCAGCATCCCGTCAACTTCAACATTAGCAGTATCTTGAACTTGCTTTTTAAATAATTTAACGAATTCTTCTTCAAAGCCAGATGTAGCATTTGCATCAGAAAATGCCTTTAACATTTCAATTTCTTGCTCTTTTTGCATCTTTTTTCCTTTCAAAAACAGAACTAATTTTACCTTCTATTGTATTAAAATATATGTATTATGAAAACTAATTCAACTACTAAACCAATTTGGAAAAGAAATTTATTTGTTTTATCAATTGCTGTCTTTATTGCTGGGATTGCTTTCTCTGAAGTAATGCCATTTTTACCGCTATATATCGGGACTTTAGGAAACTTTAGCCATCAAGAACTTAACTTTTGGTCAGGCTTTATTTATTCAGGTACTTTCTTTGTCTCGGCCATTATCTCTCCTTGGTGGGGTAAATTAGCCGACAAAAAAGGCCGCAAGCTCATGATTTTACATGCTTCTTTCGGGATGGCTTTTGTCATTGGTGCTATGAGCTTAGTTACTAATGTCTGGCAGTTATTCTTCTTGCGGATGTTGCAGGGAGTCTTCGCTGGCTTTGTTTCTAATGCTAATACCTTAATTGCAACTGAAACACCGAAGCATCATGCTGGACAAGCTCTGGGAACGATGAGCTCAAGCGTTACGGCGGGAACACTACTTGGACCAATGCTGGGCGGTTTTTTGGCTTCAGTTTTCTCATATCGAGTAACTTTCTTTATCACTGGTGGTCTACTTTTAATTTCATTTTTACTCTCGCTTTTCTTTGTCCACGAAGATGACTTTAAGCCTGTCACTGAAAAGAAATTGGACAAAGCCAGCGGTGTTATTAAGTCCTTACGCAGTCCTCGATTAATTTTTGGTTTATTATTAACCACGCTAATTATTCAAGCAGCTAATAATTCCATTAATCCGATTGTTTCGCTTTATGTTAAGCAATTAATGCATAACCAAGGCAGTGTTACGTTCATTTCCGGGATCATTGCCGCCTTACCAGGAATTGCCACTTTTTTAGTAGCTTCTCGTTTAGGTCTCTTAGGTGACAAAATCGGAACCCACAAAATTATCATCGCTGGTTTCTTAGGTGCAACGGTACTTTTCTTACTGACAGCCTTCGTTCAAAATGCCTGGCAACTTGGAATCTTACGCTTCTCAGTTGGTTTTACTGATGCTTGCCTTTTCCCACAAGTTCAGACTTTACTTTCGAAGAATTCTCCAGCTGAAGTAACAGGAAGAATTTTTTCTTGGAATCAATCGGCTATGTACACTGGGAATATTATTGGACCCCTGTTAGGATCAACCGTTTCAGGCTTTTCTAGTTACAGCATGGTCTTTATTGTTACTGCCGGGCTGGTCGTCATTAACCTTCTTCTATTTAGGATTAATGTCATCAAAAATTTAAAATAGGTTGACAAACTACCAAGAAGCTAGTTAAATATAAAGCAACAAATGTGATGACCTTTAAATTAGTCCCGTGAGGCTAAGAAGGAAGTCTGCGTTAGTGTTTTTCATACACCATAACCAGGAGACCATCTTAGACTACGCGTCTAAGGTGGTCTTTTTCTTAGGTCATCCTTTAAGAAAAAGTTAGGAGTTTGAAGTATGAGTAAAAACGCGAAAGAAAACTTTCGTAATCCGGACGCGATTCTAGACGTCTATGAAAAGCCAGAATTTGGCCAAGGAGTACTACTATCATTGCAGCACATGTTTGCGATGTTTGGTTCTACTGTATTAGTACCAATTTTAATTGGAATTAGTCCAAGTATTGCCCTACTTTCTTCAGGGGTTGGTACTTTAGTTCACATGCTCTTGACCCACTTCAAGATTCCAGCATATCTTGGTTCTAGTTTTGCCTTTGTTGCTACCATGCAAGCCTTGATGAAAGCAGACGGCTATCCAGCTGTTGCTCAAGGTGCAATTGCATCTGGTTTAGTTTATGTAGTTGTGGCCTTAGTCATCGCTAAGATTGGTTCTGGCTGGGTTAACAAAGTTTTACCACCAATCGTGGTCGGACCGATTATTATCGTTATTGGATTGTCACTTGCTACTACGGCTGCTAATGACGCCATGATGAACCATGAAAAGTATGACTTAACCTACTTCGGCGTGGCCATTTTTACTCTGGTCATGACTTTGATCTTCCAAATGTGCTTCAAGGGCTTCACTAGTTTAGTTTCCATCATGCTCGGCATCATTTGTGGTTACATCTTAGCCTGCTGCCTCGGCATTGTGGACTTCTCTGGAGTTGAAAAAGCTGCCTGGTTCTCGCTTCCACCTCTTGATGTCATGGGCATTAGTTACCACTTCAAATGGTATCCAGCCGCTATTTTAGCCATGGCACCGATCGCCTTCGTAACGATGACAGAGCACATGGGCCACATCATGGTGCTTAATTCATTAACTAAACGGAACTTCTTCAAGAATCCAGGCTTGCACAGAACAATGATGGGGGACGGTATTTCCACAATTATCGCCGGTTTCATCGGTGGTCCTCCTACCACTTCTTACGGTGAAAACATCGGTGTGTTAGCTATGACTAAGGTTCACTCAGTTTGGGTTCTTGCAGGAGCTGCAGTTTGTGCCATCATCTTCAGTTTCGTCGGTAAATTAGCCGCTTTAATTGAATCAATTCCAATGCCAGTTATTGGTGGGATTTCCTTCTTACTCTTTGGGACAATTGCTTCTAACGGTTTAAAGATCTTAGTTGATGATCAAATCGACTTTGGTGAAAAGCGTAATATGTTAATTGCCTCAGTTATCTTAGTTATCGGTATCGGTGGTGCTTACCTCCAACTTGGCAATTTCCAATTAACTTCAGTTGCCCTTTCAACAATCATTGGGATGATTTTGAACTGGGTATTGCCGAAGAAGGCTGCCAGTGAAAAGGCACTTGAAGAAAAGAATAAACAAAAACAAGAAGGTAAGATTTACCAATAATTTGAAATAAGTACTAAAAAAGCAGTTAGCTATCACTGATGATAACTAACTGCTTTTAATTTTATCTAAAACTTTCAGCAATCTCTGGATCCATTTCATCCTCCAAAATACTGTGACCTTGATCTAATGTCTTAATCTTGGCCATGTCTTCATCATCAAGTTCAAAATCAAAGACATTGAAGTTTTCTTCTAATCTTGCTTTATGCACAGACTTTGGAATCACGACATAATTTCTTTGCAAGAACCATCTCAGCATTACTTGAGCAGTAGTTTTATCATGCTTATTTGCGATTTCTTCTAAAACGGGATTAGTAAAAACATGCTCTGCACCTTCCGCAAATGGTGCCCAGGCTTCAGGTTGCACGCCTTCTTTTTCCATGTAGGCTTGCGCCTTCCACTCCTGGTTCCAAATATTTGTTTCAATCTGGTTCACGGCAGGCTTAACATCATTAAAAGTGATTAAGTCAGCTAACCGTTCATTCCAAAAGCTGCTGACGCCGATCGCACGAATGCAGCCTTCTTTGTATAAGCGTTCCATTGCTCGCCAAGTGCCATAGTAATCGTTATAAGGCTTATGAATTAGATATAGATCAAGATAATCAAGTTGCAACTTTTTCATCGTTTCATCAAAAGCCTTGAGTGTTTGATCATAACCGTAATCATCAACCCACACCTTTGAGGTAACAAATATATCTTCTCGAGGAATATTGCTATGTTTAATTGCATCCCCCACAGCCTGTTCATTACCATAAATTTGCGCGGTATCAACTAAACGATAACCAACTTCAAGTCCATCTTCTACGACTTGTTGTGTTTGAGCTAAATCATTAATTTGATAAACACCAAAGCCCAGTCGCGGCATTTTTATTCCATTGTTTAATGTTACGTATTTTTCCATGATTTTTCCTTTATTCGTATTATATAAATTAAATCAGTGATAATGATTATTCTTTTAGTTTGTTTATTCGATCATCAGATGCTAGTCTCTAATTGTCATTGACCTTGGTCAATTGGTATAGGTTGTTTCCTTCTGTAGCTTTGACTACTTTTTTAGTCTGCCACCCAAGCAGTTTTACTAATGACTTACTCACATGCTGTATCGATTCTGGCTATTACTGATTCAGAGCAGATTCAGTCGCAGCTTTTTTAGCTTGAACCTATGAATACTTATATTTTGCGAGATTGTCTTAGAATCTGTAATTAGGGACTAACATGTGATGATCGATCTATGACCAAATATTTGCTAGAAAGGAGGCCATTCTCAATGAAACTTTTTATCGGAATTGACGTTAGTTCAAAAGATCTTCAAGTCGCTATTACTGACTCAGAAAATTATCAAAAACCTTTACTTAACCAATCTTTTTCTAATGACCTGATTGGTGCTAATGAGGTCAAAAAGATAATTCTTCAACTTGCTAAACAGAACAGCTATGACAAAGTAATTATCGGCATGGAAGCCACTTCAATCTATAGCTTTCACCCTGCTTATTTCTTTGCCAATGACGAAGATTTTCAAAAAATTAATCTTGAAACTGATGTCATTAATCCTAAAAACACTAAACGATTTCATGACGTTTACGAAGAAAATAAGAATGATCCTACTGATGCCTATTACATCGCTGAATACTTACGCTTTGGTAAATACCATGTCACTATTGCTCGGCAAGAGGAATACTTAGCTTTACAGCGTTTAACTAGAGCTAGATATGAAATCACATCTTCGCTCACTAGAGCTAAGCAGCACTTCATTGAAACTCTTTATTATCGTGTAAACAAACTAGTTACCGTTGACAAAGACAATATTAAAACTTCTATCTTTGGCGCAACGATGCTGTCAATTGTTACTGATAGTAAAACCATCGATGAAATCGCTGAAATGCCAATCGAGGATCTAATTGACTACCTTCAACCCAAAGGACGTGGCCGCTTCTCTGATAGAGACTTTAGCTAAAGCGATCAGAAAAGCCGTTAGAGGATCATATCGCTTAGGTAAAGTCATGAAAGACTCGATTGATGCCGTATTATCTGTTTACTATGCCGAAATTAAAACTAATCAGAAATTGATTAAGAACTTAGATAAAGCAATTACAGATATCGTCCAAACGCTTCCTGAAGAGAGAATACTACAATCTATTCCAGGAATTGGGTCAGTTTATTCCGCTGGTATTATCGCTGAAATCGGCAGTATTGATCGCTTTGACACTGAAGCACAGCTAGCTAAATCGCTGGTCTAGCTTGGCGTCAAAAGCAATCTAGTAATTTTGATAGCGAACACAAACCGATGACTAAAAACGGAAATCATTATCTAAGATATTATTTGGGTGAAGCTGCCAACCTGATTAGACAAAGAGATCCCGTTTTTCGGAAGTACTATCAAAAGAAATACGATGAAGCTTTCTATTCTCCGCATAAACGTGCTTGCGTTCTTTGTGCAAGAAAATTAACCAGGACCATTTTCACTCTGCTCAAAAATGGTCAAATCTATCAAACACCGAGGTGATTAATTGGTCTAAAACATTTTTGGAGGAGTAAATAATAGTTGTTAAAAAATCCCTTGAAATAGGGCTTAGTTTCATGCACGCAAATTTTGGTTTTAAAACAAACTAATTAAAAATAAAATTTAACTTTTACATTGACTTATTACCACATGACTATAATAAAAAATATATCTTTTTGTATTACACTGATGATAACACATTCTTATATCTGATATATACAAAAAAGCCCAGGCATACCACAACATGCCTGGGCTAATTTTATATTCTATTTTTCAACTTTTGCCTGATAAAAACCGAAGCTCATCTGACGCAAGGTATCAATGAAGCTTTCTTTGTCTAGCTTCTTCCCTGTCGTCAGCGCTTCAAATTCGCCATCAGGATCCTTTAACTTTTGATCAGTTCTATGAAAACCATTCCGCTCATAGAACTTAAGTCGGCTAACTCGTTGCTTATAATTCTTCGCCTTCGAAGTAACCGGCTCAATATCAATCACAATTTGCTTATCTGGAAAACGATCTTCCAGCATGGTCAAAATCTTGGAGCCATAGCCTTGACCGCGCAATTCTTCATTGATTGCTAGATAAGTTAGATAGACCGTCTTATCGTTCTCGGCATAATAAGTTATGCCGCAGAACTGATCGCCATTATAAATTGCGTGAAACTTAACATTACGGTGTAGTGACATTGCCAAAAGTGAAAACATCGAAAATCTTTCCCACGCAGGAAAGGCCTTCATGTATAAATCTTTTGCGTCACGGTATGCTTTTGTGCCCCATCGGGCGGGTTTCGAGTCTAAAATAATATCCTTCTTTTCTAATTTAAAATCACTATTAAAACTCAATACCATAATGATAACAGAAAAACTGCTGCATGACGCAGCAGTTGCTCTATTTTTCACAATGTTTATCAAATAATTAATTTAATTTTGGAATATCCATGCTAAATATTAGGAATTTTTCTTTTTACCGTTGTAGTAAACATTCAAACCGACAGAAATTACCAATAAGATCGTGGCACAGATCATAATTTCTCTTAAACCTGAATAAAAAATCTTCCGCATCGTTGGTAATAATTCTACCGGTAAACTCTTGGCAGCTTTAGCATCACTCAACTTATTAAGCATGTTCATGGTAATGCCATGATTTTGACTTACACCCCGAGCTAATGCCATATTCATAATAACGCCGTACACAGCTGCCATTACTGTCTGTGCTAAAATTCTGATCAAATAAGACAGCGATGTCGCTTCAGCCATATTTTCCTCACGCGCATCGACTTGCACTTTAATCTGCAATAAAACAAAAACAAAGCCGACACCAAACCCAGAGAAAGTAGCCAAAAAAGTAATAATCCAAAAGTTACTATTCTGAGGAATAACTACCATTCCAAAACTAGAAATAAGCATGCAGACAATTGCTAGTAAAATCAACCAGTAATCACTAAATCTAGCCTTCATTTGGTTAACCACTTGTGTACCAACTGTATCGGCAATTGAGTTTGGAACTAAAGTCATCCCTCCAATTAAAGCAGTTGTACCTAATAAGCCTTGTGCCCACATTGGTAAATAAGTATTAACTGCTAAAAAGGCTCCCCAAGTAAAGACAAAGAGCAGTAAATCGCCAACCAAAGGTTTATTATTAAACATTTCAATTGGAATTACAGGATTCTTAACTTTAGATTCGTATTTAAAGAAGATTACTAATAAGATAATTCCAGCAACAATTAAGCCCCAGATAATTACAGGTGAAGTTAAGCCAAGTAATTGAATTCCTAACAGCACTAAGACCAAGCCAATAACTACTAAAAATGATCCTACTAAGTCAAAGCGACTCTTTTGTGCTGGTCTAGTTTCCCGGTAGTAGAGTACAGAAAGTAAGACCGCGAACAAGCCAATTGGGATATTAATATAAAAGACCCAGTGCCAGGATAAGGTATCAACCAAATAACCACCAGCTAACGGTCCAATAATGGCAGCCACACTAAAACTAGCTCCCAAATAGCCTAAAATCTTAGTTCGCTTTTTAATATTTTCAAAAATATAACCTGCCATAATATATGGGATTGATCCCATACCTCCGGCACCAATTCCCATAATCGTCCGCGCCACTAAGAAGAAATACATATTCTCAGCTAAGCCTTGAAAAAGAGAACCAACCACAAAGAATAATAGCGAAAGTTCAAAGGCAGCTTTATTACCAATCTGTTCACCAACTTTACTCCAAATTGGTGTAAAAACCGACATCCCTAATAGCATTAAAGCAATAATCCATCCCATAAATTGAATGCCGTGTAAGTCTGCAATAATTGCAGGAATAGCCGTATTAATAATCGTACTATCTAATCCCGCCATCACATTGGCTAAAATCATGGCAAAAGTTACCATTGAAATTTGCTTCTTATTCATTCTTTCGCCTCACTCTTCTAATAATTCAAGAAATAAATAGTCTTGACTGCTTTTCCAGTCAAGACTTAACATCTGCTCTAATTATGCTTGCTTAGCTATAAAAACACAAGCCATTTTCCTTTTTATTTTTACTTAAGCATAAATCTCATGCTTCAAAACTCCAATATAAGGCAAGTTACGGTACAGGCCATTATAGTCCAGACCATAACCAACCAAAAAAGCATCTGGAACTTGAAAGCCATAATAATCAGCATGAAAATCTACTACTCTGATAGCTGGCTTATCAAGCATGGCCACTACTTCAACACTCTTGGCGCCGCGAAGCTTCATTTCTTCAGTTAAAGCTTTCAACGTCCGACCTGTATCAATAATATCTTCCATGAAGATTACTGGACGATTCTTAACGTCAGATTTAAGATCTTGCACAATTTTAACCTGTCCCGTGGAATGTGCACCAGCATAACTAGAAGCCTTGATTGGATCGATTGTTAAGTTAAAAGTAAGTCGTTTAATCATATCACTAGCAAAAATCATAGCTCCATTTAAAACCGGGACCACAATTGGTTCTTGTCCTTGATATTTTTGATTCAATTCAGTAGCCATTTCATCCATCCGCTGATTAAGTTGATCTTGTGAGTATAATACTTTTTCAATATCGCTGTTCATTGTAAATATTTTCCCTTCGCATTCATCAATGATCAGATTCTAACATATTTTCTAATTGATTTCACTGCTTTTTGGGAAATAATTGCTATTTTTATTAACTAATATAATTTTTCAGTCTTTATTGTTCGTCTTTTGCTAATATTTGAAGCTGCAATCATCCAAATGATCATTAATTAAGCCAACTGCCTGCAAAAAGGAATAGACCGTCACTGGCCCAACAAATTTAAAGCCCTTCTTCTTTAATCCGTTTGAAATCTTTTTAGATAACTCAGTCTGACTGGGAATATCACTCATTTGCTTAGGATGGTTAATAATTGGCTGAGGAAGATATGCTTGAAGAAAAGCTGCAAAAGAACTGCCAGCTTCTTCCATTTTTAAAATCATTTTGGCATTATTAATTGCGGCCTTAATCTTTAACTTGTTGCGTACGATTCCTTCGTCATGCATTAACCGTTCAAAATCCTGGTCATCAAACTGGGCTACTTTGGCAATTTCAAAATTTGCAAAGGCTTTTCTAAAATTTTCCCGCTTGTGTAAAATTGTAGCCCAGGAAAGTCCAGACTGAAAGCTCTCTAAAACTAACATTTCAAATAAATACTGCTCGTTTAAGTTAAGCTTACCCCATTCATGATCATGATATTCACGATATAAATCATCAGCGTTACTATTACCCCAATTACAACGTTTAAGTTTCATTTTCTCTCCTCAACGTTTAATTACTTTTCTTAGTCTTTAGTTAACACTGCGACACTTTCCACATGTGGCGTTTGTGGGAACATATCAACTGGACTTACTTCATTAAAGCTATAACCTTGTTTCATAAACAATTGTAAATCTCGCACTTGTGTTGCTGGATTACATGAAATATAAACCACCTTTTTAGGCTTAGTCGCAACTGCTGCTTTGATAAATTCTGGCGTTAAGCCTTTTCTTGGCGGATCAACAAAGATTACATCTGTCTTTAAGCCCTCATTAGCCCAACGTGGCATCACTTCTTCAGCCTTACCAACCACATATTGAGCGTTATCAATCCCGTTTAATTTGGCATTCGCATTAGCATCTTTAACCGCATCTTTAACAGTTTCCATTCCGCGCACAGCCTTGACATGCTTAGCTACACTCAGTCCAATTGTTCCAATACCTGAATAAGCATCAATTACTACATCACTTGGTTTTAAGTTGGCCTTGTCAATTGCTAATTGATACAAACGTGGCGTCTGTAAAGAATTAATTTGGAAGAAACTCTTTGGTGAAATTCTAAACTTAACGTCACCAATCTTGTCCGTAATATGATCTTCACCAAAGACAACATAATCATCCTTCCCTAAGATGACATTCGTTTTCTTCGGATTATGATTCAAAATAAGGCTAGTAACATCTTTGATCTGACTAATTTCGGCAGCTACTTCCATAATTTGTGGAAAATCTTGATGTAAGCAAACTAAGATCACCATAATTTCGCCAGTTGCTTTACTGCGCCGAACGTCTAGATAGCGAACTTCACCTTTATGATGAAGTTCATCATAAGCTGGCACCTTGTATTTACGTAAAATATCACGCACCGCAGCTAATACTCGATCAATTTCTGGATCTGTCGTAAAGAAATTAGTCAGTGGCACTAAATCATGAGAATGCCGTCTAAAAAAGCCAATTTCTAGTTGTCCTTTGACTTCACGTACAGGCACCTGAGCCTTATTGCGGTACCCTGTTTCTTCAGGACTAGCCAAAGTTTGATTCACTTTAATTTCATCAAGACCGGCCTTGTGCAACAAATTCACGACCTGATTGCGCTTAAATTCAAGTTGTTTGTCATATTTAATATGTGCAAGCGAGGCTAGCCCTGTTTGAACCCATTGATTTAACTTAACGTTAACTCGATCGGGACTTTCTTTGATAATTTTTTCAATTTTGGCAAAGGCAAAACGCTTTTTCACTTTCAAAATTTTTGCTTTGACAATTTCACCAGGCAAAGCATTATTAACAAAGATCGTCATCCCTTCATAATGAGCCACACCCATTGCTTCATATGATAAGTCAGTAATTTCCAATTCAACTATTTGATTCTTTTGCATAATTTCGTCCTTTTTTAATTAATCAGTTCAATTATACTAGAAAATTCACAACTGACTAATTTTTCACTCAAACAACTTTTTTTAATTAAACTATTGACATTTTTTCATCTTGCTATCATAATGACCAACAAGAAACGAATTAGTAGTTGCCTCGTTCAGCGTTCAGAGATCTGGTGGTTAGTGCGAACCAGTCAGGCGGAGTTAATGAATTACATCGTTGATCCTTATTGTTCGGTAAAATTCAGAACCGTTATCATCTGATAGAGTGTAAGTTTATAGCTTACAAGGTGGGTGGTACCACGGTTTTTAATCGTCCCGTTGACTATTTTAGTCAGCGGGATTTTTATTTTGGAGGAATTATTATGAAGAAAAAAGAAGTTTCTTTCACAGAGTCAATTATTATTCTGCTACTTCTTTTAGCAATCTTAGGCATAGCCGTTATCAAATTTGGCTTATCCCCAGAAGTACCAGTTTTATTTACAGTTCTACTATTGACCTTCTGGGCAAAATTTAAAGGTTGGTCTTGGGGTGAAATTCAAGACGGTATTAAAGAAGGTATCGGCGTAGCGATTATTCCAATCTTTATTTTTATTTTGATTGGAGCCTTAATCGGGGTTTGGATTCAGGCCGGAATTATTCCATCAATTATGGTACTAGGCTTCCATTTAATCAGTGGTAGTTTCTTCATTCCCTCAGTCTTTGTTGTTTGTTCGATTGTCGGAGTGGCAATTGGTTCTGGTTTTACCACTATCTCTACTGTGGGGATTGCCTTATTTGGAATTGGTGCAAGTATGAACGCC
The DNA here is from genome assembly GCF_004009905.1 of Lactobacillus xujianguonis. Lineage (GTDB taxonomy): Bacteria > Bacillota > Bacilli > Lactobacillales > Lactobacillaceae > Lactobacillus > Lactobacillus xujianguonis. Next base: position 66,266 of record NZ_ML136874.1, read on the forward strand.
AATCCTGCCTTAGTAGCTGGGGCAATCGTGTCCGGAGCAATCTTCGGCGATAAAATGTCACCACTTTCTGACTCAACCAACTTGGCTTCAGCTGTTGCTGAAAGTGAATTATTTGCTCATATCAAGAATATGATGTGGTCCACAATCCCTGCCTTCATTGTTTCCTTTATTTTATTCTGGATTCTAGGTAACAGCGGTCAAATTGACGCTACTAAAATTGAACATACTTCTACTATTTTGCAAAACCACTTCGTCATTACCTGGTGGGCAGTGATTCCGATTGTCTTAATGCTTTTATGTGCATGGCGCAAAGTTCCCGCTATTCCGACCTTATTCATTAATATTACTGCAACAGTAATTATGATTTTCGTTGAAAATCCTCATACTTCTGTAACTTCTCTGAATAATTTAATTATGAACGGGTTTGTTGCTAAAACTAGTGATGCTTCTGTTAACGCCTTGTTAACTCGTGGTGGTATATCAAGCATGATGGCAACCGTTGCCTTAATCATCTCCACTCTTTCTTTAGGTGGGATGTTAATGAAATTCAAGATCGTGCAAAACGCCATGGATCCACTTGTTAATCATTTACATCGTCCTGGTTCTTTAATCACGGTTACCATCTTTTCTGGAATTGCCATTAACCTTTTTGTTGGTGAACAATACTTGTCTGTAATCTTGCCAGGTCGGGCATTCAAAGTTGCTTACGACAAGATGGGCCTTTCACCATTAGCCCTCAGCCGGGTGCTTGAAGATGGTGGTAGCGTTATTAACTACTTAATCCCTTGGGGCGTTGCTGGTTCATTTGCGGCAGCAACCTTAGGCGTACCAGTTTTAGCCTTCTTACCATTTACCTTCTTCAGTTTACTTTCACCAATCTTCTCAATTATCAGTGGTTTCACTGGGATTGGTTTGAAGTGGCAAAATAAAAAGTAAAATATCTTTCAAAAAAAGCAAGTGAGTAAATGTTCTCACTTGCTTTTTCGCTGATATGAATTAGCAATTCCTAGTTGCTTTCGATACTTAGCAATTACTCTTCGTGATAACTTAATATCTTTATCTGCAAACAACTGCACTAATTCTTCGTCACTATAAGGCGCAATTTTGTCCTCTTGATCAACCCAATTTACTAATAAAGCTTTTATCTTTTCTTGAGATTGATCGGCGACTTTCTTAACTAAAAATAAATTTAAGGGTAGCACCTGTCCCTGACATTCAAAATACTTATATTTCAAAGCGCGACTAATAGTACTTGGTGCTAAGTCTAACTGCTCCGCAATTTCTTTTAGTCCTAGGGCTTGTAAATCATTTTTCTTCAATGTTTTTAAAAAAGCTAATTGCTTTTGGCCTAAATACTTACCAATTCGCAACAAAGTTTCAGACCGTTGTCCTACTGCCGCGTTTATTTCTCGATAATTTTTCTTTTGTTGTGTTAAAAATTTCTGCTCTGCGCGATTACTTTTTTGCTTTAACTCTTGATAGACTGGTTCATCAAAAACTACTTCTGGTAAAAAATATTTCGAAGTTAACACGCGCATTTGTCCGTCTTCAAATTTAAAAATCAAATCAGGAATTAAGTAGTTAACTGCTGGCACTGGACTGTAGTCGCTAGCAGGATTAGGGTTTAATTTTCTAATTGCAACCAAGGCATTTTCAATTTCTGATTTACTCCATTTTAATTGTTGCCACTTATTTGGATCAGCAACAATTTCTAGTAAATTATCTGTCAATATTTCCCTTGCAATGGGATTGAAATCTTCCTTTGCCTGAGCTTGTAACAATAAACACTCGGTTAAATTAAAAGCTCCCACTCCAACCGGGGCAATTTTCTGTAAATCTTTTCGGGCTTGTCGAACCTGTGCAAGCGTAAAACCACTCTTTTGACTTAATTCTTGATCACTTATGCGTAAATATCCTTGTTCATCTAGTTGATAAATAAGAAAAGTCAGCAGCTTTTTTTCTTTGACTGAATATTTGCTAACTGCCACTTCCTGTTCTAAGTAAGCAATTAAACTTTCCTGACTCTCTGCTTCCAGCCAGCTCAAGTCTTGCATTTCTTGCTGCGGATACTTCAAGTTCAAGAAAGGATTGGCTTCTTCATATTTCTTCATTTTTTTCAGCAAGTCTCGCGCATTATAACTAAGAATAGCCAAGCTCTGTTTTAATTTTGGCGATAAAAAAAGCCGTGTCACTAACTGCGCACTGGGCTTTAAACCTAATTATTGCTGTTGTGACATGACTTTCTTCCTCTCTAAATTAGATACTGACCATTTGAATCTTCATAATGTTTTTATTCAATGAGATATCTTCAATTATATCAGCATAATTTAAAGAATGTGGAACTTCAATATCGTAAATATTTGTATAAATGGAATTATTACTATCTTGCTTAACGGTAAAGTTAACATTCATCACGGTGATATGATGTTCTTCAAAATATTTTTGAATAAATTCTTTAGTTTCTAGTTTATGTTTATATTGAATTTCTAGTTTTTTCATTGGGTGAACTTGGATTAACCGTTTAGAAAAAGCTAAAACTAAGATGACGGTAATTGCACCTGCAATTCCTATTTCATAATTTCCCATTCCTAATGCCAGTCCTATTCCAGCTACTGCCCAAAGACTTGCGGCGGTGGTTAATCCTAAGACAGTCCGATGCTGCACTAGGATTGTCCCAGCTCCTAAAAAACCAATTCCTGAAACAACTTGGGCAATTAATCTTGCTTCATCTGCTCTAATAATGCCCGCTACCTTGGGTTGTGCTAAAGCTAATTGAACTGCATCATAACCAATCTTTTTTTGAAGTAGGGCAATAACGCAGGCCCCGACGCAAACCAAGACGTGGGTTTTAATTCCGGCTGGTCGATTCTTGTGCTCACGATCATAACCGATAATGGTGGCCACAAAGACAGATAACACCAACCGAATGATTATTTCCGATAGTGTTACTGCTTCATCCATTTTAAACCACCCCAACTAAACCTAAAATAATTGACAGAACTAAGACACCGAGTAAGATCCAGTTAACATTGACCTTCTTGGATAAGAGCCAGTAACAAGCTAAAGTAATAGCTAATGGCACTAAACCTTTCCATAATTGATCAAGGTAAGTTTGTAATTGAATTGGCTTACCACCATCAATCGGAATACTTAATTTAGACTCAAATTTAACCATGGTTGCGGTCATACAACCAATCATCAGCAAACCAAGGGTAGAAGCAGCTTTGTTCAATAATTTCATACTGCCGCTCTTGTACATGTCTTGAATAAATGTATCACCAACGGTGAAACCCATGTAGGTCAAGTAGTAACGCGTTAAAATTGATGGAATGTTGTAGATCAGCAAGAACAAAATTGGTCCCATAATTGAACCTTGACTGGCTAAACTAATCCCAATTCCGGCAGCAATAACTCTTAATACACCCCAGAAGATAGAGTCACCAATTCCTGATAATGGCCCCATTAATGAGGTCTTAATGGCAACCGTTGAATCTGGATCAAAGTTAGGGTCTTGAGCTGTCTTCTTTTCCATTGAAGCTACTAGACCCATAACGAAGGTACCCACATTTTGCGTAATGTTGTACCAAGTAGTATGCCGCATCATGGCCTTATGGTGACCTTCAGGATCGTCCTTAAAGTATTCATCTAAGGCAGGCATGATTGAGTACATGAAGCCTGGAGCGTGAGACTTGGTAGCACCTGCACGACTGGCAAAAACAGTAAAGGAGCGCCAGAATATCCGGTTAATGATTTTCTTGTCTTTAGGTGAGACGTTCTTAGTGATTTTCATGAGAAAAAGTCCTCCTCTTCTTGGTCAGCTGATGTAGATGCAGTTGAATTATTTTCAACTTTTACACCGGCAGTAGCTAATTCTTTTTGCTTGTTTTCTAAATTCATCACTTGCTTATCACGAATCCATTGCAAAACAACAATGATAATACCGATCGCAGCTACAGCCTACGGATGGCAAATTTAAGTAAGCAGCTAAAATAAAGCCGAAGAAGTAGTATGGTGATAATTGTTTACTCCAAAGCATTCTCATTAAGATGGCAAAACCAACAGCTGGCAATAATCCACCAGTCACAGATAAACCGGCCATCAAGTTAGCTGGAATTTCACTTACTAAGTGTTGCACTGGCTTGGCACCGGCAAGAACAGCAAAGAAAGTTACTGATGAGTAGGTAAAGTAGTTAGCAACCCACATGCCGTAGTGCAGACGGGTTAACATTTTTGGATTGTTTTTATCTGCCGCTTTATCAACTAATGGAGCAAAGACGTTCATCACAACATTCTTCAAGAACATGGAAATGAAGGCTCCGAAAACCCCAATTGGCACTGCCAAAGCCCAAGCTGCCTTAGTATTTACTCCTAAGGTAATGGCAAAGCAAGTTGCTAAGACCGTGGCGATTACTGGTTCTGAAGAAAGAGCCCCACCAATATCAACTGCTCCCATGAAGATCGCTTCAAGGGCGGCACCAATTAAAATACCGGTTTGTAAGTCCCCAAACATTAATCCGGCAACCATCCCAACGACTAAAGGACGTTCAATCATTGTTTGTCCCCACAGCCAGTTGCCGCCCAAACAGATCAGCACACACAAAGCTGCGAGTATCGCTGTATGTAACATTTTTCTTTCTCCGTTTTTAACTAACTATTCTTTAACATTGAAGCAATTGGAGTTTTAACATTGTTTGGTACAACCTGGTGAAATACTGGAACATCGAGCTTAACCAATTCCTTTAACGCTGCTAATTCATCAGAGCGTAACATTAAAGTAGAAGATAATTGGGTTGCATCATCGGCATCTTTAGTAAAGCGGCCAACGTTCGCAACATTAATTCCATCAATATCTTTAACATTTTGGGCAATCTTTAAGGCATCTTGCACACAGTTGACTAAAGCAAAAATTCTCATCTTTGCCCCTTTTGGATTGTTAAAGACCTTAATGGCATCATCAACAATTTCTTTTCAGTTGGCGTTGCCATCTTTAAGGTCATTTGCACCATTTCATTGTTAGCAGCATTGTCATTGGCTACTACAATACCTGTAGTGTTTAATTTCTTAGTCCAAACTAAAGCTACCTGTCCGTGAATTAGCCGGTCATCTACTCTTAATTGTGCAATTATCGTTTATACTCTCCTATCTTTTATCCAAAAAAGTTGTCATCACTTTCTTCAGTTGCTGGTTCTGCTAACTCAACTAACTGAACTTGACTTTGTTTAATCAGCTTTTGCAAATGATCCTTAGTGAGCGGTTCACTATCAAGTAAAACTGCCATAATTATTGCGAGATTCATTTGGGTGACAATAAAGACATCCTTTTCACTGCTGGCTTTTAAAGTCACTTTCTGATTAACGCTGCCACCTAATAAATCAGTAAAGATGACAGCTGGCTTTTTTGCCTCTTTAATAAACTGTTCAATTTGTGGGGTGTAATCACTATCATCGACATAGGCATCAATGACTTTGACTTGATCCCCCATCCCCGTCAAGATATTTAAAGAGCTTTGGATTCCGCTAGCCATATGACCATGACTAGCAATTAAGATATCTGTCATATTGAGCTCTCCTTCCATTTTTTCTTTACACTTATATATAGCAAAAAGTGTGCCAAGTATCGATAAGCTTGATCTAATAGCATCAAAAAAACAATGTTTAAAACTTAAACACTGTTTTCTTCTTTTCTTAAACACTTAAGCTTGCTCGATGAATTGCTTAAACAACTCATACAGTAAGGATAATTCATAATTTGATAACTTAATATTGTATTTAGTTTCAATCGGTTGAAAAATACCATGACTGATATTAAAGAATTGCTGCTCCTGCTGATCATGTGGCTCAAACTTAATATCTGAAGAATGATGCAGCATCAACCGCTCAATCATCAAAGCAATGTGCATGTACAAATTAAGTCTGATTTTACCATCCAGTTGTAAGTGATAGGCATTTTCATATTTACTGTTAATTAGTTCTACTTCCTTCAAAATGACATCTGGATTGAGGAAGGTTAATCTTTCTGAAATTCCTTCTTTTGAGAAGAAGCGAAGTAAACGTTGACTGAATTGATCGATTTGCGCTTTCGTCATATGCTTAGCAAGCCAAGCTTGCAAATTCTTTTCACCACTGGCATCTAGCAGATCATATAAATTCATATGTTTAAATGGGACAGCTTCATTGATGTCAATTGTGGTTAGGACGAATAAAGTTTTACTGAAATACTGCCATTCTTGATTTTTTATCTTGTCTTTTAAAGTGGCATAATCAATCGGAATGACCTTAATTTGTTCAGGTAAAAGCGGTTGGATGATTTCAGTAATCTTTTCAGAAATACCCATCCCTGAAATACACGAAACTAAAATATTCGGTGATTGCGAGAAACCCTCATAGTATTGAACGCCAATCTGATAATTCTGATCAGCTTGTTCGGCAATGGTTTTAAAAGGAACGCGCGCTTGCATTTTTAAGGCCAAATCCAAAGCCGTCAAAGTTGTTAAATTGTTAACTACCAATAAGAGCCCCGCTAAATGATCTTTAATCGCCCGGTATAACTGCGTTAAAGATCTCATATCAATCATCAGAATAAACCCACTAGTAGTATTGTAACTATAAACTAACTTATTAGCTTCGTCGGTAATTGACCGTACACCAGCTTCAATTGGCATATCAATTGCATCAAAGACATAAGTCCCACATAAAGAATTAACGACTGTTTGAATACTTGTAGCTGTAGTTTCTCCATGAGCAACAATTAAATCCTTTAATTGGATTTTTTCATTAACATGATCACTTAATATGATAGTTAAAACTGTCACTAAATCTTTATGCTCCAAATTATCAATTTGCTGTAATCGGTTATAAAAAATACTAGCAACATGAAAAGCACGTGGCAAATCTTGCGCCAAACTATTCTCTAATAAATCACTTTCTTCATCACTCAGCTTGAAATCAAACTCATACAAAAAATAAAGTAGTGGTTCGAGATAAGCTGTTTTATTTAAGCCAAAATGTTGTTCAATAATTTGTTTAAAAATTCGTTGGTATAATAAGTGTAGCCCCGGCTTTAAATTCCAGGCAGGTACATATTTATCTAATCCTAATAACTTAACTTTAATTGCAGATAGCTGACTTAAATCATAATTCTCACTTAAATCGGTAAAAAGCTCAGTCACTTCATGTAAATGTTCCTGCGCTAAACTAGTTAAATTACGCTTCAAAGACACTTGAAGATCAACCAATAAACTACCGTAATCCTCATAATTGGGCAGTTTTTCTAGTAATAAATTATCTAACCTTAATTCAATCGTTTCTGCCTCATTTTGGTCGTGGTAGGCAGCCGCACACGAAACTTGTATAATATTTTTCAAATAACCAATATTACCTGAATGATTTGTTTGCAGTAAAGCTGACAACACATACTTACTAACTTCGATTTTTTTATTAATGGCTTTTGCTTCTCGGTAAAAGAGATAACGTAAAAGTTCTAATCTCTTATCAAGTGGTCGCTTAATGAAATCAGGTAAAACTAGATGAACGAGAATCCGTCGTAAAAAAGTCGTCAATAATACTTCCTCAGGATTTTCAGTTGTTGCTAAGATTAAGCGCACCTTCACCTTTACGGAATGTGCATTATCTCCCATTCGATAAAATTGACCAGTATCAATAAAACTAAATAGTTTTTCTTGATTTTCATTACTCAGACGATGAACTTCATCTAAAAATAAGTAGCCCCCATTAGCCTGTTCAAGTAAACCAGCTTTATCTTCATCTACTCCAGTGTAAGCCCCTTTAATGTGACCAAACAACATACTGGAGACTAGTTCTAGGTTATTAGCATAATATCAGCACAGTTAAGCACAATATACGGCGCATTAGCCGATAAAACTCGCTCTTCCTTAGCAAATTTAGCAATTCTACTCGCTAGTAACTTTTACCTACACCTGAATGGCCGGTAATTAGAATGTTAAGTCCATTTGGTGGATAAACCACAGCGGCACTAACTTGTTTAATGATCTGCCGCATTGAACCATGATACCCAATAAAATCACTAAATGCATTTGCTGTGGAACTTTCAGCTTGAGTGTCCATTTAATCGGTCTTCCAGTAGTGCGATGAACTTGCCCTTCTTTTTCAAGTTCATTTAAATAATGACTAACAACAGAACGCGATAAGTTTAATCTATTAGCTAATTCACTTGTTGTCAGTGCTTGATTAAGCGATTGCAATTGCGTTAAAACGTAATTTCTAGCACTGTTCATATTTTCCCTCCATTATTAGTTTAAACTATTAAAAATTATAACAATGTTTGATATTCTTTTAAAATTTAGTGCATTACTATCAGAGAAGAGGTGAATGTTGGTATAATATTAGGTAAAGTAAATAAATTTAGAAAGGACTTGAATAATGAATAACTTTTCAAGTAGTCCTGAACGTCGTCAAGTGCAAGACGTTACAGTTGTTAACCGTTTCTTAGCTAAAACATACGGTATTATGGCGTTAGCTGTTTTAGTTTCTGCTTTAACTGCCTTCTCAGCAACTACAGTCTTTAAAGCAGCTTTTGTCAGCTTGTTTTCAAACCCTGCTAGTTCTTTAATTCTGCTCTTTTTACCATTTGTTTTATCTTTAGTAATTACCTTTAGAGCTACTCGTAATCCTAGTGCTAGCTTTATAATGCTAATGATTATGTCAGTAGCCTATGGCTTAGTCTTTGCCGTAATTGCCACCGCTTATACTGGTGCAACAATTGCTACAGCTTTTGTTTCTGCAGCTGCAGTCTTCATTACGATGGCAGTATTAGGAACTTCAACCAAACGAGACTTAACCAACATGGGTTCTTATGCTATTGCTGCTTTAATTGGATTGATTGTTGCTAGTGTCGTTAATATTTTCTTGAAAAATCCAATGGTAACTTACATCTTTTCTTACATCGGTGTAATTATCTTTGCAATTTTGATTGCTTGGAATGCTCAACAAATGAAAAATATTTATGCTCGCTTTGCTAACGAAAATACCGAGTTAGGCTTAGCAGTTGCTGGCGCTTTGCAACTATACCTTGATTTCGTAAATGTCTTTCTTTACTTCTTACAAATCTTTGGCATGGGCGGAGATCGTCGTTAATTAATCATAAAAAATAAGGGATGCAGAAATCGATCTGCATCCCTTATTTTTTGGTCTTTTAACCACCAACATAAAATTCAATATGTTGTTTCAAATTTTCAAAACTTACTGGACAATAACCACCAATTTCACCATCAAGGTTAACTGGTAAATCTTGTCCTGCACTTTTTCCAATCAATTCTGCCTTAAGATTTCTAGTTTTCGTATAAATAATCTTAGGATCATCAACGTGCTTACCATTCAAGGCTAAAGCCATTAACTTCAGCAAATTACCTGGATCCGATGGCTTGACTACGATCAATTGGAATAAACCATCACTTAATTGGGCATCTGGCATAATTTGTTCAAAACCACCAATTGAATTGGTCATCCCCAATAAGAACATGGAAAGCTTCCCTTCATAAACACCATCATCATAAGTTAAGCGCATTTCATTTTCAGTCAAATGTGGCAACATCTCTGCCCCTTTGATCAAATATGCCGCATAACCCAATGCTGATTTAATTTCTGAAGGGACACCATAGGTAAGTTCAGTAAGTGAACCGCTAGCAGCAATATTAACAAAGTACTGAGTTTGCGCACGCGCACCAAAATTAGCCTTACCAATATCCATTTTTCGTGTTTTATTTTTAAGGACAATTTTGGCTGCATCCAAAATACTATCACGCGGAATACCTAAGGCACGGGCATAATCATTGGTAGTTCCGGCTGGAATAATTGCCATCCTTGGTCTTTTCTCTAAAAAGGCCAGACCGTTAACTACTTCATTAATTGTCCCATCACCACCAGCAGCAACAATTAAGTCAAACCCCTCTTTGGCTGCACGTGTAGCTTCATTTTGGGCACTATTTTCTTCAGGTGTAGTTCTAAAAGCACTAGCTTCGTAGCCAGCTTGTTCTAAAACATCCAAAATATCCGCCACATTTTTAGGCATTTGTTCGTGACCGGATACAGGATTATAAATCAATCTTGCTTTCTGAGTCATATTTACTACCTTGGTTCTAAAAAATTTAACGACTTGCTAATTCCTTGTTCAAAAGTTTGTTAACAACCTTTGGGTTAGCCTTACCACGAGTTTGCTTCATGATTTGACCAACCAAGTAGCCAATTGCACGGTCCTTACCATTCTTGAAGTCTTCAACAGATTGTGGGTTATCATCTACAACCTTAGTAACCATTGGTTCCAAGACTGAAAGATCTGATAATTGTACCATACCTTTGTCTTCAACATACTTCTTAGGATCAGTACCGTTAGCAATTGTTTCAGCAAAGACCTTCTTCGCAATCTTAGATGAAATGGTACCATCTTTGATTAACTTAATCATTGCTGCTAAATGCTCTGGAGTTAACTTAACATCAGCCAATGATACGCGGTTGTCGTTTAAGTAACCGTTAACTTGAGTGTTCATCCAGTTAGCAGCCATTGTCGGGTCAGCACCAGCGGCAACAGCAGCATCGAAGAAGTCTGAACTTTCCTTAGTTTGCAGCAAAACGTTAGCATCGTATGGCTTCAAGCCAAACTTGTTAACATAATCATCATAACGGTCAAATGGGCTCTTTGGTAATTCCTTAGCAATTTCATCAATCCATTCTTGACTGATATGATCTGGTGCAATATCTGGTTCTGGGAAGTAACGATAGTCGGAAGCACCTTCCTTAACACGTTCCAAAACAGTCTTACCAGTAGCTTCATCAAAACGACGAGTTGAAAGTTGAACGTGACCACCTGAAAGCAATACTTGTTGTTGACGTTTTTCTTCATATGCAAGTGAACGACGAACGTGATCAAATGAGTTCAAGTTCTTCATTTCAACCTTGGTACCAAGTTCCTTTTGGCCTGCTGGACGAATAGAAATGTTGGTATCAACACGCATTGAACCTTCTTCCATCTTAACGTCTGAAGCACCAGTAAATTGAACGATCTTACGTAATTTTTCAAGGTAAGCGTAAGCTTCTTCTGGGTCTTCCATGTCAGGTTCAGAAACAACTTCAAGAAGTGGAACACCTTGACGATTTAAGTCAACATATGAGAAACCATTGGTTCCGTGAGTGTTCTTACCGGCATCTTCTTCGATGTGCATTTCGTGAATACCAATGCGCTTCTTCTTTCCGTGTACTTCTACTTCAATGTAACCATCACGAGCAAGTGGTTGGAAGAATTGCGTAATCTGGTAAGCCTTTGGGTTATCTGGATAGAAATAGTTCTTCCGGTCAAAGTGAGTAGTTGGCAAAATGTGAGCATGGGTTGCCAAAGCTACCATAATTCCCAAACGGTAAACGTTCTTGTTAACCATTGGCAAGACACCAGGCATAGCCCAATCAATCACGTTAGTTTCTGTGTTAGGCTTGGCACCATAAGTTACTGGTGAAGGTGAGAAAATCTTACTCTTGGTCTTTAATTCGAAGTGGACTTCTAGTCCGATAGTCGATTTAAAATTCATTCAATTAATCCTCCATTCCAGTTGGTGTTTTTTCATAAAACTTGTTGCTGCGTTCAATAAAGTCAGCAGTCTTAAAGACATTACCTTCATCAAAACGTTTAGCCATAATTTGTAAACCAAATGGCATTCCATCAACTAATCCAGCTGGAACACTAGCTGCAGGAATACCTGCTAAGTTGGCTGAAATTGTCAAGATATCGTTGTTGTACATCTTAATTGGATCTGATACTTCTTCACCAATTCCGAATGCTGGTTCAGTCGTAGTTGGACCGAGGATAACATCATTTTCAGCAAAAATCTTATCGAAGTCTTGGCAAATTAAAGTTCTAACCTTAGCTGCTTGTCTAAAGAACTTATCGTATGAACCAGCAGACAAAGCAAATGAACCAAGCATGATCCGACGCTTAACTTCTGTACCAAATCCTTCAGAACGTGATTTAACGTAAACATCAAGTAAGTTCTTGGTGTCTTTTGCACGATAGCCATAACGAATACCATCATATCTTTGAAGGTTTGATGAAGCTTCACTTGAAGCAATAATGTAGTAAGTTGGTACGACATACTTAGTATGAGGTAAAGATACTTCGTTGATAATTGCGCCAGCATCCTTCAAAAGGTCAATTTGCTTTTGAATTAATTCGCGCATCTTACCATCAACTGCATCCATATATTCCTTAGGAACAGCTACTCTAAGACCTTTAACATCTTGACCTAAGAATTTAGTAAAGTCAGGAACTTCACGAGTAGACATGGTTGAATCATGATCATCACTACCAGCAATGACATTCAAGACTTCAGCTGAATCCTTAACACGCTTACTCATTACCCCAATTTGGTCAAGGGATGAACCAAAGGCAATCAAGCCCCAACGTGAAACACGACCATAGGTTGGCTTAATCCCAAAAATACCATTAAAAGCAGCTGGTTGACGAATTGAACCACCAGTATCTGAACCAAGGGCAGCAACTACTTGACCTCCAGCAACGGCAGCTGCAGAACCACCGGAGGAACCGCCAGGAACTTTATCTAAATTCCATGGGTTGTGAGTTGCACCAAAGTATGAATGTTCAGTTGAAGAACCCATCGCAAATTCATCCATGTTAGTCTTACCAACAAGGGTAAATTGAGCCTTCTTTAACTTGCTAATAACTGTAGCATCATACATCGGCATAAAGTTATCCAAAATATGACTTGCAGCAGTAGTTTTCATACCGTTAGTAACAATATTATCCTTAATCGCGATTGGAATACCTGCTAACTTATTCTTAGCAAAATCAAGATTTTCAGCTGGTTTTGCATCTTCGTCAACAGTAATCCAAGCGTTCAATTTCTTGTCAGTGTCTTTAATATTTGCAACAGTATCTTTAGCTAATTGATCTGCTGTAATTTCTCCACTGGCGAGTTTCTTATTTAATGAGTCAATAGTTTCATTTAAGTAATTCATTACTCGTTATCGTCCTTCTCAATAATTACAGGCACCTTAATGAAGCCGTTAGCCTTTTCAGGAACATTTTCCATCAATTCTTCTCGATCTTGCCAGTGTTCAGGCTTATCTTCTCTGAAGACAGTATCACGGTCAACAACTTGGACCGTTTCTTCAACGCCTTCGGTATCAACTGCTTGCAGTTGACTTGCCATATTAATAATATTGCCCATTTGTTCAGTAAATTCACCGATTTCACTGTCGCTAAACTCAAGTCTGGAGAGCGTAGCAACGTGCTTAACCGTATCTTCTGTGATCTTCAATCAAATACCTCCTATTCGCCGCCATAAATGTGCACTTGATAAGCACTATCAGCCGTTTCCTTAGCAATTAATGCTTGGACGTCATCAACTGAACCAATTTTAATTTCAATTGCAACGTCATTAGCCAAGTATTTCTTTGCTGTTGACAAAACTAATTGCGAGAAACTCTTAACTTGTTCATACCCATAGAACTGGGTGGTAATTGAAATATTCTCTTGCACTAGCTTGCCATCTTTATACCGCAAAGTAGCTGTGACCCCACTAATATTAGGGAAATAGTTTTGAATAGCTGTCTTAAAACTATTAAAGCTCGACGCATCATTACTATTTACGGCTTTTGCATTACCAACTGTCGGCAAAACTTGCGTTTTTTCCGATACAGATTTCCATTTAGTTATTTTACTACTATTAGCGCTCGCTGTCCCATAAGCAAAGTAACTTCCTCCAACTAAGGAGTCTTTATCAGTTTTAGAAAACAACCCGATAACAATCGGCACATTCTTTAAAGCCTTTTTCTTCCGCAAGCGTGCCACTACTTTTTGCGCTATTTGCTCGCCTTCACGGCGCTGGGTTGCTCGTGAAATTGCCTTTTGATATTGGGGACCATCTTTTACTTTTTGATAATAATCAACTGAATTCATTGCTAGTCCAATGCTAACACCACCAATGTGATAGTTAGAACGTGAACCAGTAAAATAATCTTGTTCAATTAATTCTTCTAAGTAATAAGGATGATAGTCGTTTTTAGTTCCCTTTACTGGATTAAGTCCACTCGGATTATCCTTAGACTTACGTCCTAGCCAATCCGTAACAGTTGGTGAATCCAAGTATTGTCCTTCTTGAAAGACATAAGACCCCGTTGGAAACTGCAGCTTAGAAATTTGCACTAGTCCTCGTTCTAATTCACGGGTATCAACTGAATTATCATTGTCAGTCGCCGTTAAACCAGAGATTTCACTGGTGAGATATTGGCCATTTTTTAATAAAACAGTATAGTCGTTTTTACCAGCGCTAGTAGTTTGATAACCTTTGGTCTTATTATTCGCATTAGAGGTAGTAGTAGCATTATTGGCTAGATTAGATTTTTTTAAATTACCACAAGCACTTAAACTTAAAGCTACTCCTGCTATTGCGATTATCTGCAAATATTTTTTCACAATTAGATATTCCTTTATTCTATTTGTGCAATTGCTTCTTCTTCCGTTAAAAGTGAGATTCCTAAATCTTGTGCCTTGGTAAACTTAGAGCCAGCATCCTTGCCATAAACGACGTAATCAGTTTTTCGTGAAACTGAACCCGTAACTTTTGCTCCAAGTGCCTGCAACTTTTTAGTAAACTCACTTCTACTATAATGCTCTAACTTGCCCGTAAGTACAACCGTCTTATCCTTAAAGAAATTATCTTGAATTTCTTCCGAATCGTCTTCACCTAGATAATTCATGTTCAAGCCGTTTTCTTGCATCTCTTCAATTAGCTTTTGCGCAGCTGGTTGAGCAAAATAAGTAGTTAATGATTCTGCAATCGTCGTTCCTATTGTATCGATTGCAGCCACATCTTGCACGCTTGCTGCCATAATCTTTGCCATATTTTTAAACTTTTTAGCAATTAAACGGGCAGCTTTAGCACCAACATGGTCAATTCCTAAACCAGTTAACAATAATTCCACTGAATTTTGCTTGGAATTATCAATCGCCGTCAATAAATTGTTAATTGACTTTTCTTTAAAGTGCTCTAAGGTAACCAAATCATCTGGAGTCAGGTGATATAGATCAGCAACATTATGGACTAAATCGCTAGCAATTAATTGTTTAACAATTTTAGGTCCTAACCCAGCGATGTTCATTGCTGGGCGAGATGCAAAGTGAGTAATTCCTTCTTCAACTTGAGCAGGACAGGATGGATTAATGCAGCGCAAAGCTACTTCATCTTGCAAATGCACTAATTCTTGTCCGCATGAAGGACAAGTAGTTGGTATCTTATAAGGAACTGAGTCAGCTGGTCTTTTACTTAAGACTACTTCTGAGATTTCAGGAATAATGTCGCCAGCCTTATGCAGTTTAACGGTCTCACCAATGCGCACGCCTTTTTCCATTAAATAATCGGGATTGTGCAAACTAGCTCTAGAAACCGTGGTTCCTGCTAATTGAACTGGATCCATCACGGCAGTTGGAGTGACTACCCCAGTTCGTCCTACTGTCCAAACAATCTCATGGACAACGGTTTCTTGTTCTTCTGGTGGGAACTTATAAGCAATTTCCCAGCGAGGAACCTTCACAGTATTACCAAGTTGCTGCTGGAGATTTAAATCATCAACTTTTAAAACAATTCCATCAATACCATAAGTTAAACTATCTCTTTTAGCAGTATATTCATCAATAAAAGCAAAGATTTCATCAAGTGAGGCTAATTTACGACCAGTTTCATTAGTGTGAAAGCCTAACTTATGCATGGCATCAATTGCTTGGTGTTGACTAGTTATTTCTGCTGGTGGATTGACCCAGGTATAAATAAAGGTACTTAAATCCCGCTTTTTAGTTACCTTTGCATCGAGCTGACGCAAAGATCCAGCTGCGGCATTTCGCGGATTAGCAAAAACACTTTGGCCAGCTTCTTCACGTTCTTGATTTAACTTGGCAAAGGCCTTTTTGCCCATATAACATTCTCCGCGTACTTCAGTAGTCAATGGTTCAGGTAAAGTTTGGGGAATATCACTAATGTAGCGTGCATTAGCCGTCACATCTTCCCCTACACTTCCGTTACCACGCGTAGATGCCCGCTTAAGGCGTCCATTTTCATACTCAAGTGACAATGATAAACCGTCGATCTTTAACTCCACATTATAAGTGACAGGATGACCAACTAGCTTTTGCATTCTTTGGTCAAATTCTTTCAATTCATCTTTTGAAAAAACATCCCCCATCGATAGCATTGGAATTGGGTGAGCTACTTTAGTAAACTCTGAGTCTACTTGTCCTCCAACTCTTTGCGTAATCGAATCAGGTGTCACTAATTCTGGAAATTCTTGCTCTACTTCTAATAACCGATTGTATTTTTGATCGTAAACATTATCTTCAACGACTGGCGCATCCTTTGTATAATACGCATCTGCCCACTCATCAAGTTGCTTACGTAAAGCTGCCACTTCTTGGCGAGCTTGATCAAGAGTTATTTCTGCCATTTTTTCCTCCTGATTAAAAATCTATCTTTATTTTTTATTATATCTTTTTAATAGGGGCAAAGGCAGCTAAAAGGCGTTTTACACCTTTACCAGCAAAAGCAATATCTAATTCCATATCTTCACCTTCACCGTTGACCTTAGTAACAACCCCGCGGCCCCAAGCTTTATGTTCTACTTGATCACCAACATTCCAGCCCTTCTTTTCAGCACCCACAGCACCGCTAGCCTTTTTAGCAGTAGTGTAAACCTGTGCCCTTGCGCGTTCATCACGACGCGCAAATGGAGCTGCTTGAGTTTGGTAGTTGCCAGTCGGCATAAAGCTATTACCAGCTGACGGATTCTCAACATCTAAGTCCTTAGTGTCAATTTCATCTAGGAAGCGTGAAGGTGGATTATTTTGAGTTCGACCATACATCATTCGTGAATAAGCATTGGTCAGATAAAGTTCTTCTTTAGATCTCGTAATCCCAACGTAAGCCAAGCGCCGCTCTTCCTCTAGTTGACTATCATCCATCATTGAACGTGATAATGGGAATAGGCCATCTTCCATTCCGATTAAGAAAACTACTGGAAATTCCAAACCTTTAGCAGCATGAAGCGTCATCAAAGCTACTTGATTATCATCTTCTGCTAAATCGTCTTGATCACTCAACAGTGATACTTCAGCTAAGAAATCACTAAGCGGATTAGAAGCATCTTCTTCTGGCTCATATTGATCATCAAACCGTTTAGTTACTGAAAGAAATTCGTCTAAGTTTTCCAATCTAGTATCTGCTTCAATTGTATGCTCTTGTTTTAAAGTAGAGCTGTAATCAAAGTCTTCTAAGATTTTTTCCGTTAAACCCGTGACAGAACTGGTTTGCGCAAAATTAACTGCATCATGTAATTTAGCACCAAAATCACTTAATTTTTGTGCTGCTCTAGTCGAAATAGTAGACATGGCTACATTATCCATTGCCTCTAGTGCATTAAAGTGATTTTCATCAGCAAAAGCTAACAACTTATCCACAGTTGCGGCGCCAATTCCTCGCTTAGGGGTGTTGATAATCCGGTTTAAGCTCATTGTATCAGCCGGATTAGCAACAATTTTTAGATAAGCCATAATGTCTTTAATTTCTTTACGGTCATAGAATTTATGCCCACCGACAATTTGATAAGGAATATTAGATTTAACGAAGGCTTCTTCGACCGTCCGTGATTGGGCATTAGTCCGGTAAAGCACGGCAAAATCCTGATATTTACGTTTACCGGCTTCTACTTCTTCTTTAACTTTAGAAATGATGAAGTGCGCCTCATCATCCCCGCTTTGAGCACGGTAATATGTAACTTTTTCACCTTCACCACGATCAGTCCACAGATTTTTAGCTTTACGATTTTGATTATTCTTAATAACTGAATTAGCTGCTGATAAAATATGTCCAGTTGAACGGTAATTTTGTTCCAATTTGACCGTTTGTACACCATCTTTTTGATAATCATTTTCAAAATTCATGATGTTTTCCATATTGGCACCACGCCAGCCATAAATTGACTGATCGGCATCCCCAACTACACAAATATTTTTATATTGCGCAGCCAAAGCATGAGTTAATTCATATTGGGCTTGGTTAGTATCCTGATACTCGTCTACTAAGATATAGCGGAATTTATTTTGATAGTAGTGCAGTGTAGCAGGATCTTTTTTGAATAAGACGAGTGTTTGCATGATCAAATCATCAAAGTCCATAATTTGATCTCGCTTTAATCGGCGCTGATATTCTTGATAAACCTTGCCTGCAGTCTTTTCAAAAGGCGAAGAAGCACTCATTTCAAAGGCATCAGGAGTCATCAAGTCATTCTTACCATTAGAAATTGCAGATAACACACCACGCGGATCATACAACTTAGGATTAATATTTAAGTCCTTTTCAATATGCTTAATTAAAGTTAATTGCTCAGCTGAATCCGCAATTGAAAAGTTATGGCTATAACCAATCTTATCAGCATCACGACGTAAAATTCTTACACAAAGAGCGTGGAAAGTCGACATCCAAATACTTTCGGCTGCAGGCCCCAATAGTTTTTGTTCACGTTCACGCATTTCGTTAGCGGCCTTGTTAGTGAAGGTGATCGCTAAAATACTCCAAGGAGCGACATTTTTTTCTTCTACTAAGTAGGCAATGCGCCGAGTTAAGACTGACGTCTTCCCAGACCCAGCTCCCGCAACTACCAATAATGGACCTTCGGTAGTTTCAACTGCCTGTTTTTGTTGTGGATTTAAACCAGCTAAAATAGATTCTTTGCTCATTCTAATTCCCTTCACAAATTCAAGTAACGTAAAAACAATAGCTCTACTATTATACCAAACTGCTCTTCGGCACAAAAAAAGAATCGCATTTTTCTTGCGATTCTTTTTTCTTGTATATCTTTATATATCACTTTTATAAACTTGATTACTTCGTGATCAAGAATTGTATCTCTAAAGGCTAATTTACTTAAAGGTACAAAAATGCTAATGAACTTGATTACTTCGTAATCAAGAATTGTATCTCTAAGTGCTAAAGCACTAAGAGCTACAATTACATTCCCATACCTGGAGCGCCGGCACCTGGAGCTGCTGGAGTAGCTGGTTTTTCTTCAGGAATATCAGCAACTACAGCTTCAGTAGTCAAAAGCAAAGCAGCAATTGAAGCAGCGTTTTGCAAAGCAGTACGAGTTACCTTAGTTGGGTCGATAATACCAGCTTCAACCATGTTTTCCCACTTGTCAGTTGCAGCGTTGTAACCAACTTCGTTTTCTTGGTGTTCAAGCTTGTCTAAGATAACTGAGCCATCTTTACCAGCATTTTCAGCAATTTGACGAACTGGTGCACTTAAAGCTCTAAGGACAATGTTGATACCAGTTTGTTCATCTGCATTGTCACTCTTAAGGTCCTTAACTGCCTTTTCAACGTTTACTAAAGCAGTACCACCACCAGCAACGTAACCTTCATCAACAGCGGCACGAGTTGAGTTCAAGGCATCTTCGATTCTGTAACGGCGTTCCTTAAGTTCAGTTTCAGTAGCAGCACCAACGTGGATTACAGCGACACCACCAGTAAGTTTTGCAAGACGTTCTTGCAACTTCTTCTTGTCGAAGTCTGAAGTAGTTTCTTCAATTTGCTTTCTGATTGAGTCTTCACGTTCTTGGATAGCATCCTTTGAACCTGAACCATCAACAATGGTAGTTGAGTCCTTAGTTACAGTTACACGACGAGCTTGACCTAATTGATCAATCTTAGTGTCCTTAAGTTCAAGACCTAAGTCATCGGTAATTACAGTACCACCAGTCAAAGCAGCAATGTCTTGAAGTTGTGCCTTACGACGATCACCAAAGCCTGGAGCCTTAACAGCTACCACGTTGAAGGTACCACGAATCTTGTTCAAAACAAGAGTTGGAAGAGCTTCACCAGTAACGTCATCAGCAATGATTAATAATGACTTACCTTCTTGGACAATTTGTTGTAATAATGGCAAGATGTCTTGAATGTTTGAAATCTTCTTGTCAGTAATCAAGATGTATGGATTATCAAGGTCTGCTTCCATCTTGTCGTTGTCAGTTACCATGTATTGTGATAAGTAACCACGATCGAATTGCATACCTTCAACTACTGAAAGTTCAGTGTCAATCCCACGTGAATCTTCAATAGTGATTACACCATCGTTACCAACTTTTTCCATTGCGTCAGCGATTAAGTCACCAACTTCTTTAGAAGCTGATGAAACAGCAGCTACTTGAGCAATTTGATCCTTTGAAGAAACTGAGTGACTAATCTTGTGAAGTTCGTCAACAGCAGCCTTAGTAGCTTTTTCAATCCCGCGACGGATACCTACTGGGTTAGCACCAGCAGTAACGTTCTTCATCCCTTCACGAACAATAGCTTGAGTTAAAACAGTAGCAGTAGTAGTACCGTCACCAGCAATGTCGTTGGTCTTTTGAGCAGCTTCAGCAACCAGCTTAGCACCCATGTTTTCGAAGTGATCCTTCAATTCGATTGACTTAGCGATAGTGACACCGTCGTTAGTAATATCAGGGTTACCATAACTTTGTTCCAAAACAACATTTCTACCCTTAGGACCAATAGTAGTCTTAACAGTATCAGCTAACTTATCAACACCCTTAATAAGAGAACGTCTTGCATTTTCTGAGAATTTAATATCTTTTGCCATAAATTCAATGCTCCTTATTTTCGATTTTTATTTAACTTCTAGGTAATTACTTAACGATTGCTAAAATATCTTTTTCGTGAAGGACTAAGTATTTTTCACCTTCGTATTTAACATTGGTGCCAGAATACTTATCGTATAAAACAACGTCACCCTTCTTAACAGTCATAGGTAACTTTTCACCGTTATCAGCGTAAGCACCATTACCAACTGCTACAACTTCACCTTCAGTTGGCTTTTCCTTAGCGTTTGATGCTAAAACGATTCCACCGACGGTCTTTTCTTCTTCCTTAACTTTAACGATTACGCGATCACCAATTGGTTCTAACACGTTTAGTCCCTCCTATATTTCAATTTTTTATGTATAATTTAAAATTTTAGTTAATGATTAGCACTCTTATTTATCAAGTGCTAACTTACAAATATGATAATAACCTGTTTTGTGAAAAAAAGCAAGAAAAAATTAGCACTCTTTTTGAAAAAGTGCTAATTCTTGACTTTTGTTTAATTTGCTGTCAACAACCCATCGATAATGCCGTAAGCTAATCCTGTCACATAGTATTGCTTGTATGCATCCCAAAAACTCTGGCATTCTTTTTGATCTTTATCATCAATAAAATAATATTTACCTTTTTTCTTATTTCTAACCGTTTTAACCAAAGCATAAAAGACTGCTAACACTGCCATTAAAACAAAGAGAATAAGCGGAAAGAAATAACCAATAATATTCTGGAATCTATATGCCATCCCTGCAGCAATCACGACTAGTAAATAAATTACCGTAACCAAGGGATTACAAATCAAACGTGGTGGTTTCACTTTCAGAGATAATAAGATTGAAAAAAGTAATGGTAAGACCAAAATAATCAATAACGACAATGCATACACATTGTTAGTACCTTTTCCTTGCTCTAACTTACCCCAAAACATGCACAATAGGCCAACTACCCAATATACGGCGGTCATGATCCAAGTGATTTTTACTGTATCATTTTTCTTCTTTTTCATTCTCATCATCCCCTTTAATTAGCAAAAATTATAGCATGGATTTTTACCTACAGGAATCTAATTAACTTTATTTTTATTCCATTTTTTCTCAAAAATCTAATTAATTAGATTCTTATCCTAAACAACAAAAAAGACGCTAAGATTTGCTCTTAACGTCTCTTTTTAAGATATATATTGTAAATTTCTAGAGGAGTACAAAGAAATTATTTATTAATTGTGTGCAGTCACAGCGATTAAGTTATCACCATGTTTGTCGCCAGCATCAGTGATGCGCTGAACATTAGCGTAGTTAGCAGTATTAGTAATAACTACCATCACAGTAGTGTCATAACCTGCCTTCTTGACTGCATCAAGATCAACTGTACCTAACTTATCGCCCTTATTAATTCTTTGACCTTGTTTTACAAAGCTTTCAAAGTGTTCACCTTTAAGGTTTACAGTATCAAGACCGATGTGAATCAATACTTCAGCACCATCATCTGACTTAATACCATATGCGTGCTTAGTTTCATAAGCAATCGTTACTGTACCAGTAACTGGTGAGTAAATTGTGCCATCGCTAGGAATAACAGCAGCACCATCACCCATTAATTTAGCTGAAAATACTTGGTCGTTAACTTTAGTTAAACTTTCAGGAGTACCATCAACTGGTGAAGCAATAATTTCATCCTTTAAGCTTAATTGTTCTTTAGCAACTTTTTCTGCCTTTTGGTTATCTTCAGCGATAGTAGTTGCATCGTTAACTGGCACATCTTGTTCAGCAACTTCTTCCTTCAAGTGACCCTTGCCCCAGAAGTAAGTTAAAGCAAAGGCAACTACAAAACTGATTGCTACAGAAACGATCCACATTGGAATAGTCTTTGGATAAATTGAAAGGAATCCAAGGAAACCGGCTGAGCCAAGAGCAGCAGCAGTAACGTGCATTGCGCCAGCAAAGGCAGCAGCAACACCAGAACCGATCAAAGCACAGAAGAATGGGAACTTATACTTCAAGTTAACACCGAACAAAGCTGGTTCAGTAATTCCAAGAAGGGCAGATACACCAGATGAACTTGCCAAGCCTTTCATCTTCTTGTTTTTAGTCAAGAAGTAAATGGCAAAGGTGGCAGCACCTTGAGCAATGTTAGCCATACATGCAGTAACGAAAATAAAGTCACCAGAACTTGCTGGGTTCTTAGCAAAGGCTGCTAAAAGTTGTGTTTCAACAGCTGGGAAACTTTGGTGAAGACCAGTAGTAACAATTGCTGAGTAAGTCAAACCAAAGATACCCATCCCGAAGGCACCAGTAGTGTTGTAAAGCCAAACAATCGCGTTAGTAATGGCATCAGATACACCCTTGAAGACTGGCCCAATAATTGTGAAAGTAAGGAAGCCAGTAATCATAATTGAAAGAAGTGGTGTAAAGGTAAAGTCAACTGCAGATGGTAACCATTTGTGGAATCTCTTTTCCAAAACTGACAAGACCCAAACAGCAACTAAAACTGGAATAACTTGGTATTGGTAATTAGTTTGTGCAACATGTAAACCAAAAATGTCCCAGAACTTAGCAGCACCACCCAAGTTAGGTGTGGTCATAATCATCCCGATAGTTGCACCTAAGAATTGGTTAGCGCCAAACCTTTTAGCTGCCGACATACCAACCAAAATTGGCATGAAGATAAATGGTGCAGCTGACATGACTTGAATCATGTTAGACAAGCCCGCAATGTTAGGGGCCATTTGAACAACTGACTTAGAACCAAATAATCCAGGTGAAGTCAAGAAGTTGTTCAAAGCCATCAACAAACCACCAGCAACTAAGGCTGGAATGATTGGTACGAAGATGTCTGACAATAGCTTAATGAAGTCCATTACTGGGTTCTTCTTTTGCCCTTCAGCAGCAACCTTCTTCAAATCATCGGTTGATAATTCCTTCAAGCCAGTGATTTTAATGAATTCATCGTAAACATCATTAACATCCCCTGGCCCAATGATTACTTGGTATTGACCATTGGTTTTAAAAGTACCTTTAACATCTGGATCATTATCCAAAGCCTTTTGGTCAACTTTTGAATCATCTTTCAACACAAGGCGTAAACGAGTAGCACAGTGAGCGCCGGCGATAATGTTATCGCGACCGACGTCTTTAATTACTCGTTCAGCCACTTTTCTATGGTCCATAATCGTCCTCCCTAATGTAAACGCTTTTATTATTGAACTCATAAACTATGATAGCGCATTCTGTGAATATGTCAATCGTTTGACATAAATTTTCTCAATATTTTCCTTAGCTTATGGTTCAATAGGTTATAGACTAATGATCAGTATATATTAAGCGATTGACATATTTACCATTTTTTTCTACAATAATTTATATAAAGATACCGCTTTCACGGAGGAAAAAGTTATGGAATGGACAAGAGAGAAACGTTATTTACCTTATAGTAAATGGGATGCAGAAACTTTACTTGACTTACAAGCTCAAGCTGCCAATTCCCCTTATCAGATGCATTATCACTTACACCCTACTTCTGGACTAGTAAATGATCCAAATGGTTTTTCTTTCTTTAATGGCGCTTATCACGTCTTTTATCAGTCATATCCATTTGGCGCAGTTCACGGTTTAAAGTCTTGGGTACATTTTAAATCGACAGATTTAGTTCATTGGATTAACTTAGGCTTAGCTGTTAAGCCTGATACGATGGCTGATTCTCATGGTGCCTATTCTGGTTCTGCTAAAGAAATTAATGATAAATTATTCTTAATGTACACCGGTAACTACCGCGATGAAAATTGGGTTCGGACTCCTTATCAAATTGGTGCCTGGATGGATAAAAATGGTAAGGTCAGCGATAAAACTGTCTTATTTAAAAATCCTGATCATATCACTGAACATTTCCGTGATCCTCAAATTATTGAAGAAAATGGGATTTATTACGCTATCTTAGGTGCACAAGATAAAGCAGAAAAGCACGGCCATATTGATGTTTGGAAATCCCTTGATCTTAAAGATTGGGAAGAAGTTGGCTTCTTAGACCTAGGTAGTGAACCAATGGGCTACATGATTGAATGTCCTAATATTGTAAAAGTTGATGGCAAAGTTGTTGTCATTTTTTGTCCACAAGGCCTTGATAAAAGAATTGCTGACTATGATGACATTTATCCTGACATGTACATTATTGCTGATGACATCGACTGGGAAAATCACAAATTAATTAACCCTAGCCCTTTGCACAATCTAGATGAAGGCTTTGATGTTTATGCCACTCAAGCCTTTAATGCTCCAGATGGCACAGCTTATGCCATTAGCTGGGTAGGCTTACCTGATACAACTTACCCAACTGATGATGAGAATTGGGCTAACTGCCTCAGCCAAGTTAAGAAATTAACCATTCGTGATGGTCAATTAATTCAAACGCCCGTCCCAAGTATGAAGACCTTGCGTCGCGGTGAAGAAAAAGTGCCTAACAAGTTAATCCAAACTAATGCTGGCGGTCAATATGAACTTGAATTAACCATTGCTGCTAATCAAATGGGCACTTTGCACTTAGCTGCAAACAGCGATTTAAGTCAAAGTTTACAAGTAAAATTTGATACAACTAAAGGGCAGTTGACTTTAGACCGCAAGCAAGCTGGTAAACAAGTGGCAGTTGATTATGGCACTAGCAGAACTCTTACTTTGCCAAAACAAGAAGCTGTTAAACTCAATATCTTCGTTGATCATTCATTAGTTGAAATCTTCGTTAATGATGGTGAACAGGTTTTAACCGGCCGCTTCTTTACTGAGCCTCAAGATCAACTTATTACCTTTGATCAAGAGACAGAACATGAAGGAACCTTCTGGAAGATGGAAACCATTCTTTAATCAGGTGATCAGATGGCAGTTAAATTAACAGACGTAGCAGAAAAAGCTGGTGTTTCTGTAACCACAGTTTCGCGCGTAATTAATAATCATGGCTACTTAAGCGACAAAACTAAAAAGAAAGTTTTTGCAGCTATGAAAGAATTAAATTATCAGCCTAACTCGCTCGCCCGCTCCTTGCAGGGAAAGCGAATGAAACTGGTTGGCTTAATCTTTCCGGGAATTACTAACCCGTTTTTTGCGGAATTAGTGCAAGCTATCGAAACTCAGCTTTTTGCTCAAGGATACAAAACGATCCTTTGTAACGCTGGACGCGACAAAGAAAAAGAACGTGAATATTTACGGATGCTCATGGCTAATCAAGTCGATGGCATTATTGCAGGAGCACATAATTTAGGAATCGAAGAATATCAACAATTGAATTTACCAATTGTTTCTTTTGACCGGAAACTCTCAGATAATATTCCAATTGTCAGTTGTAATAACTACCAGGGTATTGAATTAGCAGTCCATGACCTTCTGCAAGCCAATTGCCACAAAATCTATTTTTTAGGTAACGAACATCGCAAAGGCAATCCGACTGACCAACGTTTAGAAGCTTATCTGGATATGGCCAAAAAGGACCAGTTTGAACCACATATTCGCTCGATCGCCTTTTCGGATTCGATCGTATTAAAAAATATGCGGATTCATCAAATGCTAGTCAATGACCACCCTGACGGTGTAGTTTGCACGGATGACCTGACGGCCATTCTCGTCCTACAAGAAGCGCAAAAATTAGGGATTAAAGTTCCAGCAGACTTAAAGGTGATCGGCTTTGATGGAACTAAGGAAATTCAAACTTATCATTCTGAATTATCAACGATTGCGCAACCAATTTCAGATATCGCTTTAGTCTTAGTAAAATTATTATTAACTAGAATTACTAAACCAAAAGAAAAACTAGAAGAAATGCATTATGAATTGCCGGTAAAGCTAATTAAAAGCTTAACGACAGCATAAAAAAGAGGAAATTCCAGTGGAATTTCCTCTTTTTTATTGCTTTAATCACCGAAGCCTTCAATCTTATAAACTCGGTTCTTCAAACTCTTTAAATCACTTTTGCGGTGGTAAGCAACAGTCAAATAAATTTCATCAGGACTGATAACTTGAACACTTTCAAATTCAGTAACAAAACCTAAAGCATCAACTGTATGATCATGCATCAAGTCAGCTACTTCCCACTTACTTGAATCTGCTTCACCCCATGGAATCTTAACAATTTCACGTGGCTTACCTTCTTTGGCTAAACCTAAAAAGTCAGTAGTTGGTCCTAATTGACTAGAAATGTAAATATTATTGTCTTCATCAATGTCATAGCCTTGAATTGATTTCAAAGGATCAGTATTCATATTAGGAATGTTAAAGGCGCCTAAACAATGTAAGTTTTGGATGTTTACATCGGAATTATCAGCTTCTGCTTGGTCTAAAGCAGCATTAACCTCAGCTAAATCATAAAGAGCAAAGTGACCAACATGGTTCAAATCGATGCTGGCAATTAAAAACTTCTTGTAATCTGGAGAAACTGCTGCTTCCAAACGCTCTAAATCTTTACCAGGATAAGCAACACTACCATCGCCAAAGCCAGATCCAGCTCGGTTAAGATAAGACAAACGTGGCAAAGCCGTATTGGCATCCACTTGTACTGGAGCGTTAGCTAAATCAATCCGCGCAATTTGGGTATCCCACAAAATACTGCCATGCTTCTTAGGTTTAGTTCCAATAAACCAACGATCTTTTTCACCTGCATAAGTCCAAGTCTGAGTATGTCCGCCAGCCATATTAGTTAAGTAAACAATGGGATTATCTTCATCAAAAATCACATGTTTACCGCTAGGTTGTTCACGATAGACAATAATATCAGTCTGCTTATGCAATAACTGCAACGCATAGACATACTTTGACCCAACGTCTGAGGCTTGCACAACAACATGGTGCAAATTATCAAGCTCATATAACAAGCTTAATTTCACATTTTTATTAATCATGAGGCTTCGTACTTTCCATAGATAAACTAACTATTCATCTCTCTCATTTTAAGACAAAAAATAAATAAACGGAAGATTACCGTCTTCCGTTTATCTTAAACATATTTAATTTCAACATCACTCATGCTGGTATGACCGCCAATAATTAAAGTTGGGCCGCCACCATTAGAGGTGCCATCAATTTCTAAATCACCCGTCATAAAACCCGAAGTCATGTTACTTTCAACTTGCCAAGAAAGTGGTAAATAAACTGTTAAATCTGTCATCGTTAAGTTCAGATTCAAAGTAACTGTCTCTCCAGCAGCTTGTGTATCATCTAGATACAAATTAACATCACTCATTTTGGCATCGACATCAATTGTTTCAAGTGCCTTAGAATGAATGTATTTGGATGTATCCGACATCGTTTGCTTAACTAGGATATGAGCACCATCTTCCTTAGTTACTGTGTCAGTAAAGAGATGATCCGTAATATTTTCTCTTTTGTCTCTAAAGTCCTTAATTTTCTTATTTGCATAAACCACCGTATGAAATCGATTGCGAAATATAATCCCCAAACCAATGGAAATTAGGACTGCTGCCAATAAAATCGTCCAAGGAACTAACTTGGTAATATGTAGTGGTTGGGCAAAAATCATCAAGATAAAGGCAACTGAAAAGACTGCTTCCGTAATTCTGCGATTGACTAAACCATCGATTAAACTAATGGCAAAAATCACAGTGCCAACTGCTGCCCAAAAGCCTAAGCGGTAAGTCCAAATGCCCATTTGATTTAATACAATAAAGATTGCACAAGCTAAAAAGAAAAGACCCCAAAAGATTCTAGAAACTTTGCCTCTCATTTAAAATTCCTTCTTTCTTCTAAACGATTACGTAGATCGCGATAATAATGCCTTGAAACATAGACTGTCTTATACGAATCGCTGAATTGAATCTGACAGTTAGAAATCGACCGCGTAACAGCATGAATCTGGTCTAAATTAAGAATTGTTGATTTAGCCACTCGCATAAAGCTGCTACCCAAAATATCTTCTAATTCATATAACTTATACTTTACTTGATAAGCCTGCTTAGCTGTATGAGCCATTACAACTTTGCTATCTGTTTCAAAAAAGAGGATTTCACTTAAATCCAAATAATAAGAAACGTGATCTTTAAAGGCTTCAATTTGTTCAGGTTGATCTTTATTTTCCTGCAGCATTTTATAAAGCTTTAATACTTGATCATCCATTTTAGCAGCTGAAATCGTAATTTCTGTTTCGGCTTGATCAGGATTAATTTCTAATTTGACTTTCAAGTTTTATCCCCTCCTTTACTTGGCTTAATAGTATTAAACCAACTTTTTTCAACTAAAACTAGCCTTTTTAACTAAGTGGTCATTTTTTCTAACTAAGAGACAAAAAAAGACTGCTTTCATGCAAAAAGCAGTCCTTTCTTCAATTATAAATCTGAATCTTTGGCCTTATCAGAATCCAAGAAGTAAATCAAGGTTTGCAATTCCGTTGCTAAGTCGACATTTTGGACTCTTACACTAGCTGGAGCAGATAAACGAATAGGGGTGAAGTTCATAATTCCTTTAATTCCAGCCTCTACCATATCGTCCGTCGTTCTTTGCGCTGCGCTAGAAGGGACAGTTAAAATAGCAATTGAAATTTGTTGATCACTAATCTGTTGCTTTAAGTCGCTCATGTCATAAACTGGCACACCACTTAAAATTCGACCAGTAATTTCCTTATTAATATCAAACGCACAAGAAATTCTAATGTTGTTACTACGCTTAAAGTTGTAGTTAAGTAACGCTCTCCCTAAGTTACCAACCCCAACTAGTGCCACATTAGTTAAAGTATCTTGATTTAGAATTTTCTTGAAAAAGCTAAGCAAGCTCTTAACATCATATCCATATCCACGTTTACCTAAAGCACCAAAGTAAGAAAAATCTCTTCTAATTGAAGCACTATCTACTTGAACAGCTTCAGACAATTCGGTTGAAGAAACTTTAGCTTTACCTTCTTCGTTTAAGATAATTAAGTAACGATAATAAAGCGGTAATCTTTTGGCTGTTGCCTTAGGAATTTTTATTTTATTCATTATTAAGCCCCCTAGATGTTTTGTTTGTGAATTTACAATCAAGCACTTATATCATACCTGCTTTTATGGTATCTTTTCAACTATAATATTCACAATCACAAAATCTTAATAGAACTGTAACCTATCTTTTCCTATAAATAAGGCAAAGTCAGCTAGGGCTATGGTAGAATAATTGCAGGTGAAGAAATTATGATTATTGCACAAGGGCACGATCTTGAACAACAATTTGGTGCCAATACTTTATTTAAAAATGTTAACTTTTCAATCGATTCTAATGCCCGAATTGGTTTAGTTGGTCCTAATGGGGTGGGAAAAACTACCCTACTTAAAATTATGACTGGTCAGCAAGAACCAACCCATGGTGAATTCACTGTTAATAAAGGCATTGAAGTTGGTTATATTGCTCAGGAAAATGCATTAGACGAAGACAAAAGCATTTGGGATGAACTGGAAGAAGTTTTTGCACCTCTAATTAATAAGGGGAAGAAACTAGAACATATGCAAATGAAAATTGCAGATCATCCTGAAGACGAAGCATTGCTTAAACAATATGATCAAATGCAATTTGACTTTGAACAACAAGGTGGTTACACCTACCAAGCCGATATCAAGAGTATTTTAAACGGCTTCAAGTTCCCAGAAAATACTTGGCAAAAGCAAATTGGCAGTTTATCTGGTGGTGAAAAAACTCGTTTGGCCTTTGTCAAATTACTTTTGCGTAAACCACCCCTGTTGCTTTTGGACGAACCGACTAACTACTTAGATATGGATACCTTAGATTGGTTAGAAAGTTTCTTAAAGAATTACGACGGTGCGATTTTAGTCGTATCCCACGACCAGTACTTCTTAGATCATTTAGCAACGCAGATTTTTGAATTGCAATTTGGTAAATTGACTGCCTTCAAAGGTAATTATTCACAATATCAACAAGAACGGGAATTACGTGATAAACAACAAGAAGCAGCCTACGAAAAGCAACAAGAAGAAATCAAAAAAGACGAAGAATTCATTCAAAAGAACTTGGTGCGGGCCACAACCACTAAACGAGCTCAAAGTCGGCGCAAGAAATTAGAAAAAATTGAACGGATTAATCCACCTAAACACAAAAATAAGGTAAAAATCCACTTTAAGAGTGAACGACCTTCAGGCAAAGAAGTTTTGATCTTAAATGATTTAACGATTGGTTATCCGGATAAGACCATGGTGAAGGATATTTCTTTTCAGGTTAATAAAGGTGATCGAGTAGCAATCATCGGACCCAATGGGATCGGTAAGTCCACTTTACTTAAGACCATTATGAAGCAATTAACCCCTAAAGATGGCTCAATTAAGTATGGGGCATCCCTTAATATTGGTTACTATGACCAAGAATTACAGCGCTTAGAGCCGGGTAAAACTGTCCTTGATACGGTTTGGGACCGGCATAAGACCATGCCTGAACGAGATATGCGCTCAATCTTAGCCTCATTCTTGTTCACTGCCAAAGATATCGATAAGACAGTCGGTCAATTATCAGGTGGTCAAAAAGCGCGTTTAACCTTAACCGTCCTTTCACTTGAACACGATAACTTTTTATTGATGGACGAACCAACTAACCACTTAGATATTGAAGCCAAAGAAGTCTTAGAAGGCGCGCTCAAAGATTATGACGGCACTTTGCTCTTCGTTTCCCACGACCGTTACTTCATTAATCAATTGGCTAATAAGATTGTGTCAGTACGTGATGGTCATGCCAAGATCTATGAAGGAAACTATTCCTATTATCTTGATGAAAAAGCTAAACAAGCCGCTGGCTTGACCCCGGGTGAAGCAACTACTGACGATGATAATGCACAAACTGTTCAAGTTACTAAACCAGTCAGCGAGCAAAAGTTGTCTTATCAAGAGCAGAAAAAGCGTGATTCCGAAAAGCGGAAATTGCAAAGAGCAGTGGATGATGCGGAAAAGCAAATTGAAAGTTTAGAAACTCAACAAAAAGAGATTCAAACTGAAATGGCTAATCCTGAAATTGCCACTAATTTTGATAAATTAGGACCGCTGCAAGAAAAATTAACCGCAATTCAAAAAGAACTTGATCAAGCTAATGATGCTTGGGAACAAGCGTTGACAGCCCTAGATGAATTTGAATAAGCAAAAACCTCAATGGATCAAATTATTGATTCATTGAGGTTTTTAGTTAATGATATTTTAAAGAAAAGCATTAATAGATTTGAACCTTCGTACCTACTTCAATCTTAGGGAATTCTCCTTCTTCAACATAGAGAGAACCTGGCATTTCAGCAACCTTATCCCCTGTGAACTTCACTGCAACGTGACCTAAATTCTTCAAATTCCGGTTGGCTTCATTACCAACAGCGGTAATCTTATATTTATCATCACCAATTTGAAGAGTTTGACCAACTTCAATATCTTGTTCTAAATTATTAACTTTAATAATGAAACATGAAGAACGTAATGCATCAGGAGCTTCATCGCCAAAGAAAATCAACATATTTACTTCTTTGAATTCTTGGGCGTCACTACCAATATCGACAACTTCTGTTTCATAAACTTTATTTTTTACTGCATCCATTTTAATTTCCTTCTTTTACTTTCCACTGTATAGGCCGAAGCTAGCAAGCCAAGCAACGAATACTCGTGGTACACCGTTTAAAAATCTTGAGTAAAGAACTGAAGTAACACCGACTTCAACAGTCTTAGCATCAGCATCCATCAATCCTAAACCAACTGGAATAAAGTCACAGCCGTTTTGCGTATTAATCGCAAACAAAGCTGGCAAAGCGTATTGTGCTGGGATGTGTCCTTTACCAATTTCAACCCCGATTAAGGTACCAATGATTTGTCCAATAACCCCACCGGGTCCAAGTAATGGTGACAAGAATGGTAATGAACAAATGAAACCTAAGATCATTAAGCCCCAAATATTACCTGCAAGTGGCGTCATTAACTTAGCAAACCACTTACCAATTCCTGAAGCATTGATAATCCCGATCAATAAAGAAACGAAGGCCATGAAAGGCAAAATAGTTTCAATAACGGTCTTAACTGACTTCTTAGCAGCTTGGTTGAAAGTGGCAACTACTTTTCCAACCCCAACGCCAACTTTGGCTACCCAGCCACCACTCTTTTGTTGAGTTAAAGTCTTTTGCGTATCAATCTTTGGTTCGTCTTTCTTCACATCTTCTTTGCTTTCTCCACTATCACTTGGAGCAGCATCTTCATCAGATGGAGTAATTTGATCAACATCAACTGCAGAAACATATAATTCTGGAGTGATGAAATCCGCTAACGGACCTGATTTACCAGTTGGCAAAATATTAATTGTCTTAATCTTCTTCTTAGGATAAATCCCACATCTTAAAGTACCGCCGCAGTCCACAACTGCTACTGCAACTTCATCATCAGGAATTGAGGTCTTAAAGCCATCAACGGCTTGCATCCCTGTTAATTTACTTAATTTATCAATAATTGCGGGCCGGTTACCACCGGTAACATACAAAATTTTATTCTTTTGATCAGTTGGCGTGATCGTCAATGAACCACCCCAACCGCCTGAACCGCGAACTACTTTAACGCTTTTCCACTTTGTCATAACGGTTGCTCCTTTCAAACTTATTTAGTCAAGTTAGCTTCTTTTGATAACTTAATACCAGTTTTTTTACATACATAAGCTGTCGTAAAATCAGTAATCCAACCACCAATAAAGTTCATAATTAAACCTACTAGCAAATATCTAACTGCTAAGTCCATGGTATTTAAACCTAACTTTTGAACTCCTGCAGCAATCCCCATCCAAATGAAGTATTCAGCAGGGTTAATGTGTGGGAAAACACCGTTACTTGTATGACAGAATTGAGCACATGCAGCATAATAGCTTGGTTTATAATACTCTGGTAAAAACTTACCCATCGTATGTGCTAATGGATTACCCAACATGAAAGCTGCTAAGAATGGCAAGATCATGTACCGCATAATCGGATTACTTGCTGAAGCCTTGGCAAACTTATTCATTTTCTTTTGACCAATTAAGGCAATCAAAGCATTCATGAATACCAACATGATCAATACTAATGGAATAATTGTAGCTACCCAATTAGCAAACTGTTTACCACCAGCTTGGAACAATCCCATAAACCATGTGGCAAAATTAATTATATATTTCATCGTTTACGCCTTCTTTACTAATGATCTAACTTTATTACTCATCTTGTTAAAACCAACTATCGCCATATTTTTCCACATGTTAAACACTGGTAGTGATAAGAAATTGGTACTTTTATCCCAATCTTCACGACTCATCTTGCCGGTTCGATAGTTCACAAAATTGCGATATGCATTTAAAATACATTCTCTAGTCAACGGATCAAACTTTTTCATTTCATCATATGAGCTAGCCAATATTGGAAGAGATTTATTCTCCAATTCTTTGAAAGGCTTAAATCTAGCAAATACGGTTACACCCTTCATTAAATTAGCATTCTGAATATTGGCATCTTGATCAATGTTTAGCAGCAGTAAACTTCCTGCACGAAGTTTCTTCGGGTTCTTACCAATTAAAACTTTACCGTTCTTACTCATTCCTCTAAAAACTTTGACGAAATTTTGTAATTGTAAGAATCCCAATAGACTTTGTAAAAGGAAAGCCGCTGCAATAAAAATTAATACAAACCAAATATTCATCTTAAATCCCTTCTAACATTTGTATAAATGACCGCGTATTATCATACTTTTCAGCATTTTCTAGTAGAACTTCATTACGAATTACCATTGAAATAAAATCATATAACTCTGAAGTAGCTTCCACTAACGGAGTATTCAAATCCTCTGGTATTCCGATTAACGCAACTAATTTTAACTTGGTCTTTTTGTAAGTTACTGAACTTTTAACAATACCAAAACTAAGTAAAATTCGCTGCTTACCAGAATTATCAACTGCGTGAGGAATCGCAATTCCATTTGAAATTACGTTATTGGATTTTTTCTCACGCTCAGTCCACCGTTGATAAAAATCAGTCGTCAATTCATAATCTTCACTAAGCAAACCCACTAATTCTTCTACTGTCTGATAGTAAGTCTTGGCCGTTAAATCATGCCGCACTACTTTAATCAATTTTTGCTTAATATATTTTTGAATTAAAGCAATGGTAATTAAGATCGAAAGCTTATCCTTCTTAAATACTATGTTGGGATTAACTACCGGAATATCTTTATAAACAAAGGGCATTCTTGAGAGTACAAATAAGTAATCATGATTATCTTTAAGTAGCTCTTTTTTATTCTTAAAAATCGCAATCTCGGCATTTGGTAGTTTACTTTTAATTTTCTCGCCTAAAAAATCATTAGCCGAGGAACGAAAAGTTTTAATAACTGCTATTTTTTCTGCAGAATTAATCTTTCCTGTATCCAACTCATCAATTGCTTGTTGGAAATACAAAACCAAATAGTTAATTTCACCTAAGCTAACCTTTGCCTCATACTTAGTTTCAATAATTTCTACTAAACTCAAAGCAAACTCGAAGGCTACAGGATATTTTTCTGCAGTTTCTTTAGGGAGAGTTTCTTTTAAATTCTGCCGTAAGACACAGCGATTGATTAAGAATAAAATATGCCACTTGATTTTAAAATATACTGTATCTGTATTTAAACCGTAGTTAAGGACACTTTTCTTTAAGCTGCTATAGACTAACTTTCGATTTTCGTTAAATACTTGTTCCAGCTTGACTTCACTAGTATAAATATTTTTGTTCAAATTTAATGGTGACAGTAAGAATTCTGTTTCTGCTGCTGTTAAGCCCATAAAATGAACCTTAAACCAAGATGTTAAAGTTTGAATTTCTGAATTTTCCTGATCCCATAAAGGATAAAAGAAAGGAATTCGATCATTAATTTGACCCCGACAATTTCTTACCTTTTCTAAAACAAGAATATTTAGCACGATCTTTTTAAGAAGTTTCTTATCGGTAAATTTTTGATCGAGGGAGTTGAAAATTTTATCAAAACGATCTGTGTCAACATATCCATGTCCCAGGGTCATAATATTTCTCATCAAAAGCAAAATCATTGCTTCATTTTGAAAACTAATCTTAATTCCCTTGCCCTGCTTACTAGTTGCTTGAGCAAAATATAAAGCTAAGTATTTTGCTTTATCAGAAATATTACGACTGATTGAACGCTTATCAAGAGTCAATTTGTCTGCCAAATTATCAATTGAAGTGTAATCTGGCTGCTTGATTAATTCATAAATAATCCGTAATGACTTTTCTTCAGGATCATCAACGTTAAAGCCATTCTGCAAATATTTATACTGCATCTCATAAAAGAGATTAAAGTCAAGAACTGCTAAACTATATGCGTTACCGCGTTTAACTATCGCAACAACCTTTTCTAAAGTTTGAGATAAATCTTTAATTCGATTCTCAATTGTTCGTCTACTTACATTCTCTAAGTAGGCTAATTCATCAATGGTTGTGGGGCCATTTTCTATTAGAATGCGAATGATTTTGTACAAGTCGCTGTTCATCTGATGGCCTCCAATCTTTGATTATCTTTAGTATTATCCTCTTGATTTACCACCTGCAACGTTGATAGTTACACCAGTGATGTAACTTGCTCTTTCTGAAAGCAAGTATGAAACTAAGTCAGCAACTTCATACAAGTGACCACTACGTCCCATTGGAGTAGTTGTGGTACTCTTGTAACCTGCCCGAAGTTGATCAACAGTAATATTTCTCGTGTAAGCTAATGCATTTTCATAAGTTGGAGTTCTTAAACCCGTAGCTTCCATAATCCCAGGAGCAACACCTGCAACTCTAACATTGAACTTACCTAATTCCTTAGCCCATGAACGAGTGAAGCCGTTAATGGCACCTTTGGTTGCTGAATAAATACTTTGACCTTGTGAACCTTCAAGACCAGCTTCACTTGACATGTTAACAATCACACCATGCTTTTGAGCAACTAAGTGACGACCAACAGCTTGTGACATCAACATGACGCTCTTAACGTTAACGCTGAACATTTTAGCCCAATCATTTTCCGTCATTTCATATTGACTTTCAGGCTTCTTATCATCAACTAATAATCTTGGTAAATTGATACCTGCGTTGTTAACAACCCCGTCAATTTTGCCAAATTTATCAACAGTTGCCTTAACTGTTGCTTCAACATTTTCCTTATTAGTAACATCGGTCTTGTAGAAGACTAAGTTATCATGCTCTTCCTTAGGTTCGTTTAAGTCGGCGTCAACTACTTTAGCACCATGACCTAAAAGTTCCTTGACAATAGCTGCACCAATACCGGATGAGCCACCTGTAACAATGTAAACTTTATCTTCCAAATTTAACCAATCATTCATTTCTAAATACCTCTTTTCGCTTGATTCACTTTCAATATTAATGGATGCGCTTACATTGCTTAATAGCAAGTTTTTCGAATCAGTTTGAAAAAGATGTATTTAACTTCAATTTTAATATAAAAAATAGGTAATAAATAGATGCTGATAGAGATATAATTTTGCACATAAAAAGCCTTAGTGTATTCTGCTTGATACACTAAGGCTTTTACTTTTACTCTTTAATTCAACATACTATTAGCATAAGGCAATTCTTGTGATGGATCAGCATTCAAAGTCAAATCCGCAAACTTATCCGCATTGTATAAGTTATAAGCAGCAGCCCCAATCATTGCCGCATTATCACCACATAACTTGATATCTGGCAAGATAACCTTTGGTTGTTTTGCTTTAGGTAACTTAGCAATTTCAGCACTCATGCAATCACGCAAACCATGGTTAGCAGCAACACCGCCACCCATGATAAAGGTCTTCGGTTGATATTGTTTAATTGCTCTAATTGTCTTATGAGCCAGAACATCAATTACTGCAGCTTGGAAACTAGCTGCCAAGTCGTATTTATTCAATTTTTCATGAATTTGATCAGCGTGGTGACAAGTATTAATGAAAGCACTCTTCAACCCAGAGAACGAAAAGTCATAATCATCGTCTTCCATCATTGCCCGTGGGAAGTTGAAGGTATCTTTTCCTTCATGAGCCCAAGCATCAATTGTTTTACCAGCTGGATAATTAACCCCAAGTACTCGGCCAATCTTATCATAAGCTTCACCAGCTGCATCGTCCCGGGTGTCACCGATAATTTCAAAATTAATTGGATCCTTCATTAAGACGATTTCAGTATGACCACCTGAAACTTGTAAAGCTAAAGCCGGGTATTCGATTTGATCTTTTAATTGCGCTGCCATAATGTGTCCCATAATATGGTCCACGCCAATCAGCGGAATCCCTGTTGCCATTGAAGCAGCTTTTGCAGCACTAACCCCAATTAACAAGGCACCAACTAAACCTGGGCCATCAGTTACCGCAATTGCATCAATATCGTTCCAACTCGTATGTGCTTCATTTAAGGCTTCTTTAGTAATTTGACTAATCACTTCAATATGGTGACGACTGGCAACTTCTGGAACAACCCCACCAAAGCGTTGGTGACTCTTAATCTGAGTAGCAACAATTAAACTTTCGATTTCGCGACCATTTTTAATTACTGCTGTTGAAGTTTCATCACAGGAACTTTCATAAGCTAAAATGCGGACGTCTTTTTTCTCACTCAAAATGTTAACTTCCTTCTCTTAATTTGATGTGGTTTTAACCAAAGAATCATATTAACAGCATCAGTATGCGTATCTTGGTAATAATTTTTTCGAATAAAGGTTGCTTCAAACCCGATTGATTCATACAGGCGCTTGGCAACATCATTATCGATTTTTACTTCTAGACTAACGCACTCACTTTCATTCTTGCGAGCACGATCAATCATTAGTTCCAATAGTCTTCTCCCAATATGTTGTCCTTGATAATCTGGTGCAACCGCAATATTAGTAATATGTGCTTCGCGCGGATGAAAACGTGCACCGATAAAAGCAACTAGGGTCGAAGCTTGATAAACAACTAAATATAATGAATTTTTACGTTTCTTTAATTCACTTTCAAAGGAAAAGCTGCTCCATGGTGTATGCCCGGAATAAACTGCTTTTTCTAAAACCAATAAGGCGGGAATATCATTATCCGTTGCTTGCATGACTTGCAAGACCTTACCATTAACCGTCATCGCAAACGGACTAAAATTCATATCAATCTTATTAACTTCTGGATGAAAGAAATTATTCAGCCTTTTAAACTTCTTCAACATAATCACTATCTGGACCGAAAGGCTTGCCCGTCTTCTTGTGCCAATCTACTTCGGCTTGAGTTCTACGCAAGTAACGGGGCAAAAGCTGATCTGGATCAACCGGTTGAGCAGTCACTGCCAATTGCCCAATTAACCCAGCATGCAACTCATTTTGTTCTTCTGTGGCATAAGTATAATCTATGCCCATTGCTTTAATTTGTTCATCTTGCTTAGCTAATCCGGTCCCAACAAATATCACTTTCGTTAAATCATTTTCAGCAAGATAAGCAGATACTGCCTTTAGTAAGACATCAATATGATAGTGGCCATCGGGAATCACCATTTCTGGCATTTTTTCTGCATTATTAACATAAGCCCCAGCAAAATAATTATCATTTCTAGCATCAAGGCCAGTCACAATTAGTGTATTTTGTTCATCAATACTCTTAGCCAAAGCTTGCAAGGTAGAAATCCCCACTACTTCTTTGTTCAAGATGCTAGCAAACATCTTCACCGTTGTAATGCCAATTCTTAAGCCAGTATATGAGCCAGGACCAATCGCAACAGCGAAGCGATCTAGGTCTTTTAATTGCAAGTTATTTTCTTTTAAAATCGCAGCAATCATTGGATCAAGATGTTCACTATGATTACGCTGATCTTGCTCGTTTTTTTCCTCAACAATTGTTTCATAATTATTTAGTGCCACACTTAAATGGTTAGTAGCAGTTGAAACACTTAAGATTTTCATATTAATAATTTCCCTTTATCAAATTTGATAGTTACCTTTTTATTTTAACACGAGATAGCGCCTGTAAAACAATGCAGGTAATTAGCATTTGAATCCACGGCACAATTATTTCTTTTGGCAGCCGCTGCAAAAATACTGCTTGCAGGTTAACGCCGTATAAGAAATGAATCCACAAGGTATTCATCCCAATATTGACAATGATTGTCACTAACAAGGTGGCTACGATTACCCGCCAGACTTTAAGTGGCTTTTGGTAAAAGAATAAACCATAAATAAAGGGTGCAGCCATTGCTGTCAATGTAAAGCCAATAAAAAAGCCGCCTTGATTACCAAAAATTGCCGAAGAAACCAAGTCACTAATTCCCCCACCAATTGCGCCACATAATGGTCCAAAAAGGTATCCTAACATGACACTACCAATGAAGCCTAACCCTACTTTAACAAAGGCTGGGCCAAAAGAAAATTGCGATAACACAATTTTAATCGCAACAATTACTCCCAAAAGAACTAACTCACGTAATTCAAGGTTAACTGCTTTCTTTAAATTCATGCGCATCTCCCCTTCACTAAAAAAGCATGACATTTTTTCATTAAATTGACCGCCACTTTAATTCACAAACGGTCCGAACTTTGCCAGTATCATCCTCGATTGCATGATACGACATTAAATCATTTTTGTCTTCTTTTAAGCTCATCAGCGATAGTGGTTGTTCACCATAACGAACTTCCTGATCAAATTTGATATCAATTTGACTAACCAAGTGCTTTCGTAAAAAATCACGATCCATCATGTCGATAAACCAATTGAAATAGTGACTGTTAGTCAGATGATGGTTGGTATCTAAATCATCATATCGTACCCGATACTTGCGGCTCTGATCATATTGCTTCAAGGCGCGTAATCTAGAAAAATGCGGCATTTTTGGCAATAATGGCACCTTAAATTGCTTCATTAATTCTTCATCACATGGGATCAATTTTCGCGCTTTTAAATCAAACATTACCCACTGGCTGGTAACTTTTACTAACTCATTACCTTGCTGGTCACTAATTCCAAAATCACGATATTCAAAAAAGCGATTATAACCACTCGCTTCAGTACTCAAAATCACCTTATCCATTGGGCGTGGTAAGTTCTTAATTTCAAAATGATATTGCGTTACTACCCAGCCCAGACCACGTTCCATTAATGCCTCAGTCCCGGCACGGCCTGCGTCTAACTGATCTTCAGAAACCTTCATCAACAAATCTACCATTGATGGTAATTTTAGATGTTGATTTTCGTCACATTCATTAAAGCCGATTTGATATTTTTCCGTATATTTCATTGCTTCTTATTCCTGATGATATTGATCATAAAGTTCATTCTTGGATACGTGGTGTTCTTTAGCCACTTGCTTGATGGCATCCTTTTTACTATTGCCTGCTGCAACTAGTTGGTCAACTAAAGTAATCAATTCTGGCCAAGATAGTTGTTTAGGCGCTTCTGTATTCGGTGAAACCAAAATTACAAACTCACCACGTGGGGCATTTTGAGCGAAATAATCATTCAATTCAGCTACACTGCCCCGAATAAATTCTTCGTGAATTTTCGTTAATTCTCGCGCAGCAACAATTTGCCGTTCTGCTGGTAAAATTTGCGCCATTGTTTTTAATGTTTTAACTAAACGATGTGGTGCTTCATAAAAAATCGAAGTTGCTCGTGCTTGATTCATTTGTTCAAAAAATGGCTTTTGCTCACTAGCCTTTCTTGGCAAAAAGCCATAATACGTAAATGGCTGTGCGTCAAAGCCTGATGCGATCAAAGCTGTCGCAAAAGCAGACGGTCCAGGTAAAGGGACAACGGGAATGTCATGTTTGATGCATTCTTGGACCAAAATATAGCCCGGATCGGAAATTACTGGCATCCCTGCATCACTAATCTCTGCAATCACGGCCCCATCTTGCATTAACTTAATCAATTCTGGTGCCCGTTCCTTAGAATTATATTTATGAAAGGAAATCATTCGGTTATGCACACCAATTTTTTCTAATAAAATTCCACTAGTTCGAGTGTCTTCAGCTGCAATATAATCAGCATTCGTCAAAACTTTTTTTGCCCGAATAGTAATATCTTCTAAGTTACCAATTGGCGTTGGCACTAAATATAGCTTACCTGTATCTTGACTGTAACTACTTTGCCGCTGCATTCTATCCGTCCTTTACCGCTTCTTCTTTTCACCAAAATTATTCAAAATATCTAAGCAAAACATACAATCTGAACTAGGATCACGATGTGAACCATAGTAGATATTACAAATATGATAACCAGAATTGTAGATTTGCTTTAATGACTCTAAACCACTATGAATCTTAGCTACTGGTTCATCACGTTTAGCAGTCATCTTATCCAACTTTTCTCGCAAAAGTTGGTTTTCAACTTTTAATTCCGTGTTCTCTTTCAAAGTCTCAAGAATATCATTTTCTAGACTTTCGATCGTTTTGGTCATATTTTCCATCGAGTTGTGGAGTTGTTGCAACTTGGAATAAGGATCCATCCTTAACACCTACCGTTTCCACTGTAAAGCGAGATAATCTAGCAAATTACGAAAATTCACATTACTAAACCGCATCTTATCAACATCTATCAAACATTTTAGCATATACGTTCCTGCTAAGCGGGTACTTTCTTGGCTTAAATCCTTTTGTGCCAGCATTTTTAGTTTTATCAAAAGATACTCCTGCTGCGGAAGCGTTTTTGCAAAATCAGCTAACTGATGTGCACTTACAAAAGATAAATTGTTCTTTTCTAATAATTCCTGATAAAAATACTTAATATCTTGATCAAACTTTTTGGTGTCACCTAATTCGTCAATTTCGTCTTGAGAAAAGCCGTTAGCCAAAAGCAAATCCTGACCTGCCACTGCTTCATTTTCATTAAAATTGATAATTTGCGTTCTAGAGCGCACAGTTGGCAAAATTTGATCCGCATTATTAGTAATCAAAATTGAAACAACCGGTGCTACTGGTTCTTCTAGCAGATTTAATAAGGCATTAGCTGCGGGCAAGGTTAATTTTTGTGCTTCATTAATAAAGAAGAAGCGTCGACTACTTTCGACAGGACTCTTGGCCAATTCTTCTTTTAATGGCCGAATTTGATCAATCCCTAAACTCTGCTTACCTTCAGGCTGAACAAGTAAGACATCAGGATGGTTACCTGATAGAATCTGCTGGCAATTTTGACACTTTCCATCAGGCTTTT
This sequence comes from Lactobacillus xujianguonis, assembly GCF_004009905.1. Lineage (GTDB taxonomy): Bacteria > Bacillota > Bacilli > Lactobacillales > Lactobacillaceae > Lactobacillus > Lactobacillus xujianguonis. The sequence continues at coordinate 109,060 of NZ_ML136874.1, forward strand.
CTTCACCAGTACAATTAAATAAGCAGGCCAGCCAATAAGCCGTATTTAAAGCCCGAACTTCATCACGATCGACAAACAGATAACTATGCGCTAATTGTTTATTTTCATAAGCTTGTTTTAAAAAAGCTGCTTGCTTAGCAGCGATATTATTTATATCAATCATTAGAATTGCTTAAATTGATCAACTGGCACGACAAAACAAGTAGCACCACCAACCGTAACTTTCACTGGGTAATCCATTTCTAAGCCAGTTGAAATTAAATTAGGCTGTACATATTCTTCTCGCGCTTCAGACTTACTTTTAATTACTTCTAGAACACTATCTACTTGCTCATCTGGCGTCCCAATTAAAAAAGTACTATTACCTTCACTTAAAAAACCGCCAGTAGTCGCTAACTTAGTAGCTCGAATATTATTTTTAACAAAGGCACGTTGCAATTTGTTAGAATCATCTTTTTGCACAATTGCAATAATTAATTTCATCAAATCACCTCTTAAAATAGCTCTGGTAAGCGCGTTTCAATTGCTTGAATACTAGCTTCAACTACCTGTTCTAATGGTTGACCAGCATCAATTCTGACAATTCGTTCAGGATATTTCTGGGCTATTTCTTGATAACCTTGATATACCTTCTGGTGAAAAGATAGCTTTTCTTGCTCTAAGCGGTCTTCATGTCCTGGTCGCAATTTAGCAATCCGGCTAAGACCAACTCTAGGATCTAAATCAAAGAATAAGGTCAAATCCGGTTCAATTCCACCAGTCGCAAAATCATTAATTTCTTTAACTGCACTAATGCCCAAATCGCGTCCTTTTCCTTGATATGCCAAAGAACTATCGACAAAACGATCAGAAATTACTAACTTTCCAGCTGCTAAAGCTGGTTTAATGATTTCCTCAACATGTTGACTCCGCGCTGCTGCATATAGTAAAGCTTCTGTCCGGGCACTCATTTCTTGATTAGCAGGATCTAAAATTAATTTTCGAATTTTTTCAGCAATTTTTGAGCCACCTGGCTCACGCGTCACAAGATATTGTGTCTTCAATTTTGAACCAATTTGGGTTAAAACTTGCTCCAAAACTGTACTTTTTCCAGCACCATCAGGTCCTTCAAAACTAATAAAAAAGCCTCTCATAAAATCCTCCATGTGTCTATTCTACAGAAGTTTCATTAACTTTAACAGTCTTTGAGCATTAATTGCGGGCAAAAATAAAAAAGCCCCTTTCAAGGGGACTTTTCTATTGAGTAATGGCATTAGTGATACCACTAAATCTTGTGTGTCGATAGCGTGCTTCATTGTATAAAAAACTATACTTGGCGCGCAAAATCTTGCTCACAATAATATTATCATCTGACATATCTAAGGTCGTCTGATCAAGATCCTTTTGGAGTGCCAATTGATTTTGTAGTTTTTCAATCAGAGCAATCAATCTTTGATCGCCCTCTTCTTTAATTTTATTTTTTTTTCTCATAGCCATTATAAAGACGTTCTTCCTTGCACTGCGCGCTTTAAAGTAATCGAGTTGGCATATTCAATGTCACTACCAACAGCTAGTCCTGCAGCCAATCTAGTTACCTTTAAGCCGGCTGGCTTAATCAATTTACTGATATACATCGCTGTTGACTCACCTTCAGGCGTAGAATTTAAAGCTAAAATTACTTCTTTAACTTGATCCTGCTTTTGTAAACGAGTAATCAATGACTTGATATTTATCTCTTCGGGGCCAACTCCATCCATTGGCGAAAGAACACCATGCAAAACATGATACAAACCATCATATTCGCCCATTTCCTCAAAAGCCATTACATCTTTAGGCTGTTCCACAACCATGATGGTTGTTTGATCACGGGCAGGATTACTACAAATCTCACAAGGATCTTTTTCAGTAATATTGCCACAAATTGAACATTGGTGAAGGTTTTCCTTTACTTCTTTTAATGATTTAGCAAAATCTTGCACATCTTGCTCAGGCATATCTAAGGTATAAAAAGCTAGACGCGTAGCCGTCTTTTCCCCAATTCCTGGCAATTTCATATAAGAATCAATTAAATGCGCAATTGGTAATGGATATTGCAATTACATCAAACCCTTCGTGTACTTACCTAAGCTAGCTTGAGTTGCTTCATCAATTTCCGCAATCCCCTTGTTAACTGCATCAATAATTAAATCTTGTAACATATCAGGATCATCAGGATCAATGGCTTCAGGGTTGATCTTTAAGTCTTTCAACTTGCGATCTCCCGTAAAGGTAGCAACAACCAAATCATCAGCAGATTTACCAGTGAATTCTTGAGCAGTAATATTTTCTTGCTCTTCTGCCATTTGTTGTTGCAACTTCTTTGCTTGTTTCATCATTTGTTGCATATTCATGCCGCCCATACCACCGAAATTAGGTCTTCTACTCATTTTTAAAATCTCCTTTTAATCTTTTATATTTACTGTATCACCAAATAAGTCTTTAGCCTTATTAATTACTTCAGAATCGTCCTTAGCTTCTTCAGTTTCTGCTTTTTCTTCTTGAATTGCCTCAATTTTTTGCTTCTTTTTAGCTAGCAATTCCTCTTTGTGACTCTTAACAAATTCACTCCGAACTGCTAACCAATCACTATCTGGTACTAAAACGATACTATAACTATGTTTAGCAAATTTTTCAATATAATCTGTTAATTTGGTTAATAAGTCACTATCGGAACTTGCTTTTTCAAACCATAAAGCATATTTACACTTCATGACTACTTGGTCAGGACTAGCAGCAACTGGTTCTAAAACATCAAGTAACGCCCTTTCAGAAACAGCTAAGACCGATTGTAAATCAGGCCAAACATTTTTGATAGTTTCCAAATCTTGACGCGTCGCATTTTCCAAAACATGGTATACCTGCTTGCGATTTTGACTTGGATTTTCCTTAACCCGTCTACGCGGTTTACGAGCTGTCTTAGCTGCCGCAACTTCTGCTGGCGTTTTACTTGGCTTTTTAACTGCAGCCGGCGTATCCATATGAAAAACCTGGTTGACATTAGTTGCCGTTTTGCCATTTGCAATTTGACTTAACTGTTGCGTTAAATCAACGACCTGTTTTTTCAAAGCCGCCAGTTCCGCTTGTAAATCAGCATTACCTGCGTTGCTAGTAGAAGGTGCAGGAGCGACAGGGGCTGCCTCTTTAGTGGTCTCAGTTACGGCCGGCTTTTGACTAGCTCTAACCAAAAATACTTCTAGCGGAATTTGCTGTTGATTAGTATAGCGTAAATCATTTAACGCGGTATTGGCTAAAGTGATCAGGTTAAAGTAACGTTCACTTGGAATTTCTTTAACTTTTTGTGCAAATTCAGGCGTTAAAAAATGATCATCATCTTCAGTATCACCTGCTTTATTAACCATTAAAGCGTTAGTAGCTAAATCAATTAATTCATCTAAGATATTTTTTGAGCTAGCACCATTAGCTAACACTTCTCTAGTGACGGTTAGCGCTGCTCCAGTATCTTCATTTAAAAGAGCCAACAAGATTTGTTCAATTTTTTCTCTTGCCGCAAAACCAGTAATTTGCAAGGCATCTTCGTAATTAACACTACCTTTTTCATAACTTAAGAGTTGATCCAAAATACTTAAGGCATCCCGCATCCCTCCGTCAGCTACTTGGGCAATTACGCTAATTGCTTGATCTTCATAAGCGATTTTTTCTTGATCAAGAATATACTTCATGCGCTTTTCCAAGGCTGCCTTAGAAATCCGCTTAAAGTTATACCGCTGCGTTCGTGAAATAATTGTTGCTGGAACTTTTTGTAATTCTGTCGTAGCTAAAATAAAGACTACATGCTCGGGTGGTTCTTCGAGTGTCTTTAATAAAGCGTTAAAAGCTCCAAGTGAGAGCATATGAACTTCGTCGATAATGTAAACTTTATACTTTCCTTGAGTTGGAGCATATTTGACCTTGTCACGAATATCACGAATTTCATCGACCCCATTATTTGAGGCAGCATCGATTTCCATAATATCCGGCATTGATCCTTGGTCAGCTTCTAGGCAGTTTTCACACTCATTGCATGGTTCGCCATCTTGCAAATTTGTACAATTCAAAGCTTTCGCAAAAATCTTGGCACAAGACGTCTTCCCTGTACCACGCGGTCCCGCAAATAAAAAAGCGTGTGAAATAGTACCACGTTTAATTGCATTTTTAAGAGTATCAGTAATTGCTTCTTGTCCGACGACACTATCAAAGGTTCGCGGCCGCCATTTTCGATATAGCGCTTGATAAGCCATGTATTCTCTTCCCTAGTAAAAAAACTCCTAACTCTTTAAAAGAGTTAAGAGTTTGTTAATTGTCTCGTAAAAGGCACATGCTTGAGCAACCTTAGTGCTGCTACCTTCCGGTCCTGACACAATTCAGAGGTCAAACATTGCCCACTAGATATGATAACGTATTTTAATCTTTTTGGCTACCATCTTGCTGTAATTTAGTTAATTTTTGTTTCTGGCGAATTGCCCTAAAAAAGTCTTTCAGCATTTGACTCGATTGCTCTTTAAACAAGCCGCGAATTACTCTAGGATGATGATTAAACTTTTCCACCGCAAATAAATCAATGACGCTGCCAGCAGCGCCAGCTTTCGGATCAAGTGCACCAAAGTAAACATCTTTAATACGAGCGTTAATAATTGCACCAGCACACATTGGACATGGTTCTAAAGTTACAAACAAACTACAGTCAATTAAACGCCACATTCCTAGATGCTTACAAGCTTCCTTAATTGCAATCATTTCGGCATGTTGAGTCGCATCTTCATCTAATTCGCGGCGATTATAGCCCTTACCAATCACCTGTCCATCTGGATCAACAATTACAGCTCCAATCGGAACTTCTCCTTGCTTTTCAGCTGTTTTTGCCTGTTCAATGGCTAATTGCATGTACTTCTTTTTATCGTCGCTAGAAAGCATTATTTACCCTCACAGTTAAACTAAATTTTGTCTTTAATTCATTCTAACAAAAAAAGAACCGGATAGTATTAACCGGTTCCTTTAAAAATAGGCTACATTACAAGTTATTAATCTTCCGATTTCTAAAGTTATGGTAGAAAAAGATTCCTGACAAAATTAAATACAAAGCGGCAATCCCGGCAGGAGCAGCAGTTTCATTATCTCCAGAAATCAGACCTAACATAAATACACCGACGATCACAATTAGAACTGCAATAATATATTTACACGCTTTTTTCATAACAATTATCCTCTCGTAAAAATACTATATTCTTATTATAAATAGATAATCTAATAAAAGAAAGCGCTTTTATAAAGTCTAACCCTAATCTAATCAGCTTTTTAGTCCTTTTTATTTTAGTCCTTAATTGCCTTTAAGATATAGTAGCCTTTATCTCTTACTAAAATTTCACAGTTGCCGTAGACTTCTGTCATCAACTTACGTGCACTGGGTTCACCCTGTTTTTTCTGAATGACTACTAACAAAATGCCGCCAGCAGTTAAATGGTCAATTGCTTCTCCAATAATTGCCGAAACCACTTTTTTACCTGCTCGAATCGGTGGATTAGTTAAGATTAAACCGAATTTGGTGTTTTTATCCACTTGTGCATAAACATCTGATGGATAAATTTTGACATTACTAATTTGATTTAAAGCCGCATTCCGTTTAGCCAATTCTAGTCCACGTTCATTAACATCGATCATTTCAACTGTCCGCTCTGGCCAAAACTTAGCTGCAAACAAGCCAATTGGGCCGTAACCAGTACCCGCATCAAGAATTTTGCCAGCTGGAAAAGTTTGCTCTTTCATGGCTTTAATTAAAACACCTGAGCCATAATCAACCCGCATTTTTGAGAAGACTCCTGCATCAGTAGTGAATTTTAAATCGATCTTATCCACATGATAATCCACAAGATGTTCATCGTGTTTAGCAGTTGGGTTAGCTGCAAAATACATTTGATTTTTTTCGTTAGTCATCAATCTTGTCCTTTCTCTGTTCGAGCCAGTCCTTTAACTTAGAAAATTCATGTTCATTACTTTTATCTTTGATTTCCTGAATTTCTGCTGCTAACTGCTTATTTTGTTCAGCCAAAGTTTGATTCTGCTGTTCTAATTTGTCTAACTTTTTCAAAATCAGTTCAATATTATCATGATTTTGTGAAGTATTGGCACCATTAGTCCGGCGCACTAAATAAGAAGTAATTGACGAAGTTAACATTCCCACAATTCCAATTCCGAGTAGCATCATGACTAATGTCACAAACTTAGCCACAATACTATGAGGTGGAATCGTTTTTCCAAAAATCGCGTCGTAGCCCACCGTTGAGGCAGTAGATAACACCCACCAAAAAGCCGTATCTAAAGAAACATGTTCAGTAATTGCAAAAGCTTCAGCACCGACCAGCAAAAAGGTAATCGTAAAAAAGACAACATACATTAAACCATTAGTATGGAAAATCTCTTTTAGCTTTCCCATTAAGCCGGCCAACCTGATCAACCGCAATAAGCGCAAATCAGAAACTAAGCTGACCATGTTAAACATATTCAAGCCAACGAATAAAAAGCCAATTGGAATAATCGATAATAAGTCATAGATATTATTTTTAACAAAGGCCTTTCGATCACTAGCTTGATGTAGTCGTTTGAAATAATCGATAGCGAAATAGATCACTATCGCTGAGTTAATCCAAAACCACTTACTTGTTGGCACATCAATACTAATGACTGCAGCAAAATCGAGGATAATTAAAATAATGGAAACAACTGATAAAATCGCCATCACCCATTGATGACGGGTTAGTTTTTTATAATATTTACTCATCATAAAATAAATAATAACAAAAAATAAGCTCCTTGCGCAGAGCAAAGAGCTTATTTTTTAATTGCCCAGTTGGGCTGTAACTATTTAAGGGTTACAGTAGCACCAACTTCTTCAAGCTTAGACTTGATGTCGTTAGCTTCGTCTTCTGAAACGCCTTCCTTAACGTTCTTAGGAGCACCATCAACAAGGTCCTTTGAGTCCTTAAGGCCAAGACCAGTAATGTCACGAACTGCCTTAATAACCTTAACCTTTTCTTGACCTGCTTCAGTCAATTCAACATCGAAAGTTGACTTAGCAGCATCGCCGCCAGCAGCACCTGCAGCAGCAACTGGTGCAGCAGCAGAAACGTCAAATTCATCTTCAATAGCCTTTACAAGGTCGTTTAATTCAAGAATTGAAGCACCTTTTAATTCTTCAATAATCTTATCAGTATCTAAAGCCATTTATATATCCTCCGAAAAATTAGAATTAGATATTAATTACAGTAATTATTCAGCTGAGCCTTCATCCTTAGAATCAGCAACAGCTTTAACAGCGTATGCAAATTGGCGTACAGGAGCTTGCAATACAGAAACAAGCATTGAAAGCAAACCTTCGCGGCCTGGAATAGCAGCGAGTTCCTTGATTTCGTCCTTGGTAGTCAACTTGCCTTCGAGCATACCACCCTTGATTTCGATAACATCAAAATCATCTTCGTACTTAGAAACAATACGAGCTGGTTCAGTAATGTCGTCAGCGTTGTCAGTATAAACAACAGCAGTTGGACCTACGAAAGTATCATCAAGACCTTCGATGCCAGCCTTAGCAGCAGCACGTCTTAAGTAAGTGTTCTTGATAACTTTCATCTTAACGTCGTTATCACGAAGTTTCTTACGCATGTTAGTAACTTCTTCAACAGTCAAACCTAAGTAGTTAATAACTAAGATAGCTTTGGCAGCCTTAAGTTCTTCAGCAAAAGCGTCAACGAGCTTTTCCTTTTCAGCAATAGCAGCTTTACTCAATCGATTTCACCTCCATAATTACTCTAATAAATTCTATAAGGCCTAAAAAAACTCCATGCCATAAAGACATGGAGCATAAAAATCTTCATTATCTTCTGGCCTCGGCGGGATTTTGAGGCGTCATGCCACCCGAGTCTTAGGTAGAATTTACATTAATTATTGTAGCAAGCCAATTAAACTTTTGCAAGCAAAAATTTAATTTTGCAAAAAAATAAGCAAGGAAAAACCTTGCTTAGATAAATAACATTAGATTGTCTTTTCTTCAGTTGGGTTAGCTAATTCGTTTAATTCACCGGTTGTTTTGTAAACTACCCACATTGCTAAGTTAACAATATGGTCTCCAATTCGCTCAAGCAAGCGCGTAACTACAAAGTAACTTGAAGAAGCAACTGCTGCACTAGGATCTTTTTCAATCCCACCAATGATCAAATGACGGGCTTTTACATATGCTTCATCAATTTCACTATCCTTAGCAGCTACGTCTTTGGCCATTTTTTCATCGTCTTGAACATAAGCAGTTAAGACTTGAATCAACATATGACGAACATTATGGGTCATATTTGAAATAATTTCTTCAACTTCTGGAATTCTAGGATTACCCTTTACTCTGATAGTTTCCAAGGCAATACTAATAGCGTTTTCCCCAATTCTTTCTAAATCAGTTGTCGCCTTTAGAATACTAATGACTACTCTAAAATCAGTAGCTACTGGCTGTTGGAGCGCCATTAATTTCAAAGCTTTTTGTTGAATATCAAGTGATTCGTGGGGAATTTTTTCCTCATCGTCAACCATTGCTTGAGCACGTGCTTTATCATGATCGACAAAAGCTCTAGTGGCATGATCAATTTCATCATTAACAAAGACACCCATTTCCATGAATTGGGTATTTAATTTCTTTAATTCATCTAAAAATATTTCGTGCATCTTTTTACCTCATCTTAATTAACCAAAGCGACCATTAAGGTAATCACTAGTGATTTGCTTTTCAGGTGCGATAAACATTTTTTCAGTTGGACCGGCTTCAATCAAATTTCCATTCATCAAAAAGGCTGTCTGATCCGCAACCCGTCCAGCTTGTTGCAAATTGTGAGTTACCATTATGAAAGTAAATTGCTTCTTTAATTCCATTAAAGTCTCTTCAATTTCTGAACTTGAAATTGGATCAAGCGCACTAGTTGGTTCATCTAAGAGAACCACTTTTGGACGCACAGCCAAGGCCCGAGCAATACAAATTCTTTGCTGCTGACCACCAGAAAAGGATTGAGCATTGCGATTTAAATTGTCTTTAGTTTCTTCCCAAATTGCCGCTTCTTTCAAACTTTCTTCAACTCGCTGGTCAATTAATTCCTTATCCTTAATACCAGCGATTCTTAAACCATAAGCGACATTGTTATAAACCGAAAACGGAAATGGGGTTGGTTGTTGGAAAACCATGCCCACTTCTTTTCTCAGCGAAACTAAATCCATCTTAGGACTATAAATATCTTGCCCTTCAAACATAATCTTTCCGGTAATTTTGATATTTTCAATATCATCATTCATCCGGTTGAGACAACGTAAGAAGGTTGACTTTCCGCACCCAGATGGTCCAATTAAGGCGGTTAATTCTTTTTCATGAAAGCTTAAATTAATGCCATGCAGGGCTTCATAATTGCCATAGCTTAATTTAACATTTTCAGCTGTAATAATTTCCTTCATTCTTTTTCCTTTATCCGAAACTACCTTGAATGTACTCTTCTGTAAGTTGTCCTTTAGGATTGGTAAAGATATCTGCTGTAGTATTGTATTCAATTACATGTCCTAAATGGAAAAAGGCAGTATAATCACTAATTCTTGAAGCTTGTTGCATATTATGAGTCACCATAATCATTGTGTACTCTAACCGCAACTGCTTCAAAGTATCCTCAAGCTTAGAAGTTGATACTGGGTCTAGGGCACTGGCTGGTTCATCTAACAAAAGAATTTCTGGCTTAACTGCAAGAGCACGGGCAATACATAAACGTTGTTGCTGACCACCAGATAAGGCCAAAGCACTTTTATCAAGTTTATCCTTTACTTCATCCCAAAGAGCTGCAGCGCGTAAACTTTCTTCAACTATTTGCTCTAATTGTTGTTTATCAGTTTGACCATTAGCCTTAAGCGCATAAGTAATATTTTCTCTAATTGACTTAGGAAAAGGATTGGGGCGCTGGAAAACCATACCAATATTTTTTCTTAATTCATAAACGTTAATATTGGGCTGATTAACGTCTAAATCATGAAACATAATTTTGCCATTAATCTTGGCTACCCGATCATTCATCCGATTTAAAGACCGCAAGAAGGTGGATTTCCCTGATCCTGATGCTCCAATTAAAGCTGTAATTGTATTCTTTTTAAATTGCAAACTTGCATCAAATAACTTTTGAACTTTTCCACCATATAAAACACTTAAGTCTTCTGTGGCTAAAGCTACTTCATCTGGTTTAAAAGTTGCAAGATAGCTTGCTTTAGTTGTTGTTTCCATCTTTCACCTTTATTTTGCTGCTGTTAACTTTTGATATAACTTATTACCTAAATATCTGGCAGCTAAATTGAAAATAATTACCACAATTACTAACAAAGCTGAGGTTGCTGCTGAAACGATTGTCGCATCAGAGATAATTCCTTCAGTATTTACTTTCCAAATGTGAACAGCTAAAGTTTCAGCTGGACGCATCACATTTAAGAAACTCGTTGGACTAAACGGATTCCAATTTGAATAATCAACCGTTGATCCACTTTGACCAGCGGTATAAATAAGGGCAGCAGCTTCCCCAAAGATTCTACCGGCACTTAAAATCAAGCCTGTTAAAATGCCAGGTAAGGCTGCAGGTAAAACAATCCCGCGAATGGTCTTCCAGTTAGATAATCCAAGGGCAAGACCAGCCTCACGTTGTGCTTGTGGGACCCCATTGATCGCTTGCTCAATATTACTAGTCAAAATTGGTAAATTAAAGAACGTTAAAGCTAAAGCCCCTGAAATAATCGAAAAGCCAAAGCCAAATTGCACTACAAAGAGCAAGTAACCAAACAACCCTACTACGATTGAAGGCAAAGAACTTAAGATTTCAATCGTTGTTCTGATCAAATTTGTCAACCAATTATCTTTGGCATATTCAGCTAAGTAAATTGCTGCTCCTAATGCAATTGGTAAAGAGATAATGGTGGTCAAAATTAACAAATAAATCGAATTAAATAATTGATCTCTAACCCCACCACCAGCTTGATAAGAAGAAGCTTCAGAAGTTAGAAAATGCCATGATAAATGTGGCACACCAGTAATTAAAATATTGCCTAAGATACCAGCTAAAATTAAGACGACAAGCGCAACTAGTAAATAAATGACCCAAGTTGCAATTTTATCGCTACGTTTTGCTTTATTCATTTACTTCTGTCCCTTCTTTCCTACTAAACGTACAAGGAAGTTAAATACTAAAGCCATAATCAACAGTAATAATGCTAATGACCATAAGGCATTGTTAGGTAAAGTTCCCATGACGGTATTACCCATTTGACTGGTTAATTGGCTAGTAAGAGTAGCTGATGGACTTACTAAGTTAGCTGGCATCAAAACAGCGTTACCAATTACCATTTGCACAGCTAAAGCTTCACCAAAAGCCCGGGCCATTCCGAAGATAATTGCCGTTAAAATTCTAGGAGTAGCTACTCTTAATACTACCTTATGGATAGTTTGCCAATGAGTTGCCCCTAGTGCAGCCGAAGCTTGTCTAAAATGCTTTGGGACAGCTTTTAACGCATCAACAGTTAAAGAGGTAATGGTTGGTAAAACCATCACAAATAAAACTAGTGTAGCAGATAAAATCCCAAAACCCGTTCCGCCAAAGAGCTTTCTCACAACCGGCACGATAATGGTTAAACCTAAGAACCCATAAACTACTGATGGAATACCAACTAACAATTCCATCACTGATTGTAAGAATTTAGCCCCTTTTTGAGAGGTATATTCAGTCATAAAAAGTGCCACAGCAATTGCAAAGGGTGTTGCAACTAAGGCCGCCAATAAAGTTACTGAGAAAGAAGTAACAATCATTGCAGCTGCACCAACATGATTCTTCCCATCACCGGGATCCCAATCAGTCGAAGTTAAGAAATGGAATACGTTAACATGATTACCAAAAAAGGTTGCTAAACCATGAACGCCGACAAAGCCGATAATCGAAACTACTAAAATAATAATTAAGATAATGGCAAAATAAGTTAAGCCTTTACCCCAATATTCTTGCCGTGTTTCTTTTGATGGCTTAGTTAAACGATTAATATCGACACTATTTGGCCCCATTTTATTTAATTTAACATGAGGTACTTCTTGCTGAGCAATTGCTTGATCAACAACTTGTTTTAAATCTTCAGTATTTTTTGCCATAGCTTTAATTACCTACTTTTACCACTTTATTTTGACTATCACGCACAACCTTCATTTCTTTAATGCTTAAGTAGCCAATTTTTGGAATCAAATCTTCCTGTACTTTTTTACCCAACATATACTTAATAAAGGCTGCAGTTCTCTTATTAGGCTTACCTTTGGTATACATATGCTCATAACACCAAAGTGGCCACTTATTGGTAGTAATATTTGAATTAGTGGCTTTAACATGATCAATACTCAGCTTCTGAATATTCTTATCATGGGCGTAAGGTAAAGAAATATAACTAATGGTTCCTGGCGTGGTATTAACAATCTTTTTGACCGTACCGTTAGAATCCTGTTCTTGTGAGCGAATTGGTTTTACACCAGGTAACACAATACTTTCAAAACTACTTCTTGTTCCACTTCCCTTAGAACGATTAATTACGGTAATTGTTTCATTTTTACCACCAACTTGTTTCCAGTTAGTAATCTTACCAGTGAAAATCTGCCGTAATTGGGTCATGGATAAGTTTTTTACGCCAGTGCTCTTATTAACAATCGGAACAATACCAACAACGGCTACACGGTAGTCGCGTAGTTTTTGAGCATTAATTCCTGGCTGTGTTTCTGCAAAAACATCTGAGGTTCCAATTTCAACAGCTCCCGCTTGTACTTGGCTTAAACCAGTTCCAGATCCGCCACCTTGAACGACAATGTTACTACTAGGATGAGTTAAGCGATAATCGTTGCCTGCTTGTTCTGCCAAAAGCTGCATCGCACTTGAACCCACAATGGTAATTTTAGAACTATTATTTTTACATCCAGTTAAAAAGATTAGTGCTAGAAATAAAATAATAGTTATCTTTTGCCAAAAATGTTTGTGCATGAAAATACTCCTCTTTCGTGCTATAAAATCAATTAATGATAACATACAAAAAAAGCACCCCGCAACATTGCGAGGTGCTTCCTTAAGCTAATTTAAATAATTATTTCAAGTTTAATGGATCAAGCTTGATCCCTGGGCCAAAGGTTGCTGATACAGCAACACTCTTGATGTATTGACCCTTAGCTGATGCAGGACGTGCACGTAAGATAACGTCACGTAAAGCATCAAAGTTTTCGGTTAATTGTTCTTCAGTAAATGATACCTTACCGATAGCAGCGTGAATAGCAGCTTGACGGTCTACACGGTATTCTACTTGACCAGCCTTAACATTCTTAACAGCCTTTTCGATGTCCATGGTTACAGTACCAGTCTTAGGGTTTGGCATTAAGCCCTTAGGCCCAAGAATACGGCCTAAACGACCAACCTTAGCCATCATCATAGGGGTTGCAACTACAACGTCAAAGTCCAAGTAACCGTTTTGAACCTTTTCTACTAATTCGTCAGAACCAACTTCATCAGCACCTGCTGCCTTAGCTTGTTCAGCTTGAGGACCTTCAGCAAATACGATAACCTTTTGGGTCTTACCAGTACCGTTAGGTAAAACAAGTGAACCACGGATTTGTTGGTCAGCTTGCTTAGGATCAACACTTAAGTTGTAAGCAACTTCAACTGAAGCGTCAAAGTTAGCGTATGAAGTTTCTTTAACAAGCTTCATAGCTTCTTCTACAGTGTAAAACTTGTTTGAATCTACTTTCTTAGCAGCTTCTAAATATTTCTTACCATGCTTTGGCATGTGATTTCCTCCTTGTATATGTGGTCAAATGAGCTTTCTTCTAGCTCTCCCACCTAATATGTTACTTAACTCTAAATAACAGGATTAGTCTTCGACTTCGATACCCATACTTCTAGCGGTACCTTCAACCATGCGCATAGCAGCTTCGATATCAGCAGCGTTAAGGTCTTTCATCTTAGTTTCAGCGATTTCCTTGACTTGATCCTTGGTTACCTTACCAACTTTCTTGGTGTTAGGTTCACCAGAAGCCTTGTCAATCTTAGCAGCTTGCTTAAGCAAAACTGGAGCTGGTGGAGTCTTAGTAATGAATTCGAATGAACGATCTTCATATACAGTAATAACAACTGGGATAATCATGCCTTTTTGATCAGCAGTTCTAGCATTGAAGTCCTTAGTGAAACCTACAATGTTAATACCAGCTTGACCCAAAGCAGGACCAACTGGAGGTGCAGGTGTTGCAGCACCAGCTGGGATTTGTAACTTAACTACGTTAATAACTTTCTTTGCCACGGTCAAAACCTCCTTGATTCCGTGATGCGGTTAAAATGGAGAATTTACCTAATTCCCCTCCCACAATAATAAACGTACTATGGTATGATACCATCGTTTAACCGCAATTACAATATTTTATTGACTTTTATTCAGCGTCAAGCTTCTTTACTTGATCATAATCAAGTTCAGCAGTAGTTGCTCGACCAAACATATCAACTGAAACATAAACTTTATATTTATCAGGTTGAATATCAGTAATCTTACCTACCATGCCGTTAAAGGCACCTTCAGTAATAGTTACTTGTTCACCCAATTCAAAGTTAATAGTCGGCTTCTTAGCAGGAGCACCTTGTTGTTTAAGCAAACGATCTACTTCTTCAGGAAGAAGTGGTGAAGGCTTAGAACCACCACCGTGTGAACCAACAAAACCAGTTACGTTAGGTGTATTTCTAACAATAAACCAACTTTCATCAGTCATCACCATTTCAACTAAAACGTAACCTGGGAAGATCTTTTCTTCAACTTCTTCTTTTTTACCACGGACGTTTTCAACTTTACTTTCTTCTGGCACCATTACTCGGAAAATGTAGTCTTGCATCCCCATACTTTGTGCACGAGAAAGCAAGTCTGACTTAACCTTATCTTCATAGCCAGAATAAGTATGTAAAACGTACCATTGCTTTTTAGCAGTTTCTACCATATTTTTCTCCTTAATTTTTTGGCAAACAAAAAAACCTCTGACAGAGGTTTTCTTTCGTTGCTACTATTATAACACGCAGCTGGATAATTTACTATAAAAACCACATTACATAATGTGTTGAGTCAAGATGCTGAAGGCCCAATCAAGTGCACCTAAATAAGCAGCAAACAAGATTGAAGAAATAATAACGACCCCGGTATCATGACGATTTTGCTTATAAGTTGGCCAAGTAACTAATTTCATTTCGTGACCAACGCTCTTTAAGAACTTAATCATCTATTTTTACCTCGTTTCCTTATGTAATGTTTTTTTACCGCAATGTTTACAAAATTTATTTAATTCCAAACGCTGAGTGCGATTCTTACTTGCGGTGATTGAGTAGTTGCGTGACCCACAAACGCTGCAGGCTAAGGCGGCTTTCTTTACTGCCATAATCTCACTTCCAAACTTCTGCTATTTTACCAGTATTTTGCATTTAAAGCAATTATTGTAGCAATATGATAACCTGCTTTGCCGAGCCAATTTTCAACCTCATCTAAAATGAAATAAGCTCTGCTAGCTGGCAATTGATGATAAGGCATACCAGCTTTTTTAAATTTGTAAAAAGTTGTAGTACTAATGCCTAATGCTTGGCGTAGCTCTTTTCCGTTTAGTATTTCTTGACTCATTTTTTCACCTTCAGATTGCCTGGCATAGGAATTCCACAGATCATATAAGCTGCTACAATATTAAGATCCTTCTCAGACTTGATCTCATAGCCATTTTTCGTCAAGTAAACATCAGGCGTAGGTAATTCTTTGCCATTCTTGAAATAGTCACGCACCATTTGACCTACATGATTAATAGCTAAGTGTAAAATAGTTTGCGGTGACGCTTAGTTACAAATTAAAAAGAGTCAAATCCATTTTAGGACTTGACTCCAAAACAAAAAGACCAGTAGTCTGATGTTAAGAACAAAAACACATTAGAAGCTGGT